>JAABRO010000062.1 GCA_011390885.1 Gemmatimonas sp. | reverse complement strand
GAGCCGCGCGTGAAGGCGGCGCTGTGGCGGTCGGCGGCGATCATCGGCGGCACGAACCTGGTGTTCGGCCTGGCCAACTTCTTCATCAACTGGGCGCTCGTGAAGGAGCGCTTCGGCACCGCGGCGTTCAACGACCAGATCGCGAACGTGAACGCGATCACGCGCGTGGCGCTGGTGCTCCCCGACATGGTCGCGCTCTTCTGGGCGTTCCGCCTCATGTACAAGGCGATCTACGCCGAGCTGCCGACCACCGAGCAGGTGGACCATCGCCGCGGTGACTTCTGGGAGCTGGTGAAGCGGCGTGAGGACGCGCTGGCGATCGGACGGAGCGGCGAGGCCGAGGCGGCGAGCGCGCCGGCGCCGGTGCACGCGGCCGTGCGACCGATGCTCGGCACGGCCTGAGGCTCAGCGCGGCGTCGTCCTCCGACGACCGGTCCACAGGACGATGGCACCACATCGGTTCTCCGTGGTGAACTCGAGCGGCCGCAGCGCCTGACTACGGTACACCTCGACCCCGAGCAGACTGTTCGCGAACACGTAGCTGTCGATGTTCGCACCGTCGAGGAAGAGGCGCATGCCATCGACGAACAGGTCGGGAAGGCAGAGCTCCCCGCTGTTGTCGCGCAGGTAGATCTGGTCCTCCGCCGCAAAGCGACCGCGCTGCATCGTGAGCCCGGGCACCGTGATCAGCACGTCCGTCGTGCGCAGCGGATTGCGACGCGCGATCGCGGCCTCGTCCACGAATCGACCGAGGCCACGCGCACGCCGCGCATCGAAACCGACCCGCCAGCTGAACGGATCGGCCGAGGCGAAGACGCGCACCGTGTCGAGCGGCGTGCTGGCGCGCTCGAGCGTCACGCGCAGCGGCTCCTCGCGGAGCGACGTGCCCGCCGCATCGGCCACATCCACGATGCGGCGCACCGGCGCGAAGCCGATCGCGAAGGCCTCGAGCGTATGCGTGCCCGTGGGCAGTCCGGTCAGCCGGAACGCCCCCGTCGAATCGCTCATGGCGCTGGCCGCCGTTTCGAAAAGGCGCACGCGGCTGCGCGGCAGGGGCGCGCCGTCGGGCGTCACGATGGTGCCGGTCAGCGTGCCGGGCCCACGCAGGAGGGACTCCTCGTCGGCGTCGTCCACCCGCACGCGCTCGGCGATGCCCACCGTGAGGGGCTGCAGCAGCGCGCCCTCGGCCGGTGTGGTGAGCTCGAGTCGGCCGGAGGCGGCGCGATCGGTTTCGGCGACGAGTTGCACGTTCGTGCCGGCCGGCACGTTGCACAGGCGGAAGATGCCGGAGGTGTCCGTGAGCGCGCGCAGTTCGGGGCGGACCGTGCTCACACCGCGGTCGATCACGACCTCCGACCACGCGATCGTGACGCGGGCCGGTGCGGGCAGGGGGCTGCCATCGACAGCGCGCACGCGGCCGAGCACCGGTGTGGTGCCGGAGTCCACGGGCGTGTCCGCGCAGGCGGCGCGTGCGATCGTGGGCAGTGACGGAATGGCGAGGCGAACGCTGGCGTCGCGCGTGGACACGGTGATGGCCTGCGCCGGCGGCTCGAGCAGCACCGCTTCGAGCCGCGGGTGCACGAAGCCGAGCAGGTAGCGGCCGGGCGCCGGGTCCGCGAACGCAAAGGCCCCGGTGTCATCGGTGCGTGCCGTCCACGCGCGCGTGGGGTCCGCCTCCGAGACGAGCTGCACGACGGCGCCCTCGAGTGGCGCCGAGGCGGTGCTGTCGAACACGACGCCCGAGAGGCGGACGCGTGGGGGCGCGGCCTGCGATGGAAGCGACGCTGGCGCCGCGAGACACGCGGCCGCGACGAGCACGCGGACGGAGCGGGGCACACGGGAGGCGGGGGGCCGAAGGTGCATCATGTCGTGTCTACGCCAGCCACACCCCGCGGTTCCCCCGGGAACGGCGCTCAGCGCCCGCGCATCCAGGCCACGACGCGCGCTGGCCGTCTCGCCGGTGCGCGTGTCGGAGATCGCCAGCCACGCGAGGCGCAGGCGCTCCCGCTGGTCGAGTCGCCGTGACGGGGCCGAACGCCTCGCGCTGCGCGCGTTCCGCCTCATGTACAAGGCGATCTACGCCGAGCTGCGCCGAGGGATCAGCGCGGCTGCTCCTGTCGCACTCCCGTCCAGAGCACGATGAGGCCGCACTTTCGCTGGATGGGGAACTCGGCGGGGCGGAGGATCGCGCTCCGGTAGACCTCCACCCCCACGAGCTGCGTCGCCGACACGAAGCCATCGATCCCGATGTCGGCCACGTCGACGAGCATCCCGTTCACGATCACGTTGGGGGCGCAATAGCCGCCGGTCGTGCGCATCAGCAGCCGCGACTGCGACGTGAACAGGCCCGTGCGCAGGGTCATGCCCGGCAGGCCGGCCAGCATGTCGGTGACGAGCATCGGATTGCGGCGCGCGATCGCGGCTTCGTCGATGAATCGACCCATACCCTGCTTGCGTCGCGTGTCGAACTCGCGCTTCCAGAACGGCACCACCCGCTCTCCGAGCACGCGCACGGTGTCGAGCGTGACGTCCGCGGGCGACATGGTGACCACGAGGCGCGCCGTGTCCGACTCGGCGATGTCGGCCGCCTGACGCAGCGGGGCGTACCCCAGCGCGATCGCCTCCAGGGCGTGCGTACCGAGCGGGAGCCCGCGCAGTTCGAAGCGCCCGAGGCTGTCGGAGAGGGCCTCGGCCGGGCTTCCGCGCACCCGGACTCGGGCGCGCGAGATGGGGGTGCCGTCTGCGGTGAGGACGGCGCCCCGCAGCCAGCCCGGGCCGCGCAGGAGGGCCAGCGAATCGACCGGTGCGTCCCGATCGGTGCTGTCGGTCGACCCACCCGTGTCGACGGGCGCTGCGATCCAGACGCGATCGATCGGCGCCGTGAACAGGTCGCGCAGCAGGAGCCGCGACGCCGGCGCCTGCAGCTCGAGCACTCCCGTCTCGCCACGCTCCGAGATGCCCTGCACGAGGGTTGGGGCGGCCGCCGGCACGCCGCAGATGACGAACCTCCCGTCGCCGTCGGTCTCGGCGATGATTGCGGGGCGACGCTGCTCCACGCCACCGCCGATCACGGTCTCCGACCACGTGACGCTCACCCGGCCGAACGAAGCCGGCACCCCCTCGCGTGAGGGGCGGAGGCGACCGATGAACAGCGCTTCGTCATCCGCCAGCGGCGCATCGGGGCAGGCGGCGCGCGCGATGGCCGCGACCGAGGGTACGGCGAGGAGCGCGAGCGAGTCTGCACCGGGCACGCGCACCTCGCGCAGCGGCGGCTCGAGGTGCAGCGAATCGAGGCGCGGATGCAGATAGCCGAGTGCGTACGCCCCAGGCGGCAGGCTGTCGAAGACGAAGCCGCCGTCCGCACGCGAGATGGCCGAGCGCGCCCACGCGCGATTGTCGAGCGACACCAGCTGGACGAGGGCGCCGGCGAGCGGGCCCGCGCTGGTGCTGTCCTGCACCGTGCCGACGAGGCGGTGCATGCGCGGCGCAGCGTCCTGGCCCAGCACCTGCGTGCCCGGCAGCGCCAGGGCGAGCAGGAGGGCGAGGACACTCGGGTTGGCTGGCCGGTGGAGCGCGCGCGAACCGACGGGCATGGCCGAAATAGTCATCGTTTCGGTCGGCTCGCGCAACTTCGCGGCGGCGCTCGGTGTTGCATGAGCGAACCCTCCTCCTCGATTCATGCTGTCCTTCGCCACCTCCCTGCTGTTCGCCGCCGCACAACCGCCCGCCGATTCCCTCGCCACCCTGCGCGGACGCATCACCGAAGCCGCCACGGCCGCCCCGATTGCCGAGGTCGCCGTCACCATCGTGGGCACGCGGCTGGGCACCATCACCGATGCCGAGGGGCGCTACGTGTTGCTGCGCGTCCCGTCCGGGCCGGTCACGGTGGCGGCCGCGCGCATCGGCTTCACCACCCGCACGGAGCGCCTGACGCTCGCGGCCGGCGAAGTGCGCACCCTCGACGTCGCCCTCACGGCGGCAACCACCGAGCTGCGCGCCGTGCGCGTGCAGGCCCAGACCACCGAGCGGGAGCAGTTCACGCGCTCCCCCGACCCGGGGCTCTTTGCGGTGCGCGGCGAGGCCCTGAAACGGGTGCCCGTGATCGGCGAGCCCGATGTGCTGCGCGTGGTGCAGCTCATGCCAGGCGTGGTGGCCACCAACGACTTCAACGCCGGCTACAACGTGCGTGGCGGCGAGAGCGACCAGAACCTCGTGCTGCTCGACGGCTACCCCATCTACAACCCGTTCCACCTCGCGGGGCTCTTCGGCACGTTCATCGACGAGACCGTGGGCGAGTTCGAGCTCATGCCCGGCGGCTTTCCGGCACGCTACGGGTCGCGGCTCTCGAGCGTGCTGTCGGTCACGCCGAAGGCCGAGGAGCGCAGCGGGGTGCATGGCACGGTGTCGGCGTCGGTGCTGGCCAGCACGCTGTCGCTTGGCGGCACGGCGCGCGGGCGCACGAGCTGGAACGTGGCCGCGCGCCGCACATACGCCGACCGGTTCGTGGCGCTGCTCTCGGACCAGTCGCTGCCCTACTGGTTCACCGACGTGCAGGCGCACGTGAAGCATCGACTCGACAATGGCGGCACGCTCTCGCTCACGGCGTACACCGGCGAGGACGTGCTCGACGGCTTCCTCACCGGCTTCAGTGACAGCACGAGTGCGGGCACGGGCGGACTGCGCTTCGACTGGGGGAACCGCGTGCTCGGCGCGGCGTGGGAGCAGCCGCTCGGCGCCGTGGCCGGCGGCGACTCGGCGCGCGTGATGCAGCGCCTCTCGCACACCGGCTTCGGCACCACGCTCGACCTCGGGTCGGGCTCACTCACGCTCACCAATCGCGTGGGGGAAGCGCGCGCCTGGGGCGAGGTCACGCGGTGGCGCGGGCGGCACGAAACGCTGCTCGGCTACGAATGGTCGGCGTACCGTGTGCGCTACGACGTGGCCGCACCGGCGGCCGGCACGGAGGAGCTGTTCGCGCTGCGGCAGCGGCCCACGGCGGGCGTGCTGTACGTGGACCACACCGTGCGCGCGTCGTCGCTGATCGCGCGCGCGGGACTGCGCGCGGAGACGGTCACGGGCACGGGGTGGATGGGACTGTCGCCGCGCCTGTCGCTCAAGTGGTTCGCCAACGAGGATCTCGCGTTCACGCTGTCGGGCGGTCGCACCACGCAGTGGACGCCCGCGCTGCGCAACGAGCAGGCGCCGGTGCGGCTGTTCGACTTCTGGCTCACCGCCGACCGCACCACGCCGGTGGCGCAGGCGTGGCAGACGATCGGCGGCGTGGAGCGCTGGTTCGACAATCGGCGCATGGTGCGCGTGGAGGCGTACCACAAGCGCTACGGCAGCCTGCCAGCCTCCAACCTGTTCAACGATCCCGCGGTGCGCGGCGACGAGTTCATCGTGACCACGGGCACGTCGTACGGCGTGGACGTGCTGCTGCGCCAGCTCGAGGGCGGGCCGCTGTCGGGGTGGCTGGCGTACTCGTACGGCGTGAGTGCACGCAACGGACCGGAGGGTCGGTTCGCGCCGGTGCAGGACCGGCGGCACAACCTCAACCTCGTGGGTTCCTGGCGGCCGGGCGGCAAATGGAGCTACGGCGTGCGGCTCGGCCTTGGCACGGGCACGCCCTTCACCGACGTGGAGGGGCAGCTGGTGCGGCGTCGCTACGACGGGGTCACCAACAGCTTCAGCACCGATGAGCGCGCCGTGGATCGCGAGCCGATCGGTGGCCCGCGCAACGCGGCGCGCTATCCGCTCTTCCAGCGCCTCGATGTGAGCGCCACGCGCACGAGCACCGGACGCCGCACCTGGGCGCCCTACGTGTCGCTCATCAACGCGTACAACGCCCGCAACGTGTTCACCTACGTGTTCGACTACGCCGACAATCCTCCCACGCGCACCACGGTGTCGCAGTTCCCGATCCTGCCCACGGTGGGGGTGAGCGTCGCATGGTGAGGCATGCACGACATCCGGGTCGCGTCGCGCGATCGAGCGCCGCGCTGCTGCTATGCACGGGGCTGGTCGCGATGCTCGGCGCGTGCGAGATCGCCACGGAGACCGTGGGCGCGCCGCGGCCGCGCGTGGTGGTGCATGCCGTGCTCAACCCCGACGAGGCCGAGCAGGTGATCCTGGTGGAGTCGTCGCTCACCGGGCGCGTGACGATCGACACCACGCTGCGCTTCGATCCGCTCGACCCCATTCGCACCGCGGGCGGTGAGCCGCTCACCGGTGCGACGGTGCGCCTGCTGCGCGACGCGGACAGCGTGGGTGTGCTCGCCGACGAGACGCTGCGCTTCCAGCGCCGCACCGGTCGCTACACCGTGCCGCGCACGCGACTCGCGATCGAGCCGGGTCGGCGGTATCGCCTGCAGGTGCGCACGCCCG
The DNA here is from genome assembly GCA_011390885.1 of Gemmatimonas sp. Classification (GTDB taxonomy): domain Bacteria; phylum Gemmatimonadota; class Gemmatimonadetes; order Gemmatimonadales; family Gemmatimonadaceae; genus JAABRT01. The sequence continues at coordinate 132,683 of JAABRO010000062.1, read as the reverse complement.
ACGGGCGCGTGGTCACGGGCGAAACGCGCGTGCCGTCGGCAGAGCCGGGGTGGCAGCCCGGCGTGGCCACGGTGGCGCAACCGGTCACGATCAACCGCAGCGTGGACACGCTGCGGCTGGCATGGTCGCCGGTGGCCGATGCGCGCACCTACGCGATCCGCGTGGAGACGCCCAACGGTCCCTGGTTCCTGTTCAGCGACTCCACGCGCTTCGCGCTCTCGGGCACGCTGCGCAACTTCTTCGTGGGCGGCTTTCCGTCGGTGTGGTTTCCCGGCTTCCGTCAGCTGGCGAGCGTGGCCGCCGTGGACCGCAACTTCTACGACTACAACCGCTCGGGGAACGATCCGTTCGGTGGCACTGGCCTCATCAGCAGCGTGCAGGGCGGGCTCGGGCTCTTCGGCAGCGCCCTCAACCTGCTGCGACGCGATGTCACGGTGCTGGAACGCGATCGCTTCCCGCTCGATGCGCGCTGGGTGGGCACCACCTCGCTCGGCGAACCGGCGTCGTACGATCTCTGGATCGAGGCGCCGGGCACACCGCGCGCTTCGGTGAGCGGACGCGAGCGCATCGGATTCCGTCGCTTCCTGATCGGCACGCTCGAGGGTGACGCCCTGCGACTCGTGACGCTGCGTGGCACGAGTGGGGCGGACACGGTCGCGCTCTTCACCGCGCGCGTGGTGGGCGACACGATTCGCGGCGAGTACTCCGATCGGTTCGACACGGAAGGACCGACGCTGCTCGTGCGTCGCGCGCGGATTCCATAGCGAAGTCATCCGCCGCGTGTGCCCGCACCGTGACGGTCCGTGCTCGTGGTGAGGCACGACGAGCGACCTCGACTGTGACGATCTGATTCCGTGTCGTGACTGGACAGGCGCGCTGGCAGCATGCAGCGTAGAGCATGGCGCCGCGCGTGATCGGCATCACGGAGGTCCGCGCGATGCGCATGTACGTAGTGTGCTCTGCGGCTGCATGCGGCCGCACCTCCTGCCGCACCATCGTCCCGTGTTCCGTCGTGAACGCGACCGACGATTCCTGCCTGCGGCGCAACGCATGCGTACACCGTCACCGGACCGAACCCATGCGCGTGACGCTGGAGTTGGACGGAGTGCAGGTGCGCGGCGCGGACGCGCTGCGCCAGCCGCTCGTGTGGCCTGTGTGGTTCGCGGTCGATGGTGACGCGATGCGCGCGCTGCTCGGCGATGTCACGGCCACGGTGCCGGTGCATGCGCCCGGCCCGCAGGCTGGCAGCACCCCGCTCGCGTGGCATCGCACGCTCGTGCCATCGGGGCTGCCCGACTCGGCAGCGGGTGTGGGGCTCGCACTGCTCTACACCGAAGGAGGCGCCGCCGATGCGGGCGCGCGGGCGCAGTATGCCGCGCTAGCCGACCGCGCGCGTGCGCTGGCGCTCGACGCGGCCGCGGAGGCGAGCGGACTGGCGCCGCTGTTCGGCGGTCGTGCCGCGTCGCGCGGGCGCGCCGTCGATCTGGCGGCGCTCACCGCCGGCGCCGAGCTCGAGCTGCCGGACGGGCGTGACGACGACGAACCCACGAGCGAGGACGAGGCGTGGCAGCACGATGCGGCCGCGCACGAGGCGTTCACGCACGTCGCCACGCTGCTCGCGCGCCTCGCACCCGGAGCGCCCGTGATGCACACGGATGTCACGCGCCCCACGATCGTGGCACCGATGCCGGAGGTGGCAACCCCGTCGTCGCCGTCGCGTCCGACCGTGCCCGGGCTGGTCACGCTCCCCGGTGCCGTGCGCGACGGTGTGCTGCGCCCCGACGCGTTGCGCCCCGACGTGCTACGTCCCGACGTGATCCGCCCCGGTCGCACGGTGCGTCCGCCCGCTGGCACCGCCGCGCGCCCCGCGCTCGCGGAGGGCACGGTCGCGGCGTCGTTCGTGCAGTTCTGGCCCACGGCGGTGATCGCCGCGCGCGAGGTGGCCGACATCCGTCGCGCACTCCCCACGCGGCTGGCGCTTCGTGACTCGCTGCGCGCGGCCCTCACGCTGAGCGGCCGCGTCCGCCGGGAGGGATGAGATGCCCTTCGTGCGTGGTGCCACGATTCTCGACCTGATCGCCGAGGTGCCGGCCGGCGCCCAGGGGTTCGTGCCCGACTCGGTGCTGCGGTTCATCGAGTTGCTCAACGTGGCCGACCTCACCTCGCGCACCTCCGGCACGTTCTTCGTGCACGAGGGACGCGTGAACTCCGCGAGCGATGTCGCGCTCGCGCTCGGCCCCGACTTCCCGGTGGAGATTCCGGGTCTCACCTCGGGCGTGCCCTTCCAGCTCGGCTGGGTGCGCGCCACCACGACCGGCGCCGCCACCGAGCTCGAGGGGGAGCCCACGGGCTGGGTGCTCGACCTCGTGCTCGATCGCGTGGCGATCATCGTGCCGATCGGACGGCCCGGCGAGGTGGTGCCGTCGTCGCCGTCCTCGCCGGCGTTCATGCGCGCCGCGCCGAACGCGGGTCGTCGCGTGAAGCTGTACGCGCGCGGCGTGCTGCGCATCCAGGGCGGCGCGGCCGGCACCACGGTGCGCCTCATCGCCGACCCCGATCCGCTCATCCCCACCGCGCCGAGCGGCACCATCATCGAGACGGGCTTCTCGCCGCCGCACCTGCTGCTGCACGAGAGCGGCTTCGGCCTCACGGTCGATCGCGTCGTGCTCGACCTCACCGAGTCGTTCACGCCCGCCGACATCATGGCGCGCGAGCATGGCGCGGACTTCGAGGGAATGTCGATCCGGCAGGCCACGCTCTTCCTGCCGCGCAACATTCCGTTCATCGGCGATGTGAACATCGGCGTGCGCGACCTGCTCGTGGGGTGGAAGCCCACCACGTCGCTGCAGGGCGACGCGCACCTCGAGTTCGGCGTGCCGCTCAACGGCGCGCTCACGCTGCGCTTCTATCAGGAGATCGACGGACGCGTCGTGGAGCTCGGCGGACCCGCCGGTGCCGGCCGGTCGCATACCGTCACCGTGCACGCGGAAACCGGGCCGACGGCGCGCATCATCGCGCGCTTCCCCACGCCGAGCACGGACGCGTCGTTCTTCCGTCCGGACGGCCAGCTCGCGCTGGGGCCCGACTCGGGGTGGTTCGACGTGCCCATGACGGCCGGCGGACCCACGCTGTACGTGTACCAGCGGCAACCGGACGCCGATGGCAACATGGTGTCCACCGAACATTCGTTCGCCTTCGCCCGCTCGGATGCGAGCACCGGCCTGCCACCGCACATCCGTGTGCGCTATGCCAACGCAAGTGCGGGCTTCTCGCACGAGTTCGACGAGGTGGTGTTCCTGCGCGGCCCCGGCCTCGCGCTCGACTTCGTGGAGTTCTCGGCCATCGAGCCGGCGAGCACGTGGACCGACGAGGATCGCGCGGGTCTGCGCTGGCAGTGGGAGAGCGAGGGGAGCACACGCAGCGGCACGGGGGTGACGTTCGACCTCGACACCGGCTGGGCGCAGGGGCTGCACACGGTCACGCTCACCGACCGGCACGACCAGGTGCGCCGCTGCCGCATCGAGGTGGTGGACGTGGGGCCGCTGTTCGTGGGGCACCGCACCGGCCAGGTGCGGCAGGTGGTGGGCACGACGAACGCGGCGGCGGCGATCCGCGCGGTGGAGAACTCGTGGGCGCTCATGCCGTTCCACGCGCGCGACGCACGCGACGTGGCCGCGTCGCCGGCCACGCTGAGCGGTGGCGTGCTCACGGTGCCGCGGGGCACGCTGGCCGAGGTGACGATCGGCGAGAACGACGACCCCACCGATCCCACCACGCCCACGGCTCCCGTGGCACCGCCGGTGCAGCACCTGCGCATCCGGATGGCGTTCAACGACAACACGCCCACCTCGTGGCGGCGCATTCGCGCCACCGAGGCGCTGCCCTTCGGCCCGTCGCGCCCCTATCCGCGCTTCAGCGGGACCACCGAGCAGCTCGACTCGGCCGACGACGCGCTGCAGAACGCACCGCCGACCACCGACGAGATCGCCGCGTGGGTGGCGTCGCTGCCGAACGACACCCGCTTCATCGTGATCGGGCGCTGCTGCGACATCACCGCCGGCACCGAGACACGCAATCGCGAGCTCGCGAACGAGCGGTGGACGAAGGGACGCGACCTGCTCATCGCCGCCGGCGTGGATGGGGCGCGCATTCAAGGCATCGGTGAGCAGGGGCTCGCTCCCGCGGTCGGTGAAGCGGCCTACGCCACTGCTACGAGCTTCGCGCCCGCCGGCTCGCCGCTGCGCGCGCACATCGACGAAGCGTGGCGCATCTACACCGACTACGACAGCGCCACGCGCGCGAGCTGGGGCGAGACGCAGTCACGCCCGGAGCGCATCGAGGCGCGCGGCGTGGACATCTACGCCGTGCTCAGCGATCCGGCCACGACGCCGGCCGTGCCCGACGAGGGGGAGACGGCCACGCGCGGTCCTGCGCTCATGCGCGCGTTTGTGCCGGGCGAGGACCCCGACGTCACCGCGCCGCTCGATCCTCGCACGCCCCAGATCCCGTATCGCGTGGAAGCGAAGGCCGCGTGGGATTCGCCGAGCATCGTGAACGACGTGGACTGGGTGCCCACGCTCGCGCAGCTCACCGTGGAGTGGGCGTCCACCGACGTGCAGGTGCCCGGACTCTCCGGTGGGAACCTGGTCGCGCCGGTGAACCCGAATCCGTCCACCGGTCCCGATCTCTGGCGCATCATCGCGCGCTTCACCACCGACCAGCGCAGCGGGCAGACGTCGTTCCTGCTCTCGCTCGACTCCATGGGCGATGCGGACGGCCTGTTCGCGATCGTGAAGCCGGACGCGGCGAGCCGAGTGGACGAGACGGTGGCGGTGACGCTCGCGCTGGCGCCGGCGCTGCTCGGCGGCATCACCACCGATGACCCGGCGGGCGCCGGCGTGCGCATCGCGGCGCTCGTGGCCGCGGCGGCGGCGGCGGCCGCGCTGCAGATCGACGGCGAGCATGTGATCAAGGACGGCAAGGTCATCGTCGAGAAGCTCGAGGGCGAAGTGCGCCTGCGCGCGATCGACGCGACCGAAGGGATGAAGGTGCGCCTCGGCGTGGACTACACCGCGTCGTTCGGCGTGAAGGCCGACCTTGGCGGCGCGGTGGGCGTGTCCACCACCGAACCGATCAAGGTGCGCTACAAGAACGTCGGCCTCGAGTACGAGCACGACGAAAGCAAGCCGGTGCTCGAACGCGTGCGCTTCGTGTTCGAGGATGCGCAGTTCGAAGTGGCCGATCCGGGACGATGGACGATCACGGGCGCGCTCGGCGAGCTGCTCGGCATCACGGCCATTCGCGTGGGTGCGGGCTCGGTGTGGGTGGAAGTGGACATCGAGTTCGCGCTCGACCTCGGCGTCGTAGAGATCTCGCGCACGACCATTCGCATCGAGATCGACACCGACGCCAGCCCGCCGTCGATTTCGGTGGGCATTCGCGGCATCAAGGCGTCGATCAACGTGCCGGGTGCGGTGATCGGCGGCGGCGAGCTGCAGATCCTGCCGGACGGCTTCGGCGCGAGCCTCGAACTCGACGTGATTCCGGCCAAGCTCAAGGCCTGGGGGAGCTTCGCGTATCGCGACCCGAGCATGGTGCACATCGAAGGCGGTGTGCGCTTCGCCACCGGCATTCCGCTCGGCAACACGGGGCTCGGCCTGTACGGCTTCGCCGGTCGCTTCGTGGCCAACGGCGTGCGCAACCTCGATGGGCTCGATCCCACCGACATCTACGCGCGTGAGGTGGGGTGGCATCGGCGGCCGGCGATCGGATCGACGGGCACCAAGTACAACCCGCAGCCCAACCAGTTCGCGGTCGGCTTCGGTGCGGTCATCGGCACGCTCCCCGACGCGGCGTTCACGTTCAACGCGATGGGGATGCTCACGATCGGCTTCCCCGACATCTCGGTGGTGTTCTCCATCGAGGCCGTGCTGCTCAAGCCGCCCGGCGGCGAGGCGCAGGAGGACCGCACGAGCAGTCCCGCGGGGAGCGGGCTGCAGCTGCTCGGCATCGTGGCCATCGACCCCGCGTCGATCGGCATCGCGATCAGCGCGGAGTACGAGATCCCGCAGGTCATGAAGCTGCTCGTGCCGATCGGCGCGTTCTTCCCGCTGCAGACGAGCACGCAGGGCGGCTACGTGCGCGTGGGGTCCGATGGCGGCGACGGGCGGCCGGACCGGCCCGTCACCGTGCAGCTGCTCCCGTCCATTCTCGACCTGCGCGCGACGGCGTTCTTCATGATCGAGGAACGGCACCTGCGCAAGCTGGGCAAGCGCGACACGCTCAACTTCGAAGGCTTCGCGATCGGCATGGGCGCCGGCCTGAGCGTGAAGTGGGGCGGCGGGCCGATCTACCTCAAGGCGTCGATCAGCGTGCTCGTGGGGCTCGGCACGCGGCCGTTCGTGCTCGCGGGTGGCCTGTACGTGAGCGGCGAGCTGCGGCTGGTGATCATCAGCCTGAGCGTGTCGGGTGAACTCGAGGCGCGCATCACCGAGGCCGGCTCGCAGCTCGTGGGCAAGTTCTGCGGCAAGGTCGATTTCTTCTTCTTCAGCATCAAGGGGTGCGTGGACTTCACCGTGGGCAGCGAGCCCGCGCTCCCCGCGCCGCCGGCCGATCCGCTCGTGATGAGCCTCGTGCTCGCCGACAAGTTCACGCGTGTCGTCGGTGCGGGGCAGGAGCCGCTCGCCGGCCTTGGCGACGCGCACACGGCGTGGCCCGACACCGTGCCCGTGCTGCGCTTCGCGCATCGCGTGCGCTCGAACATTCCGGCCACCACCACCGGCTTCGTGCCGACGCCATCGCAGGGATGGGGCGGCGTGGACTGGTCGGGCACGAACCGCGTGCGCTACCTCTACGAACTGCAGGGCGTGGAGCTGCGGCAGATCGCCAGCAACGGCACCGAGACACCGGTGGACACGACGACGTGGCCGGCCACCTGGTGGATGCCCACCTTCCGCCCCGCCGTGCCCGAGGACGGCAGCACGCCGGCTTCCACGCACGAAGGGTGGGACCTCGCGCTGCTGCGCTGGGACCCCGCGCCGTGGGCGCGCGCGCACACCGAAGGCGGCGACGGACTCTCGAGCGACCCCGCCGACAACCTCGGACGCGTCTGCGATCCGGCGCCGCGTCCCTCGCGCTACTGCGTGCTCGGCGGGGCCGGCGCCCGCCTCGCGCAGGGACGCGTGCGATTCGCTGCGCCGCCGAGCGGGCAGACGCCGTACCCGCCCGACTTCTTCGTGGACGGCGTGGAAGGCGCGCCGCCCATGTTCACGGTGTCGGCGCTGGCCGCGCTCGCGCCCACCTTCGGGCTCACCTTCGAGCCCGGCGTACGCGGCGCGCTGCCGGCGCCGTACACGCCGGCGGGCGAGTCGGTCGCGCTCACGCACGCGTGGCGGCTGCCACGCTACACGCGTGCCTCGATGACGGCGATGAGCCTGGGCATCAAGGGCACCTTCGCGCCCGAGGTGTCGGAGCCGGAGCTGCTGCTCGCGGTGTGCCTCACGGTGCCGGACATCGGCGGCCGCGAAACGGTGTGCCTCGACATGTCGGCGCTCAAGCAGTACGAGCGCGCACCCGGTCGTGAGATCACGCTGGGCACGGTGCGCTTCCGCACGCGCCGCGGCGCACTTGGCGTGGCCGATCGGTTCCCCGTGGCCAGCGCGCCCGACGGCAACTACGAGCTCACCTTCACGAAGGACGCGCTCGAGGCGCTGCTGCCGGTGGCGACCGATCGCGTGTCGATGCAGGTGGGCGCGATGAGTGCCGACGCCGTCACGGCGTATGGCCTCGACAACGATGGCAAGGTGGTGGCGGAGGTGATGAGCCGCGGCCGATCGGGCACGATCCACTCGCTCGAGCTGCGCGCGCCCGGCATCGTCGCGGTGCGTGTGCAGCTGTCCGAGGGCGTGGGACACCTCATCCGCTTCTGCTACGACCTGGACACGTTCACGGGCGAGTCGGAGATCGTGCAGCACATCATGTCGCTGTTCGGGCCGGCGCAGGGACCGGAGCTCGCGCCGGGTTCACACGCGACGGTCGATCGCAAGCGGCCGCGCCTGGGGCTCCCGCTGGTGCGCGGCACGATCGGTGGACAGGAGCAGGCGTGGCCTGGCACGGTCGAGCACGTGGCAGTGGAGGGACGGCATGGGTGCGTGTACGTGCGCTACCGTCCGCGCGTCGCCGGGCCGTGGACGGCGTTCCAGGTGCTGCCGTATCGGTACTTCGACATCGGACTCGTGCGCGTGTGCGGCATTCGCCATGACGCGCTCGTGGCGGCCGACAACGACGATACCGCGCGTGACGAGCTGCGCGATGCCTGGAACGACGCGACGGTCGCCGCGAACGCGATCGATCGCTACCACCTGCTCGATCCCGACTCGCGCTACGTGGTGCAGGTGTCGTATCGCGCGGCGGTGTGGGTGGGTGCGGAGTCCACCGAGACGCCACCGCCGGCCAGCACGCTCGACTTCGGCGCACCGCCCACGGACGTGACGGTCACCACGCACGAGCAACGCTTCCACTTCCTCACGGCCGACGACGGCACGCTCCCCGACGCCGAGCTGCGCGATTACGCGAAGCAGCAGCGGTTCGATCCGCGCGCGCTCGCGCGCTACCTGCGCGGCTTCGATCCGGTGGCCGAGGTGCCGTCGCACCTGCGCGACGATCCCCTGCTCGTGTGGTTCGACGTGGAGTGGATCGAGGACCTGCTCGATCGCTACGGCTACACGCTCGGCGTGATCGTGCGGCGCACCGATCCGCCGCCCACGCCACCGTCGGGTGACGTGCCGGCGATCTTCCCGCTGCTGGAGGCGTTCGAATGGGGTGGCCTGCCGTTCGAGCTGCGCACGCTCGCCGACCAGCGCCTCATCCAGGCCGCGACCGGCACGTTGCGTCCCGAGAGTGAAGCGCCGCCGTGTCTCGAACCCGCGCCCGTGGACGGTGCCACGCTGCAGGTGCGCGCCGATCTCGTGCCGCAGGCGCGCTACGACCTCGTGGTGCAGGCCGTGCCCACCGGAGGCGGAGACGCGATCGACATCGGGCTCTCGCACTTCCGCGCGTCGCGCTACCGCGATGTGACGGAGCTCATCGAGGCCACCGGCTTCGGCTTCACCACGCCGAATCCGTTCTATCCACTCGACGTGCTCGTGGCCGCCGCGCCGCCCACCGACGAACGGCTGGCCGACGACGAGCTGCTCGACGCGGCGCTGTCGGCGCTCGGGCTCGACCCGTTCGCACCGGCCACCGGCCCGCGCACTGTCGCGCTCTGGCAGGAGGTGGGCACCGAGTGGCGCCTGGTGGGACTGCTGCTCGACAGCGACGAAGCGCTGCTGCGCGCGCCGCGGCTCGTCGATCCGGTCAGCAACCCGCCGCGCCTCGCGATTCTCGACGCGAGCATTCCGGGCATTCCCGCGCCCGAGCCGTCCACGCTCGTGCCGGTGCGCTCGAACGTGTCGGCCACGCGCGTGCTGCTCGCAGCATCGCCCGGCATCGCGGTGCCCGACCTGGCCACGCTGCAGTTGCGCCTCACCGAACCGGTCGGGACGCGCATCGCGTCCCGCAGCATCAACTCCATCCCGCTGGTCGTTGCGCAGGAGCGGACATGAGCGCGTTGCCTCCACGCTGGGCCATGGGTGCCGCCGGCATCGACGGTGCCGGTGATCCTCACCTCACCGACGGCATCCACCTGCGCGTGTACGTCGCGCCCGAGATCGGGCTGCCGGTGTGCCCGTTCCTCGTGTACCGCGTGCCGGAAACCGTTGCGCAGGGACTCGTGACCGGCAACGCGCGCACCGACATCGCGTGGGTGGATTCCTTCGGGCGCGTGCTCACGCTGCCCTTCGCCGTCACCCCCGACAACCCGGTCACCGGGCACCTGCTGCGCAACGCGGGCGAGGTCGCGATCGCGGTGCACGTGCAGGGCGGACGCGATCGCCAGCCGCCGGTGCTCACGCGCCGCGAGCCCACGATCGTGACGGGCAAGGAGGCGCTCGTCGTGTCCGCGTACATCGACACCTCCGAGGGACGCCGCACCATCGGCGAGCGCTCGGCGTCACCGTACACACTCACCGGCTCGCACATCGACGGCATCGTGATCTCGGGGCAGGGCATCGTGCGCGCGGCAGCGTGGGTGCCCGCCAACGTGCGCTCGGTGCTCGAGTTCAAGCCGGTGAACGTGCTCGACCTGCCGTACGAAGCGGCCCCGCGCTACCTCGGCCTGCCCGACGCGAAGGTGCGCGCCGAGAAGCGGGTGCGCCGCGGTGCGCCGCGGCGCCTGGGGCTGCACGACGATCCCACCGTGGCCTCGGCCGCCGCCGCGCCGCCCGCCACCGACGACGACGAGTGGACGCGCGTCGAGCCGCTCGCGCGGGAGATCGCGCCGCACCTCGACCACGTGCTCGTCGACCTCAGTGCGCGTCCCCCCGCGCTCGGCCTCACCGTACCGCTCGACGAGGGCGTCACGGCCGGTGCCACCGTGGCCACCGCCGACGTGAGCAGCCTGAACGCCGTGCTCTCCGCCACCGCCGACCCCGGCATGGCGCGCTGGCTCGGCTTCATGGACGTGGACCCGTCGCCGCCGTCATCGCTGCCGTACGAGTTGTACTTCATTCGCGGCTTCGTGGCGGTGGACTTCTCGGTGCTCGACGTGTCGCAGGTGCTCTCGCTGGCGCTGTCCGGCGGGTGGCTGAGCGCGCCGCGTGCGGTGCCCGGGCTCCCGTTCGATGTGCCGCACCGCTCCGCCGACGGACTGCCCGTGTTCGACTTCACGGTGCCCGTGCTGGTGTTTCGCGGGGCGCCGCCGTCGCGTCCGCTGCCGCCGCTGCTCGGCGCGCCGCTGCTCCCCGAAGAGCAGGTGGGCGCCACGGGCACCACGCAGGCGCTCCCCACCGGCGACGCGCTCGGCACGTGGGTGGCCGACGTGCTGCCGCCGGCCGCGCTGCGCGAGATCACGATACCGCTGACCCGGCTCACCGCGGCGCCCACGCTGGCGGTGGCGCGCGAGAGCGGTGGCCGCCTCACCGGCCTCAACGAGCGACACGACGACACGGGACGCGCGCTCGCGCTGGTGCCCACCGTGCCCGACGGAGCCACCGAGACCGGCACCGGACGCTTCGCCGATGGCGTCGCGCCGCCCGATGCGGTGACCTATCGCATCGCGCAGGCCGACTGGTGGGGGCGCTGGAGCGACTGGGGCACCCGCGCCGTGGGGGCGAAGGCGCGCACGAAGCCGCCCACGCCGGTGATGTCGCTCGAATACGACCTCGCCAACGCTGCACCGCTCGACGATGCGCCACGCTTCGGCGCGCTGCGCGCCGTGCTCACCGTGCCGCGCGTGGACGACCTCGCGGCCGGCAGCCTGCCACTGCTCGGCGCGCGCGTGTCCGGCACGGTGGGCGGGCTCAGTGTGAGCGAGGAGGTCGCGCTGCCGGCCGTGTTCGCGCCGAAGTTCGCCATCACGATCACGCCGCCAGCGGGTGTAATCGCGCGCGCCGGCAGCGTGGAGGCGAAGCTCGACGCGCAGTGGTACGACGCCAATGGTTACGGTGACCCGTGCGAGGTGGTGCGCCGCGACCTGGTCGACCCGCGTCCGCCGGCCGCGGTCGTGCTCGACCCCACGCTGCGCTACAGCGCGCGCCCCGACGCCGTGGGGCGCGCGCGCGTGGTGCTCACTTGGACCGGCACGCCGAACGCGCGCTACCGCGTGTACACCACCGACGAGACGCGTCTGCGTTCGGCGCTCGCCGAGCGGGGCGCGGCGGGCAACGCCGCGGTGGCCGCCGTGGTGGCCGCCGTGGACGCGGCGCCCGACGCCGCGCACCGCGGTGCCGTCTGGAGCGACCCGGCGCACGCGGCCGTGTTCACGCGCGACCTGTTCACCAACCTCACCGCGGAGCCGCTGGCAGGCACCGACCTGCGCTACGCGCACGACCTGTCCGGCTCGCTGCGCGTGCTCGCCTTCTTCAAGATCGTGGCGCTCAGTGCCCAGAATGTGGAAAGCGACTTCACCGCTGCCACATTGCTGCCGGTGGCGGTGCCCTCGGGCGGTCCGCCACCGCGGCCACTGCTCGACTTCGCCGGCTTCACCGACACCGGAGCCGCTCGTCTGTCGGTGACGGTGGTGCGCGGTCCGCAGCCGGCGGCCCGGTACCGGCTGCGCCGGAGCGTGGCCGATTCGGATCCGCTGCGGATGCCGATCGTGGCCGAGGGCGACGTGCCGCCGGTCGACCCGGCGAGCGATCCCGCCACGGACGGGCCACAGGTGTTCGAGCTGGTGGACGCCGGCACCGACCGGTTCGCGGACGGTGCGCTTCCGCCGTGGACGCGCATGGCCTGGCGGGTGGAGGTGCAGGCCCCCTCGCCCCCCGGCACCACGCTCCCGGGTGAATGGAGTCCGGCGAGTGGCCCAGTCAGTTCGGCATTCATCCCGCCCGATCCGCCGGCCGCGCCTATCGGTCTCACGCTTGCTGTGAGCGGCGCCAACGCGACAGTAACCTGGCAGCATACAGAGATTTTGCGCCGTGGTGCCATGGGCGGATACCGGTTCGACGTGTACCGGCGCCTGCCGGGTGGCCGAGAGAGCCGGGTAGGCACGGTGCTGGCCGACGACCCGACGGCGTCCATCGGCAGCGGTGTGGCGCGCACCTTCCGCCTGATCGATGCCGTGGGCGAAGACCCGCCGGTCGGCACGAGCTGGCGCGTCGTGACCCTCGATCCCGGCGGTCGCCTGAGCGCGCCCTCCACCCCCGTGACCCGGAGCTGACGGCGATGATCACCCTCACGCCCTCCCCCCGCAGCCTCGGGCTGCACAGCCCGGTGCTCGGTCCGTGGTTCTCGGCGGACACGGTGCAGCTGCCTCTCCCTGAGGCCGATTTCGCGGTCCCCCTCACCCTCGACGGCGACGTCGAGTGGCGGCCGCCCGTGGCCGGGATCCTCTCGTTCTACATGGCCACCGATCCGCGTCCGCTGGGGCTCGCCCACCTGCGCGGACCCGACGGCCTGGCCTTCACCGACGACCGCCTGGTGGCGGTGTACGAACTGCTCCCGCAGGCCTCGGAGCGGCTCGGGGCGCTCATGCGTGCCATTCCAACGCTCGGTGCGCCATCGGTCACGAACCGGGCGACGAGGCCAATCGTACGATCACTGGCTCTCGAGATTGTCGATGCTGTTTCTGATGTGTCGTGGTTTGACGGACGACTCCCGTTCCCGTTTCCAGCCACCGTCGACACCGACGAGAAGAAACTCACCTACCTGGGCCTCGCCGCCGACGGTGGCGCGCTCGCCAACGGCGCCGCGCCCATGCGCGACCCGTTCCGCCCCGGCGTGACCGGCGGCGAGTCGCAGTTCCTGCTCAAGTTTCCCACCAGCACCTCGGTGCGCCTGTGGGCCTTCGACCAGCGCGGGCACGCCGTGGACCCCGGCGCGGTGGCCTGCTGGTGGCGCTACCTCGCCACGCACGCCGACAACGGCTTCGAGGAGTTGTTCGCGGAAGGCGTGGACACGCGCACCGCCCCGGTTGCGTCCGGGGCGGACCGGCTGTCCGTGCAGCTCGTGAACGCATTCGGCGGCGCGCTGACGGCCGAGGAGTTGGCGCGGGTCGCGGTGAGCGGAAACGCTGATGGTTCAGGAGCGAACCGATTTCGTGGCTCCGGCTCCGGGGCGCTCGACCTGGCCTTTTCGGCGGCGCCCTCCGGCGCGCCCGACGACCTGCCGATCCCTCGCATGGCCGTGCTCCCCGACGGCCGTTTCGGCGACACGGTGTCGCTGTTCGCCGACGGCCCGGTGGACCCCATCCTGCAGCGCGACCACGTGTGCGTGGCGGTGCTGAGCATCGAGCATCATCTCACCGGGCAGCCGCGGCACGCTGACGGCGCGGCGGCCGCCCCCGCGCAGCGGCGCGCCGCCGACCAGGAGCGGGCCACCACGCGCCAGCTCGTGGATCGGGCCACGCGCCCCTGCCTGCTCCGCACCACCGACGATGTCGCCACGACCGCGCTCGAGGCGCTGCGCCTGCAGGACGGGGGCGCCGCGGTTCCGTCGCGCCTCGCCGCCTCGGCCGTGTCCCTCGACTGGGGGCCGCTCGGCGGCGCCCTCCCCGACGTGCCGGTGCCGGCGTCGATCACCCTCACCGCCGCCGCCCTCGTGGGGGGCGGTGCGGAGGTCGGCGGCACGGTGGCCGGCCAGCGCGTGCTCTTCACCGTGGAGCTTGGCACGGAGGCGGCCGGTGCGTGGGTACGCTGCTGGACGCAGGGCTTCAACCACACCACCGGCACGCGGTACCAGCTCGACGGTGGTGCCGGGCTGGCCGACGCCAGCGGCGTGGCCCGGGTGGTCGCACCGCTCGCCGACGGGGACGCGACCCCGGAGACGCCCATGGGCGTGAGCGTGCTGGTGGTCACGGCGCGCGGGCAGCGGTTCTTCGCCGACCAGCGCTTCGACCGGCCGGCGCCGGTAGGCGGCACGGTGGCCAGCGCCGCGAGTGCCGCCGGCCCGTTCCTGCTCTGCGAGGAGGGGCGCGAGGTCGCCACGCTCGGCGCCGGCGCGAACATCGCCTCCGGCACGCAGGTGGTCGCGCTCGGTGGCGGCAGCCTCACGCTGGTGGACCCGGCCACGATCACGGCGGTCATGCGCGCCCTCGGCACCTTCGCTGCGGCCGCGAGCGCCACGCTCACCCTTCGCCTCACCCCGCCCGCCTTCAAGGGCGCGCCCACCGGCGACGGCGACGCGCCGCTCGCCGCCACCGGTGCGACGGTGCGGCGCACGCCGCGCACGCTCCCCAACGCCTGGGCCGCCGGTCAGCCGTTCCCCGGGCTCGAGCGACGCGAACTGGTGGTGGCGGCCACGGCGGCCGGTGCCTCGCGCGCCGCGGTGGGCGGTGGACCCGCGCTTGGCGACCGGCACGGGCTCCTGCCGCACCACAATGGACACCCGCTCTGTCCGGCGGGCCCCGATGTGATTGCCGTGGGCGCCCGCGTGGAGGGACCTGCCGTGCGCGGGGTTGCCGAGTACGTGCGCGACCGCGTGGCCACGAGCACGATCGACCTTGCCACCACCGTGGAGGCCGGCGACCTCGCCGTGCCCACGGCGCCCGCCGCCGACAGCCTCTGGGTGGCCGGCCTGCGCACCGTGGCCGCCGGCATGGAGGCCGAGGTGGGGCTCAGCGAGCTCGCGGCGCTCGTGGGCGGCAGCGGCTACCCGTTCGGCGAGGGGCTGGCGAGCATCCGCTCGGCGCTCAGCGGCACCGGCATCACGATTCCGGCGGGTATCAGCGACAGCGCCGACCGCATCGCGCGCGCGCTCGACCGCCGCTTCCTCGCCGCCGCGAAAGGGGCGCGCGAGGGGGCGACGGCGCTCGTGCGCGCCATCGAGCGGGCCGAGGACTTCATCTACCTCGAGACGCCGGCGCTCGACGACCTCGCGTTCGGCGAGACGGACGACCGCGTGCATCTGCTCGACACCCTCTTCACGCGCATGACGGAGCGCCCGGGGCTGCGCGTGCTGGCCTGCGTGCCCGTCTTCTTCGACGCGGGCATTCCGAAGGCGTATCAGCGCATTCGCGACCAGGTGACCCGTGCAGCGCTCGACCGGCTGGGCGCCGAGACACGGGCCGCGCGCGTGGCCGTGATCTCTCCGTCGGCGGGGCCGGCGCGTACGCTCAAGCTGGCCACCACCACGGTGATCGTGGACGATGCATGGGCGATGGTGGGGACCACGCACCTCTGGCGGCGCGGCCTGTCGTACGACAGCTCGTACGCGGTGTCGGTGTTCGACGACCGGCTGGAGAACGGCCGGCCGCAGGAGCTCCTCGCCTTCCGGCGACAGCTGTGCGCCGACCGGCTCGGTGTCTCGCTCGCCGAGGTGCCCGACGATCCGGCCGACCTCGTGGCCGCGGCGCGCGCGCTGGTCGCGCGTGGTGGATTCGGCCGTCTGGCCGCCGAGCGGCTGCGTCCGCCGGTGCCCGAGGCCACCACGGCAGCGGGCGCGTTCACGGAGGTGGATGTGTGGAATCCCGACGGCAGTCCGAGCACGTCGCTCAACCTCGCGTCCGCGGCCTTCGGCTTGCTGCCGACCGCGGTGACGGAGGCGCTCGCGACGCCCTGACCCGCGTGCACGCGCATAGACTTGTTCTATGCCCTCGCTCCCCTCCCCAATGGCCCGGCTGGCGATCGCCGTCGGGGCCTGCTTCCTGGCGATGCTGCCGGTGACGCTTGCCGCGCAGCCCGATGACGACGATCCGCGCGTCAAGGTCTTTCTCGACTGCCCCACGGGCGGCTGTGACCGGAACTTCCTGATCACCGAGCACCCGTACGCGGTCTTCACGCAGGACCGGCTCGACGCCGACGTGCACCTCCTGATCACGCGCATCGGCACGGGCTCGGGGGGCGGCGAGTACACGCTGCAGTTCATCGGGCAGCGGGCCTTCGCGGGGCGCACGGACACGCTCGTGGCCACGACGCCGCCCAACATCGCCGAGGACACACGGCGGCGCACGCTGTCGCGCATGATCCACGTGGGGCTCGCCACCCGCGTCGCGCGCGGCTCACGCGGGGCGCAGCTGCTCGAGCGCCTGCTCGTGCAGTACGACCCGCTGGTGGGGGACCAGGCCGTGTCGACGCAGCAACCCAAGGACCCGTGGAACCTCTGGGTGTACCGCGTGCGCCTGAACGGCAACGCGGAGTCGGAGAGCCGATCCGGCGAGTACCGCCTCTCCGGATCGCTCGGCGCCAACCGGGTCACCGAGGAGTGGCGGCTCGAGTTCAACGCCGACAACGAGTACCGCGCGCGGCGGTTCGAGCTCTCCGATGGCGCCGAGCGCACGTTCATCCTGCGCTCCGCGCAAGCCACCGCGCGCATCGTGCGCAGCCTGAGCGATCACTGGTCGGTGGGCACGCGACTGCGCACGGGGCTCAACGAGTTCCGCAACGAGGACGCGTACGCGAATGCCGAGCTGTCGGCGGAGTACAACGTCTTCCCGTGGCGGGAGGCCACGAGTCGCCAGCTCGTGGGCATCGTGTCGCTGGGCGGACAGTTCTTCGATTACCGCGAGATCACGATCTACGAGCAGACGAGCGAGACCCGTCCGGTGGCTCGTGTCGTGGTGGCCGGCGAGTCGCGCCAGACATGGGGGCAGATCGACGCCGCGCTCCGCTACACGCAGTACCTGCACGATGCGGAACGGTACAACGTGTCGTTCAACGGCCGCACCACGCTGCGCATTTCGCGCGGGCTGTCGCTCGAGCTGAGCGCCGAGGCGGCCAAGGTGCAGGACCAGCTGTACCTCGCGCGCGGTGATGCGAGCGATGACGAAGTGCTGACGCGTCAGCGCGCGCTGGCCACGGCCTATCGCCTGCGCGGCTCGGTGGGGCTCAGCTTCACCTTCGGCTCGATCTACAACACGTTCGTGAACCCGCGGCTCAACGAACTCGGCGGGTGACGGGCGCCTGACGCCGTCGGTCGGTCGCCATGCGGCAGGTGACGACCGCGAGACGCGTCAGAACGCCACGCGTACGTGCACGCCGTTCGACCGGCCCAGCTGCGGGGTGATCGCGAGGCGCGCCGTCACGTCGCCGCGGGTGAGGGTGTGCCAGCGCTCGCTGGTGCGCACGGCACCCACGATGCCGCCCACCACCGCGCCACCGATCGCGCCCATGATGCCGGCGAGCGTGGCGGCCTCGCCGCGGCTCAAGTAGAACCAGTCGCAGCCGGTGGACGGGCAGCTGTCGCCGTGCGTGAGGGCCGTGAGCAGGGCGAACCCGCCCGCGCTGATCACGGTGCCCATGCCGATCGACCGGAGCACTCGACGGTGCCGGCCCAGGCTCACCTCCAGCCGCTGCACGTCGGCGAGGGCGATCGTGGTGGACGAGTCGCCGTCGCGCCAGTAGACGCGCATCGAGTCGCGCTCGAGCATGATGACGGTGCCTAGGTGGCGACGCCGCGGCGCGTTGGCTGACGGGGCGGGCAGGGTGACGCGCACGAGGCTCCCCACGGCGGGCGACACAAGGAGGGTAGGGCGGGCGGCTGCGTCGGACGGCGCCGCATTCACGGCCGGGCTCGAACTTGTGGTGGCGGTCTGGACGGGCGACTGGGCCGCGAGCGCAGCGGCGCTGGTCAGGGTCGCGAGGGAGACCAGGGCAGCGGCGAGCGGATTGGCGAAGCGGGGCATGACGACCTCCGTCGAGAGGGAGTGCAGTGAACACCCTCAAGCTCGGTCGGGCCGACCCCCGTCAACATGAGCCGTGTGACGTAGCCGCGTGATCGAAGTGACGTAGCCGACGCCCGGCGGAGCGTAGGAGTGGGTGCGGCCGGCTGGCGGCCCCGCCGCGCTCAGCGCCGCGTGTAGAACCGGTACCGCACGCCGAGGGAGAAGCGCCGCAGCGCGCCGTCGTACGATGGACGGTCGGCGGTGGCCGGCAGTTCGCTCGTGCCGCTCACGTCGGCTGCGGCGAGCCACTCGAGGCGACTGTCGGGGGAGCGACGGTACCGGGCCTCGAGCCCGAGCGAGGCGCCGAGCAGCGCGGTCCCGTCGACGCCGTGCCCGTCGAGCCGGGGCACGAGCCGCCACTCGAGCGGGCCGCGGCGCCCGAGGCGCATGGGCAGGGCCACGCCCGCGGTGGTGAGGCGGGTGTCGATGTTCACCTGGCGCGGTGCGCAGTTGATCGCGGGATCGCCGCAGGGCGCGAATCGCTGCCCTGCACCGCGGCTCACGCCGTAGGAAAAGCGCACGTCGAGCCACTCGCGTGCCGTGATGTCGAGTTGGGCGCTCACGCCGAGAGGGTCACCGACCGCCGAACGACTCTCGTGCAGCACACCCTGCAGGCCGACGTGTGCGGCGGACTGCGCGGCGAGCGATGGAACCGCGGGGAGCGCGAGCGCGCAGCCGAAGGCGAGCCGGATCAGGAGGCGAGGCATATCTCGCGTACCCGTCAGTGCGCGCGCGTACCTATGCGCCCCTCGCGCGTCACGCGATCGTGACGTGTGCGCCCGGCGCTCACCGATCGCTGTCGTACAGTCCGGCCGCCGCCTTCGCCGACACCACGATGCCCTTGATCATCGCCGAGCTGAGCCCCTGGTGCTCCATCTCGTTGAGGCCGGCGATCGTGCAGCCGCGCGGGGTGGTCACGCGGTCGATCTCGCGTTCCGGGTGCGCGCCCTCCTGCAGGCTGAGCGCCGCGGCGCCGCGCGCGGTCTGCGCGGCGAGCAGCGCCGCGTCCTCCGGATGAAAGCCGATCTCGATGCCGCCCTGCATCGCGGCGCGAATCACGCGCAGGAAGAACGCGATGCCGCACGCGCACAGCGCGGTGGCCGGCACGATCATGTCCTCCGGGATCACGAGCGTACGCCCCACGAGGTCGAACAGGTCGCGCGCCTGCTCGAGCGCGCCGCCGGGGCGCTCGTCGCCGGCGAGGCACGTCATGCTCTCACCGATGACGACGGCGGTGTTGGGCATGGCGCGCACCACGTCCACCGACTCGCCCAACGCGCGGCGGATGTCGGCGATGCTTGCGCCCGACACCACCGAGATCACGCGATGACGCGCCGGATCGATGTGCGGCGCGATCTCGGCGAAGAGCGCATCGAGCTGCTGCGGCTGCACGGCGATCACGATGAGGTCGGCGGCCTGCACGGCCGCGGCACTGCTCGTGCCGACGGCGTATCCCTCCTGCGTCATCGCCGAGAGCCGGCTGGCGAGGCGCCGCGTGATCGCGACCTGCGACGGCGTGAAGCGGCCGGCGCGCACCCAGCCCTTGGCGAGGGCCACGCCGAGGTTGCCGCCGCCGAGGATCGCCACGCTGCGTGTGGGGGTCGTGCTCATCGCTGTCGTCCGGTGAAGGGGGAAGTGCTGCGTTCACCCGGAAGATAGCGCGATGGATGCGGGTCGATTCTACCGCTGCGGCAGCGACCGCAGGAATGCCGCCAGTTCGTCCTTCCAGATCGCCGGCAGCGAGTGCGTGCCGTGTCCGCGCGTGCGCTCGCTCGTGGGTATCAGCACGTAGCGTCCGTTCCGCACGCGCGGCACGAGCCGCTCCATGAGGCCGAGTTCCGGCGGGTTCACGAGGTCGTCGGCCGAGTTGATGGCCAGCACCGGCGCCGTGATCCGCTCGAGGTGCGGCGACGGGTCATAGTCGCGCGAGGCCTCGAACTGCAGCAGGAAGTCGTTGGCGTCGGTGCTCGCGAGCCGCTGCGTCATCCAGTTCGTGATGTACGACTCGGCGCTGTCGCGCGTGGGCGCCTGCTGCTGCTGCGCGATGGGGCTCGACGTCATCATGAACAGCATGCTGAGGGCCGTGCGCAGGCCGGCCGGCGTGGTGGCGTAGTGGCCGCCATTGAACGCCGGGTCCTGGCGGATGGCGTCGGCGATGATCTGGCGCATCATGCGGTTGCGGCCGGCGATCTGCGTGGGCACGCTGGCCAGCGGCACGAGGCCGTCCATGAAGTCGGGGTAGCGGTACCCCCACATCCACGTCTGCATGCCGCCCATCGACGTGCCCATCACGAGACGCAGGTGGTTCACGCCGAGCCCTTCGGTCACAAGGCGGTACTGCGCGGTGACCATGTCGTCGTAGCCGTAGCCGGGAAACGCGCCCTTCAGGCCATCGCTCGGCTTGCTCGAGCGGCCGGTGCCGATGCCGTCGGGGAGGATCACGTAGTGCGTGGCCGTGTCGAGCAGCTGTCCCGGCCCGAACAGCGTACCCGCGAAGTTGCGCGACAGGAAGCCGCGCCCGTTGCCGGTGGTGCCGTGCAGGATGAGCACGGCGTTGCGCACCACGCCCTGCGCATCACGACGGGGTGTGCCGAGGGTGGTGTAGTGCAGGCGCAGCGTGTCGAGCGTGCCGCCGGCGAGCGTCACGTTCCGCATGAGGAAGTCGCCCTCGCGACCCATGGGCTGGGCACCAAGCGGGGCGCCGAGCGTGGCGACGAGGAACAGGAGGGCGAGGAGGAGGCGCATGGGGGAGCGGCAGCGGGGGGCGGCTGATGACGGCGACCGAACGCGGACACCTCACGATACGCGGAAGTTCCCTTTCGTGCCCCATCATCTCCCACACGCGGCCATAGAGAGGATCGATGCGGTCGCCGCTGTCCCGTGGCGCGCGCGGATCCTAGCCTCCGGGGTGCGGGCGCCTCGGTGTCCCAAGGCGGGCCCGCCACGAGACCTCGAGATGCGTGCGCCCTGCGCACGGTGGTTCAGGAGATGGTCATGCGACGCGTTGCTCGCCCCCTGGTCGTGTTCGGTCTGCTGCTTCCCCTCGGTGCCTGCGCCATCGTCCGCCAGGACGAGTTGGGCGTGAAGACCCGCTTCGGTCGCGTGACGAGCGGGCCCCTGCAGCCGGGCGCCCAGCTCATCGTGCCCGGCGTGAACTCCGTGGTGCGCGTGCCCGCGCGCGTCGTCAACCGCGAGGTGCGCCTCGAGATGCCCACGCGCGAGGGACTCAACGTCTCCGCCGAAGTCTCGATCCTCTATCGCGTCAAGCCGGACCAGGTCGCGAACATCCTCGCCACGAGCGGCACGGCGTACGAGGAGGACATCATCATTCCCGTCTTCCGCTCGGCGGCGGCCGACGTGTCGGCGCGCTACATGGCCAAGGACATGCACTCCGGCACGCGCTCGGGGATCGAGTCCGAGATCCGCACCCAGATGATGACGGTGCTCGAGGCACGCGGCTTCGAGGTCCAGAACGTGCTGCTCAAGAGCATCCGGCTGCCAGTCGACCTCGCGCGCGCGATCGAGGAGAAGCTGGAGGCGGAGCAGCGGTCCGAGCAGATGCGCTTCGTGCTCGATCGCGAGCGCCAGGAGGCGGAGCGTCGCACGATCGAGGCGACCGGCATCCGCGATTCGTGGGCGATCATCGCGCAAGGACTCTCGCCGGCGATCCTCACCTACCAGTCGATCGAGGCGTTCCGCGAGCTGGCGCGCAGCCCGAACGCGAAGGTGATCGTGACCGACGGCAAGGCCCCGTTCCTGCTCACGGACGAGGTGGCGGCGCCAGCCACGCGCGCGGAGCCGACGACCGGCGCGAACGGCGCGAACGGCGCTGCCGGCACGGCGTCGGCGCTCGAGCGGCTGCTCCGGTCCGCCGCCACCGAACCGGCGCGGTCGCGCGCGCCCTGACCGCTGCGTCGGTCTCATCGCCTCCCGACCGTCACCATGCCAGTCATCAGAACCAGCGCCACGGGCATCATGCTGCTGCTCTCCCTGGTGGCCTGTCGCGACACCGTGCCCGAACGCCCCGCGCTGGCGTCGGTGCGCGACAGTGCGGGTGTGTCGATCGTGGACCACGGCCTCGTCGACCTCGCCGCGCTGCCGCAACTGCGCGTCGCCGAAGCGCCCCTCGTGCGCATCGGCGTGACCGACGGCGACGAGGCGTACCAGTTCAACCGCATTGCCGATGCGACGCTGCGCGCCGATGGGTCGATCGCCGTGCTCGACGCGTCGCGCACGCTGCGCGTGTTCGACAGCACCGGGACGCTGCGATGGACCACGGGGCGATCGGGTGACGGCCCCGGCGAGTTCCGCGCGCCGCTTCGCGTGGAGGCGCTCGCGGCGGCGGGCACCGCACCCGACACGCTGCTCGTGTGGGACATCCGGCACGGTCGCTTCAGCCTGTTCGTGGAGTCGGTCGGGCTCGTCGGTGAGGCGCAGCTCCCCACGCTGGCGGGGCGTGCCGCGTGGCTCGGCCTGCTCGACGGCCGTGAGGCGCTGTTCGAGCAGCGCGCGTTCGAACGCACCACCGAGGGCGCGCGCGAGGCGCTGCGCACGCCCACCACGCTCCTGCGCGCGGATGCGTCGCGTTCGGTGGTGACGGAGCTGGGCAGTCCACCGCAGACGCTGCAATACCAGGAGGGGAACGATCCCGACGGGGCCTTCTCGCCGGCCATCTTCGCCGAGTTCGTGCGCTTCGCACCGGCGGGTGACGGCTACTGGATCGGTGACCCCGAGTTCACGCAGCTGCAGCGCGTGGGGCTGAACGGTGACCGGCGCATCGTGCGCTGGCGCGGTGAGGATCGCGCGGTGACATCGGCCGACGTGGACGCCGTGACCGGGATCTGGCTCGCCGAGTCACGCACGCAGGCGCAGCGCGACGCCATAGCGCGGTATGCCGCCACGCACCCGCGCGCCGCGCAGTTTCCGGCGTTCGACACGTTGCTGGTCGGGGACGATGGCGCGCTCTGGCTGCGTGACCACGTGCGCGAGCACGAGGACGACGGCGTGCGCCGTTGGACGCGGCTGTCGCGCGACGGCCGCGCGTTCACGGCGCGGCTCGAGCACGCGGCGGCGCTGCAACTGCTGCGCGTCCGAGACAGCGAGATCCTCGCCGTGGAGAAGGACGCGCTCGATGTCGAGCACCTCGTGCGCTACCGCCTGGTGTCGTCGTCGCCGCCGTGAACACGCCGATCTGCGCCGACCGCTCGAGACCTCGCCGACGCGCCGCGGAGCCTCAGTGCCCCACCGCCATCCCGTCCTTGCGCGGATCACTGCCCGCCGAGTAGCCGCGCGTGAGGCGGATGATCGCCTGCGCGCCGCCGAATGCGATGGGCGGCTGCTCGATGAGCCGGTGTCCCATGGCTTCGAGGCCAGCGCGCACGGCATCGCTGAAGGGCGCCTCGAGCGCCACGCGATAGCCGTCGTAGTGGCGGAAGCGGGGCGCGTCGATGGACGCCTGCAGGTCCATGCCGAACACGAAGTGATTGAGCAGGAACTGCACGTGCCCCTGTGCCTGCACGCCGCCGCCCATGAGGCCGAAGCTCATGTACGGCTCGTCGCGCCCGTTCACCGTGCGCGTGACGAAGCCCGGGATGAGGGTGTGGAACGGCCGCTTGCCGGGCGCGACCGTGTTGGGCAGCCCGGGCGTGAGCGTGAAGCCGGCGCCGCGGTTGTGCAGCGCGAAGCCCGTGCCCGGCACCACGACCCCCGAGCCGAAGTAGTCGTAGATCGAGTTGATGAACGACACCATGTTCCCCTCGGCGTCAGCCGTCGCGAGGTACACGGTCTCGCTGCGCGTGCGCGCCGGCCCGGGATCCACGCGCTCCTGCGCGCGCGTGGGGTTCAGCAGCTGACGGCGCGCGGAGATGAACGCATCGCCCAGCATCTCGTCGGGGGAGAGTTCGAGGTGATCCGCGTCGCCCACGAAGCGGTCGAGGTCGGCGTAGGCGAGCTTCTTGGCCTCGATGAGGTGGTGCAGGTACGTGGGCGAGTTGTGCCCCATCGCCGCGAGGTCGTACGGCTCGAGGATGCGCAGCATTTCGAGCGCGGCGATCCCCTGGTTGCTGGGCGGCAGCTCCCACACGCGATAGCCGCGGAAGGGCACCGAGATCGGTGTCACCCAGGTGGGCGCGTTCGCGCGAAGGTCGTCGAGCGTGAGGAAGCCGCCGAGTCGCTCCACGTGCTGCACGAGGCGCTGGCCGAGTGCGCCGCCGTAGAAGTGGCCCACCCCGCTGTCCGCGATGGCCTGCATGGTGCGCGCCAGGTCCGGGTTGGTGAACCACTCGCCGGCGCGCGGTGCACGACCGCCGGGCAGGTACGTGGCCGCGGCTGCCGAGTCGCGCTGCAGCAGCTCGGTCTGCTCGGCCCACTGCGCCGAGATGATCGGCGTGACGGGGAACCCGTCGCGCGCGTACGCGATCGCGGGGGCGAGGGCGTCGCGCAGCGTGCGGCGTCCGTGCGTGCGCAGCAGCAGGTCCCATCCGGCGAGCGCACCTGGCACCGTGACCGACATGGCGCCCTGCTGCGAACCGGCGCGGAAACCGCGCGCCCGCAACGTGTCGCGCAGCATGCGCGAGCCGGCGCGACCGCTGGCGTTGATCGCCACGAGCTTCTGCTCCTTCGCGAGCCACACGATGGCGAACATGTCGCCGCCGATGCCCGTCATGTGCGGCTCGGTCACGCCGAGCACCGCGGCCGCGGCCACGGCCGCGTCCACCGCGTTGCCGCCGGTGCGCAGCACCTCGAGCGCGGCGCTGGAGGCGAGCGGCTGGCTGGTGGCCACCATGCCCTGCGGCGCGTACACGGTGGAGCGGCCGGCGAGCGTGGTGGGACGCTGGGCGGTCAGGGTGCTGGCTGACAGGAGTCCGGCGAAGAGAGCCACCGCTGGCCACACGACGCCGCGCAACGCAGGCAACGCGCGGCGCGAAGTCACGTTGGCGAACAACCGATCAGCGGTGGTGCGTTCGCGCGAGTGGACGGCAAGGCAAGCAGGAGACATGAACACCACGGCTGCATGTGGAGACAAGGAAGCGGACGGAACAGTGACGCATGAATACTGCGTCATCACCACGCCGACGTCATAGTGTACACGCGACTTGCGACCACCGACATGTCGGGCTAGCGTCTGCGGATGTCATGGTATCGCGTCGCGTTGCTCGCGGCTTGCCTCGCGTTGAGCAGCGCGTGTGGCGGTGGGGACGCTGAGCCCATCGCGCCCGAACCCGGGTTCACGCTCGCGCTCTCGCCACCGGCGCTCGCGGTCACGCAGGGGCAGTCCGCGCCGCTCCAGGTCACGGTCGCGCGCAGCGGCGGATTCGACGCGCCGGTTGCCATCGACGCGGTCGCGCTGCCGGCGGGTGTCACCCTCGCCCCGGTCGACGTGCCTGCGGGCACCACGTCCGCGAGCCTCACGGTCACGCTCGACTTCGACGTGCCGGTGGGGCGTCTCACCATTCCCATCCGCGCCCGCGCGCCTGGCGTGGCCGACCGGACCACCTCGCTGGAGCTCGAGGTCACCGCCGCACCGCCGCCGGCCTTGCAGCTGTCCTTCAGTCGCGCGCTGGTCAGCGGGACCGGCGGGGACTCGCTGTCGGTGCAAGCGACGGTCGAACGCATCGGTCGTGTCGAGGGGCCGATCACGGTCGCCGCGATCAGCGTGCTGCCCGATGGGCTCGAGGTGCCACCCATCGAGCTGCGCGACGGTGAGCGCACCGGCACCGTGCGGTTCCTGACCGGCCGAAACACGCCCGACATCCGACTCTTCGTCGTGTTTGCGGCCAGTCATCCGTCCACCGCGACGGTGACCACGCAGCTGCAGCTCGACGTGCGCGCGGCGCCGCGCTTCCTGTTCGCCTTCGATCGCACCCCGATCATCATGCGCGGCGGCGAGACGCGCGAGTCGCGCCTGTTCGTGGAGCGCGAGACCGGCGGCTACACGGGCCCCGTCACCTTCCGGCTGCTCACGCCGCCGGCCGGCTTCGATGTCACGCTGGTCCCCGATTCGGTGCCCGACCGTGCGCTCATCACCGTGTCCGCGGCGCCCACGGTGGTGCCGGCCACGTACATGATTCGCACCGAACTGCGCGGCACCGGCAGCATGGTGGACACGGCGGGGCTGACGATCGTCGTGCAGCCGCCCTGACACATCCTCGGCACGATGTCCGCCCTCCCTGATCTCTTCGACGTCGAGGATCTCGCGCGCACGATCACGCGTGTGCAGGCGCTCACGCCCGAGTCGACGCCGCAGTGGGGCCGCATGACCGTGGCGCAGATGCTCGCGCACTGCTGCGTGCCCTACGAGATGCTCTACACCACGACGCACGCGCGCCCGAACGCGCTCATGCGCTGGGTGCTCCGCCGCTTCGTGAAACAGGGCGTGATCGGGCCCAAGCCCTATCCGCGCAGCGCCCCCACGGCGCCGGCGTTCCGCATTGCCGATGCGCGCGAGTTCGGCGCCGAGCGCGAGCGGCTCATCGCGTACCTGCGGCGCGTCGCCGCCGAAGGTCGCGCCGCCTTCGAGGGGCGCGAATCGCTGTCGTTCGGCCCGCTCACGGCGAGCGAGTGGAACGTGCTCTTCGCCAAGCACCTCGACCACCACCTGCGGCAGTTCGGGGTGTGACGGAGGGGCGCGGCGACGCGCGGCGAGACTACGCGCGCTCGCTCGCTTGCAGGAAGCTCTCCACGTCCGCCTCGCTCATGTCGCGCCAGCCGGGCGTGACGTTGTCGAGCTTGCCGTTTTTCATCCAGGTCTCGAGCACGCCCACGTGCTCGTACAGCTGCTCGAAATCGTCCACGATGAAGAGCAGCGGCTGGTAGTGGTCGATCTCGAAGTGCTGGTTGATCACCCACGCGAGCTGCAGCGGGTAGCGCTGCACCGCGTCGCTCGACACGCTGTGCGCCAGCTCGCCATAGCTCGACAGCAGCCCCGAGCCGTACACGGTGACCTCGTCGGGCTTCATGCCGCGCATGAGCCCGAACTCCACCGTGAACCAGAAGAAGCGCTGCAGCGCGTTCTGGATGCTCGACAGCCGGCGCCGCTGCTCGGCGCGATCGGTCATGCCGCGCACCATGTCGGCCGCGAGGTGCGCGCACGCGCCGAAGCGCACGAGCGTATCCGCGAACGCCGGGTCGGTGTGCATGGGCACATGGCCGGCGATGTCGTGGAAGATGTCCGGCTCGGGCAGGTAATCGAGCGAGGCGCCGTCGCGGATGGTGATCGTGGTGGGAAACTCGCGCCGGCTCAGGCAGTCGAAGAAGTCGAACGCGGGCACGAAGCCGCTCACGGCCTTCGCACGAAAGCCCGTGCGCGGCGCCATGAAGCGGTTCACCTCCTCGAGCTTCGGCACGCGCGTGGCCTCGAAGCAGAGCGTGTCGAGGCCGTCGAGGAAGCGACGGTTCGCGTGGCGGTACCAGCGCTCCTGCATGCGCGCGTACAGTCGCTGCCAGGTCTGGTGATTGTCGGTCGAGTAGAGCTCGTAGGGCTGCTCGATGTACATCGTGCCGGCGGCCACCGCCTGTTCGATGTACGGGGCCTTCGTGGTGGTGAGGCCCATGCCGGCGAAGAGCTGCTGCGAGGATGCCATGCGCGTGTCCGTGAATGCGAAGGTGACGTCTCCGATTCTAACGGACGACTCCCTGCTGGTGATCCGACGAACGTGTCCGTACTTCTACTGACATGCCCTACACCCCGATCCTCGCCACGCTCGGCTACGTGCTCTCGCCCGATGGCACGCACGTGCTCATGGTGCACCGCATCGCGCGCGCCGACGACCAGCAGCTCGGCAAGTACAACGGACTTGGCGGCAAGCTCGAGCCGCACGAGGACGTGGCAGCGGGGATGCGGCGCGAACTGCACGAGGAAGCGGGCCTCGAGGCCACGGCCATGCGGCTGCGCGGCACCATCTCATGGCCCGGTTTCGGCAAGCATGGGGAGGACTGGTTCGGCTTCGTGTTCGTGATCGATGCGTTCACCGGCGAACCGCCGGCGCGGAACGCCGAGGGCACGCTCTCGTGGGTGCCGCGGGACCGGCTGCTCGAGCTGCCGATGTGGGAGGGCGACCGCCACTTCCTGCCGCTGGTGTTCGACGATGATCCGCGGCCGTTCCATGGCGTGATGCCGTACGACGGCGGCCGGCCGGTGTCCTGGACGGTGAGCCGCTAGACGCGCAGCAGCGCAGCAGCGCGGCAGCATGGCGGCGGCATTGCGTTGGTAGACCGGCCAGCGCAGGTTTTTCCAGGCAGGCCCACCTCAACGCGCCCTCCCGGCTCCCGCCATGCGCCTCGCCCTTCGTCTCGTCGCGTGTCTCGCGCTCACGGTGCCCACGCCCGCGCTGCTCTCCGCGCAGGACGCCGGCCCTTCGGACTGGATCCATCGCCTCGACGGTCCGCAGCGCCTCGTCACCGGTGACAGCGTGCGCGCCGGCGACTGGCTCTACACGCGCATGCCCCCCGGCTGGCACCTCACGACCACCGACCAGGGCGTGTCCACCTTCCCGCGCGACGTCATGGTGCAGGGGCGCTGGGGCATCGAGGTGGAGCTGTTCCTCTTCCCGAAGCCAAGCGATGAGCCGTTCGGCATCGTGGTGGAGTCGAACGATCCGAGCGGGCCGGACGGCGGCGCCGCGCTGCGCTTCCTGATGCGGCAGGACGGCATGGTGTCCGCCACGGCGCGCCACGGAAACACCGAGCAGGTGCTGGTGCCGTGGAAGCGCGACAGCACGATCGCGGCCCACAAGGGCGGCGTGGAACGGCACGTGCTGCGGGTGCTGCACGAGTCCGGGACGCTCGCGTTTTCCGTGGACGGCACGGAAGTGCTCGCGGTCCCCACCGGTGGCGCGAACCCGCGCGCCGTGCCGGGGCTGCGCGTGGGACCCGGCCTCAACCTGCACATCTCGCGCTTCGACGTGATCACCCCGCTCGCGCCGCCGAGGCCACGGCCGAGCGGTGCGGGCTGACCGCTCGACGCCCGGCGCGACAGCGGGACACGGCCGTCAACGCTCGGGCGCGCGCGCGTCCGTGAACACCACCCGCTCGAACCCCACCGCCGCGAGCGCACCGGCCGCGTACGCCAGCACGTCGAGTGGATCGAACGTGTGCCCGAAGAGCGGCACGCCGAAGTACTGCGCGCCCTCCACGACCACCCCCGCCAGCACGATGAGCCCCGCGCGCGCGAACGACGACCGCAGCCCACGCACCGTCGCGAGCCCCACGCCGAGCAGCAGGACCATGGAGAAGGGCAGCGCAAGATCGATGAGGTAGCCGGTGACGAACGCGCGGAACGGTCCGCGGTACTGCGGCCCGGTGACGAGGTGCAGGGCCGCCACCAGCAGGCAGATGGCGACGACCACGGGGCGACGGGGCAGCGGGCGGGCAGGCATGGACGAGGGTGCGACCTTCGCCGGCGTGCGGACGCGCGCCGGTGTGCCTGACAAAACTACGCCGGCCCCAGCACCTCGACGAAGAACGGCTCCAGCGCGAGCACGAACGGCGCACTCGCGCCCACCGGCTGCCACACCAGTTCCTCGGCGTGGATGCTCGGGCGGTCCTCCCCCGGCACCCACCGCTCCACGAGGCGCGAGTCGAGATCCACGATCCAGTACTCGATGCCGGCGCGCAGGTAGCGATCGCGCTTCACCACGCGATCGAACCGGGCGGTGCCGGGCGACAGCACCTCCACGAAGAGCAGCGCGTGCGTCCGCTCTTCGTACGTGCGCGGCCGCCGCCCCTCCACCAGCGGCACCACGTACAGGTCCGGCTGCACGAGCGTGCGCGGATCGAGCACCCACTCCGAGGGCGCCACGAACACGGTGCCGACGCCCGCGGGGCGTACGATACCCTCCAGCAGCACGTTGAGTGCCGACACCGCACCCTGATGCGCGAGTCGTGGCGTCGGGCTCACGAGCAGCACCCCATCCACGCACTCGACGCGGTGCGAGGGGTCGTCAGGGAGCGCCTGGACCTCGGCGGCAGTCCAGAGGCGATCGGCGAGGGCGGGCATGGCCATAGTCTGAGGGCGCCAGGGGGCGGTGGGCAAGTGGGCATGCCCCACGTTGCCACCCACCGCTCAGTACGCCGTCACCAATCGCGCTCGCGTGGCATCAAATCATTCACCGGTCGCCAGACCGTGCCCCCCGATCGGCCGCGTCTCGTGGCGCGCGCCGAAACCGGCAATCAGTGGGCGCCCGCGCGCGATCGCCTGCTGCACCGAGGGCTGCGACAGTGAGGCCTGATGGCTTTCCGCGCGGTCCCACACCTCGGTGACCCAGAGGGCGTGGGCGTCCGTGGGATCCTCGGCCACCACGTAGCTCAGGCACCCCGGCATCCCGCTCACCCCTTCGAGCAGGATGGCGATGAGCTCGTCCCGGTGCCCCGGCACCACCCGCATCTGTCCGATCAGTCCGTACACGGCACGCTCCGGTCGCGAGGTTGAGGCCCGGCCGCGGTGGCGGGGCGTATGCGGAGTCTATGTCGCGACGCGGCGGGATGCCGCCGGTCCACGGAGGTATCCGGTCGATTGACGCGCTGCATCTGATGCAGTAGCATCTGATGCATGCGCACCACGCTCGACATCGACGACGACGTTCTTCAGGCGGCCAAGGAGCGGGCCCGTCGGGAGCGGAGGACGGCCGGTCAGGTCATCTCCGAGCTGCTGCGGCGCGCGCTCACGGCGTCGGCAGCCCCGGCCATGGTGCGCGAGACACCGTCGGTGTACGGCTTCCAGCCGTTCCCGCCGAGCGGTCGGCTGGTCACGAATGAGGTCATCGACGAGTTGCGTCACGACGACGCGTATTGATGCGCGCCCTGCTCGACGTGAATGTGCTGATCGCGCTGCTCGACGCCGATCATGTGTCCCACCAGACGGCGTGGTCGTGGTTCGCGGCGCACGTGGCCGAAGGGTGGGCGTCGTGCGCGATCACGCAGAACGGGTGCGTGCGCATCATGTCGCATCCCGGCTACCCGACTCCGCGATCGGTATCGGAGGTCGCGGCGCGACTGCGCGCCGCGACGATGCAGCCGGTGCACGAGTTCTGGGCCGATGCGGTAAGTGTGCTCGACACCGCGCGTTTCGACACCAGTCGCATTCACGGGCCGCGGCAGCTGACGGACGTCTGGCTGCTGGGGCTGGCGGTCGCTCGTGGCGGCCGACTGGTGACCTTCGACCGATCGATCGCGGTGGACGCCGTCATCGGGGCCACGGCGGCGAATCTGGTGGTGCTGTAGCGCGTCCGACCGCTGCCGCCTACGCCCCGTACACGTACAGGTAGCCGCCGTCGGCCAGCGTCTCGATCACCGCGGCCATCTGGTCGCGCGGCACTGCGGGACACCCCCAGCTGCGGCCGAGGCGCCCTGTGCTGGCGATGAACGCCTCGCTCACGTAGTCGGCGCCGTGGATGATGACTTCACGGGCGCGCGCCTGGTCGTTCAGCCCGCGGTCGAGCCCCTCGAGCAGGAGGGCCGGCCCGTGCTTGGGGCTTCGGATGCGCTCGCCCACGCGATACAGGCCGAGGCTCGTCTGGTGCGAGTTGTGCGTGTTGCCGAAGCGTTCGGCCATGAGGCCGCCGGAGCCCGAGCCGTGCGCCACCCAGGTCTTGAGCGCGACGCGCTTGCGCTCCAGGTCGATCACCACGAGCCGCTGCTCGGTGCTGGGCCGCCGCATGTCCGCGATGGCGAGCGCGGGGGCGTCCACGCCCTCCTGCACCAGCCGCTCGTGCGCCGCGGCGAACGCCTCGCGATCGAGCAGGCCGTCGAGGTCGAGCGCGTCGTACAGCAGGTCGGCCGGGGACGGGCTCGGCGCGGCGACCGTGACGTGCTCCGGGGTGGCCCCGAGCTCCGGGACGGGTACGGCGAACGCCACGAGCGCCACGCCAAGGAGCGACACGCGGGCCAGACCGGATGGACGCATGAGAGAGTGGCCGAAGGAACCGGGGCGGCGACGGGACCCGCCGGACGCAGCATCAAACTTAGTACACACGGTCCGGAACTTGGGTTCCGCGCGGTCCGCGCGCCGGCTAGCCGCCGAGCAGCAGCACGACCCCGGCGACGGTGAGCAGGAAGGCCACCGGCGTGGCGATCCGGCGCTCGAGCCGGCTTCCCGAGGCGAGATTGCCGAACACGCCGAGCAGGAACACAAGCGTCAGCAGGCCGAGCAATGGCTCCCCGAGCAGTGCGGCGGCGCGTCCGAGCGGCTCGGGCAGGCGAAGTCGCCCCGTGAGGTGGGCGGTGCACAGCACGCCGGTGGCCAGCACGATCGCGGACCCCGCGCTCGCCACGCGAAGGCCGGCCGGCAGGCGCTCGTGGCGTCCGCCCCACGCCAGGTGTCCGAACGGCACACCCGCGGCCAGCAGCAGGTGCAGCAGCACGAGGCCGCTCATGAGCACGAGAGCCAGCAGGCCGGCTGGCTCGGCGAGGCGGAAGCGCTCGTGGTACGTGGATGCCGTCACCCGCCCCTGCGCCAGGGAGAGCGTGCAGCCGCTCAGGTGGGCGTTGCGCGCGCTCGAAACGGTGAGCCGCTCCTCGGCGTCGAGGCGCTCGCGCCGCACCGTGAGCAGGTTCGCGGTGCCGAACAGCCGATCGATCTCCGAGCCGTGCGTGCCGACCCGGCTGAGGGCGCACAACACCCGCGCCTCCTTCTCGGCCTCGACACAGTACACCGCCGTGTGCAGCGACAGCAGGAGCGCCATGGCCCCGACCACGAGGCGCATGCCGAGCGCCCGATCGATCCGCACGCTCAGCGCGCCGCCGCCTCCAGCCGCGCATGTGCCGCCGCGAACTGCGCGAGGATCGTGGGCGCGTTGGCCTCGCCGCCGTACGCGATCACCACCTGGTCGCGCGCCGCGTCGAGCACTGGGCCAAGGCGGGCTGCCGCACGCCGCATCGCCGCGCGATCGGTGCTGCCGACGCGCCCGATCCACACCGGACTCGTGTGCGCGAAGGCGTACGCGCTCATCGACGGCCACACCGGCTCGCCGCCGCGCGCGCGCGCCGCGATCCAGCCGCCGGCGGGCAGTGCCACCGTGCCTGCGTACGTCTTCGTGCCCGGCGCCGACAGCCCCGCCGCGCTCCACACCACCTCGCCGTTCACGAGGATGTCCACCGTGTCCACCGGCACGGCGGAGTGCATCGTGAGCTCCCACGGCGTGTTGCCGCCCACGGGGAGCGCGTCACCCGGTGACCGGCCACCGGCGGTGAACAGCAGGATCGGACCGCTCGTCACGAACGAGCGGCCGGCGCGCATGTTCGCGTAGTAGTCGGTGAAGTTGGCCGCGCCCTTTGTGTCCACATAGAGGCGTGTGGTGCCCACCGCCATCGTGCGGTAGTAGTTGGTCATCACGTCGGTGCCCGCCTCGAGCGCGACGGCGTGGCCGAGGTTCAGGAACTCGTACCAGAGCGCCGCCGTGCCGAGGCCATCGCTCCAGAGGCAGGCCACTTCGAGCCAGTCGAGATTGCCGAGGATTCCGTCCACGGCGAGCATCACGGGCAGTTCCTTGCGTCCCTGCACACTGAACGGGTCGCGGTCGGGAAACGGATGGACGTAGCCCCCGAACCCGCCCTGCGCGCGCGCGAACGCCAGTGGTTCGCCGTTCGGCCGATCGTCCGCGCCGTACACCTGATAGCCCGGTCCCCAGATCCACGGCCAGAACAGCGTCTTCGTGTTGAGCAGGCTCACGTGACCCAGGAAGTGCGAGCGCACCTCCTGCGCGAACTGGATGAGCGGCGGCGCCGAGGTGCGCGTGAATCCCCAGTGCCGCTGCTCCTCGAAGCGGTTGTGCAGGTTGCCCACCACGGGCGTGGCGACGTCGAGGTTCTCACCGCGCATGAAGCCTACGAGGTCGTCCGGCTCGAGCGTGTACGTGCCGCCGTAGTTGAGGTGGAAGTGGTGATCGGCCGAGAGGAAGCCCGCCGCGCGCGAATCCCACACGTGCTGCAGGGCCAGCGACACCTCCACCACGGCGCCCGCGCCCACGGTCACCGTCTGCGACGCCTCGGCGGTGGTGAGGCCGCGCACCGCGCCCACCGTGACCTGGCCGGCGGGCACGATCACATCGATCACGCCGGGCGAGTAGAAGAAGATGCGCCCGTGCTGCAGCGCGAACTGCGCGAAGCCACTCGCGGGAACGGCCGGATGTCCCGCGCCATCGCTCACCGCGATGCGCGACGCGACCGGCGTCGTGCCTTCGCGGGTCGTGATGCGCACCGTGCCGGTGGGCTGTCCCCAGTCCCAGGCGAGCACGCGCACCTCCTCGGCGTTACCGCCCACGCTCGGCACGCGGTAGAGTCGCATCACCTCATCGGCACCGGCCTCGGTGAAGTACACGTGCCGTCCATCCGGACTCCACGCAGGACTGAGCGGCAGTCCGCGTGCGCCCGTGGTGAGGCGCACCGTCGTGGACGGATCGTCGGTGGACACGAGGCGCAGTTCGTAGCGTTCATCAAGTGCCCAGCCGTACACGGCCGTGCGCCCGTCGGGGCTGATCGCCGGTCGCGACTGCGACACGATGCGCTCGGCCACGAGTTCACGTTCGTTGCCGGTGGTGAGGTTGCGCACCGTCACGCGGTCGCCGGCGAGCTTGTGCATGTAGAGCAGCGTGGCGCCGTCGCGGCTCACCGTGGGTGTGAACTCGTTGCCTCGCTTGCTCGTGACGCGCTCCGGCGCGGCGCCGGGCGCGCGCACCTTCCACAAATCGGGCGTGCCATCGGCCGCCGAGCTGTAGTAGAGCGTGCCGTCGGGTCCGAACGCGGGATCGAGTTCGAGCGTCGGCGTGTCGATGCGCGACTCCTGCCCGCTGGCGAGTGTGCGCGTCACGATCCACGTGTCGCGCGTGTCGTCGCGCACGAAGGCGAGTTGCGTGCCGTCGGGCGACCAGGCGGGCCGGAAGTCCATCGCCGCACCGTCGGTCACACGTCGGGCGCGACCGGTCGCGAGGTCGAGCACCCAGATCCACCCGCGCGCGCTGAAGGCCACGCGTGTGCCGTCGGGGCTCACGGCCGGGTCGGTCGGCCCCACGTTCATGGTGGGCAGGTCGTAGCCCTCCAGGTACACGTGGTGGCTCATGCCGGCCACCTTCGGGTAGCGGTTCGTCCACTGCGCGTCCGCGGATGGGGCGGCGAGCGCGATGGCCGCGAGGGCGAACAGTGCACGGTGGAAGGCGGGCATGGCAGGGCTCTCGGAGCAGGAGGCGGAACGCTGACCGCGGGCGCGCGCGGTCAGGTGGTCGGTGTCTGCCGCACATAGTCGGTCCGCACGCGGACCGTGTCGAGTCCACGGCACGGGACGCCTCGGGCCGCTAGTCGAGGCGCAGCTTCATTCCCAGGTGGGTGGCCTCGAAGCCGAGGCGCTCGTAGAAGCGCCGCGCCTCGACGCGGGTGGCATCCGTGGTGAGCTGCACGAGGGCGCAGCCGGCGTGCCGTGCGCGATCGATCGCGTGCCGGACGAGCGCCTCGCCCACGCCGGCGCCACGGTGCGACGCGGCAACGCGAACGCCCTCGATCTGCGCCCGGAATGCCCCCAGCCGACTGATGCCAGGGATCACGGTGAGCTGCAGGCACCCGACGACTTCGTCGTCGATCACCGCGACCAGCAGCTCGTTGCCGGTCTGCGCCTGCATCGCGGCGAAAGCCGTGTGGTATTCGAGCGGGAGCGGATCCGCGTCACGCTCGCGGGTCGCCCCGAGCGGATCGTCGGCCAGCAGGCGGACGACGGCGGACAGGTCGTGTTCGGTGGCGAGGCGGATGTGCATGGTGCTGATGGCGTCCTCGGTTGCAGCAGTGGACCTCACGGAGCACCTGCTCCGCGTCCGTGCAGCCGCACGCCGATGCCGCCCGACATGACTGCCAGGCGCTCGCCGCGGACCGAGGGGGGGAACGGCGCCCTGCGCCCAGAAGCGGTACGTCAGCTGGTGGTGCCTACCAGACACCACGGCGTGCAGGCGCTACTCCTGAGAAGCCGCCGATGACCAGCGGCGCGACCCCATGGCATGCGGTCCGCGTCGCGCTGGCGCACGACGTCGCGTGCGCCAGCGCGTGCCGGCCACCTGCCGAGCGGGGCGCCGGTCCGCGCCCTACGGCTTCAGTGCGAACCCGATGAGGATCGACTGCGCCGACAGGGCGTTCGTGACGGACGTGCCCGGCAGCGCACCGCCCGGGCGGACGATCGGACCGGTGATCGAGTTCTCGAACGCGTTGTAGTACGCCACGTTCACCTCGAGGTCGGGGCGCACCGCAAACCCGATGCCCGCTGTGGCGTGGTGCTGGATCACCGCCGGCGCCGGAATGTTGAACATCGACTGCTCGTCGGGGATCGGGTTGCCCGAGTAGTTGTAGCCGCCGCGCAGCGTCAGCCGGTCGCTGGCCTTCCATTGGGCGCCGAGGGCGACGACGCGGATGTCCTGCCAGCCGAAGCCGGCTACGGATCCATCCGGGTTGAAGCCGGCGTCCTTGAAGCCGCGGGTGCTCGCGTACGCCATGTGCTTCACGTCGGCAACGAGCTCGAGCGACGGCCGGGGCGCGTACGCGACACCGACCGCGTACACCGCCGGAACATCCAACGCGAACTCGATCGTGCGCGCCGTGTTGTAGTTCGGCAGGTTCGGGTTCTCGTACACGGCGTCCCACCGGAACTTCTCGAACACCTGCGGCGTCGCGTACGAGGCGCCCACGCGGAAGGTCGGTGTCACCGCGTACAGGACCCCGAGTTGCGCGCCGAAGCCGAACGCCCCGTCGGTGTGCGCCACGCCCGAGTAGTACGCGCGGTCGTCCTGGGTAAAGGGCGTGTTGTCCGGGCCCGGGTCCACGGCGGGCGAGCCGATCGGCATGGGATCGACGGCGAGCGATGCCCAGTCCACGTTCACGGCGGCGCCGAGCATCAGCTTTTCGCCGGCCTTCCACGCGATCGCGGGGGCCACCTTCAGCAGGCTGAAGTTCGAGTACACCTGCCCGAAGCCGTTGGGCCGCGGCGCGAGGATCGGGTTGGTCGGGTCGGCGCGATAGCGCACACCGAAGCCGCCGATCCCAAGGCCGGCAAGGCCGGCGACGACGCGACCGTCCTTGAACGAGGTCGTGAAGCCAAAGGCGGGGACCGGCACGAACTCGGAGTTGCTGCGGGTGGACCCGCTCATCGGCCCGGCCGAGCTCGACACCGTGCGATCAGGCTTGAAGAGCTCCATCGACAGCTCGCCGTGCGTGCCGGTGAACTGTGCGAGCGCCGCCGGGTTCATGAAGAACGCGCCGAGCAGCGACGCGCTGCCGGCCACGCCCGCACCACCGAGCGCGGAGTTCACGGCGCCGACGCCGTGGAGGAAATGGCCGTCGGTGGCGAGTGCTGGCCGAGGGGCCGCCGCGACAGCCGCGAGTGCCACCGGGAGGGTGAGCCGACGAAGCAACGACGCAGTCATGGGCATGCTCCGGAGTTCAGGGAAGGCCCGCGGGCGTTCGCCCGGGACCGAGGGCCGCGTCGAGTTGCGCGGCGATGGGACGCCAGACCTCGGCGTCCACTGGAAAGCGTGCCTCGAAGTCGTCGCTGCGCCCGCCGCCGACCGCGGCCCACTGGCGACGGTACGCGGCACCCGTGGCGGAGCTCACGGCGTCCGCGAGGCGTGCGCCGCAGCGAATCGCTGCATTCGACGCCAGGCGACTGGCCGCCTCGCGGTCGGCGGCCGCCGCTGCGCCGAGCGAACGCGTGACGGCCGGGAAACAGAGTTCGCGGAGCATGGCCAGGAGAGGGGCGTCCGGCTCGCCGGCCGCGGGCCAGGTGCCGACGGCGATCACGTTGTCGAGGGGATCGTCATGGCGGCCGGCGAAGGCGCGTCCCTCGGGTCCGACGGCTGGAATGACCAGCACGGTGCCGCCCACCAGGCGCTGCTGCGCGAGCCAGGCGCGCAGGGCCGGCGCGAAGCTCGTCTCCCATCGCGACGTCAGGGCGGTGCGCCGCGCGGCGTCCAGCCCACGCTCGGACGTCTTG
Source organism: Gemmatimonas sp. (assembly GCA_011390885.1). Classification (GTDB taxonomy): domain Bacteria; phylum Gemmatimonadota; class Gemmatimonadetes; order Gemmatimonadales; family Gemmatimonadaceae; genus JAABRT01. Next base: position 94,533 of record JAABRO010000062.1, on the reverse strand, counting down.
CGGCGCACGATCGCGTCGGCGAGTGCGGGGAGTCGCGATGCGCGGGTGTCGGCCGCCAGGGTGGCCCGCAGTGCCGCCGCGAGGATGCGGCCGGAGGCCGGGGCCGGATCGGCCGGCCGGGCCGCCGCGCGCAGCGTCGCGACGAGGTCGTCGGTCGTGGCCGTCGGGGCATACAGCGGGCCGAAGTGCAGGATCTCGAACGCCGGGGCGCGCAGCATTCCGCGCAGGGGCTCGGCGCGCGCCGCCCCTGGCGCGTAGTACGCGAGCGGTCCGGGAGCCGGGACCTCGAGGTCCCGCACCACGGCGAACCACGCGGCAGCGCCGCTGGCGTCGGGAAAGCGCCAGCCGTCCGGACGCTGCGCGGCGCCTGTCGACGGGGTCGTGACCGCGACGAACGCGCACGCGACGGCGAGCAGTCGCCGCCGTCGAGCGCCCCGCCCGGGATCGGATGATCGCCGTATGAGCATATCGCCAAAGTAGAATACGCCGGCCGGGCGACCATCGGCGTTTCCTTGACACGGCACCCGGAGGTCGCCGTCCGCCCGCGGTCCCCGCCCGGCTGCGGTCGTGCATTCACGGCGCCAGGCCGTAGAATCCACCGCAGCGCGAACAGACGACCCCACCGGCATCCGCAGATGCCGGCCTGTGCGCCTCCCGCCCCCTCCCCGACACCACGGTCATGACCGACTCCCGACGAGACTTCCTCCGCACCGGTGCCGTGCTCGGCGCCGCGCTGGCGCTGCGCCCCTCACTCGGCCGGGCGACCGGCACGGCGACGCAGCTGGCCGCATCGCGTCAGGACACGCCGCGCGCCGGTGCCGCGAAGAAGCTGCTCATCCTCGGCGGCACGGGATTCATCGGACCCAACACGGTCAAGTACGCGCTCGCGCGCGGGCACGAGGTCACCATCCTCACGCGCGGGCGCAGCGCGACGAAGGTGGATGGGGTCGAGCACATCATCGCCGACCGGGAAGGGGACCTGGGCGTGCTCTCCACGCGGAAGTGGGACGCGGTGCTCGACAACAACGCCCGCGACTATCGCTGGGTGCAGCGCAGCACGAAGGCGCTGCGCAACGCAACCGATCACTACCTGTTCGTCTCGTCGATCTCGGCGTATCGCATGCCGGGCATGAGCTACGCCACGGCGGGCGACGTGCGCATGCAGCCGCTCGGTGAAGGCACCGAGCGCTTCGAGCCGCCGGCGAACTGGAAGGACGGTGACGAGGCGCCGTACGGACTCACCAAGGCGATCTCCGAGAACATCGTGCACGAGGCGTTCCGCGGACGCGCGACGGTGGTGCGCCCCGGGCTCATCGTGGGCCCCGGTGATCCGACCGACCGCTGGACCTACTGGCCAGTGCGGATCGACGAGGGGGGCGAGATGCTCGCGCCCGGCAACCCGAATCATTCGTCGCAGGTCATCGACCAGCGCGACCTCACCGAATGGATCGTGCGCCTGGCCGAGTCGGGCACGACGGGCGACTTCAACGCCACCGGACCGGCCACGCGACTCACGTTCGGCGAGATGCTGGCCGGCTGTCGCGCGGTCACGTCGTCACCGGTGCGCTTCACGTGGGTGTCGGAGGACTTCCTCGCGGCGCAGAAGGTGGCGATCTGGAGCGAGCTCCCCGCGTGGGCTCCCGGCGATCCGCTCATGTACGTGGACGTGTCGCGCGCGGTCGCGGCCGGACTGACGTATCGCCCGCTGGCCGACACGGCGCGTGACACGCTGGCGTGGGACAAGGCCCGACCGGCGGCCGAGCGGGCCAAGCGTGCCGCGGGGATGACGCGCGCACGCGAGCAGGAGCTGCTCACGCGCTGGCACCAGCAGAACGGCTAGCGGCGCTCGCCCGAGAACATGGTCACCGACGCGCGCGCAGGTCGGTGACCACGATCAGGTGATCGGAGGCCCGCTGCGAGTCGTCGCGCTCGAGTCCGAGTGAGGCCGCTCGCGGGGCCGTCAGGTCTTCGCTCGCGAACACGAAGCCGCCGGTGCGTTCGAGCGCGGCGTCGGGATAGAGCGTCAGGTCGAGGCGGCCGGGCCCGAAGAGCGCGGCGGATGGATTCCGCCAGGTGGCCCACGTCGCCTCGCCCAGGCGCGGCGTGTCGGCGAGGTGCAGGTCGCTGCCGTCCACGTCGAGGCCGCGCATGAGCTCGGCCACGGGCGCGAAGGCGCCGACCGGGTTGAAGTCGCCGGCGATCACCACGGGTGCACGACGTCCCTGCAACTCACGCGCGATGGCGTCGCGCAGCGTGCGCACCTGCAGCAGGCGCACGGCGTCATGCGGACTGCCGTGGTGACCGGCACTGCGCAGGTCGAGCGGAACGAACAGGACCTCGCGCCCGTCGACATCCACCCACGCCCCGGTGGCCGAGACCTGGTCGTTCTCCTCCACGTCGAGCGTGCCACGGAAGTCTGCGGGAACGATGGAGCGCAGGCTGTCGAGCGCGCCTGGCGCGAACTCCACGCGCCGCATCGACACCGCCGGCCGGATGGCCCGGTCGCGCGTCGCGACGACGGTCTTCTGTCGCCCGCCGCTTTCGGCACGCACCCACTGCCACCGGCCGAGTGCGGCCAGCCCTGGCTCGGCGAAGAACGCGGCCAACGCGGCGTCGGAGACGTTCTCGTACACCTCGTCGAGCAGCACCACGTCGGGGCGCACCGCGGCGAGCAGCCGGGCATGGCGCTCCGGCGTGCGAAAGCGCTCGTGCGCCACGTTCCAGTGCGCCATGCGCACGCTGCCCGCGGGGCGCGCGGGAATCGCGTCGGCCCAGCGCGGGAACGGATCCGGGCCGCGTCGCGTGCGCATGGTGTGGCGCACCGGCTCCGTGCGGCTGCGTACCGCGCCCTGGTCGGCGAACACCAGCTGCACGCGCACACGCTCGCCGAGCCGTGCGAATCCGTCGTCGGCGCCGGCGCGCGCGGTGCGCAGCTCGAAGCGCGTGGCGCTCCAGGTGGGCAACACGAGCAGCCCCACGTCGTGGGCGTTGCGGTGCGCGCCGAGGCCCTGCGTGGCGGCGGTCCCGTCGGGCGCGCGCAGCGAGAAGCCGGCGCCTCGCGTGCCCGCAGGTCCGGCATTCGTGCGCGAGAGGTCGAGCACGGCGTCCACGCCGGCCAGTCCGAACACCGTGTTGCCCGTGGACGTGTCGTCGTCGGTGTCGAGCAGGATGTGCAGCGTGCCGGGCAGTCCCTGCGCCGTGATCGTGTCGCGCACGGCGAACGACAGGTACAGCCACGCCGGATCGTCGGTGGCCCAGAGCGTGTCGAGCCGGACCGCGCTGCCGATCTCGGTCGTCGAGCCGATCGCGAGTGGCTCCGATACGGAGTGCCAGTCGGTGAAGTGGCCGTCGAGCGTGATGGTGTGGCCGCGTGGCTGCTCAGCGACCATGGGCACTGATGCGGGTGGCCGGCATGCGGCCAGCGTGAGCAGTGCGATGCACGCGCCGCGTGCGAGCGCCGTGGCGTCGCGAGTCGCGCGATGGAGCGGCGGGGACGGTGACATGCGGCGTGGCGTCATGCGAGGAACGTACCGTCAGGAGTCCGGATGTCACGGGTGGCGAGGGTGACCGAAGACCACGTCGGCGCGGCGGTGCCCGTGGCCGCGACGCGCGGCGCGTCGCCGCTTGCTCCGCGCGCCGCCGGGGTGCGACCTTCCCGTCGAACGCCGCTCCGATGCGGGCCTCCCCACGCTGGACCCATCGCATGATCCCGCCGCGCCCCACTTTCTGCGCCAGCTGCAGTGCACCGCTCGGCGAGGCCGACCGCGTGTGCCCGCAGTGCGGAGGCGCGGTCCCCGGCCTATCCGCCACGGAGCTCTTCGCACCGTCTTCGTCGCCCGCGCCATCGATGGACTCGACGACGCCTGCCCCCAGCGATGCCGTCCCATCCCCCTGGGAGACCGTGCTCGAACGGCTGCGCGAGGCCACGCAGGGCGAGTTCGAGATCGGTCGCGAGCTTGGGCGTGGCGGCATGGCGGCCGTCTTCCTGGGGCGCGACCTCGCGCTCAATCGCCGCGTCGCGATCAAGGTGATGGCGCCGGGCATCATGATGGGCGAAGGCATGGTGGAGCGCTTCCGGCAGGAGGCGATCACGATCGCCAACCTGCAGCACGCGCACATCGTGTCGATCTATGCGGTGCGGCAGTACGACGACCTGCACTACTTCGTGATGCAGTTCGTGGCGGGCCAGGCGCTCGACGCGGTGCTGCGCTCGCACGGACGCCTCGCCATTCCCGCCGTGCGCGCAATCCTGTTCCAGGTGGGTTCGGCGCTCGCCTACGCCCATCGGCGTGGTGTGGTGCACCGCGACATCAAGCCGGGCAACATCCTCATGAGCGGCGACGGGGATGCGCTCGTGACCGACTTCGGCATCGCCAAGGTGGCCGAGGGCCCGACGCAGACGCAGACGGGCATGGTGGTGGGCACGCCCACGTACATGAGTCCGGAGCAGTGCTACGCGCAGCCGCTCGACGGACGGAGCGACCAGTACTCGCTCGGTGTCGTGGCGTACGAGCTGCTCGCCGGCGTGCCGCCGTTCACGGGCTCGGCGTTCGAGATCATGCGCGGGCACACCACCGAGCCGGCGCCACCGCTCGGCGTGTATCGGCCGGACCTGCCGCCGGAGATGGAGGCGGCGATCATGCGCATGCTGAGCAAGGAGCCTGGCGACCGCTTCCCCGGCTTCGCCGAGGCACTCGCGGCGATGGGGGCCACGGCGGTGGGCGAGGGCGATCCGCTCCGTGGTGAGCTCGTGCGACTGGCGGCAGTGGAGGAGCGCCGCACGATGCTGGGCGAGTTGCTGCATACGCCCAACCCGTCGGCCACGCCGGGTGGCGGCACGAGCCGGCGCAGCGGCGTCTCGAGCGGCGCGCGCTCGAGCCACGCGCCCGGTCGCGAGGTACCCCCGACCGCTGCCGCCCAGGCGCCGCGCCCCGATGGGGGCGTGGCCACCGAGCCGACGCGCGGTCGCTTGGCCTTGTGGTACGGCGTGGCGGCGCTCGTGGTGGTCGTGGCCGCCGGCGGCGCCGGCGCGGTGGCGTGGTTCGGCGGCGGCGAGGGTGCGAATGCGGGCCCCGCCGATGCGGAAATCCGTCCAGGCGCTGCGCTCGCGGCCGACAGCACGGCCGTTCCGGACGTCATCCCGCCTGCCGTCACGGAAGCGCCTGATGCGACCGCTGCCGAGCCGCCGAGTGAGGCCTCCGATCAGGTCTCAGATCCGGCCCCCGATCAGGCCCCCGCGCGGGCGCCCGTCCAGCGGCCGGCAGCGTCGCCGACACCCACCCGCGCCGCGCCCGCGGCGGTGCCGAGTGCCTCGGCCGAGGCGCTGGCCGCGCAGCGCGAGGAGCAGAGCCGTCTCGCGCGCGAGGCGCGCACGGTGATCGAGTCGTTCGCCTCGGCGGTCGAGACACGCCAGCTGGCGCGGGTGCGCGCGGTGTATGCCGGGCTCTCCGCGGGCAACGTGGAGACGTTCGACAACATGTTCCGCAGCACCACCGCCGTGCGCATGCGCATCGGTGAGATTCGCGTGGTGAACGGGGCCGCGTACGATGCCGCGGTCGGGTCGCGCACCTACCTCACGGCCGACGTGACGTTCGAGCTGATCCCCGTGGGCGGCGGGACCATTCCGCCTGCGGACGACGTGCTGCCGGTGACGCTGCAGCGCACGGCGTCGGGGTGGCGTCTCGAGCAGATCGGCGTGCCCTGAGCGCGGATTCGCGCAGCGCCCACGCGACGTCGGCCGGTGGCGCCTCGAGGCAGATGCGAACGGCAAGCTCGCCGGGAATCATGTCGCCTTCATGAAAACGTGACGCGGGCTTCCGCCTGCGCTACCGCCGCCGCGCGCTGCACTTGATCTCCACCAGCGCCGCCGGTCGCGGCAGCGCCGACACGGCGAGCGTGGCGCGAGCCGGGGGGTCGGTGGGGAAGAACTCCAGGTACACCCGGTTCATCGCGGCGTAGTCGGCCATGTCGCGCAGGAACACGGTGCACTCGACCACGTCGGCCATGGTGGCGCCGGCGGCCTCGAGCGTGGTGCGGATGTTCTCGAGCGTCTGCCGCGTCTGCGCCGCGATGCCCCCTTCGACGATGTCCTGCGTGCCCGGCTTGAAGCCCGTCATCCCCGAGACGAACACATCGTTGCCGGTGGCCATGCCCACGGAGTACGCGGGCACGAGCGGCGAGATGCCCGGCGGGTTGATCTGGCGTCGTTCGCCTCCCGCAGCACCGCCGGCGACCAGCGTGGCGCGCGCGGGCAGCACGATGGGCTCGAACCAGGTGGGCTGGATGAAGCGGCTGTTCGGTGAGACGGCCGCCACCTCGGCGCGGAAGCGGTCGCGGTCGGACAGTGCCGCGGCATTGGGGCGCGGATTGCCGTAGCCGTCGGCGTGCGTGGGGATCACCACCGGGGGATATCCCATCGCGCGCAGGAGGCGGCCGGTGTAGTCGAAGATCTCCAGCCGCTGGCTGTTGGCACCGATGAGCGCCACGTCCGGACGCAGCCCTTCCATCTCGCGCTCCAGGTAGTTCATGGAGCCCATGGCCAGCACCTCGTGCCCGCCAATGCGGATGATGTAGGCCAGGTTGCCGCCCTCCTGATAGTCCACGCGGCGGAGCGGTGCCTTGAGACCGCGCGGCGCGGTGCCGGCAATGCCGCGTCCATTGTTGAAGTACCGCTTGTCGTCGAGCGCACTGTGGATGTTCGGCACCACGCGAATGGAAATGCCGTCGTCGAAGGCGTAGTCCTCCCCGCCGAGCACCGTGATGAGCGAGCTGTCGGGCACCCCGTACGCGCGCGCCAGGTTGGCGGCCGTTTCGTGGCCGAGCACCACGGCGCCGGTGCGTCGCGCGATGTACCCCGCATCGAGCGCGTGATCCGAGTGTCCGTGGGTGATCACGATGTAGTCGGCGCGGCCGATGTACTGGTTGATGCGCGCCGTGTCGGCCGGGTACAGGTCGCCGTAGTCGGGTGTTGCATCCGGGCCGTTCTCCGCCCACCGCGCGAACTGCGTGAGGAACGGGTCCACGAGCACCACGGTGCGCCCGTCGGTGATCTCCCAACCGGCGTTGCCCAGGTAGCGCAGCTGGATCTCCCCGGGCCGCAGCGTGGGGAGGGGCGGGGGACTGGCGGGAAACCCGCGCCACTGGTCGGCGGGCTGCGCGTGCAGCGGCGCGCATGGCTGCAGGGTGGCGAGGCACAGCAGGGCGGTACCGACGGCGACCGAGGTGCGGAACGGGGCCATGAGCGACTCGGCGGATGCTGGACGAGGGAGCAGGCCTGGCGACCGTGGCGGCCGCGTCAGGCGACGGAGGTGCTCGGCCCAAGATGTGCCCGGGGGCGCGATTGCGATACGCCACGCCAGTCGACCGCCGACCGGTGGCGCGCGTTCTCGCTCGAATCGACGCCGTCGGGCGGTGACGGCGATCCGCCACGCACGTCGGGCTCGTGCCCGTCGGTGTGCGCGAGGCTGGCTTACGTGCCGCTGCGGAGTCGGGTCGTGAGGACGATCATGCCCACCGCGGCGAGCACCAGACACACGACGCTGATGCGCAGCGCGGCAAACCGTGCGACCGACCCGGTGAACCAGAGCAGCGAGACTCCCCAGCCGAGGGCGAAGGATCCGGGATCGTGATCGCGGTCGCGCACCACGCGCCGGATGATCGGCGGAAAGATGACGAGGCCGACGACCAGCGTGAGAAGTCCGAGTGCCATGATGTTCCTCCCGCGGGCGTGCCGTTCGAACGTTGCGGTGAAGTAGGCAGCGGCATTTCCGAACCGTCAAGTCGTCCGACGCGGACGGCGGGTGCGCGTCAGCGCTCGGCTCGCTCCTTCACGCCGAGAAGCATCCGCCGGTCCATCGCGAAGCCGATCGACTCGATGGCCACGCCGTAGGTGATCCGGGTCGCGAGATCCTCGGAGGTCGCCGTGCGGTATCGGCTGATGAAGCGGCAGCGCCCCGGTCCAAGCGGCTCCAGGAAGAAGAGCCACGTGGTGTCGACCCACGGCTTCCCCTCGGCCTGCGCGGCCGGGTCGGGAGCGCCGTGGGCGAGCCAGTGCCGACCGCGCTCGACCTCGACCACGGGAATCGCCGGCATCTCCGGGTGGAGCCGGAGACCGTCGCCGACCTGCACTTCCCACTCCGGATGCACGCGCTCGGCGTTGCGCACGTCGCACCCCACCAGGTTCTCGAGCCACTGGTAGCTGTAGAAGCCGCCCCTGTCGGCGCCGATCTGCGCGATCCACGGCCACACCGCCTCGGCGGGCGCGTCGATCTCGATGCCGTGGGTCCACGAGGAGCTCGGCGCGGACACCCGCTCGTCGCCCGGATATGGGCGCGCCGCGATCGCGTCGTCCACGCCCCAGCGCCGCTGCCCGGCCCGCAGGAAGGGCGTCAACAGGGCCGCGGTCGCGACGGCCGCGCCGCCGATCCCTTCGGCGATGTCGCGCCACCCGTCCCGTGCGCGCCCCTCGGCACGCCGCTTCAGGTTGTGGAGTTGCGTGGTCTCCATGAGCTGGTGGGCCGGCATCATCCAGGCCGCGTGGAGCGTGAGCTGCGGCGAGAACGCCGCGCGCGCCCGGACGTGGAGGCGCGTGTGGTGAGCATCGAGGGGCTCCAGCGCGAACGCCCAGGTCACGTGCCAGAAGCGCTCGGGCCTCGGTCCCGCAAAGGGGAGCTGTTGCTTCGCCTCGGGGTCGAACAGGCCGCCGAGCACGAGCGCCCGGTTGGTCTCGATCGCCAGGACCTCGAAGCCGTCGGTGCCGTCCGGCGTTGCCGGGATGACCTGTCCCACGGCCAGATGCTGCAGTTCGGGGTGGATCTCGCGCGCGCTGGGCACGCCGGCGTTGTCGAGGGCATCGAGGGAGTAGAACCCGGCGCGCCCGCCCCCCATCTGCACGAGCCACGGCCAGATGCGCTCCGGCGACGCGGCGATGGTGATGCCGTGCGAGACCCGTCCGCTCGCGTCCGGCAGCAGGGCGTCGCCGGGCAGGGGTCGCCCGTCCTCGCGATCCTCGGGCGTCCCGTGCTCACGCACGAGGGCGCCGAGCACGGTGCGGCGGATCAGGTGCGACCCCGGACCGACGACGAGCCAATAGCGACGGAAGCGCTCCCACGAGGCGTCGTCGGTCGCGTCGACGCGCACCTCCAGCTCGACGCGACTGCCGCTGGTGCCCCATGGCGACACGCGCAGGGCCCACGCCACCTTCACCCAACCCGCCTCGTGGAAGGCGGCGTAGGCGGCGGCGTCGGGGACATGCACGAACGGAATGTCGAACTGCCACACCTGCCCGATCGCGCCGACCACCACCTCGCGCGGATCATCGACGAGGATCTGGAAACCGGGGTGCTCGGGCGAGGAGGCGAGTGCGTCGATGCGCAGCTGCACGTCGTCCACCGTGCCGGTGAGGCGTGACGGCAGCGTACGGATCGCGAAGAGCGCCTTCACCAGCTGCGAGCGTGCGAGATCCCCGTGGCGGACGAGCGCCCAGGCGTCGGCCTCGTTCAGCGCCAGCTCCACCGCGGAGAGTTCGAGCTTGCGCGGGGTGGGCAGGACCAGGTCGAGGGCGGTCATCGTGGGCTCCAGCGGCAAGGGCTCGATCGACGAGTGGGTCCACATCGCTGCCGTAGATATGCACCTCGTCCGGAGTCGCCGGCCAGCCCTGCACCATCGTCTTCAGGGCGTCCATCACGGCCTTGACCTTGCTCGGGTCCTCGCCGCCGACGGAGAGCGAGAGGCCTTCGGAGAAGCTGACGGACGGGCCCCTTCATCGCCGCGCTGGCGCATGCGCCGGCCATCGGCGGCGAAAGAATCGCCCGAAAAGTGCGCTTCGCCTTGTAAGGCGGCACCACGGTGGGTGCCGCCGCACTTGCATCGGAGGCGCCCATGCCACTGCCGTTCACGGACCGACCGCCCACGATCCTCCACCCGCGGCCGTTGGCCGACCCCGGCGCCCGGCCGCATATTCGCCGTTGCGGTGCGGCCGTCCGGGACGGCGCGCGCCATGCCCGTGAGCGCGCGGTCCGAATCATGCCGTTGCGCCGCCCATCCGATCGAGGGCCGTCCATGCCGCCGCAGTTCGACGACGACGTGAGCCGTCAGCCCAAGCCGGGGCCGGACGGCGACGGCGAGCGCCTCGAGCAGCTGCTCCCGCTCGTCTACGCCGAGTTGCGCGAGATCGCGGAGCGACAGCTGCGTGGTGAGCACGCGGCGATCACGCTGCAGCCCACGGCGCTCGCGCACGAGGCATACCTGCGTCTCGCCGGCGCCGACCTAGCGTGGGCGGGGCGAACGCACGTGCTCGCCGTGGCCGCGCGCACCATGCGACGCATTCTCGTGGACGAGGCACGTCGCCGCCACGCCGATCGTCGGGGCGGCGGGGCGGTGCAGGTGACCATGCCGTCGCTCGCGGCGCCACAGGCCGATCCGATCGACGTGCTGGCCGTCGATGTCGCACTGGCGAGACTCGCTGAACGCGACGAGCGCAAGGCGCGCATGGTCGAGCTGCGCCACTTCGCCGGGCTGACGCTGGAGGAGATCGCCGAGGTGCTCGACGTCTCGATCGCGACGGTGCATCGCGACCTGCGCTTCGCGACCTCGTGGCTGGCGGCCGAACTCTCGGCCGAGTGATCCGATGAGCGATGCGCGCTGGCAGGCGATCGAGGCACTGTTTCACGAGGTCGTGGCGCTGCCGGAGTCGGACCGCGCGGCGTGGCTGGCCGCCCACTGTGACGATTCGGCAGTGCGCGCGGAGGTGGCTCGCCTGGTCGCGGCGGACGCGCAGCTCGCCGCCGCGCCGGTCATCCACGACGCCGTGCAGGCGGCGGCCCGGCAGGTGGCACTCGCAGAGACGGACGGGGCGTCCGGCCGGCGAATCGGGCCCTGGCGACTGGTGCGCGAGATCGGGCGCGGTGGCATGGGGGTGGTGTGGCTGGCCGAGCGGGCGGACGGGGCCTACGACGCGCAGGTGGCGATCAAGCAGCTGCGCGGCGCGCTCGTCAGCGAGGAGCTGATGCGACGGTTCGTGACCGAGCGGCAGATCCTGGCCGGCCTCTCGCATCCGCATATCGCGCGCCTCGTGGACGGGGGGGCGGCGCCGGACGGCACGCCGTACCTGGCCATGGAGTACGTGCCGGGGACCACGATCACGGCGTGGGCCGCCACGCGGTCGCTCGACCTTGCGGCCCGGCTGCGGCTCTTCCTGTCGGTGTGCGACGCGGTGGCGTACGCACATCGCGCGCTCGTGGTGCACCGCGACCTCAAGCCGTCCAACATTCTGGTGACACCGGAGGGCGTGCCGAAGCTCGTGGACTTCGGCATCGCGAAGCTGCTGCACGCGACCGGCGCGGACGAGACGGCCGACTCGCGGCCGATGACGCCCGCGTACGCGAGTCCGGAACAGGTGCGCGGCGAGCGCATCACGGTGGCGACCGACGTCTTCTCGCTCGGGGTCGTGCTGTACGAGCTGCTCACGGGACACCAGCCCTTCCGCGACGCGGACGACGACGCGGCCTCGTCGCAGCGCCGCATCCTCGAGACGGAGCCGCCACCGCTGTCGCAGGCCGGACGAGCGGCGGAGGCACCGCCGGGCGCGCGCGTGCCACCGCACCTGCTCGCGGGCGATCTCGACACCATCGTGCGCACGGCCCTGCGCAAGGACCCGGCCGAGCGCTACGCAAGCGTCGACCGATTGGCCGACGACGTGCGGCGCCATCTCGAGGGGCGACCCGTGCTGGCCCGACCGTCCACGGCCGGCTACGTGCTGCGCAAGTTCCTCGCGCGTCATCGCGCCGCCGCCCTCGCCACGACGGCGGGCGTGGTGCTGCTGGCCGGCGTGACCGCGTACTACACGTGGTCGCTGGCGCGGGCGCGCGACGTCGCGGAGCGCGAACGGGCGACGGCGGAGCAGACGGCGGCGTTCCTCACGACGATGTTCCGCAGCGCCGACCCGACGGCGGCGAGGGGCGCGACACTCACGGTGCGCGAGGCACTCGATGTGGCGCGGACCCGGATGGCCACCGAGCTGGTGGAGCAGCCCGCGGTGCGGGCGCGCCTGCTGCTCACGATGGGGGCCACCTACGCCAATCTCTCCCTGTTCGCCGTGGCCGACACGGTGCTGCGCGAGGCGCTGGCGCTCGCCGATTCCGAGGGCGGGACGGGAACGGTGACCGCGGCGTCGGTGCTGGAACGCCTCGCGCGGCTGCAGGTGGAGCGCACGGGCGCTGAGGGACGATTCGACGAGGGGCGCGCCTTCGCGGATCGGGCGGTCGCTCTGCGGGAGGCGGCGGGCGATCCGGTGCCGCTCGCCGGCGCGCTGATGTCGGTCGCCGCGTTCCAGCTGCAATCCGCGCTCGACAGTGCGGGGCGCACATACGAGCGGGCACTCGCGCTGCAGCGGGCGGCGCTCGGCGACGAGCACCGGGATGTGCTCACCACGCGCTATTCGCTCGCCATGGTCGCGATGCGCCAGGGGCGCGTGCCGGCCGCCATCGAGCAGCTCGCCGACGTGCATGCCGCGCAAGGGCGCGTGCTGCCGCCCGACGATCCGCAGCGCGGACAGACCGCGAACATGCTCGCGGTGGCGTGGGCGCAACTCGACCGCCACGACAGCGCGCGCGTGTATTACACGGAGGCACTGACCCTCGCCGAGCGCGTCTTCGGCCCCGATCACGCGGAGACCGCCGCGGCGCTGCACAACCTCGCGACCGCAGTGCAGGCGCTCGGCGAACGGGACAGCTCGCTCGCCCTGCTGGAACGCGCGCTGGCGATCCGTCGGGCCCGCTTCGGTCCGCAGAGCGGGCCGGTCGCCAACACGCTGATGACGATCGGCAACGCCCACAACTACGCTGGCGCCTGGTCCGAGGCCGTGCCGTGGTATCGCGAGGCGATCGCGGTGTACGACGCGGTGCTGCCGCCGCTGCACCGCAGTGCGTACTATCCGCGCTTCAACCTGGGGTTGGCACTCAACAGCCTCCGGCGGCACGCCGAGGCCGAGCCGATCCTGCGCGAGGCGCTGCGCATTGCCGAGGAATCCGGCGGGGCGGACGCACACACGGCGCCGATGACGCAGTTCGTGCTGGGCGAATCGGCCCGCGGTCAGGGACGGGTGCGCGACGCGGCCGCGCTCTACACCACGGCACTTGAGCGGCTCGAGCGAATTCACGGGCCGGCGCACTACCGGGTGGGGCACCCGGTGGAGGCGCTCGTGGCACTCGCGCTCGATCGCGAGGACCCGGCGGAGGTCGTGCGCCTGTATCGCACCTACTGGACGGCCGTCGAGGCGCGGTTCGCGGGTGATGCGAAGGGCTTGGGCGGGGCGCGCGCGCGCTTCGTGCAGGCGTTGCGGTCGACCGGTGACGCCGCCGCGGCGGACTCGGTCGCTGGTGCGTCCTGAGCGCGGGACGGGCGTTCATGGCGTGCGTGCGCGAGGGGGTGCGGGGCTGGTCGCCGCGATGTGCCGGCCCCATGATGTGTTTCGTCGACGGATCACGCCTCAGAGGAGGAAGACCCTGTTTCCTCCCATTCCGAGGTGTCCATGTCCGCTCATCGTTTCCGCTCCCGGCTCCCCTGGCTCTTCCTGCTTGCCCTCTGCGTCGGCGCTTGCGGCGACGACGATGCCGGTCCGGTCGAACCGGCGGCCCCCGCGGTTTCGCGGTGGATCGGCACGTACACTGGTGAGGCGCGCTTCGGCGCCGCCAACGGTACCTGGGGGAACGGCGGGACCTTTCGACTGGCCGTGGCGCCGACCGGCGTGGTGACGGTCGCCGGCACCGAGTTGCGCGCGCTCACGTACGACTCGGTGGCGGCGGTGCTGCGCTGGCAGATCGCCGATGGCAACACGACCAACGGCGAGGTCACGTTTCACAGTACCCTCACCTCCGACTTCTTCTTCCGCGACCAGCCGGGCGGCACCGGCGGGCGCGGGTTCACCGGCTGGATCCAGCGCCCGGGGGAAGGGCGCCTCGACTACCGGGGACTCGCGGTGCCGTGAGGGGCGCGACGAGGGCGGCTGGAAGCCGCGGTGCGGTCGCGTTCGACAGCCCGGCCATCGGCACCAACTTTCGTCATGCGACCTGTAGCGGCTGGATCTGCGCGATTTCGCGTTCGAGACCGCGCGCCGCCTCCCCCACGTCGACGTTGCGCTACACGTTGAGCCAGAACTCGGGCGTGTTTCCGAAGAGCTTGCCGAGCCGCAGTGACCGAGAGCCCCTACTCGGGCAGGAACTCCTCGCGAAGAATCTCGCCAGGGTGAATCGGTCGCCGTTCACGAGGCCGCGTATTCGGGATGCTCATCGCGCCGTACTCCAGCTCGTGGTCGTCGCAGAACTCGACCTCGAACGTAAGCGTCAGCCGGAACGCCGAAACGAGCTTCTGGAATGCGTTCTTCTCTGCGATGGCGCCCAACGCCGGCTTCTGCAGCGGGCGCTCCCATGAAATGCGGTTGTGGGGCCTCGGCGAACTTCAATACCTGCGCTCGTCGGCAGCAAGCGTCGTGATCTCGCGGCACGCCTGACCCCGCTACGTTCATCTGCCAGGCACGGTTCCCCGCGCGGCGCGTACCGCGCGCGCCGTGTGCAGGAGACGGTCCCCCGTCGCGTTGGCACTGCTGGTGGCCTCGAGGAGCCGGCGAAGCTCTGCTCCCGTCAGTGCAGGGTTCACTGCGAGCACCATCGCCGCAGCTCTCGTGACAAGGGGTGCTGCCATCGATGTCCCTGACGGGAACGAGAAGGTCCCACCAGGCAACCGCGCTGGAACGCGGAACCCATTGGCGAACAGCGTCACCTCCGGGCCGGTGTTGGTGAAGCGCGCGCGCGCCCCTGCGCTGTCCACCGCGCCGACGAGCAGAAAGTTCGGTAGCGAGAAGCGCGTGGCGGGATTCGCGGCTTCGAGGGATGTGCCCGCATTGCCCGCCGCGCCCACGAACAGCACTTGGGGCGCGCTGCGCATGCCCTGCTGCAACACCGCACGAATCGTGTCCACGGTAAAGCGGGCGAGCGCGCGGCGTTCCTCGGCGGGCATCTCCGGTGCACACTCCGCGAGATTGCCGAGGTACGAGTGCTCGGCGCGGTTCCACGACATGTTGACGACTCGCGCACCGGCGCCGACCACGAATGCGAGCAGGTCGCCGATCGACTCCGCCTCACGCACCGCCAGCTCACGGCTCCAGCAGGGGACCGGTGGGGAGCCGTGCCACCACTCCATCCGTGCAATGACGACCTCCGCGGGCGTCCCGCCGGTGAGCGCGATGTCGGTGACGCCGGTGCCGTGGGCGAAGCCGCTCCACTCACCGATTGCATCCTCGAGCTTCCGCCGATCATCTGGCGCGAGCGCGTCAACACGCGCAGCAAGCGCCACCACCCGTTCCGACTCGATGCCAGCTTCGGCATCGTCGTATGCGATCAGGTATCCGTTCAGCTCGTCGGTGCGACCCAGCAGGTGCGGCGGCAAGACCGCCATCGGCAGGTCTTGGCGCCTCTTGTGTGCGTCGTACCCTCGCAGGAGCACCCGCCCACGTTCGTCGCGCGCGAGCCTTCCCGGGAACAGCGTCGTGTCGACGCCGCTGTCCCAGATGGCGATCCGGACCGACCGGGTGCTGGTCAGCGGCGAGAGTACGGTGTCACGACGGGCCCAGAAGCTGGTGTCCCTGGTCGGCGACTGCTGCCCGACGGCAGCGACGGCAGGGAGCAGGAGTGCAATGATCACCAGCGGTAGCTGCCGCAACCGACGCCTCGCTTTGGTTGGGTGCGTGGGGGAAGAAGTGCTGGCGGAGACCATCGCGCGTCGAAAATACGTTTGCTTCTGCTGTGGCCGTTCAGATAAGACGCGTCGGCGGGGCCGCCGCAAACACCCTGCCCTGGGCAATAGAGCGGCGGCCCCGCCGCTGCTTCCGACGAACGGCCATCAGTCAGCAAGCGTCGTTAGCCGGCAAGCGCGACCTGGCACCTGCGAGGTTTCGGCGGCTCACCGCTCCAGCGGTCCCGTGGTCTCTCCGGTGGAATGATGCGTGAGGAGCTGCCACCGGCCGGCCGACCGCACGTAGACGCGCGCATAACGGACGGTGTACTCCCGCCAGCGAGGATTCGCCACGTCCCTGCGAACGTGAATGCGACCGGTCGTGAGCGCGATGTCGCCGTGGACTTCGACATCGAGCGAGTCGACGCTCCGTTCGAGTATCGCGCTCGCTGCGGGGAGGCGCATTGTGGCGAGGAGTGGGCCGCGTTCCTCGATTAATCCCGTCGAATGCTTGAATCGGAACGAGGGAGCGTACGCGCTATCGAGGAAAGCCGCGTCGCGTTCCATTGTCGCGCGTTCGACGCGGTGTTCAAGAGCCGCAATCACACTGCTGTCACTCGAGGCAGGCTGCTGAGCGCTCCCAGTGGCAATGGGAATCACGACGAGTAACGCTAGGCAGAGCCGTGCGTCCATGGGATCGCTCCTAAGAATCTGTTGCCGGCTTACGTGCTGGCGGTGTGCTGCGAACGCTCCGAATAGAACGCGGCGGCGCTGCCGCTGCTCCCTTCATCCGCGTTCGACAGCACCAGCGCCCTGTTCGACATCGCACCGCGCTACGGGGTGCCGAACTCGGCTGTTGCCAACGCGGTGTACCGATCGACCAGCGCTCGCTCGGTGGCGCTACTGCCGGCGGACACCATGAGGGACAGACAACCGGTCTCACGCCGCACCGCGAGGAGCGACTGCGCGGCCTCCTCAACGGTCATTCGCTCCGCACGAAGCGCCAACAACGTCTCTCGTACGCGTGGGTCAAGCATCTAGTATTTGTCGCATGTCGCACGTTTGCTTCTGCGTGAACGCTTCAATAGAAAGCAGTGGTGGGGCGGCCGCTAGACCATCTTATGGTCGATAATGCGGCCGCCCCACCACTGCGACCGCACCGCGTTCATCAGCAGCAAGCGTCGTTATGCGACTTGCAGGGGGTGAATGTGCGCAATCTCGCGCTTGAGCCCGCGTGCCGCGTCCCAGAGGTCGACATTGCGCTGCAGGTTGAGCCAGAACTCCGGCGAGGTGCCGAAGAGCTTGCCCAAGCGCAGTGCCATCTCGGGGCTCACCGCGCGCCGCTCGCGGAGCAACTCGTTGACGGACTGCCGTGACACGCCGAGCGCCTCCGCGAGTGTCTTGACCGAGAGCTCGTACTCGGGAAGGAAATCCTCGCGCAGGATCTCCCCGGGGTGAATCGGGCGCCGCTCGAGCGGCTTGGTGTGGGGGATGCTCATGGTACGCTCCAGCTAGTGGTAATCGCAGAACTCGACATCGTAGGCATCTCCCTCGGTGAACCGAAAGCAGATGCGCCATTGGTCGTTCACGGAGATGGCGTGCTGCCCGGCGCGATCGCCTTTGAGCGCGTGCAGACGATTGCCAGGGGGTACCTTGAGGTCGGAGACCTGTACCGCCGCATCGACGGCCTCGAGCTTCCGAAGTGCACGCCGGGCGACATCGGCAGGCACCTTCTTGGCCTTGCCCGTGCGGAACAGCTCCTCGGTCTGCCGGTCAGCGAAGGTCTTGATCACACTGGAGTGTAACGCGTAACGTGACACGCGTCAATGCCGGCGGCGTTCGCATAACGTGTGCTTCTGCTGCGGACACTCCAGATAGAACGCGCGGGCGCAGCCCGCGCTGCCAAATAGTGGCCGTCGGCAGCAAGCTTCGTTATGCGGCGAAAGCCGAGCATCTGATGCTCACTGCCAACGCACCGCGTTAGGACTGAACAGCCATACCGATGAACTGCGATCCTGGAAGCACCTCGGTCCTCAGGTCCCCTTCGAGGACCGCACGAAAACGCGGGTCAAAGGTGTCCTTGCGCTGTTGCCAGTAGAACCGGCAACCCGGCTGCTTAGCGTAGGCAAAGAACACCGTGCAGTTACGGTCCCATACCTGTCGATCGACGGAACCGTCGACGGCGTGGAGGTAGATGTTTTCAAAGACTTTGAAGAAGCTGTAGAGCACGTGGACAAGACGGGCGCGGTCCTGTTCGTCTAGGGTACTCCAGTCTGCCTGCATGGCCCCGCGCTGGAACAGGTGCGCCAATTCGCGGTCGGCAATGAGCTGGTAGTTCCACGACTGCAACTGCTGAAAGGCGGAGTCGCGGATGGTGGTTTGCAGCGCGCGGTTCTGGTCTCGGATCTGCCTGGATACATAAACCAGGGTTGCGATGACCCCAATTGCACCGGCAATGCTTCCAATCGCACTTACGGCGTTCCAATCCACACGCGCTCCGAAGGTTGGCGTTCGCAACATGGTCGAATTCCGCACGGCTCTGCTCCACGCGGGCTCCACGCCAGTGGCGCGCGGCGTTCCGTCCACGATGGCTGGACCGTGCGGGTGAAACGTGTCGTGATACGATGCGATCTGGTCCGCATAACGTGAACTGGACTGCAGGGAATCACTGCAAGCGAGGTGTTATGTCACGCATCGCTGCGGCATAACGCGCCGTCCCGCACGTCATCCGCCGCCCCGCAACCAAGCTACGTTCAACGACTTCCGCGGCAAGCGCCCGACTCCGTTGCACCGCGCTATGCTGCACATATCGCGGCATAAGGCCGATCGCCGCCGAGCAGCGCCGCATGCGGATCCCTCCACTCGAAACGCCTCGTCTCGAGGCCTGCCCGCACCCGCCAGCACCCGCCCCTCCCGCCGCGTAATAGCAGACCCGCCGCCGCCGGCGCCGCCATCACGATCCCCTCGCTCCCAGGACCCGC
This sequence comes from Gemmatimonas sp., assembly GCA_011390885.1. Lineage (GTDB taxonomy): Bacteria > Gemmatimonadota > Gemmatimonadetes > Gemmatimonadales > Gemmatimonadaceae > JAABRT01. The sequence goes on along the minus strand of JAABRO010000062.1, from coordinate 75,826 downwards.
CGCATGAGCGGCCGCACCTCCCTGTCGAACGCCCGCACCATCGTCGTCAAGCTCGGCACGCGCGCGCTGCTCGCGAACCCGCGCGAGATCGACCGCGACCGCCTCGCCCAGCGCGTCGATGAACTCGTGCGCGCCCAGCGCGCCGGCCGCTTCGTCGTGCTCGTCAGCTCCGGCGCCATCGGACTCGGCTGGCCGCGGCTCGGCTACACCGACCGCCCCAGCACCATTCCGCAGCTGCAGGCCGCCGCCGCCGTGGGCCAGAGCCATCTCATGCAGCAGTACATCAGCCTGCTCGCCCCCCTCGGCGTGCATGCGGCCCAGGTGCTGCTCACGCACGGCGACTTCCAGGACCGCCGCCGCTACCTCAACCTGCGCAATGCCCTGCACGCACTGCGCGAGGCCGGTGCGCTCCCCATCATCAACGAGAACGACACGGTCTCGGTGGACGAGATCCGCTTCGGCGACAACGACCTGCTCGCGGCCCTCGTGGCCAACGCCGTCGACGCCGACCTCACCGTACTCTTCACCGACGTGCACGGCCTCTACGACGGCGACACCAAGCTCGACGAGGTCACCGGCATCACGCCCGAGGTGGAAGGGCTCATTCGCGGTGGCAAGACGCAGGGCTACGGCAGCGGCGGCATGCGCAGCAAGCTCGAGGCGGCCCGGCAGGTCACGCGGCGCGGCGGCGCGCTCGTGGTCGCGCACGGCAAGGAGGACACGCTCGACGCCATCCTCGCCGGCGAGACGGTGGGCACCCTCTTCATGCCGGCCGGCGGCACGCTCGATCACCGCAAGCGCTGGATTGCCTGGTCGGTGCGCGAGGCCGGCACGCTCGACGTGGACGCCGGCGCCGTCGAGGCGCTCGAGCGGCGCGGCCGCAGCCTGCTGCCGCCCGGCATCACCGCCTGCACCGGCGACTTCCTGGCCGGCGACGCGGTGCTCGTGCGCGCCCCCGACGGCCGCACCATCGCCAAGGGGCTCGTGAACTACGCCGCCGCCGACGTGCGCCGCATCATGGGCAAGCGCAGCAGCGAGGTGGAATCCATTCTTGGCCGCCGGGAGTACGAGGAGGTCATCCATCGCGACAACCTCGTGACCCTGAACGGCACCAGCACATGAGCGCACGCCACGCGCGCGCCCTGGAGATCGCATGACGGACACCCGGACGGACACCGCCGCCCTCGCGCACGCCGCCCGCGACGCTGCGACCGTGCTGCGGCGGAGCAGCGCCGCCGACCGCACGCGCGCCATCGCCGCCATGGCCGCCGCGATCCGCGACGCATCGGCCGACATCGCCGCCGCCAACGCGCGCGACCTCGACGCCGCGCGCGCCGCCGGCCTGCCTGCGTCGAAGCTCGACCGGTTGCTGCTCGACGCGCCACGCATCGAGGCCGTGGCCCGCGGGCTCGACCACATCGCCATGCTCCCCGATCCGGTGGGGCGCGTGCTCGACCACCGCACCGGGCCGTCGGGCATCTCCGTGTCCCGCGTGCGCGTGCCGCTGGGCGTGATCCTCATGATCTTCGAGGCGCGCCCCAACGTGACCGCCGAGGCCGCCGCGCTCTGCCTGCGCGCCGGCAATGCGGTGCTGCTGCGCGGCGGCTCGGAGGCGCGCCACACCAACGCGGCGGTGGGCGTGGCGCTCACCACCGCCCTCGAGCGCTCCGCGCTGCCGGCGGCGGCGGTGCAGGTCATCACCAGCCCGGAGCACGCCGTGGTGGGCGAGCTGCTGCAGCGAGACGGCGAGATCGATCTCGTCATTCCGCGCGGCGGCGAGCGGCTCATTCGTGCCGTGGTGGAGCAGAGCCGCATTCCCGTGCTCAAGCACTATCGCGGCAACTGCCACGTCTACGTGGACGCCGCGGCCGACCTCGACATGGCCGAGCAGATCGCCTTCAACGCGAAGGTGCAGCGCCCCGGGGTGTGCAACGCCATGGAGCACCTGCTCGTGCACGCCGACGTGGCCGGCTCCCTGCTGCCGCGTCTCGGGGCGCGCCTGATCGAGGCCGGCGTGGAGCTCCGCGCCGATGGACGAGCCCGTTCCCTCCTTCCCCACGCCGCCCACGCCACCGACGCCGACTGGGACGAGGAGTACCTCGACCTCATCCTTGGCGTGAAGGTGGTGGACAGCGCCGATGAAGCAATTCGACACATCAACACGCATGGATCGCGCCATTCCGACGCCATCGTGACCTCGGACGAGGAAACAGCGGCGCGCTTCCTCACCGAAGTGGACTCGGCCAGCGTGCTCTGGAACGCGTCCACGCGGCTGGCCGACGGCGGCGAGTATGGGCTGGGCGCCGAGATCGGCATCAGCACCGACAAGCTGCACGCCCGCGGGCCCATGGGCGCCGACGAGCTGACGTGTGCCAAGTGGGTGGTCGTGGGAACCGGTCAGGTGCGCGAGTAATATTCGGCGGCGCGACGACGAGGACGTCGTGACGCCGACCCGCCACCTCTCGCCGCGCCGCGATGCTCGACGCCCTCCGTCATCTCGTTCAGGACAGCCTGCCCGGCACGCCGGGCGCCCATTCGCGCGTCCATCCGCACGACGTGCGGGTGGCCGCCTGTGCGCTGCTGCTCGAGCTCGCCAACGCCGACGGGCACTTCAGTGCGCTCGAGCGCTCCCGCATCACCGGCATGCTCCAGCGGTGGTTCGGCGTGCACGCGGCCGACGCCGAGCACCTGCTGGCCGAGGCCGCCAGCGCGCGCCGCGATGCGGCCGGCGCCTTCGTCTTCACGTCGCAGCTCGTGCAGGAGTACGACGTGGCGCAGCGCACGGTGGTGGCCGAGCTGCTCTGGGAGGTGGCGCTGGCCGACGGCAGCGTCGATGACGCCGAGACGGCGCTGATCAGCGAGCTGGCGCAGGCGCTGGAGCTCGATCCGGCACTGCTCGCGAAGACGCGTCCGGCGCACTGAGGAGCGCGCCATCCGGGGCCGGGGCCCGTGGCCGTGAAACCCCCTCCCGATCCTGCTACGTTTCCTGCTCATCCCCGATCGAGAGGAACCGGACATGATGCGTCATTTTCTCGCCGCAGCGGCGGCGTTCGTGGTGGCCGTGCCGCTGGCTCAGCCCGTGGCGGCGCAGGGCACGGTCTACAAGTCCACCGTGCACGATTATCGCGTGGTCCCCGTGGCCAGCGGCTTCGTGAACCCGTGGGGCATGGCCTTCCTGCCCGGTGGCGACATGCTGGTCACCGAGCGCCCGGGCCGGCTGCGCATCGTGCGTGGCGGTCAGCTGCTCCCCACGCCCGTGGACGGTGTGCCGGCGGTGGTCGCGCGCGGCCAGGGCGGCCTGCTCGACATCGTGCTGCACCCGCAGTTCGCCACGAATCGCTATCTGTACCTGAGCTTCTCCAAGCCGGTCGGTGAGAACAACGCGGCCACCACGGCGGTGATCCGCGCCAAGTTCGAGAACGACAAGCTCACCGACGTGACGGAGGTGTTCCTCGCCGATACGCGCGGCGCGCCGGGCCACTTCGGTTCGCGCCTCGCCTTCGGTCCCGACGGCATGCTGTACATCACCGTCGGCGACCGGCAGGTGCCGCCCACCGGCAACCTCGAGGCGCACCCGGCGCAGGACCCGACGAACCACCACGGCACGATCAACCGCATCCACGACGACGGACGCGTGCCGGCCGACAACCCGCTCGTGGCCCGCGTGGGCGCGAAGGGCTCGATCTTCAGCTTCGGCCATCGCAACCCGCAGGGGCTCGCCTTCGATCGCGACGGCAACCTCTGGGCCACGGAGCACGGCCCGCAGGGCGGTGACGAACTCAACCTGATCCAGGCCGGCAAGAACTACGGCTGGCCCGTGATCGGCTACGGCGTGAACTACCGCACCGGCGCGATCATCCATTCGGGCACGATGCGCGAGGGCATGGAGCAGCCGCGCCACGTGTGGGTGCCGTCGATCGCCGTCTCGGGGCTCATGGTGTACTCGGGCGACAAGTTCCCCGAGTGGAACGGCAGCATCTTCGCCGGTGGGCTGGCAGGCGAGCAGCTCGCGCGCTTCACGCGCAGCGGCACGCAGGTCGCACTGGCCGACGTGCTCGTGCGCGGACAGGGGCGCATTCGCGACGTGCGCCAGGGGCCCGACGGCTTCGTCTACGTGGCGTTCGAGAGTCGCGACGGTACCCCGTCGTCGATCGTGCGCCTCGAGCCCGTCGCGCGGCGCTGAGTCGCCGCGGTCACGGCCGATCCGTCACGCGCGAGACCAACGGGGCCCGCTTCGCTCAGGCGAGGCGGGCCCCGTCGGCGTTCCGGACCGCGGTGCGCTGCACGTGCAGTTCGGCGTCCGCCTGCTGCAGCAGCGTCGTGGTCGAGACGGGCATCGCCGGGTCCCACTCGGCGTAGCCGGTCGAGAGCGACAGCCGGTGCTCGCGTGACGGCGAGGCATTGTGTACGTCGAGCGCCGCCTCGAGCCGCGCCGCGATGAACGGCACGTCGGCGGTCGTGGCGTGCGAGACGAGCACGGTGAACTCGTCGCTGCCAGTGCGCGCCACGAGGTCGTCGTCGCGGAACGTCGCTGCGAGCATGGTCGAGACCTCGAGCAGCACCGCATCACCCGCGACGTAGCCGTGCGCCGCGTTCACGAGCCGGAAGTCGTCGACTTCGAACACGCCGAGCACGCACGGCGTGCGGTCGCGGCGCGCGTCGGCCAGCCGGTCGTGGCTCGCCTCGAGAAATCCCTCGCGGTTGCGCAGGCCGGTGAGCGGGTCGCGCCGACGCTGCTCGAGCAGCCGGTCGTGGGCCGCGAGCAGCTCGCGCGTGGTGAGCCGCAGCTCGATTTCGGCCATCGCCATGCTCGCCAACTCGCTGAGCGTCTCGATGTCGCCGGTGCTCCAGCGGCGCGGCTCGGTGCTGATCGCGCAGAACGCGCCCAGGATCTCGCCCGTGACCGTGCACAGCGGCACGCCGGCGTACGCCGTCACGCCGAGGTCGACGCGCGCGCCATTGTCCCGCACGAGCGCGTGCTGCGCCGCGTCCTCCACGATGAACGGTGCCCCGTGCCGCACCACGTACTGGCAGTACGAGTGCGACAGCGGCGTGGAGCGCGCGGCGCCGGCCCACCCCTCGAGTCCCGTCAGCCCCGGGAAGTGCTGCGCGAGGTCGCTCACGAGCGAGGCCAGACTGACCGGCACGCCGAGCACGCGCGTGGCGAGGCGCGTGATGCGATCGAGCACGTCGTTCGCGCGCCCGTCGAGCAGTCCGGTGGCCTCGAGCGCCGCCAAGCGCGACGGACTGGTCAGCCGCGACTCGGTGGGGCGCTCGGGCAATCCTGCAGACAGCGGCATCGCGGTCATCGATCGGTGAGGGAGTGGCGAGCCGATTCAGCGCCCGGCTCTTCGGTGTCCGGGACGGCCGACTCCGGCTGTCGCAATGGTGCACACCCCAGTGTCGACCGCAGCGCAGGGATGCTGAACCCGCGGCGAACCCGCGCCGCGTCGGCGCGGCACTCCTTGCAACTTGAAGAATCGCGTGGTAAGTCTGCCGGAGCGCCGGCTCCGGCGCGTGGCCCACCGCCACGCGACCGCCGGCAGCGCCACATCGGGCGGGGGCGGGGCATGCGGGTGGTCGTCGTGGGCGGGGGACCGGGCGGACTGTACGCGGCGCTGCTGCTCAAGCGGCGCCACCCGGAGGCGTCGGTCACCGTGTACGAGCGCAACCGCCCCGACGACACGTTCGGCTGGGGTGTCGTGCTCTCCGACCAGACCGTGGAGAACCTGCGCCACGCCGACGAGCCCTCGGGGCGGCGGATCGCCGAGGCGCTGCACCACTGGGACGACATCGACGTGCACATCGATGGGCGCACGATCCGCTCCACCGGGCACGGCTTCTCCGGCATCGGCCGCAAGCGCCTGCTCGCCGAGCTGCAGGCGCGGGCGCGCGACGTGGGCGTGACCGTGCGCTTCGAGGACGACGTGGCCGACGTCGAGGTCCTCGCGCAGGACGCCGACCTCGTGATCGCCGCCGACGGCCTCAACTCGCGCACGCGCGAGCGCTACGCCCACACGTACCGCCCCGACGTGGACCTGCGCGCCTGCCGCTACGTGTGGCTGGGCACGCCGCACCGGTTCGAGGCCTTCACCTTCGCCTTCGAAGAGACGCCCGCCGGCTGGGTGCAGGCGCACGCGTATCGCTTCGACGACGACACCAGCACGTTCATCGTGGAGATGCCGGAGCCGACGTGGCGCGCCAACGGCCTCGACGCGATGGACGCAGCCGACGCGATCGCCTGGTGCGAGCGCACCTTCGCGGCGCACCTCGGCGGCGCACCGCTCGTGTCCAACGCGTCCCACCTGCGCGGCTCCGCGCAGTGGATCCGCTTTCCCCGCGTGACCTGCGCCGAATGGGTGCACTGGCTCGAGCTGCGCGATCCGCACGCGCCGTCCGGCGCGTCCGAACACCACGCGCCCGCGCGGCGCGTGCCCGTGATCCTGCTCGGCGATGCGGCGCACACCGCACACTTCTCGATCGGCTCCGGCACCAAGCTGGCGCTCGAGGACGCGATCGCGCTCGACCACGCACTGGCCGAGCCCGGCGCGCTCGGTGCGGGCATGGCCGATGCACTCGCCGCGTGGCACGCCGACCGGCAGCTCGAGGTGCTCAAGCTGCAGAACGCGGCGCGCAACTCCACCGAGTGGTTCGAGCACGTGGAACGCTACGCGCCGCTGCCGCCCGAGCAGTTCGCGTACTCGCTGCTCACGCGCTCGCAGCGCATCTCGCACGAGAACCTGCGGCTGCGCGACCCGGCGTACATCGCGGCGTTCGAGCAGTGGTATGCGGCACGGGCCGAGCCAGCGCCGACGAGCAGCGCCGTCGTGCCTCCTCCGCTGCTCACGCCGTTTCGCGTGCGTGGTGTTACGCTGCCCAATCGCGTGGTCGTCTCGCCGATGGCGCAGTACAGCGCAACCTCCGACGGGATGCCCACCGACTGGCACCTCGTGCACCTCGGTGCGCGCGCCACCGGCGGCGCCGGCCTCGTGATGACCGAGATGACGTGCGTGGCCGCCGATGCGCGCATCACGCCCTCCTGCCCCGGACTGTGGAACAGCGCCCAGCGTGACGCGTGGGCACGCGTGGTGCGATTCGTGCACGAGCACTCCGCCGCGCGCATCGGGCTGCAGCTGGGGCACGCCGGCGCCAAGGGCGCCACGAAACGCATGTGGGAGGGCATCGACCAGCCGCTCGACGACGGGGCCTGGCCGCTCATCGCCCCGTCGGCCACGCGCTACCTGCCCGACGTATCCGATGAGGCGCGCGCCATGACCCGCGACGACATGGTGCGCGTGATCGGGGAGTTCGTGCAGGCCGCTCGCCTCGGCCACGAGGCCGGCTTCGACTGGCTCGAGCTGCACTGCGCGCACGGTTACCTGCTCTCGGCCTTCCTCTCCCCGCTCACGAACCGGCGCACCGACGGCTACGGCGGCTCGCTCGAGAACCGGCTCCGCTATCCGCTGGAGCTGTTCGCGGCCGTGCGCGCCGAGTGGCCGGCGGACAAGCCGATCTCGGTGCGCGTCTCGGCGCACGACTGGGCCGATGGTGGCAACACCGACGACGATGCGGTCGCCATCGCGCGCGCGTTCCGCGATGCCGGGGCGGACCTCATCGATGTGTCGGCCGGGCAGGTCGTGAAGCACGAGCACCCCGTGTTCGGACGCATGTGGCAGACGCCCTTCGCCGATCGCATCCGGCAGGAGGCCGGCATCGCCACCATCGCGGTGGGCGCCATCACCGATGCCGACCAGGCCAACGGCATCATCGCGTCCGGACGCGCGGATCTCGTGGCGGTGGGACGTCCGCACCTCGCGAATCCTGCCTGGACCCTGCTCGAGGCGGCGCGCTTCGGCCACGACGGCGCCGCGTGGCCAGTGCGGTATCTGCCGGGCAAGGCCCAGCTCGATCGGCTTGTGGCGCGCGAACGTGCGGCCGCGCCGGCGGCACCGCCCCGTCCCGGGGAGCTCACGTGAGCGGGCCGAAGCGCTCGGCGCGCGATCATGCGCGAGGCGGTGCGCGGTGAGCACGCTCGTGGGCTCGCACGCGCTGGTCACCGGCGCGAACCGTGGCATCGGCGCGGCCATTGCACACACGCTGTCCGTCGCCGGCGCCGACGTCACGCTGCTCGTCCGTGATCGCGCCGCAGGCGAGCAGGCGGCCGCCGCGCTCCCGGGGCGCGCCCAGGTCGTGGTCGCGTCCGTGACCGATGCAGACGCGGTGCGCGAGGCGGTCGCGGAGGCCGTGCAGGCCTTCGGTCCCGTCACCATGGCCGTGAACAACGCGGGGGCCGCCGAGAGTGCGTCGTTCGCGAAGAGCGATGCGTCGCTCTGGCAGCGCATGCTCGACGTGAACCTGATGGGCGCGGTGCACGTGACGCAGGCCGTGCTGCCGGCGATGGTGTCCGCGCGTTCCGGTCGCGTGGTGATGGTGGCCAGCACCGCCGGGCTGACGGGCTATCCGTACGTGACGGCGTACGTGGCGGCCAAGCATGCGGTGGTGGGGCTCGTGCGTGCGCTCGCGCGCGAGACGGCGGCGAGCGGCGTCACCGTGAACGCGGTCTGCCCCGGCTTCACCGACACCGACCTCGTGGCCGACAGCGTCGCGCGCATCGTGCGCACCACGGGGCGCACGGAGGAGCAGGCCGTCGCCGCGCTGACCGCGTCGAACCCGCAAGGACGCCTCGTGCGCCCCGACGAGGTGGCCGACGCGGTGCGCTGGTTGTGTAGCACGGGAGCGTCGGCGATCACGGGGCAGGCCATCGCGGTGGCCGGAGGCGAACTTGGCTGACGTCGCTGCTCCCGCGCAGGACGCGCTCCGACTCTGGCTGCGGCTCGTGTCCACGAGCGCGCGCATCGAGCGCCGGCTCGCCGCGTCGCTCAAGCGCGACTTCGGCAGCACGCTGCCGCGCTTCGACCTGCTGGCCCAGCTCGACCGCGCGCCCGCCGGACTGCGCATGACCGAACTCGCCGACCGGCTGCTCGTGACGAACGGCAACGTGACCTGGCTCGTGACATCGCTCGTGCGCGAGGGGCTCGTCTCGCGCACGCGGGCCACGCACGACGGACGCGGCATCGTGGTGCGCCTCACGCCGCGTGGTCGCGCGCACTTCGCCGAGATGGCGCGCGCGCACGAGCAGTGGGTGGCCGAACTCTTCGCCGGGATGCCGGTGGCTGCGCGTGAGGCGCTCGCCGTGCATCTCGGCACGCTCAAGCAGCACGTCGCCCACCTGGAGGATTCACCGTGACCCCGCCCGACGCGATGACCGCCATGCGCACGCGCATGGCCGAGCGCACGCCCGTGCACGTGCGCTGGCGCACCGAGGCGCACGGCGCGGTGGCCGTGATCACCCTCGATCGCCCCGAGCGCAAGAACCCGCTCACCTTCGCGTCGTACGCGGAGCTGCGCGACCTCTTTCGCGACCTCGTGTACGCGGAGGATGTGCGCGCCGTCGTGCTCACCGGCGCCGGTGGGAACTTCTGCTCGGGCGGCGACGTGTTCGAGATCATCGAGCCGCTCACGCGCATGGCCACGCCGGAGCTGCTGGCCTTCACCCGCCTCACGGGCGACCTCGTGAAGGCCATGCGCGCCTGTCCGCAGCCGATCATCGCCGCCGTCGATGGCGTGGCGGCCGGTGCGGGGGCCATTCTCGCCATGGCGTCCGACCTGCGGCTCGCTACGCCGGCGGCGCGCACGGCGTTCCTGTTCACGCGCGTGGGGCTGGCCGGCTGCGACATGGGCGCCTGCGCCATCCTGCCGCGCCTCATCGGGCAGGGGCGCGCCGCCGAGCTGCTCTACACCGGCCGCAGCATGAGTGCCGAGGAGGGGGAGCGGTGGGGCTTCTTCAACCGGCTCGTGTCCGCCGACGCGCTCGAAGGCGAGGCCATCGCGCTCGCGACGACGCTCGCCAAGGGGCCCACGTTCGCACACGCCATGACCAAGACCATGCTGCAGCAGGAGTGGAGCGTGTCGGTGGAGCAGGCGATCGAGATGGAGGCGCAGGCGCAGGCGCTGTGCATGCAGACCGCCGACTTCCGCCGCGCCTTCGAGGCGTTCGCGGCGAGGACCACGCCCGTGTTCGAGGGCAACTGACGTGAGCACACGGTCGCGCGGCACCGCACGGGCCTTCGCGCGTCGCCTCGCGCTGCCGTTCTTCGACGACGAACATCGCGCGCTCGCTCGCGAGCTCGATGCCTGGTGTACCGCGCAGCCGCCGGTCGATCATCACGACGCCGATGCCGCCACACGCACGTGGGTTGCGCGCCTGGGCGAGGCGGGGTGGCTGCGCCACGCGGTGCCGCGCGCGTGGGGCGGCGAACGCGAGGTGCTCGACAGCCGGTCGCTGTGCGTGGTTCGCGAGGTGCTCGCCTGGCACGACGGTCTCGTCGACTTCGCCTTCGCGATGCAGGGACTCGGCTCGGGGCCGCTCATGCTCGCGGGAAGCGACGCGCTGCGCGACGCGTGGCTGCCGCGCGTGTCGCGTGGGGAGGCGATTGCCGCGTTCGCGCTCTCGGAGCCCGATGCGGGTTCGGATGTCGGCGCGCTCAGCACGAGCGCGCGCCGCGACGGCGAGGCGTGGGTGCTCGACGGCACCAAGACGTGGATCTCGAATGGCGGCATCGCCGATTTCTACTGCGTGATCGCGCGCAGTGACGCCGCGTCCACCGGCGCGCGCGGCATGAGCGCGTTCCTCGTGCCGGCCGACACGCCCGGTCTCGTCATCGCCGAGCGGCTCGACGTCATCGCGCCGCATCCGCTGGCCACGCTGCGATTCGAGGGGTGCTGGGTACCCGATAGCCACCGGCTGGGGCCCGAGGGCGACGGGTTCAAGCTGGCGATGCGCACGCTCGACATCTTCCGCACGTCGGTCGCGGCCGCAGCGCTCGGCTTCGCGCGCCGCGCCCTCGACGAGGCGCTCGCCCATGTCACCACGCGCCAGCTGTTCGGTGCGAGCATGTCGGAGCTGCCCCTCACGCAGGCCACGCTCGGTGACCTGTGCACGGAGTTCGATGGCGCGGCGCTGCTCACGGCGCGTGCAGCGTGGCAGCGCGATGTCGCGGGTGACCCGCGCGCGACGAGCGAGGCGGCCATGGCGAAGCTGGCGGCGACCGAGGGTGCGCAGCGCATCATCGACCAGGCCGTGCAGATGCACGGCGGTCGCGGGGTGCAGCAGGGACAGGTGGTGGAACGGCTGTACCGCGAGATTCGCGCGCTGCGCATCTACGAGGGGGCCAGTGAGGTGCAGCGCCTCATCATCGGACGCGAGGCCGTGAAGGCGGCCCGCCGCACCGTGGAGTGAGCCAGGCATGCGCGTGATCACGCGGACGTTCGCCATGTCGGGCCGCCGGCCATGAGTGCGCCGTCGCTGCTGCCCAGCGCGCACGCCGATTCGTTCGCGCGCGATCACCTGCCGCCGCCGCACGAGTGGCCGGTGCTGCGCCTCGAGCCGCCGTATGTGTACCCGCCGCGCTGCAACGCCGCCGAGGTGCTGCTCGACCGCGCCGTCGCGGACGGCGACGGCGATCGCGTCGCGATCGTGAGCCCCGATGGCGCCGGGGGCTGGCGCGAGGTCACGTACGCGGCGCTGCAGCGTGACGCCGATGCGATCGCGCATGTGCTCGTGGCCGACGGCGTGCGCCCCGGGACGCGCGTGCTGCTGCGTGGCTACAACGGTCCGCGGCTCGCGGCGGCGTGGTTCGCCGTGCTCAAGGCCGGCGCGATCGCGGTCACCACCATGCCCATGCTGCGCGCGGTGGAGCTGGCGGTCGTGATGCGCAAGGCACGCGTGAGCCACGCGCTCACCGACGCGCGCCTCGCTGACGAGCTCGAGACGGCGGTGCATGCGGTGAACGCCGAGCGGGGCGCGCATGCGCCGCCGGTGGCGATGCTGTCGTGGGGCGGTGACCACCCGGCCGACCTCGACGCGCGCATGACGATGCACGACGCACCGTTCACGGCGGTGGCCACCTCGCAGGACGACGTGTGCCTCATCGCGTTCACGAGCGGCACGACGGGCGAGCCCAAGGGATGCCTGCACTTCCATCGTGACGTGCTCATCATGTGCGACGGCTTCGCGAAGCAGGTGCTGCGCATCGGCCGCGACGACCGGTGCATTGGCACGCCGCCACTCGCGTTCACCTTCGGGCTGGGCGGGCTGCTCTGCTTCCCGATGGCGGTGCGCGGCTCCACGGTGCTGGTGGAGAAAGTGACGCCGGAGCAGCTGCTCGGTGCGATCGCGGCCACGCGCGCCACGATCACCTGCACCGCACCCACGTTCTACCGGCACATGGGGATCGTGCTGCAGCAGCGGCCGGGCGCGTTCGACACGTCGTCGCTGCGGCAGTCCGTGTCGGCGGGCGAGGCGCTGCCCGATGCCACGCGCACGCTCTGGCGCGAGACCACGGGTGTCGAGATGCTCGACGGCATCGGGGCCACGGAGCTCATCCACATCTTCATCGCCGCCTCGGGTGCCGACGTGCGCGCGGGGGCGATCGGCAGGGCGGTGCCGGGCTACGAGGTGGCAATCCTCGATGACGCGCTCGCGCCGGTGCCGGCGGGTACGGTGGGGCGCCTCGCGGTGCGCGGCCCCACGGGTTGCCGCTACCTCGCCGACGACCGGCAGCGCGCCTACGTGCAGCGGGGCTGGAACCTCACCGGGGACGCCGCCGTGATGGACGCGGACGGTTACGTGTACTTCAAGGCGCGCACGGACGACCTGATCATCTCGAGCGGCTACAACATCGGCGCGCCGGAGGTGGAGGCGGCCGTGCTCGCGCACGAAGCGGTGGCCGAGTGCGCTGTCGTGGGCGTGCCCGACGAGGAGCGCGGGCAGGCCGTGAAGGCGTTCGTGGTGCTGCGCCCCGGCTACGATCCGTCGGACGCGCTCGTGCGCGCGCTGCAGGACCACGTGAAGGCCACGATCGCCCCGTACAAGTACCCGCGGCTCGTCGCCTTCGTGGCGGCGCTGCCGAAGACCGACACCGGCAAGCTGCAGCGTTATCGCCTGCGGGAGGATGCATGAGCACGCCCCACCGGATCCTGCAGCCGGCCGGCTGGCCGCCGCCGCGCGGCTACGCGAACGGCATGGCCGCGCGTGGCACGCAGCTGTTCGTGGCCGGTCAGATCGGGTGGGATGCCGAGCAGCGGCTGGTGGGGCCCGGTGTCGTGGAGCAGACGGCACAGGCGCTGCGCAACGCGCTGGCCGTGCTCGCAGAAGCAGGCGCAGGCCCGGAGCACGTGGTGCGCCTCACCTGGTACCTCACCGACCTCGCCGCGTATCGCGCGTCGGGGCGCGAGATCGGGCAGGTGTACCGCGACCTCATGGGACGACACTACCCCGCGATGAGCGCGGTGCAGGTGGCGGGACTCGTGGAGCCCGGTGCGGTCGTGGAGCTGGAGGTTACGGCGGTGCTGCCGGACTGACGCGGCCCTGCCGGCCGTCGTCAGATCGCCGGCGGCTCCATCCCGGTCTCGTCCCACTCCTCGAGCGACGGGCCGTACACGCCGGCCACTGGCAGGCCGGCCTGCCGCATGAGCACGGTGAGCTGCCCGCGGTGGTGCGCCTGGTGCATGAGCAGCACGTCGAGCGTGCGCCCGCGCGACCAGCGCTCGCCGTACATGTCGTCGGTCTCCTCGAGCGTGGCGTCGGTCCAGTGCGTTCGGAGCTGCTCGGCGAGCGAGGCCGCGGCCGTGCGGTAGGCGCCGGCGATCTCGGCGGCGGTCGCGGGCACGGGATCGTGCTCGCCCGGTCCCGTCACGTGCAGTCCGGTGCGCGCGAGCATTTCGGGAATGGACTGCGCGATGTGCCAGGCCAGCCGGCCGAGCGTGCGGTAGCCGGGCGCGACCGGCTGCGCGAGCGAGGCGTCGGTGAGGGTGTCGAGCAGGTGCTGCGTGGCGTCGCTTTCGTACTGCCAGACGGCGAGGAACTGGTCGAGGGTGGTGAACATGCGTGGCCCGCCAGGGGAGGGGAGTGGTCGCCGGACGGATGGTGGCCCGGTAGCTTGAAATGAGCATCGCACGGCTGGCCGGGCGGCGCAATCCGAGTGAAATTGTCGTCTAAACAACTGAACAAGAAAGTAGTCTCACGGGTAGCACCACGACGGTGGGCGCGATGCGCGCCACGCACGTCGCGCCGGATTCCCCGACACCCCACGCACCCATGTCACGCCTTCGCAGCCTCGCCATCAACGCCGACGGCTTTGCCTTCGACCCCACCACGGGCGACAGTTTCACGCTCAACCCCACCGGCCTGCTCATCCTCAACGGACTGCGCGAGGACCTCGACGCCGACGCGATCGCCGCGCGCGTCGCCGAACGGTTCGAGGTGTCCGCCGACGAGGCCGCGCGCGACGTGACCGACTTCCTCGACACGCTCCGCACCTTCCGCCTGCTCTGACCATGACTCCCCTCGTCGTGGGTGTGAGCGGCATCAATGCGGTGGACAATCCCGGCCCGGGCATCGGCGTGGCGCGCAGCCTGCGCGAAGCCACCGACCTCGACGTGCGCATCATCGGCCTCGCGTACGATGCCATGGAACCCGGCGTGTACATGGACTGGGTCGTGGACGACGCCTTCCTGCTGCCGTACCCGTCGGCCGGCCACGACGCCTACTACCAGCGGCTGCGCCAGATCCAGGAGCGCACCGGGATGCGCGTGGTGATTCCCACGCTCGACACCGAGATGCCGTTCTTCATGCAGCATCGCGACGCGCTCGCGGCCGACGGCCTCGCCACCTTCGTGCCCACGGCCGAGCAGTACCGGTTGCGCGGCAAGGATCGCCTCGACGAACTCGCGCGCACCATCGGGCTCGCCCTGCCGCGCACGGAGGTCGTGACCTCGGCCGAGGAACTCGAGCGTGCCGTGGACCGCATCGGATTGCCGGTGATGGTCAAGGGCGCGTTCTACAAGGCGCACCGCGCCCACACCACACAGGAAGCGCTGGTGCACTACCACGACCTCGTCGCACACTGGGGCTACCCGGTGATCGTCCAGGAGATCGTGCAGGGCGACGAGCTCAACGTGGTGGCCGTGGGCGACGGCGAGGGCGGGCTGCTCGGCCGCGTGGGCGTGAAGAAGATGTGGATCACCGAGCTCGGCAAGATCTGGACGGGCGTGACGATCCGGCACCCGGAGATGCTGCGCGCCACCGAGGCCTTCATGGCGGCGTACCAGTGGCGCGGGCCGATGGAACTCGAGTGCATCGTCGACGGCGACACCGCGTGGCTCGTGGAGATCAACCCGCGCTTTCCCGCCTGGTCGTACCTGGCCACCGGCGTGGGCGTGAACCTGCCGGCGCGCATGGTGCGCCGCGCGCTCGGCCTCCCGGAGCCGACGCCGCCCGATGCGCCCGACTACGAGGCGGGCAAGCTGTTCGTGCGCTACACCTACGAGATCGTGACCGACATGGAGCGCTTCCAGCGCATGATCACCCTTGGCGAACGTGGAGACACCCCGTGAAGGCCGCCTACGAAAAGCCCGCCATCCTGCGCCTCGAGACGGGCTACCTGAACAAGTTCGGCAACAGCCCGATGTACTCGCGCAAAGTGCGCTCGCAGATCGATGCGGTGACCATCGACGAGCTCGTCGAACGCTTCGGCAGTCCGCTGTTCGTGTTCTCCGAGCGCACCCTGCGCCGCAAGTACCGCGAGGTGCACGAGGCCTTCGCCACGCGCTATCCGCACGTGGTGCAGGCCTGGTCGTACAAGACCAACTACCTCAAGGCGATCTGCGCCGTGTTCCACGAGGAGGGCGCGCTGGCCGAGGTGGTCTCGCCGTTCGAGTACGAGAAGGCGCGCGCGCTCGGCATTCCGGGGCGCGACATCATCTTCAACGGGCCGCACAAGCCGATGGCGGCGCTGCGTCGCGCGGTGGAGGAGGGCGCCCAGATCCACGTCGATCACCTCGACGAGATCCAGGATCTCGAGCAGCTTGCCGCGGAGCTCGGCACGCAGATCCCGATCGGCATCCGCCTGAACATGGACACCGGCATCCACCCGCAGTGGACGCGCTTCGGACTCAACCTCGATTCCGGACAGGCGCTCGACGCCGTCAAGCGCATTCACGCCAAGGGTCGGCTCGTGGTGACGGGGCTGCACGCGCACATCGGCACCTTCATCCTCGACCCGGAGGCGTACCGCCGCGAGACGGAGAAGATGGTGCAGTTCGCCAACCTCCTGCAGGAGCGCTTCGGCTACACCATCGAATACCTCGACGTGGGCGGCGGCTTTCCATCGAAGAGCCGGCTCAAGGGCACCTACCTGCCGCCGGAAGTCGCCGTGCCGCACATCGATGCGTACGCCGAGGCGATCACCGACGCGCTGTATGCGAACCTGGCGCCGGGCGTGTTTCCGCGGCTCATCCTGGAGACGGGGCGCGCACTCGTGGACGAGGCGGGATTTCTCGTCACCACCGTCGTGGCGACCAAGCGCCTCGCCGACGGTCGCCGCGGTTACGTGGCCGACGCGGGGCTCAACGACCTGTTCACGTCGTTCTGGTACCGCTTCACCATCGAGACCGACCGCGAAGTGCAGGGCATGAACGAGCCGGCCATGGTGAACGGCCCGCTGTGCATGAACATCGACGTGATCGACGAAGGCACGCTGCTGCCGCCGCTCCGGCGCGGCACCCGGCTCGTGATCTCGCCGGTCGGCGCGTACAACGTCACCCAGTGGATGCAGTTCATCGAGTACCGGCCGGCCGTGGTGCTCGTGGGGGAGGACGGCAGCGTCGAACTCATTCGCGAGCGCGAGGACCTCTCGGACATCGAGCGGCGCGAGCGCCTGCCCGCGCGCCTGCATCGGCCATAGGGCGCGCCGAGCGTGCGCCCCACCTTCGACGAGGATCTCGCGACCGCACCGCCGGCCAACGCCGGCGCGCGCGGCGCGCGGGCGCACCTCGAGGCCGTGCTCAACAGCTACAGCGAGGTGCTCTTCCTGCGCGGTCCGGCGATGGGGCTGCTCATCCTCGCCGTCACGCTCTCCGCACCGAGCGTGGCCCTGTCCGGGTTCGTGGCGGTGCTGGCGGCCTACGGGTTCGCGCGGCTCATCCGCATGGACGTGCGCTTCCTCGAGTCCGGGTTCTACACATACAACCCGCTGCTCGTGGGGCTGTCGCTGGGCTACCTGTTCCGCCTCACGCCGCTCACACTCTTCTTCCTGGTCACGGCGGGGATCGCGGCGTTCGTGCTCACGCACACGCTGTTCAGTGCCTTCTGGTACTACCTGCGGCTGCCGGTGCTGTCGCTGCCGTTCGTGCTCGTGAGCTCAACGGCGTACCTCGCGGCCGGCAGCTACACCAACCTGTACATCACCGGGTTGTATCCGCGCGGTACCACCATGCTCGACACCGCCCTGCCGCTCTGGCTCGGCGGCTTCTTCCGGTCGCTCGGCGCGGCGTTCTTCGTGCCGTCGGTGCTCGCGGGTGGCCTCATTGCGCTCGCGCTGCTGCTGCGCTCCCGCATCGCGTTCCTGCTGGCGGTGGGCGGGTACTACACCGGCACGCTCGCGCTCGCAGCGCTCGGCGGCTCGCCGTCCAGCGCGTTCCAGAATCTGAACGCGTTCAACTTCATCCTCATCGCGATCGCGCTCGGTGGCGTGTTCCTCGTGCCGTCACCGCGCAGCTACCTGCTGGCGCTCATCGGCGTGCTCACCAGCACGGTGCTGCTCAGCTCCTCCGAGGTGTTCTGGAGCAGATGGGGCATTCCGGTGTTCGCGCTGCCGTTCAACGTGGTCACGCTGACGTTCGTGTATTCGCTCGGCCTGGTGGAATTCCCCTGGATGGCGAAGGCGGTGGGCACGCCCGAGGAGATCCTCGACGAGCAGCTCACGCACGACCTGCGCTTTCCCGGGTCCACCCGCACGCTCTCGCTTCCCTTCGCCGGCCGATGGACCGTCTGGCAGGGCTTCGACGGGCCGTGGACGCACCAGGGCGCGTGGCGCCATGCGTACGACTTCGTGATCACCGACGAGCACGGCGACACCTTTCGTGGCGACGGCTCGTTGCTCGAGCACTACTTCGCGTGGCGCAAGCCGGTGCTGTCACCCGTGCGCGGGCGCGTGGAGCGGGTGGTCGACGGCCTGCATGACAACGCGCCAGGCAGCGCGGACCGTGGCAACAACTGGGGCAACCTCGTGGTGCTCGCGGACGACGCCGGCATGTACGTGGAGATCTCGCACTTCGCGCAGGGCTCGATCCGCGTGAAGCAGGGCGAGTGGGTGGAGCGCGGCGCCCTGCTCGGGCTGTGCGGCAACTCCGGGTATTCGCCGCAGCCGCACATTCACGTGCAGGTGCAGTCCTCCGCGCAGGTGGGCGCACCCACGCTCCCCTTCAGTTTCGTGAACTACGCGGCGGGCGACCGGCACTTCGCGAACGACCTGCCGGCTGTGGGCACGCGCGTGGAGTCGATGCCGCCCGAGAAGGGACTCGAGTCGCGGCTCGGCTTCGTGCTCGACGAGACCTATCGCTTCCGCGTGCGCACGCGCGACGCTGCGCGCTTTCCCGGCGCCACGCAGGACACCGTCACGTTCACGGTGCGCATGGCGCCCGACGCCACGTTCCAACTGGGTACCGAGCACGGTTCGCTGGCCGTGGTGACGCGGCACGGCACCTGGGTGGCCGAGCGGCTCACCGGCAACGATCCGTACCTGCGCGCCCTGTTCCTCGCGCTGCCGAGCGTGCCGCTGGTGGCGCGTCCCGGGCTGCAGTGGCAGGATCATGTGCCCGCCGGCACGGTGTGCACCGGGGCGAAGCGCGCCGTGGTCCGGCTGGTGCGCTCGCTGGCGCCAAGTGTGGGAATGGTCACCGTGCACCTCGCGTTCGAGGATCGCGACACGATCACGGGGCGCGTGGCGTCACCACTCGTGTCGGGTGAGCTGCTGACGCGTGTGGTGCTGCATCCGGTGCGTGGATTCTCGTCGATTCAGGTGGGCACCCTGCTGCTGGAGCGTGACGATGACGTGGCGTGATGCGATGCGCGCGTGGCGCGTGGCCTTGCTGTTCGGCCTCGCCGCGCAGCCGGCGGTGGCGCGTGCCCAATCGCAGACCGATGGCCTGGTGCACGGGGCCGCGCTGCGGTTCAGCAGCACGTCGGAGAAACGCGCGGGCAGTGTGCTCGGCGTGTACGGCAGCTACGGGCGCGAGTGGCGCGAGCTGTTCGAGGTGGGCGCAGCGCGCACCGCGCTGGACTACCGCGATGGGTCATCGTTCTCGCAATCCGGCCTGGTGGCCGCGTACAACCGGTTCGGCGCGCGCGCGAGCGGGCGTCTCGGTGCGCACCTGCTCAGCTCCAACGACCCGATCACCTCGGGCGGTGTCGCGCTCTTTGCGGGGGCGAGCGCGTACCGGGTGGGCGCGTGGAGCGCCGGCGCGGATGTGACGTATTCCCGCTACCCCAATGATGGCGCAGGGCTCGACGTGTGGCAGCTTGCGCCGTCGGTCGGCTGGACGGTCGGCAACGCGGCCGCGACGCGCTTTCTGAGCGCGGTGGTGCGAGGCTACGCGATCGGCCTCTCCAACGACATGGGGCTGGGGGCGCGCCAGTATGGCTCGGGCGAGGCCTCGCTGGCGGCCACCTGGCGGGGCGTCACGGTGAGCGGCTTTGGCTGGGCGGGGCGACAGGCCTTCGCGGTGCGGCAGGGGGGCTTTCTCGTGTTCAACGTGGCCGAGGAACACACCGGCGGGTACGGTGGTGGCGTGCGGTGGGTGGTGACGCCGAAGGCGGCGCTCTCGGTCGGTACGTACGTCGAGCAGTTCCTCGATCCAGCCAGTGGGGCGAACGCCTCGTCCACGTCGCTCACGGCGGCGTTCGGATTCACCTTCTGAGGCCGGAAGGGCCCGGGAGCATCATATGCACCACAGGAACTGGATGATGCTGGTCGGTGCGGTGCTGGTCGGCCTCTCGCCGATCGCCGGTGAGGCACAGCAGGTGCCAGCCCAGACGCGGACGCAGCCAGCCCTCGACATTGCCGGCGCCTACGCACGGTCGTTCGAACTCGAGCGCGCCGAGCGCTTCGACGAGGCGATCCGCGCGCTGGGTCCCGTGTATGCGGCGTACCCGAACGGCTACACGGTCAACCTGCGCATGGCCTACCTGTTCTACCGGAACGGGAATCACGCCAACGCGGTCACGCACTACGAGAAGGCGGGGGCGGCCGCGCCGTACTCCCTCGAGCCGAAGCTCGGGCGCCTGCTGCCGCTGCTGGCGCAGGAGCGGTGGGCCGACGCGGAGGCGCTGGCCTATCAGGTCGTGAGCGGCGACCACTTCAACTACTACGCGAACCTGCGGCTGCTCGTGGCGCTGCGCGCGCAGGGCAAGCTCGATGCGGCGCTCCAGGTGGCGCTCAAGATGGTCACGGCCTATCCCACCGACGGCGACTATCTCGTGGAGCTGGCGCTGGTGCGCGACGCGCGCGGTGAGACCGACGAGGCGAAGCGGCTGTTCGGGGAGATCCTGATCCTCTACCCGGAGAGCGCCGTCGCCAAGCGGTACCTTGGGCGGCGCTAGCGCAGGGGCGACTCGACCGCGGCGAGCGTGCGGCGGTTGAACCCTGCCGGGCTGGTCGTCCGTACGGTTCCACGCGTCCGGTTCAGCACGTCGCTAGCCGGCCGCGCGCACGTTTCGGGTGCCTGCCGTCGCCATTGAAGGAATGGGTCGGCCCGACACCCACCGTTCCCTCCGAGGATCTGCTGCATGTCTCCCCAGACGGCTGATCGTGTTCGTGGCGCCGAGGCCACGTTCGGAGCCTTCGCTCCCCCATCCCCGGCACCGACCATCGCGGTGCTCGGCGCGTCCGGTGTCCTGGGCCGCCAGCTGGTGACTCGACTCGCCGACGCCGGGTGGTCGGTGCGCGTGCTCACCGCCGCTCCCGAGTCCCTCCCGCGCTCGCTGCGCGCGGCGGATGTGCGGCCCCTGGTCGTTCGGCATCGCGCCTCGCTTTCGGCGGCGCTGGTCGATGTGTCGGCCCTCGTCTGCGCCGCGGGTGGCGCACCGCCCCCCCTCGCCGCCATGGGACTCGCCACGGCGCGCGTCACGACCCGCGCCTGCGACACCCAGGGCGCGCGCGAACTGGCCGAGGTGGCGCGCCGCGCTGGCGTGGCACGTGTGCTCGTGGCCTCCATGTTCGCCGGCCTGGGACTGCACCAGACGGCGAGCGTGCGCGCGCACGCCGACATCGAGCGGGCCTTCGCCTCCGCCGGGCTGCCGCTGTCGGTGGTGCGGTCCACGACGCTGTTCGGCGACCTGGCGGCGCTCGTGCCGCATGTGGCCGCGGGACGGGTGCGCCTCGCGGGTGACGGTGCCGCGCACACCAACCCGGTGCACGAAGCCGACGTGGCCGACGTCTGCGTGCAGGCGCTGCGCGAACCGGCTGGCATTCGCGCGGTGGGTGGCACGGACGTGCTCCGCCAGCGTGACCTGGCCAACCTGCTCGCGGAGGCGGCCGGCGTGCCGCCCACGCGCGGTGTGTCGGTGTCTTCGGTGCGCGCCCGCGCATCGCTCCTGCGGCTGGTGTCGCCGTATGCGGCCGCGCAGCTCGAGTATGCGGCGCAGGCGTCCCGCTACGACGTGCTGGCGCCGCGCATCGGCACCCGCTCGCTCGAGGACACGCTGCGACGAGGCGTGGCCTCGCCGGTCACCGAACGGTCCCTCGATCACCTGCTCGTGAGCGCCTGAGCGCGCGGCACGCCCGAACCACTCCCCAGGTCCCGCGACATGTCAGCCCTGCCCGCCCGCGCCGCTGCGGCGCTCGCCCTCGTGTTCGTGAACACCGCCTGCGCGGTGAGTCGCTCCAGCATGGATGTGCTCAACGCCACGCCGCCCACCGAGTACCGCGGCCACTTCACCGCCGGCACCGCGGGGAGCTGGTTCATGCCGTGCGGTGTGCGCGACACTGCCGACGCGTGGTGGGTGACGCTCACGGGCACGTCGGTGTCGCAGATCGAGGCCGCGCGGCGCGAGGGGCGCGTGCGCGCGGACCTGCCGAGCTACGTGCGCTGGCGTGCGGTGTTCACGCGGGGCGGCGAGGTGGGTCCGCCGGGGCGCGGCGCGCTGCTCGTGCGTGACGTGATCGAGGCAAAACCCCGCGGCGACGGCGACTGCACCGCGAGGCAGAGCACGAACACGTGGTAGCGCACCTCACGTGGCGCGAGGCGCAACCGCTCGAGCACGAGCGTCTCCGCGTCGGTGAAGAGCATGGCCTCGACGTTGTAGTTGAAGAGACAGTCGGCACCGTCGCGCCGGTAGCGCAGTGAGCCCTCGTTGGGCGCATCGCGCGGGTCGGGGGTGCGTGTCCACCCCTCGGCACGCAGCCGCTCGTACAGTTGGGTCACGGCCTCCTTGTGGCTCAGCGTGGTGCCGCCTGCGGCGGTGATGCGGCAGCCGCCCACGCGGCGCTGCGAGCGCCAGTCGTTGATGCTGTCGGGCTCGACCACCGCTTCCATGTGCTGCGCGCCGCGCAGGAACGCGGCCGCGCCGGCACAGTACGTGGTGTCGGACGAGACGGCAGCGGATGCGTCCGCGGATGCGGCCGCGGTCGGTGCGGGAATCGCCGACGCCTGCAGCGCGGCGGCGAGCGCGAGGGCGAGCATCACCGCGCGGGACGCGGCGGGGCGGGCAGCGTGCCCTTGTTCGCGATCGCCTTGCGGATCGCCTCGGCCGTCACCTGCGCACGGAACGCGACGATCTCACGCCCCCATGTCTCGACCTTCGCGCGGTCGGTGAGCGAGACGCCGTCGATGGTGGCGAGCCTGGCCTTCACGCGCTCGTCGTAGCGCACCGACGATGGATCGTCCATGAGCATGTTGATCGTGATGACCGGGTCATCGTGCAGCCCGTCCGACGTGCCGCTTGCGAGCCCCTTCGTCTTCATGTGCTCGGCGACCTTCGCGTAGTCGTAGTACTCCTGCACGTGCGCGACCACGGGTGCGCCCTTCCAGAGGCCCGTGAGCGAGTCGGCCACGGCGCGCTGGCCGCCCTGGTTGCCACCGCTGTCGCCGATGAGGATGATGTTCGTGAAGCCGTGCTGCTTGAGGCTGTGCACGATGTCGGTGAGCAGGGCGCGGAACGTGGACTCGTTCACGCTGATCGTGCCCGGGCTCGTCATGTGCCCCGACGGCGGGTCGATGCGCCCCTCCGGCACGAACTTCACGATCGGTGCGCACAGCGCGTTGCCGAGCTCGCGCGCGATCGCCTCGCAGTTGGTGTGCAGCACGTAGTTGTGCTTGCCGGTCACGAGCCACGGGCCGTTGGGCTCCATGCCACCGGTGGAGAGGATGACGGTGGTCTTGCCGGTGGCGACGGCGTCGCGCACGTCCATCCACGTCATCTCCTCGAGCCACACGGTGCGCGCGGCGGGCAGCGGATTGGGTGCGTCGGCGCAGTTGTAACGGCTGGCCGTGCACTGGCCACCGCCCATGTTGCGGCCAGCGGCCGGCGTGCCCTGCGCCGAGAGCGGTGCGGTGACGGGCGCGCCGAGCGCGAGCGCGCCGGCGAGCAGCGCACCCGCGCCGAGGGGGAATCGGGAGGCGAAGGTGGACGACGTGACAGCGGGCATCGCGGTCTCCGGAGGCGGGGGCGCGCGAGGCGCGCGGGGAGTGGTCGGGGGGAGCGAACGGTGGGTCGGCGGCGTTTCGCCGCACGCGTCCGATTGTGGAGCCGCGTGCGCATGATCGCCAGTAGGCGCGCGCGTGAACGCGACGGCGTCCGCAGCCGTATACCATCGTGTGCAGTCTCCGAAGAGAACGCGCCCCTCCGCCCGAGTGCTGCCCATTGTGGCGATCGGGTTCCGGAGCGAGAATCTCGATTGGCCGGACTCCTGCCGTCCCCTCCCTCCCGCCTCGCATGCCGCGACTTCGTTCCGCTCACTACGCGCTGCTTTTCGCCCTCGCCGTGCCGGCTGGTTTCGCGCACGCGCAGGCCGCTGCTCCCGCCCCGCTCACCCCCGCCGAGGTGTCCAAGCTCGCCGGCCTGCATGTGCGCATGGTGTCGCTGCAGGACTCCATGAACTCCGAGATGGCCCAGGCGCGCAACAAGACGCCCGAGCGCCAGGATGGGCTGAAGGAGGAGCTGCGCACGAAGGTGGCCGCGCTGCTCGCCAGCGCTGGCTTCACGCCGCAGGAGTATCAGGCCCGCCGGCTCGAGGTGAGCAGCCGCGAGGCCACCCGTCGCGCGTTCGACGAAGCGGTGGTGGAGCTGCAGGCTGGCGCCGCGGGGAAGGCGGCGGCGACGGCGGACGCCTCGGCTGCACCGGCGGCCGAGGCGGAGCAGCCGAAGCTGCCGGCTGGTCCGATGGGCGCGCACATCGGGCACGTGCTCGTGAGCTTCGCCGACACGCCGGACAAGGTGGGGCTGCTCGCGATCGCGAAGACGGAGGCCGGCATTGCCGCGCAGCACGCGGGCTTCGCGGCGCGCACGCCCACCAACCTGGCCTCGATGCAGCGCCACGCGGGGCACGTGCTGCACGCGCTCGATCCGTCACTCGAAGCGACGGGTCCCGGCAAGGGATATGGCGTGAAGAAGGCCGCCACCGGCGTGGCGGCGCACATCGAGCTGGCCGCCAAGGTGGAGA
The DNA here is from genome assembly GCA_011390885.1 of Gemmatimonas sp. Taxonomy (GTDB): domain Bacteria; phylum Gemmatimonadota; class Gemmatimonadetes; order Gemmatimonadales; family Gemmatimonadaceae; genus JAABRT01. The sequence continues at coordinate 51,266 of JAABRO010000062.1, read as the reverse complement.
CGGCGCCGGCGGGTGTGCGCACGCACGCCGAGCACGTGGCCACGGCGGCGCGCAGCACGGTCTCGCGTGCCGAGGAGATCGCCGCGCTGGCGCAGAAGATCCGGGCGGCCACGACCGCCGAGGAGGCTGCCGGGCTCGTGGCGCAGATGGCCTCGCTTGCCGAGCAGCTCGTCACGGGCACCGACCTCAACGCCGACGGGCGCGTGGGGTGGAACAATGGCGAGGGCGGGCTGCAGCAGGCGGAGGAGCACCTCAAGCTGCTCCTCGCGGTGGTCGTGCCGAATCGCTGAGGACGCCCGCGGCGCGCGCCGGCGAGACGCGCTGACCGCGAGCTCCGGTGTCACAACGCAACGGCCCCGCGATCCGAACTCCGGATCGCGGGGCCGTGTGTCATGCGGGCCTGCCGTTCAGTGCGGGATCAGCAGCCCACGCACTTGTTGCTGTTCTTCGCGCCCATCGACTCCAGCAGGCGGATCGTCTCGGGGTAAGGACGCAGGCGCTGCACGGGCCCGTTCGCCATGTCGACGGTGGTCTGGCCTCGGCGCGAGACGGCCTTCACGTCGGCGCCCTTGCTCACGAGGTACTTGATCATGTCGTTGTCACCGCGCGCAGCGGCGTGGTGCAGCGGCGTGTGGCCGTTGTTGTCGCGGGCGTTCACGTCGGCACCGAGCTCCTCCACGAGGTAGCGGATGGCCGGCATCCAGCCGTCCGGCGCGTGGCGATGCGAGTTGCCGGCGAAGCCGTTGCCGTAGCCCACGCCGGCGGCGGCATGGATGGGGAACACGCCGATGCCGGGGGGCACTGCCTTGGCGGCAGAGTCGGTGACGGGATCGAGCGCCGGCGCGGCGTTGCGCGCCGCCATCGCGGCGGCGAGCCGGGCCCGCGCCGCGTCGTCGATCGTGGCACCACCGGCCGCGGCGGGTGCTCCGGGTGCTCCCGGTGCCGCGGCTGCACGCGGCGCGCGCGCCGCCGACGGATCGCCGTCACCGAGCGGGTCGCCGCCGAGCTCGCCACCGCCGCCACCGCCACGCGCACCGCGCGGGGGCGCGACCCGACGCGACGGCAGCGTGTGATCGGCGCCGCGCGCCTTCAGCAGGCGCATCGCGTCCACGTCCACGGCGTACGCGGCACGCCAGAAGGTGGTCGTGCTGTCGAGGTACTCGAGGCCGCAGTTGGCGTTGCCGCAGTTGTTGAAGCCGAAGAACCAGAGGTTCTTGCGCAGCCGCACATTGATGTCCGCACCACGGTCGAGCACGGCCGTCATGAGCTCGAGGTGCGTGGTCTTCTGCAGCTGGATGGCCTGCGGCTGCGGGAAGCGGGACTTGGGCGACCACTGCGTGTTCACCGCCGCGTAGAGCGGAGTCAGGCCTGCGGTGCTCTGCAGCGTGACATCGGCGCCGCGCTCGATGAGCTGCATGGCCAGGTCGAAGTGCCCGTTGATCGTGGCGAGCAGGAGCGGCGAGGTGCTGTCGGTGGCCGTCTGCATGTCGATGTCGGCGCCGCCGTCGAGCAGCGCGAGCGTGGCGGCCACATTGCCCTGCCGCACGGCGTGATGCAGCGCGGTGAAGCCACCCATGCCACCCACGGTGCCTTCGAAGCCGGCCACCTGCCCGTCACTCGTGTCCGACACCACCGGACCGGCCGCCTCCTGCATGGCCAGCACGGCGCGCCCCGAGTCGATCGCGATCTGGATCTGCTCGGCCGTGAGGTAGTTGGTCGGCGGGGCACGCAGCGCGGCGCGCGGGTCGACGGCTGGCGCTGCGGGGGCGGTCGTCGCGCCGGTGGTGGCACCCGCGCTTGCGGCACCTGCGGCCGCAGCACCGGGGGCACGGGCCGCCGGTGCGGCCGCGGCCGCGCCCGGCGCCGGTGCCTGCGCCTTGAGGATCGAATCCTTCACGGTCTGCGGCAGCAGCGAGAACATCACTTCGTTGCGCTTGCGGGCGGCCGCCTGTTCGCGCGAGGTGCGCGTGGACAGGTCCACGACCTCGGTGCGCAGCGACGGATCGGCCCCGGCCGCGAGCAGCGCGCGCACGGCCGCGCCGCGATCGTTCGCCGCCGCGAACATGAGCGGCGTCTGCCCCCACTCCGTCTCCCGCGCATTGAGGTTGGCCTTCGCGCGCACGAGCGCCTGAATCGCCACCGTGTCGCCGGCGGAGGCCGCCAGGTGCAGCGCGGTGGCGCCCGCCGAGGTGGGTACGTCGGGCTTCGCACCGGCCGCGAGCAGCAGGCGAACCACCGCGCCGTGTCCGTGGCGCGCGGCCACGTGCAGCGGCGTGTTGTCGCCGAGGCGCGTGGTCGACGTCACCGACGCCTTGGCCTTGAGCAGCGCCTGCGCCAGCTCGGCGTTGCCGTGGAAGGCGGCGTAGTGCAGCGCGGTCATGCCGTCGCCGGCGGCGGCGTTCACGTCGGCCTTCTGCGCCAGCAGGCGGCGCACCTCGGCCGCATCGCCGACGCGCGCGGCCTCCACGATGGGCGGCGTGGCACGGCGCAGCACGCCGGGCACGAACGCTGCGGCGGACGGCGAGGCCGCCACCGCGGGTGCTGCCGACAGGGTGCCGGCGCCGAGCAGCGCGCCGGTCAGGGAGAGAAAGGCGAGTCGCATGGCGGGGCTCAGACCTGCAGCGCGAACGGAGCCATGCTGTCGCCGAAGTTGGTCACGTCATCGGCGCCGAAGCGGTGCAGCAGCGAGAGCATCACGTCGGCCATGGCCGTGCCGTCGGGCGCCTTGAGGTGCGCGTTGCCCGGCGCCATGGCCGTGTCGCCGCTCATGAGGATGAGCGGGCAGCGGCGATGGTTGTGCAGGTTGCCGTCGGCCATCGGCGAGCCGTACATGATGAGCGTGTTGTCGAGCAGCGAGCCGTCACCGTCCTTCGTGTTCGCGAGCTTGTCCAGGAAGTACGGCAGCAGGCTCACGTGGTACTTGTTGATCTGGTTGAACTCGAGGATCGCTGCCTCGCGGCCGCCGTGATGCGACGACGGATGGAAGCCCTTGTTCGTGCCGCTCTCGGGGTACACGCGGCTCGAGGCGTCGCGTCCGGTCTTGAACGAGAACACGCGCGTCATGTCCGACTCGAAGGCCAGCACCTGGATGTCGAACATGAGCTGCATGTGCTCGGTGAACGAATCGGGCACGCCGGCCGGCGCTTCGGGGAGCGCGCGCTCCTCGCCGCTCGTGTTCTTCGCTTCCACCGCCTGGATGCGCCGCTCGAGCTCGCGGATGTTCTCGAGGTACTGGTCCACGCGCCGCTGGTCGGAGGCGCCGAGCTGGCGCTTGAGCGCGCCCATCTCACCCGTGATCCAGTCGAGGATGCTGCTGTTCTCCCTGCGGCGCAGGGCGCGGTCCTCGTTGGTGGAGCCGGCGCCGAAGAGCAGGTCGAAGGCCACGCGCGGGTTGCGGATCATGGGCAGCGGCTCGCTCGGCGAGGCCCAGCTGATCGTGTCCGTGTAGGCGCAGGCGTAGTTGTAGTAGCAGCCGCCGGCCTGGTCGAGGTTCTCGATGCACAGCTGCATGGACGGGATCGGCGTGTCCTCGGCGATCCGCTTGGCCACGATCTGGTCGAACGACGTGCCCACGTACAGGTCGGAGCCCTGCGTCTGCTTCGGGTGCGACTGCGTGAGGAACACGGCGCTCGACCGGAAATGGTCGCCGCCGATCTCCGGCGCGTCGAACGGCTCGGCCATGCGCACGTCGGTGTTGCTCACGATCGTGAGATACTTGCGGTGGGCCTCGAGCGGAGAGAGCGCACCGTCGGGGTTGAGCGTGAAGTCGCGGCCGATGCCGGCGGGCGCCCAGAGGTGCTTGCTGGCCCCCCACGCGTTGCTGCCGGCCGCGCCATGCACGGTCTCGATGGCCACGAGGCGCTTCTTGCCGGTGGCGGCCTTGAGGCCGGCGTTGCCCTTGAACAGGCCGGCCGGTTCCATCGCGTCGAGGTATGGCAGGGCGACCGCCGCGCTGAGGCCGCGCAGGAACGTCCGGCGATGCAGGTGCTTCTGGGTCAGGATGTGCATGGGAATCGTCAGGGCGTGGGTGAGCGGGTCAGTGCTGCGTGTCGTCGGTCGCGACGGGCTCGACGCGCATGGAACGGAAGGCCTGGCTGTTCACGACGCCCATGACGAACGCCGAGATCCTGTAGTCCTGCTTGGCCGCCTCGCGCGCGATGGCGCGAATCGTCGGCTGGTCGAACGTCTGCATGCGACGGCCCACGGCGTACGCCATGAGGTTCTGCGTGAAGGTGCGCACGAGCGGGATGGGCCGCGACAGCAGCGAGCGGTTGAGGTCGGCGGCCGTCGCGACCTCCATGCCGTCGTACATGCGACCACGCGTATCGAGCGGCGCTCCGTTCTCGCGGAAGCGCACGCGCCCGGTCACGTCGAAGTTGTCGAGCGCGAGCCCGATCGGGTCCATGTACTGGTGGCACGCGTTGCACGTGGGGTTCTCCCGGTGCATTTCCATGCGCTCGCGCGTGGTGAGCGCCTTGCCTTCCTTCGAATCGGCCGTCTGCTCGAGGTCGGGCACGTTCGGCGGCGGCGGCGGCGGATCGCTGCCGAGCAGCACTTCCATGACCCACTTGCCGCGCAGCACCGGCGACGTGCGGTTGCCGAGCGACGTCTGCACGAGCACGCTGCCGTGCCCGAGGATGCCGCGCCGCTCCTCGCCGGTGTAGGCCACGCGACGGAACGTGGGGCCGCTCACGTCGGGAATCCCGTAGTGCCTGGCCAGCCGCTCGTTCACGAACGTGTAGTCGGCGGTGTAGAGCTCGAGGAAGCTCTTGTCGTTGCGCACCAGGTGCTCGAAGAAGAGCTCCGTCTCCCGCTGCATCGCGGTGGCGAGCTGCGCGTCGTAGTCGGGGAACAGGAACGCGTCCGGGTGCACCTTCTCGAGGTCCTGCAGTCGCAGCCACTGCGCCGCGAAACGCGTGGAGAGCGCCTCGGCGCGCTTGTCGGCGAGCATGCGCTTCACCTCGCCCTGCAGCACGGCCGGCTTGGAGAGCTGCCCCTGCTGCGCGAGCGAGAGCAGGCGCTCGTCGGGGATCGTGCCCCAGAGGAAGAACGAGAGACGCGACGCCAGCTCCACGTCACCGATGCGCACGTCGCTGCCGGGCTCGGCCCCCTCGGGCACGGGCTCGAACCGGAAGATGAAGTAGGGGCTGGCGAGAATCGCCTGCAGGCCGCTGCGCACGCCGTCCTCGAAGCCGAACTGCGGGTCGGTGGCGGCCTTGTCGTAGAAGACCATGAGCGCCTCGCGGTCCCGGTCGGTGAGCGGGCGGCGATAGGCGCGCGTGGCCAGGTTGGACAGGATGCGCTCGGCGCAGCCGCGCTGCTGCGCGGGTGCCGTGGGGCGGCAGGTGAAGATGCGCTGGCGGGTGGCGTTCTCGGAGACGCCGGTCACGTTGACGGGCCCCGTGATGAGCGTCTCCATGAGCGGCGGTGGCTCGGTCACGCCGGGGGCACCGGTGCCGCCCGAGGCGCGCGACCAGTCGTGCGGACGGATGAGGTCCTCGTACGGCCCTTCGGCGCGGCGCACGAACGCCACCGACACCGTGCGCTGACCGGCCTTCACCTTGATCGGGCCGCTCCGCACGTAGTCGGCACCGGCCGGCGCGTCGGCCGACTCGCCGTTGCGCGCGATCCCCTTGTCGTACTTGAGCAGCGCGACCTGCTCGCCGTCGATGGAGATGTCGAGGTCCTCGAGGTGCAGTCCGACGCCACCGCCCACGTTGAGGCGGAACTCGTACTCGCCGTCGGCCGGGAAGGCGTGCTTGAACACCATGCCGCCGCGCGAACCGTACGGCGTGCCCTCCACGTGATCCCACGGATGCTGCGACGCGAACGGCGACGTGCGATACGTGCTCTGCGACGGCGTGGCGCGGCGATCGCCCACGGCCATGCGGCTCACCGCGGCGGCCGCATTGAGGTACGAGTCGAGCAGGGTAGTGGAGAGCGCCTGCGCGTCGGCGATGTTGTCGAAGTTGGCGCTCTTGGTGTCGAGCGGCAGGTAGTCGCCGGCGTCGATCTGCACGCCGAGCAGATCGGCCACCACGCGCTCGTACTCGGGCCGGTTGAGCCGCTGGAAGGTGCGCGTGCCCGGGTTCACCGGGCCGGCCTCGTCGACGAGCTGCTCGAGCGTCTCCACGAGCGCAATGAGCGTGTCGCCGGTGGGGCGACGCGAGCCCGGCGGCGGCATCATGTCGGTGCGCAGCTTCACGATCATGTGCTCGGCGATGCGGCGCTCGTGGGCGACGAGGCTGTCGAGCGTGTAGCCGCGCAGGACGAGGTTGCCGCTGCGGCGCGTCGGGTTGTGGCACGAACCGCAGTAGCGGTTCACCACGCCGTCGAGCTCGGCCACCGAGATGCCGCGCGTGCCCATGGCCGGTGGGCGCGAGGCCGACACCGTGTGCCCCGGCGAAACGGTCGGCATGAGCGCGGCGGTGGGTTGGAGCAGCACGCGCTCCACCACCGGCGACGGCATGGCGACCTCGGCGTCGCTCACCCAGCGCGCGTCGGTGGAGGGACGACCGCTGGTCACGGAGACCATGGTGACGGTCAGGGTGGTGGCGACGACTGCGCCGGCAGCTAGCACCTTCATGCAACGCACTCCGAAAGACGGGGCACCGCAACAATCGGTGAGACGAGGACTCGCCTCGACCGAACCAGGGCAACGCACGCGCCGACGGGAGGGAGGCGACGCGGCGGGATCACACAGATGGGGCGGGAACGATCAACCCGTGGAAGTTCCTCGCGAGGTCGCGCAGCGCAAGGGGCGCGCGCCGCCCGGGGGGAGCCTTGACCGAGTATGGTCCATACGCGAGGATCGCTCGGACCGTTGGTGCGGCGCGCCGTCACGTCGTCGCCGTGGTCACCTCCACTCCCCCGCGACCGGCGCTGCCGGCCGTTCCCGCCGCCCTCTGGAGCCCCGATGGACAAGCGTACCCTCCCCAGCCGCCACGCCACCGAAGGCCCCGAGCGGGCCCCGCACCGGTCCTTCTTCTACGCCATGGGACTGGACGAGACGGACATCGGCAACCCGCTGGTGGGCGTGGTCTCGAGCTGGAACGAGGCGGCGCCCTGCAACATCGGGCTCAAGTGGCAGGCCGAGCGCGCCAAGGCGGCCGTGCGGGCCCACGGAGGCACCCCGCGCGAGTTCACGACGATCACCGTGACCGACGTGACGGCCATGGGGCACCGGGGCATGAAGGCGTCCCTGGTGAGCCGGGAGATCATCGCCGACTCGGTGGAGCTGACCGTGCGCGGCCACTGCTACGACGCGTTGATCGGGATCGCGGGGTGCGACAAGACGCTGCCCGGGCTCATGATGGCCATGCTGCGGCTCGATGTGGCGTCGGTGTTTCTTTATGGTGGCTCGATAATGCCCGGAAAATTCCACGGCAAGGACGTCTCGGTGCTCGACGTGTTCGAGGCCGTCGGCGCCCACGCCATGGGGCGCATGAGCGACGCCGAGTTGGCCGAACTCGAGAAGGTGGCGTGCCCGGGCTCCGGCGCCTGCGGCGGGCACTACACCGCCAACACCATGGCCTACGTGTCCGAGGCGATCGGCCTGGCGCTCCCCGGCTCCGCCAGCCCGCCCAACACGCACGAGGACCGCATCGTGTGGGCCGAGCGGGTGGGCGAGGCGGTCATGCGCCTGGTGAAGAACGGCCCCCGCCCGCGGCAGATCGTGACCCGTGAGGCGCTCGAGAACGCCGCCGCGGTGGTGGCCGCCACCGGCGGCTCCACGAACGCGGCGCTCCACCTGCCGTCGCTGGCCAACGAGGCCGGCCTGTCGTTCGACCTGTTCGACATCGACCGCGTGTTCCGGCGCACGCCGCTCATTGCCGACCTCAAGCCCGGTGGCCGCTTCCTGGCCAGCGACGTGCACGCCATGGGCGGGGTGCCGGTGATCCTCAAGGCGCTGCTCGACGGCGGCTATCTGCACGGCGACTGCGTGACCGTGACCGGCAAGACGATGGCCGAGAACCTCGCGGACGTGGTGCTGCCGGAGGGGCAGGAGGTGGTGCGGCCGGTGAGCCGGCCGCTGTACCCGAGCGGCGGCCTGGTGGCGCTCAAGGGCTCGCTCGCGCCCGATGGGGCGATCGTGAAGGTGGCCGGCTGCAAGACGCGCCACTTCAGCGGGCCGGCGCGCGTGTTCGAAAGCGAGGAGGAGTGCATGGCCGCGGTCATGGGCAACCAGTACGCGGCGGGCGACGTGCTGGTGATCCGCAACGAGGGGCCGGCCGGCGGCCCGGGCATGCGCGAGATGCTGTCCACCACGAGCGCCATCTACGGGCAGGGCATGGGCGAGGCGGTGGCGCTCGTCACCGACGGCCGCTTCTCCGGGGCCACGCGCGGGCTGTGCGTGGGGCATGTGGGGCCCGAGGCGATCCTCGGCGGTCCGATCGCGCTGCTGCAGGACGGCGACCTCATCACGATCGACGCCGACGCGGGCACGATCGACGTGTCGCTGAGCGAGGAGGAGCTGGCCGAGCGTCGCGCCGCGTGGACGCCGCGGCAGAGCGAGTTCCAGTCGGGCGCCATCTGGCGCTACGCGCAGACGGTGGGGCCGGCGCGCTACGGCGCGGTCGTGCATCCGGGCGCACGCGCGGAGACGTTCGTGTACGCGGACGCGTGAGGTCGGTGACCTGATCGTCACAGCGCGGAGACATTCGCGGCATCCGTGACGCGTGCGTCATGCGGTCGGTACGTCGCGTGCATTCCGCCGTGACTGGTGCTGTCGAATGTGCTGCATCCTCTTTCCTCCCCTGGAGACGCGATGCACCCGTTTCGATCATTCCTCGCACGCGCGGCACACATCGCCTCGCTGCTCTTCCTGCTCCTCGCCTTCGCACCCGCCGACCTCGCAGCACAGGCGACCGGTGTGGTGACTGGCCGTGTCACGGGACCGGATGGCAATCCCGTGGTGTCGGCTGCCGTCACGGTCGTCGGCACGAGCCTGTCCACGACCACTGATCGTGAAGGCGTGTTTCGCCTGAACGCCGTGCCGGCCGGCGCGCAGCGCATCAGCATCCGCTCGCTCGGTCGCAAGCCGGCCGAGCGCTCCGTGCAGGTCGAGGCCGGCAGCACGGTGAACCTCGCCGTGGCCGTCGAACTCGCCACCGTGGAGCTCGCCGGCATCACCGTGACCGGCGAACGCGGCGGCCAGATCCGCTCGGCCGAGCAGAAGCGTCGCTCGGCCACGATCAGCGACGTCACCTCGGGTGACGAGATCGGCCTGCTCCCCGACCAGAACGTGGCCGAGGCGGTGCAGCGCATCCCCGGCATCTATATCGAAACGAGCCGCGGCGAAGGACGCACCGTGTCCATTCGCGGCATCGCGCCCAACCTCAACAACGTGACGCTCAACGGCCAGCAGATGGCCACCACGTCGTCCGACCGATCGCAGACGCTCGACCTGCTTCCCGCGTCGATGGTGTCGAACATCGAGGTGGTCAAGGCGGTCACGCCCGACATGGACGCGAACACGATCGGCGGCACGGTGAACCTGCGCACGCTGTCGGCATTCGACCGTCCGCGTCCGTTCTTTTTCGGCATCGCCGAGGGGCTCTTCACCAGCCGCCAAGTGGACTACGGTCCGCAGAAGCAGCCGTATGAGCTGGACATGACGACGGGCCGCCGCTTCGGCCCGAACGAGAGCTTCGGCATCGTGCTCTCCGGCAGCGCCTCACAGAGCGACAAGTCCGTGGCCGTGGCCGATCCGGACGGCTGGATTCGCGTGCGCAACTCGAGCACGGGTGATTCGATCGACGTGTCGAACGAGCTCGAGCTGCAGGTGGCCGACAACGACCGCACGCGCCAGAGCCTGAGCAGCAACCTGGATTGGCGCCCGTCGCCCAGCACCGACCTGTTCCTGCGCACCCTCTACACCCGCACCCGCGAGCAGGAGCGCAACTCCGAGTTCGAGATCACGTTCACCGGGGCGTACCAGTTCCCGGACAACGCGCGCGTGGGGCGCAACACCGCCAGCTCGATCGAGCTCGACATCAGCGACCCGCGCGAGGAGGAGGACCTCTACTCGCTGCAGGTCGGCGGCACGCGCCGGTGGAAGAACGCGACGCTCGACCTGAACACGGTGGTGACGCGCGGCGAGGCGCACAGCTGGTCTGTGGACGCGACCTTCGAGAACCCGCGCGCCACGGAGGTTCAGGTGCCGGTGACGCTCGACTTCTCGAAGTACTTCTACGGCGTGGAGCCCGAGGACCGCACGTTCATCAACAACGCCGCGAACTTCCCGCTGCAGGGCATGTCGAACAACGAGCGCTTCGTGATCGACAACACGCAGATCGCCTCGGGCGACCTGCGCTTCGACGGCAAGCTGGGGCGCTTTCCTGCCTTCCTGAAGCTGGGTGGCAAGTTCACCTCGCGCGATCGCGACATCGACGACACGTCGGACCGCTTCACCTTCCCGGTTCGCGTCACGCTCGACCAGTACAATGAGCCGGTGGTGGGCGGCCTGCAGGGTGGCGCCACGCCGTTCCAGCAGGGTTCGGTGGACAAGTTCACGACGTTCGCGCGGCGCAACTTCTATCGCGACACGTTCCCGCAGGACATGAACGCCTCGCAGATCCAGGCCATCGATGGCGACGCTTATGTGCGCGAGCGCATCTCGGCGGGCTACCTCATGGGCTCGGCGGAGTTCGGCAAGCTCAGCGTGGTGGGCGGCGTGCGCGTGGAGCGCACCGACTCCGACGCCAGCTTCTGGGAGCTGCAGGAGAACTCGCGACTGTCGGCCAGCCAGCGCTACACGTTTCCCGACTCGCGCACCACGCGCAACAACTCCTACACCAACGTGCTGCCGGCGGCGATCTTCAAGCTCGACCTGACCGACGACCTGCTCGTGCGCGCCGCGTACACGGGAACGATCGCGCGCCCCCAGTTCACGCAGCTGGCGAGCTGGACGCGCGCCAACTACATCCCCGACCAGAACATCCCGAACGCCTTCGACGGCACGGTCACCGACAACAACCCCGACCTCCAGCCGTACGAGTCCCAGAACTACGACGCGTCGCTCGAGTACTACCCGCGGACCGGCGGCTCGCTCTCGCTGGCGTACTTCTACAAGAAGATCGACAACCCGATCTACACGTTCCGCACCACCGCGCGCGACACCACGTACGAGGGCCGCTTCTTCACGCGCCTGCAGTACACGCAGCAGCGCAACGGCGATGCTGGCTCGCTGGGCGGCGTGGAAATGTCCTGGTCGCAGCCGCTCTACTTCCTGCCGGGCGCGCTCAACGGTCTGGGCATCAACGCCAATGTGGCGTTCATCACGTCGGAGCTCGAGATCGTGGGGCGCGACGGCACGCTGCCGTTCCTTGGGCAGCCGGACAACGTGATCAACATCATTCCCTACTACCAGCGCGGCCCCTTCGAAATCCGCTTCGCCTACGCACGCCGCAGCGACTTCCTCACGTCGGTGGACACGCGCGTCGGCTTCGACCGGTTCACGGCGGCCCGCGAGACGATGGACCTCAACCTGCGCTGGCAGCTGCAGGGCCCGCGCTGGGAGATCATCGCGACCGGCCGCAACCTGAGCAACGCACCCGAGGTGCGCTACCAGGGCCAGAAGGACCGCTACGACCTGCACGTGCTCACCGGTCGCACCTTCTCGATCGGCGTGCGCACCACGCGCTGAGTCTGTCTGGCGCGGCCACCGGGCTCCGGCCCGGTGGCCGCTTCATTTCACCTGACGTCCATACCCATCGTGTCGCTCATGCGTCTTCCGCTCTTCCCGATCGCCGCCGCCACCCTGCTCGGCGCGTGCGCGTCGGTTCCCCCTGCGCTGACGGCGTCCGCGCCCGCGCGGTCCTGGCTGGCCGGTGATCATCACGTGCACAGCCGCTTCAGCGTGGGCTGGAACGACTCCACCACGCCGCCCACACCAATCGTGGCCGGTGACGCATCGTATCCGATCCCGCGCAACGCCGAGATGGCCCGGAAGCACGGGCTGTCGTGGATGGTGTCCACCGACCACGGCGGCCCGAACCACTCGAAGGTCAACCTCGAGATGGCGTACCCCGAGCTGCAGCAGTCGCGCCAGGCGATTCCCGACCTCATCCAGTTCTACGGCATGGAGTTCGACACGCCGGGCGCCGATCACAGCAGCCTGATCATGCCGCACTCGGACCACGAGCACACCGACCTGTACGAGATCGAGCATCGCTACGCCAAGCGCGACGAGTTCCCCCCCAACGTGGCGCGCGACGTGGAGCCGAAGATGCTCGAGGCGCTGCGCTACATGGCCGGCCTCTCGCTCGCACCGGTGCTCATCGCCAATCATCCCGCGCGTTCCGCGCTGGGTCTCGGCCGGTACGGGCTGGACACGCCGTCCGAGTTCCGGAACTGGAACGATGCCGCGCCGCGCGTGGCCGTGGGCATGGAAGGCGCACCTGGGCATCAGGCGGGTGCCCTCAACCGCGACGGGACCATCGACAGCACCGGCGCGCGTGGCGGCTACAGTCGAGAGGCCACCAAGGGGGGCTTCGACCAGATGACTGCGCGCGTGGGTGGCCTGTGGGACGCTCTGCTCGGCGAGGGGCGCCGCTGGTGGATCACGTCCAGCTCCGACTCGCACCGCAACTGGCGTGACGGCGGCAGCGACTTCTGGCCCGGCGAGTACTCCAAGACCTACGTGTACGCCGCGCGCACGCACGACGACATCCTCGACGGGGTGCGCAACGGGCGCGTGTTCGTGACCACGGGTGACCTCGCGAGCGAGTTGCACGTGACCGCGAGCACGAACGGTGCGGCGGACGCCTCGATCGGCGGCACGCTGATGGTGCGCTCCGGGCAGGACGTGCGCGTGGTGATCCGCGTTCGCGATCCGGCCGCGCCCAATCACCGAGGCGAAACGCCCGCGGTGGCGCGCGTGGACCTCATCGTGGGCGAGGTCACCGGACCCGCCGCCGATCGCTCGAACGATCGCAATCCCACCACCAGCGTCGTGCGCCGCTTCACCGCCGCCGACTGGCGCGTGGAGGGCGAGTACCTGGTCATGGAACACGTGCTGCGCGATGTGCACCACACGAGCTACCTGCGCGTGCGTGGCACGAACACCTCCGAACTCGAACCGGCGGACGACCCGAAGGGCGAGGATCCCTGGAGCGACCTCTGGTTCTACGGCAACCCCATCTTCCTGACGGTCCAATGATTCCGCGTTTCCCCACGATGCCCGCGCGTCGCCGGCATCCCATCCTCGTGCTCGCCCTGCTGCTCGCGGCGGGCAGCGCGGCCGCCAGCACCAGCGTTCACGCCCAGCAGCGCGTGACCGACCGCGTCTGGGACCGCCCGTCGCCCGACCCCGATCGTGTCGTGCTCACATGGTCCGATGATCCGGCCACCACGCAGAGCGTCACCTGGCGCACGGATACCACCGTCACCATGGCGCTGGCGCAGATCGTGATCGCGAGCGACGGGCCGAAGATGGCCGACATCGCGCGCACCGACACCGCCGCCACGGAGCGCCATGATGCGCGCGAGGTGCCGAGCGCCGGCAGCGTGGTGCACTACCACTCGGTGACCTTCACCGGACTGCGCCCCGACACGCTCTACGCCTACCGCGTGGGCGACGGCACGCGCTGGACGGAGTGGTTCCAGTTCCGCACGGCCAGCACGAGCCGCAAGCCGTTCAGCTTCCTGTACCTCGGCGATGCGCAGAACGACATCCTGTCGCTCTGGTCGCGCGTGGTGCGCGAGGGCTTCCGCCACGCGCCCGACATGCGCTTCATCGTGCATGCCGGCGATCTCGTGAACGACGGCAACAGCGAGTGGCAGTGGGGTGAATGGTTCCGCGCCGGCGGCTTCATTCACGCCATGGTGGGCAGTGTGCCTACGCCAGGCAATCATGAGTATCGCGCGCGCTCCGCGGCCGAGGTGGAGCGCAAGGAGAGCAGCCTCTCGGTGTTCTGGAATCCGCAGTTCACGCTGCCGCGCAACGGCGTGGCCGGCCTGGAGGAGTCGAACTACTGGTTCGACTACGAAGGCGCGCGCATCGTGGTGCTCAACTCCAACCGCAACCGGGAAGCGCAGACGGAGTGGCTCAAAGGCGTGCTGCGCGACAATCCGCAGCCGTGGACGATCGCCACCTTCCACCACCCCGTGTACTCGGCAGCCGGCGAGCGGGACAACCCGGCGCTGCGTGAGGCGTGGAAGCCGGTGCTCGAGGAGTACGGCGTGGACCTGGTGCTGCAGGGACACGATCACACGTACGCGCGCGGTCGCTCGGTGATGACGGGCCCCACCGTGCAGAACGTACCCACGGGGATGAACGCGCGCGTGGGCGGCACGGGGCCGGTGTACGTGGTGTCGGTGAGCGGCGGCAAGATGTACGACGCCAAGCCCGAAGGGTGGGACCGCTTCGACGCCACGATCGACCGCAAGGCGGAGAACACGCAGCTCTTCCAGATCATCCGCGTGGCCGGCGACACACTGCGCTACGAGGCGCGCACCGCCACGGGGCTGCTGTACGACGCGTTCGACCTCGTCCGTCGCGATGCGCAGCCCAACCGTTTCGTGGAGCGCATGCCCACGGCGGTGGAGCCGCGCACCATGACGAGCCCGCCGGCGTACCGGCGGCCGTAAGTGGCGGTCGGGAGGCAGGCGTTCAGTGTCGTCGAGAGGTGGCCGCGGTCAGGACTGGCGGCCGCCAGCGGCATGAGACATCGTGTGATGGAGCCGGCCGTGCTGTCGCCGTCCGGCCGTCCCCTCTCCCACCCATCTGGTCGATGCCCTCATGAAGTGGCGCCGCGCGATCGCGACCGCGTGCGCGCTGTCGCTGTTCAGTACGGCCGTCGGGTGGTTCACCGCGTCCGATCAGGGCGTGGGGGCCGCCCTCGTGTTCGGCTCACCCGCCCTGCTGGTGGGCAGCGTGGCTGCGTGGTGGGCCTGGCGCGGGTGGGCGGTGCGTCCCACGCCGCCGCTCGTGTTCGGCGTGCTGTTCGCCCTGTTCGGCGGAGCGCTCACGTTCACGCTCGTGTTCGGCGCGATGCTGCTGCGCTACGGGGTGGCGGACAACACCCTGGCAGGCCTGCCGGCGATCTTCGCCGCGCCGGTGGGCGCGCTGCTGGCCGGCCTGTACGGTTTCCTGCGCCAGCGCGCCGTCGTGCGTCAGTCCAGTCGCGCCCTCGGGGCGCGGCCGCCCTCCAGCGCCTGATCGCGCACGCTCGCCATGATGCGCGCCATGTCGGCTTCGTAGCGAGCGCGCTCCTCGGCCGTCCACAGGTCCACATTGGCAGCGGCGCGAATCGACGCCATCATTTCGTCCACGAGTTCGCGCAGGCGCGCATTCGCGCGGCGCTCGCGGCCGCTCGGCTGGGTCGTCTCGGCAGGGCTCATGGGAGGAATGTGCGGGGTATCACGGCACGCGGACAAGGTGTCACGGTCGTGGCATGACATTCGGGCCGACCGCGGCTGGCATGGTCACCGGCGTCCCATCACGTGTACAGCATGCGCATGTCGGATCAAGCACAGGACGCGGAGCGATATGCGGAGTGGGCGCGCCGGTTGGCCGCCAACGACGCACAGGCCCTGCGCGCCCTCTTCGATGCCACGTACGAGCCGCTCTGGCGCTCGGTCGTCCGGCTCGTGAGGGATGAAGCGGCCGCGCGAGACCTCGCGCAGGATGCCTTCGTCCGTGTGTGGGACCGTCGCGCCACACTCGATCCGTCGCTCTCCCTTCGTGCCCTCCTCTACCGCACCGTGCGCAATCTCGCTCTCAACCAGCTCCGTGACGAACAGACGCGGCGGCACCTCCTGGAAGACCCGGGATCCGCGGCCATTGCCGCGCGCCCGCGCGATCCGGCCGGCGCCGACCAGCAGCTGGAGGCGTCGGAGCTGGCCGAGCGCCTGCAGCAGTTCATTGCCGAACTGCCGCCGCGTCAGCGCGAGGCACTCCGCCTCAGCCGCTTCGACGGCCTGAGCCACCAGGAGATCGCCGACGTGATGGGATGCGCACCGCGCACCGTGAACAACCACCTCGTGCGGGCGTTGGAGCAGCTGCGCAGTCGCCTGTCCTCCATCGGCACGGTGGTCTCCGCGCTGGCGCTGCTGATCGGGAGGGGCGCATGAGCGATCCGGGCATGCACGATCCGCGCATTCACGATCCGCGCGTTCCCGAGCCGCGTCGCGACGAGACGCGCCACCCGCTGCCGCCGGAGCTGCAGGAGGAACTCGCCCAGCGCACCGAAGGCGCCGAGCTGGCGCAGGTGTGGGAGCTGCTCGCCCTCGCCGATCCGGTGGCGGGCTCGAGCGAGGCCGACGCGGTCTGGTCGCGCATCAGCGCCCAGATCGCCAGCGGTCGTCCGCTGCTCACGCCCGTCGCCGGCACGCCGGCCGTCTCGGCGAACCCGGCCACGGCGCCCGCCGCGCGTCCGGTGGTCGCGCCCGCGTCGCGTACCCTGGCCACGCGCTGGCGTCGGCAGGCACCGTGGGCACTGGCCGCCACGCTGGCCGTGGCGGTGGGCGTGGGGTCCTGGCGGTCGCGGCCGGTCACGCTCGAGGCGCCGGCTGGAGAGCAGCTGGCCGTCACCCTCCCCGACGGGTCGGTGGCTGAGCTCAACGCCGGGAGCCGCATGGAGTACCGCACGGGGTTCCGCAGCCGGCTCGGCCTTGCCGCGGCCACGCGCGATGTGCAGCTCGAGGGCGAGGCGTTCTTCACGGTGCAGCCGGCCGAGCGGCCGTTCGAGGTGCGCACGGCTGATGCGCGGGTCACCGTGCTGGGCACGCGTTTCCTGGTGCGCGCCCGCGCCGACGAGTCCGACGGCACGCAGGTGGCCGTGGAATCGGGGCGTGTACGGGTGCGGCCGGAAGGTGCCGGTCCCGACTCCGCCGTCGAGCTTGGCGCCGGCGAAGGCACGGTGGTGAGCCGCGGCACGCGCCAACCGCTCGCGGTTGCCACGGTGGGAGTGGAACGCCTCACCTTGTGGCGCCGCGGTGGGTTCGCGCTCGTGGACCAGCCGCTGGACGCGATCTTCCGCGAACTGGAGCGCCGCTACGCCGTGGACATCCGGCTCAAGGACGTGGTGGTGGGCGATGAGCGGCTGCGGGTATACTACCCGGAGCGCCCGTCCATCGAGACCGTGCTCGCCGACCTCTGCACTCCCCGCGGCCTGAAGTTCAGCCGCACCAGTCGCGGGTTCGAGATCCGCCCCTCGATGGAGACCTCCGTCCCCACGCCATAGGTACCCGTCTGCATGCTGCCCCGTCGGCGCCCTGGTGCGCAGGCCGCGCCGTCGCGCGGCGGCCGGCTGGCAGCATGGCTTGCGAGTGCGGTCCTGCTGGCGGCCGGCACCGCGCGGGCGTCGCACGCACAGGCGGGGCGACCGCCGGTGGATTCGGTGCGCATTACCATGCTGCTGCGTGGCGTGGAGCTTCCCGCCGCGCTCGAGCAGCTGGTGGCCGCGAGCGGCATCAGCCTGCAGTACGACACGCGGCTGCTGCGCGAGCGCGCCCTCGACATGCCGCGCGTCAACTGCCGCGTGGACCGGGCACCCGCCGAAGCGATGCTCGCCTGCATCGTGCAGGAGGCGGGACTCGACTACTACCGCCTCTCCTCCGGCACGTACGTGGTGATCGCGCGCCCCGAAGAGGCGCCCGCCTTCGCCACGCTGAGCGGCATCGTGCTGGACGCAGCCAGCGGGTCCCCGCTGCCCGCCGCGCGCATCGCGCTCGCCGAACGCGCCGATGTGCGCATGGCCAACGACGCCGGCACGTTCGCCTTCGGCCGGCTCGCCCCCGGCAGCTATCGCCTCTCGGTGCAGGCCATCGGCTACGAGCCCTATCGGCGGGATGTGGTGATTCCGGCCGATGGCCGGCTGCGCGAGCGCATCCTGCTCAAGCGCTATGCGGTCATGACGACGCCGATCGTGGTAAACGGCCTGCAGCCGGGCACCGCGTCGGGCACGCTCGGCGGCATCGCGTTCACGGGTGAGGTGACTACCCCGCTCATTCTCGGACCCGGCCTCTTCATGCCGGGCGCGCCGAGCGCGCTCGGGCTCACGCGCCGCGACGGCGTGGGCGACCTGCACATCCAGGGAGGGGAAGCGGGTGAGCACGTGTGGCGCCTCGATGGCGTGCCGATCTTCGACGCGGCCACGCTCGCGGGCGTGTTCGGGGCCTTCTCGCCACTCGCCATCGAGGAGCTGCGCGTGCGGCGCGCCGGGTACGAGGCGCGCTCCGGCAGCTTCACGGCCGGCGTGATCGACCTCGCGCACGGTTTCGGTGACGCGGCCTTGGGTGGCCTGCAGACGGCCGCGCAGGCCGATCCGTTCTCGTCATCGGCGCGGCTCGTGGTGCCCGCGCAGCTGCGCGGCACCCGCATCACCACGATGGTGTCGGCGCGCACCGGTCTCTGGGACGTGTACCAGCCGCACGCGCTCGCGCGCGCGATCCGCGCCTGGAACGTGCCCGATCCCGTCCTGCTCGAGCGGCTCACCAACGTGGGGCGTGCGCTGTCGGGTGGCCTGCCCGGCACGTCGCGCCCGTACACCGTGGAAAGCGGCACCACCGACGTTCGCCTGCAGGACCTGCACCTCGCCACGCGCGCGGAGATCGGGGCGTTCCAGCGGCTCACGGCGTCGCTCTACGTGGGGCGGCACGGCGTGGCGACCACCACCGAGGCGCGCCCGCTGCTGTCGAGCATCGAGCAGGGGAGCACGGTGATCGTGCGCACCACCGACCAGCAGGGCACACTTGCGTCCGACGCGTACGCCTGGCGCACCGTGGCCGCGCAGGTGCGGCATGAGCAGCTGCACGGCGCCCGGGTGTCGCATCTCGTGCAGCTGCGCGCGAGCGAGCACGCGCTCGATCACGACTTCGCGCTCCGCCTCGGCGGGGCGCCCCTCACGCAGGACCCGCCACGCCGCGACGGCAACCGGGTGCGCGAGGCGGCGCTCGTGGGCGGCGTGCAGGTGGCGGGGGGCGGCGCCTGGAACCTCGATCTCGGCGCCGAGGCGGCGTATACCGATGCGCTGCTCGACCTGCGCAACGGCGTGCTGCGCGCGCTCGGCAGTGAGGTGGCGGCGTGGCGCGTCGCGGGGCACGCGGAGGTGCAGCGACGGATCGGCGGCCGGCATTGGCTCGACGCCGGCATTCGGGTCACGCAGCTGCTCGACGCGGGGCGCGCCTACGTGGAGCCGCGGCTGATGCTGCGCGCCGACGGCGAGACCGCGCGGCTGGGGCCATGGGCGTGGCGGGTGGGCGGCGGTGTGTACCGGCAGTTCGTGAACCAGTTCGACGTGGCCACGTCGAACCCCACGGCGCTCGTGCCGAGCGTGCGCTTCTGGCTGCCGACGGACGGGCGCGACGGCGTGGCCACGGCGTACCACCTGGCGGCGGAGGGAGTGGTCACGCCCGGCGGCACCTGGCAGCTGCGGGGCGAGCTGTACGGCAAGTGGCAGCCCACGATCATGGCCTTCGACTACGGCGTGCTGCTGAACCGCGACACGCTGCTGCCGATCGGGGTGCCGACGAGCACGTACGTGTCGAAAGCGCGTGGTGAGGCGTACGGGGTGGGGCTTCGCGCCGTGCGCGACGGCTACCTGTGGTGGACCGGCTGGTCGGATCGCTCGCGCGGCCTGCCGCTGCGGGTCGAGGCGGGGTATGACTTCGGCGTGTCGCGGCGCACGTTCCCGTCGCGCTTCGACGGCCGGATGCAGCCGACGCCGTGGAGCGAGCCGCACCGCGCGCTTGTGTCGGTGGAGGCGCGCCCCGGTCACGGGCTGCTGCTGGCGGTGCGCTCACGCGGCACCTGGGGGCGCACGTGGGCGCTCCGGCAGTCGTACTACGACCTGCTGTCGATCGGGGACCTCGGAGACGGGTTGCCGATCACGGCACCGGGCGACGTGACGCGCCCCGCGATCCTCGAGACCGACGTGGGCGTGACGTGGTCACGTCGTGTGGGGCCGTGGACGGCCGAGTTCGGCGCGGCGGTGCAGAACGTGTTCAACCGCCGCAACGTGCTGGACTACTCGCTCTTCCGTCCGGTGGATGTGGCGAGCGAGGCGGCGTACGACCAAGTGGCCCGCTACCTGCCGGGCGCGATGCCATCGCTGAGCCTTCGGCTGCAGCCGTAGCCGGACACGATCAGCGCTGCGGCGGGTCCTTGGGCGCCGGGCGCTCCCCGTCGTCGTGCAGCATGCGCAGCGCGGGCGTGTCGAGGTCATCGAACTGCCCGCGGTTCGTGGCCCACACGAACGCCCACACGGCCACGCCCACGACCACGAGGGCAAGCGGAACGACCAGGTAGAGAACGCTCATGAAAGCAATCTACCGACGATGTCGATCAGGAGCGCATCCCGCTGCGAGGCGTATCTTTCGGGCATGACCTCCGACCCCGGCTTTTCCGACGACGACGTCGCGCGCGTCTTCGCCCGCGCCTCCGAACTGGATGTGCAGGACGCGGACGAGCCGGCCGCCCCCGGTCGCTCGCTGACGCCGTCGGACGAGTCGCACGGGCGGCTCACGCTCGCGGAGCTGCAGGCGATCGGCGCCGAGGCGGGGATTTCGGCCGACGCCATCGCACGCGCCGCGCGTGAGCTCGCCGTGGGCGCGCCGGCAGCGGGGTTCGTGCGGCGCCGGGCGGGCATTCCGGTGGCGGTGGGGCAGGAACTCCGCCTCGACACGCCGGTCTCGGACGCCGAGTGGACGCGCATCGTGGTGCGGCTGCGCGAGACGTTCGACGCCCGCGGCGAGTTGCGCGAGCAGGGCGCGTTCCGGGAGTGGAGCAACGGCAACCTGCACGCCTCCCTCGAGCCGACCGCGACCGGACACACCTTGCGGCTGCGCACGAAGAAAGGAGGCGCCGGCGAGATGCTCGGCATGGTGGGCGGACTCGCCGGATTCGCCGCCACACTCGGCGTGCTCGGCCACTTCGCCGACAAGCCGAAGGCCTTCGTCATCGCTGCGATGATGGCGTCGATCGCGGTCGGAATCGGCGGCTGGCAACTCGTGTCGCTGCCACGCTGGGCGGCACTGCGGGCGCGACAGATGCGCCAGGTGCTGCAGTCGGTGCTGACGGATCGGGCGCGGCGCCTCGAGGCCCCCGACGTCGGCGCCGCCGACGATTCCTGAGGCGTCAGCGCGGCGTCGCCACCAGCGCCCGCGCCCGCTGCACTGCGGCGAACGCGTCCACACGACCGTGCCCGAACTGGTTGTCCTTGCCGGGCGGCCCGAGGTCGTGGGCCGTGGATTCGATGATCTCGCGCACGCGCCACGCGCTCAGCGCGGGATGCTCCGCCATGATCAGGGCGGCGATGCCCGCGACCTGTGGCCCTGCGAACGAGTTGCCGCGAATGCGCACGCTGTCGGTGTCGATGTAGTCGTGGTCGGTCAGCCCGAGCACCGGAAAGCCTTCCCCCGGGTACGCCACGACATCCGGCTTGATGAGGCCCTCGGGGAGCGGATGGTCCCCGTAGAGCGCGACCGTGCTCCACTCGGCCGGCCCCATGCTGCTGAAGGGGCGGAGCACGTCGAGCGTGTCGATGCCGCCCACCGAGATCACGCTCGGCACGTCCTTCGGTGACTGATGCTGCACCGGGATCGGCTGCGTGGTGCGGAAGTTGCCCGCGCCGCCGACGAGCAGCAGGCCACCGGCCACCGCGTGGTCGCTCATCATGCGCCAGAAGCCACGCAGGTTGCCGAGCCCCGGCAGGCTGAAGCTCATGCTGAGCACATCCGCCCCGTGCTCGAGCGCGTACTCGTACGCGAGCGCGGCCCCGATGGGACGGTTGCCCGACGCATCCACGTTGCCGCCGGTGATCTGCAGCAGCATGAGCTGCGCGCGCGGCGCCACGCCGGTGATCGTGCCACCGCTGCCGTCGCCCACCGCGATGCCGGACGTCATGGTGCCGTGCTGCCGCGGTGCGCCCGTGTTGCGCACGTCGGGGCTCATGCGGCCGAAGTCGTAGCCGTACACGTCGTCCACCCAGCCGTTGCCATCGTCGTCACGGCCGTTGTTGGGGATTTCGCGCGCGTTGCGCCACAGGTGGCTGCGCAGGTCGGTGTGCGCGTAGTTGGCCCCGTTGTCGAGCACCGCGATCACGGCACCACGTCCCGTGGCGCCGAGCTCCCGCCAGGCCCGCGGTGCGTTGAGGTGCGCCACGTTCCAGGCCACGCGCTTGCCCTCGGGCGAGAAGGCCGGTGGCGTACCGTCGGGCACGACGAGGATCGGCGCGGCCGGGCTGGATGGCGCCGCGGGCAGCGGTTCACCGCCCGCGTAGATGTACTGCACCTCCTCGAGCGCACTGGCCGTCCGGATCTCGGCGGCGGAGAGTTCGAGCGACAGGGCGTTCACGATCCAGAGCGCGCGGTCGGCGCGATCTCGCCCCAGGGCCCGCAGGATGCGCGACTGCTCGGCGGCGGCCTGCCGCTTGAGCGTGGCGATGATCTGTGCGCGAACGGTCCGGCGTTCGTCCCGCGCGTGCGTCTCCTGGAATCGGAGCAGCCCACCCACGGGGGCGAACAGCTGCGTGCGGCCCAGCACGATCACGCGCGCCGTCGGCGCGGTGTCCAGCATCCGCGCCAGCGCCGGGTCGATGCGCGACGCCGGCGTGGCCGCCGCAGGACGCGCCTGCGCGGGCAGTGCGGACGCGCCCGCGAGCAGCAGGACGGTCAGGAGGAGCGGGGCGCGAAACGGGCGACGCATGGGGACTCCGGCGCGGGAGGCGGTGTGGTCGGACTGGCGGAAGCTATCCGTCGCTCGCGGACTCGGCGCCGCGCTACCGCTCGCCCGCCTCGAACGTGCGCCCCCGCCAGCTCGCGATCACCACCGTGAGCGAACTGATCGGCATGAGCACGGCGGCGATCAGCGGGGTGAGCACGCCGGCGATCGCGAGACTCGCGCCGATCGCGTTGTAGCCGAGGGAGAATGCGAAGTTGCGGCGAATCACGGTGACGGTGCGTTCCGCGCCCTCCACCAGTTCGCGCAGCGGCGTAAGCCCGGGACACGCGAGGAACACATTGGCGGTGGCGAGGCACGCTTCGGCGCCCCCGTGCACGCCCACGCCCACGTTCGCGGCGGCGATCGCGGCGGCGTCGTTCACGCCGTCGCCCACCATCACCACCTTCGCGCCGCCACGTTGCAGCGACTCCACCAGCGCGAGCTTGCCCTCGGGCGACATGGCGCCGTGCACGTCGCTCGGCGCGAAGCCGAGCGTGCGGCCCACCGCCTGCGCCACGAGCGGCATGTCACCCGACGCCATCACGGTGCGCCACCCGCGCGCGCGCAGCGCGGCGAGGGCCTCCGGCGCATCAGCGCGAATGCGATCGCCGAAGCCGGCCGCGGCCACCACCACGCCGTCCACCGCGACGAGCACCGGCGTGAGCGTGTCGTCGAGCGCGGCGATGTCCGCTTCCACGGTGGCCTCGCCGTGCGCCGCCTGGGCGCGTACGAACGCCGGCGATCCCACCAGCACGGTGCGGCCGTCCACCACGCCCCCGAGTCCGCCGCCCGTGACGTGCGCGGCCTCCTGCACCTCGGCGAGGCCGCGCTTCATCCACGCCGCGTCGCGCCACGCGCGCCGGAATCCATCGGCCAGCGGATGCGAGCTGCCGGCCTCCAGGGCGTGCACCAGCGGCTGCACCGATGCATCGCCCACCCACGTCACCAGCGCGTGCTGCCCCTCGGTGAGTGTGCCTGTCTTGTCGAGCACGAGCACGCCGGGCTTCGCCAGCTGTTCTAGCGCGTCGCCGCCCTTCACGAGCACGCCGCCGCGCGCCGCGCGCCCCACGGCCACCGTGACCGCGAGCGGCGTGGCGAGGGCGAGCGCGCACGGACAGGTGACCACGAGCAGCGCGATCACGTCGTCGAGCGCCGAGGCGCTGCCCATGGCGGTCTTCACGCCCCACGTGATCACTGCGAGTGTGAGTACGACCGCCACGAACACGCCGGCGAGTCGGTTCGCAGCGAGCACCACCGGCGCGCGTCGGTCGCTGCTCGTCTCCACCTGCTGCAGCAGCCGGGCCACTCGGCTCGTCTCGCCGGCTTCGGTCACGCGCACGCGCACCGGCGCGGCCACGTTGAGCGTGCCGGCGTACACGACGTCGCCCTCGTGCATTTCGGCGGGACGCGACTCGCCGGTGAGCAGCGCGGCGTTCACGGTGGTGGACGGCGACGCAAGCACACCGTCGGCCGCGAACGTCTCGCCGGCGCGCACGTCGAGCAGCATGCCGGGGAGCACCGCCTCGGCGGGAATGTCGCGCAGGGTGCCGTCGGCGTCGGCCACGCGCGCGGTGGCCGGCGTGAGCGCGTAGAGCAGCTCGGCGCTGTCGGTGGCGAGCCGCTGCCCGCGCTGCTGCAGGAAGCGCCCCACGAGCAGCGCGAAGGTGAGGATCGCGAGCCCGTCGAAGTAGATCGGTCCCGTGTCAGTGACCGTGTTGATCGCGCCGCGCACGAAACCGGCCGCCAGCGCGATCGCGATGGGCAGGTCCATGTGCAGCGTGCGCGTGCGCAGCGCGGCGAGGGCGCCGGTGAAGAACACGCGGCCCGGCCATGCGAGCGTGGGGAGCGTGAGCGCCATGCTCAGCCAGCGGAAGAAGCGCGTGTGCGCGGGGTCCATCCACGCGATCTCGCCGCTGTACAGCGCGAGCGCGAAGAGCATGACGTTGCCCGCGATTGCACCGGCCACGCCGATGCGCACGAGCATGCGCCGATCCTCGGCGCGTCGCACCGCATCACGGGCCACGCCGCGGAACGGGTGGGGCGGGTAGCCGAGCGTGTCGAGCGTGCGGGCCACCGTGGAGAGCGGCGTGGCGGCGGCGTCCCACTCCACGATGGCGCGCGAGCGACGCACGTCGAGCTCGGCGCGCAGCACGCCGGGCACGAGCAGCGGCACGCGTTCCACCAGCCACACGCACGACGCGCAGTGAATGCCCTCGAGGTACAGCTCCACGCGCGAAAGCCCGTCACTTGCCGGCTTCACGTGCAGCGCCGTGAACGCGGGGTGGTCGAACTCCTCGTAGCTGCGCCCGGTGCGCTGCACGCGCGACTCGCGCCGCTCGGGGAAGGCGTAGAACTGGTCGAGGCCGTGCGTGTGCAGCAGGGTGTACGCCGTCTCGCAGCCGGCGCAGCAGAACTGCCGCTCGTGTCCCTCACGCACGAGGGTCGCGGGCACGGGGAGCGTGCAGTGCGCGCAGGCGATGTCGGTATCCGCGAGCGCACCCGGACGCGGTGCGGCGTCCGCGTCGCGCCCGGAGCCGGATGTCGGGGCGGCGGTCAGCGTGTCAGTGGACATGCGCCGAGGGCGTGGTGGCGACCGGGGCCGCGTGCGCGTGCCGCGCGCCCACGCGGCCGCTCAGCGCGACCACGCCGAACGCGATCACCACCACGGCGCTCACGAGCGGCAGCCGACGCTGCAGCGATCCGGTGGCGCGGCGCATGCCGGTGGCGATGGCGACGAGGGCGGGCACGGTGCCGGCCCAGAAGAGCGCCATGAACGCCGCGCCGCGCCAGGCCGAGCCGGTGCCGCCGGCGGAGACCACGAACGCGTACAGCCAGCCGCACGGCAGCGCGCCGGTGAGCAGGCCGAGCACGGCCGCGCGCACGCCCTGTGTCTGCCTCTGGAAGCGCAGCAGCGCGCGCCCGATGAACTGGGCCGCGCGCTCGGGCACCTGCCCGCGCACGAGGGCGGGGAGGAAGCGCACGTCGAGCGCCTGCGCGAGCAGCGCGAGCCCCCACACGATCAGCAGCGCGCCCGCCACCCAGCCGGCGGTGCGCTGCACACCGGCCAGTTCACCGGCCCGGTCGAGCCCCGCGCCGAACGCGCCCGCGAGTGCGCCGAGCGTGGCGTAGGCCACGAGGCGCCCCCCGTGGTAGGCCACGTGGCCCGTGAGCAGCGACCGCGGACCGGAGGAGCGCGCCGCGTCGCCGCCGTACAGGCACGCGAAACCTCCGCACATCGCGGCGCAGTGCAGGCTGCCGAGCAGGCTCGCACCGAACACGCCCAGCGCCAGCGTCGGCGAGGCGGCGAGGTCCATGGTCAGGGGCCGCCGAGCTCGGGCGTGGGGAGGGAGGCGGCGGGCAGCCCGGTTTCCACGCGCAGCGTGTGCACGAAATGTTCGTCGCCGCGATCGGCGGTGAGCCGCAGCTCCCACACGCCGTCGCGCGTCATGGGCACGGTGGCTTCGTACGCGCCGTCGG
The DNA here is from genome assembly GCA_011390885.1 of Gemmatimonas sp. Classification (GTDB taxonomy): domain Bacteria; phylum Gemmatimonadota; class Gemmatimonadetes; order Gemmatimonadales; family Gemmatimonadaceae; genus JAABRT01. The sequence continues at coordinate 25,123 of JAABRO010000062.1, read as the reverse complement.
GCACCTGCGCGAAGGTGACGGCCTGCACGTCGGCGGCGCGCGCGATGTGCAGCAGCGAGCCGGCGAGTGATGCACCCTGCACGACGGCGCCGCTGGCGTCGGTGAGCTGCAGGGAGAGGCGCGTCGCGCCGCCGCTTGCGGGCTCCACGCGCGCGGCCACCTGCCAGGCGAGCGCGTCGCTGCGTGCACGCTGCGCCGCGGTGGAATCCCATTCCACCGCCTTGCGATAGTAGTCCGGCTCGACCGCGAACGACGGATCGTCCTTCGTGATGAGGATGACGGCGACGTTGCTGGCCACCGTGGCCAGCAGGATCGCGGCGATGCCGATCGGCCAGCCCATGCCCTTCTTCATGGCGTTCCTTCCGGGGTGTCCGGAGCCGGCGACGTCGCCGGTGCTGCCGAACCCGACGGCCCTTGCAGGCGCCATGGTACGGCCGTGGTGAAGCGCGCGCCGTCGCTCACGGTGATCGTGACCTCGCGCGCGCCGTTGGTGAAGGCTTCGCGCGGCAGCAGCACGAAGATGGACGTCTCGCGCACCTCGCCACCGGCCACGACGAGCGGGTTCTCGGGGGCGATCACGCGTCCGCCGGTCGCGCCGTCGAGCTCGATGCGATAGCGCGCCTCGTCACTGCCGCGGTTGGCCACCTTGATGCGCACCTGGTTGGCGATCCGGCCGTCCTCCTCTTCCGAGAACGGCGCGCCCAGCCCGCGCAGCACCGTCACGTCGGCGCTCTCCTTGGTGAAGAGCAGCGTGAGCATGGTGCCGAAGGCGAGCGTGAACGCCAGCGGGTAGAGCACGGTGCGCGGGCGCACGAGCCTCTTCGGCTTGCCGGCCAGCGCTTCCTGCGAGGAATAGCGGATGAGTCCGCGCGGCTTGCCCACCTTGTCCATGATGGCATCGCAGGCGTCCATGCACTGCGTGCAGTGCACGCACTCCATCTGCAGACCATTGCGGATGTCGATGCCGGTGGGGCAGGTGGTGACGCACGCCTTGCAGTCCACGCAGTCGCCCTGCTTGGCCGCGGCGTCCGGCGAGGTCGCCGGCTTGCCACGCGGTTCGCCGCGCACGTAGTCGTAGGCCACGATGAGCGACTGCCGGTCGAGCAGCACCGACTGCCAGCGGCCGTACGGGCAGGCGATGAGGCAGGTCTGCTCGCGGAAGTACGTAAAGTTGTACCAGATGGCGATCGCCGTGAGCGCCATGACCATGAAGCTCGTGGGGTGCTCCCACGGCGAGCGGCGCATCCACACGGCGAGCTCGTCCACGCCCACGAAGTAGGCGAGGAAGGTGTGCGCAAGCACGAGCGAGATCACCGCGTAGATCGCGTACTTGAGCAGGCGGCGCGGCGTGAAGAACTTCCGCTCGCGGTCGAGGTTGCGCGAGCCCACGTAGCCGCCCTCGAGCAATCGCTCGATGGGGCGGTAGAGAAACTCGAGATACACCGTCTGCGGACAGGCCCAGCCGCACCAGGCGCGCCCGAAGAGCGCGGTGAGCAGGAAGATCCCGATGATCGTGCTGAACAGGAACAGCATGAACAGCAGCGTGTCCGTGGGCAGGAAGGTCCACCCCAGCAGGTGGAACTCCCGCTTCGGGAAGCTCATGAGGAACGCGGGATGCCCGTTGATCGTGATGTGCGGCAGCGCGATGAACACCACCATGAGCAGGTAGGCCACCACCTGCCGTCGGCGCCACCAGCGCCCGGGCGAGGGGCGCGGGCGGATCCAGTTGCGGGACCCGTCCTCGTTGAGCGTGGGGAGGACGCGGCCGGAAGCGATCGGTGGAGCGGTCACGGCGTGTACGGTTCACCCTCAGGGGCCTTCGGGTTCGTGGGCGAGCTGCCCGCGAGCGACAGGACGTAGGCCGTGACGGAGGTCATCTGCTCCGGCTTGAGCGACTTCTCCCAGGGCGGCATGCCCTTGGCCAGCACGCCCTCGGCGATCGTCTTGTACACCGATTCCGGCGCGCCGCCGTGGATCCACATGTTGTCCGTGAGGTTGGGGCCGATGAGGCCGCCGCCGTCGGGGCCGTGGCACGACGCGCAGTAGGTGGTGAACACCTCCTCGCCCTCCTCGACCGCTTCCTCGTCCTTCGCCATCGCCAGCAGCTGCGACGGGTCCACCGCCGTCGGCGTGGGCGGCACGAGCGCCGCGGCCGCCGCCATCTCGGCCTCGTAGTCGGCGATGCGGCCCTTGCCGTTGCCCACGGGACCCACGTTGAACACGTACACCACGGAGAAGATCACCGTGCCCGCGAAGGTGAGCAGCCACCAGCGCGGCATCGGGTTGTCGTACTCGGTGATGCCGTCGTACTCGTGTTCGAGCAGGCGATCCGTGCGGGAATCCTTGCCGTCAGCCATGCGTGCTCCCGCGCGGCGTCGCCGCGGGTGTCGGGTCGTCGTCGAGCGGGAGCCGGGCGGCGTCCCGCAGGGCCTGCTGGCGACCGGGCAGCCACAGCCGCACCGCGATCGCCAGGAACACGATCAGGAAGATCACCATCGCGACCTCGGCGTACACCGCGAGGTTCGCGTAGCCCATGATGTCGGACAGCTTCACTTGGCCACCCCCACCGTGGTCGGCTGCCGCTTGAGGTCCATGCCGAGGCGCTGCATGTAGGCCACCATGGCGACGATCTGCTTGTCGCCGAGGCCGGCCGGTCCGCCCTGCCGCTCGATCTCCGCGGCGATCTCGGTGGCCTGCGCGCGGGCCATCGCCGGCGCCTGGTTCACCGCGTCACCGTACGGCACGCCGAGCATCGCCATCGCGTCCACGCGCGACTGGATCTGCTCGAAGTCGAGTGTCTTGGTGAGGAAGTGCGGATACGCGGGCATGATCGAGCGCGCCGTGATCGACGGCGGGTTCTCGAAGTGCCGCACGTGCCACAGGTGCGGATACTTGCCGCCCACGCGCGCGAGGTCGGGCCCGATGCGGCGCGAACCCCAGAGGAACGGGTGCTCGTACACGCTCTCCCCCGGCTTGCTGTACTCGCCGAAACGCTCCGTCTCGTGGCGGAACGGCCGCACCATCTGCGAGTGGCAGTTGAAGCACCCCTCGGCGATGTAGAGGTCGCGGCCGGCGAGCTCGAGCGGCGTGTACGGCTGCACCGTGGCGATCGTGGGCACGTTCGAGCGGATGAGGAACGTGGGGATGATCTCGAACAGCGACGCGACCACCACGGCGATCGTCGTGAGCACCGTGAAGGTGATCGGCATGCGCTCCCAGGTGCGGTGCCAGCCCGCGGCGGCGAAGCGCGCCCACAGCCCGGCCGGCACCGGCGCGCCGACGTGCGACGGCTCCGGCACGTACTTCTTCGCCAGCGCGGGCGCGGTGATCACCGGCACCTCGTACTTGGCCGGCCGCTTGCGCCACGTCATGAGGATGTTCCAGCCGAACAGCAGCATGCCCACGATGTACAGCGAGCCGCCGGCCACGCGCAGCCAGTACATGGGCAGCAGCCGCACCACCGTCTCCACGAAGTCGGGGTAGGCCAGGCGCCCGGTCTCGTCGAAGGCGCGCCACATCAGCCCCTGCGTCACGCCGGCGCTGTAGATGGCCACGATGTAGAGCAGGATGCCGAACGTCGCGATCCAGAAGTGCAGCTCCATGAGCCGCTTGCTGTAGATCGGCGTCTGGAAGAGTCGCGGCAGCAGCCAGTACACCATGCCGAACGTGAGGAAGCCGTTCCAGCCGAGCGCGCCGGTGTGCACGTGCGCGATGATCCAGTCGGTGTAGTGCGCGAGCGCGTTCACGCTCTTGATCGAGAGCAGCGGGCCCTCGAAGGTGCTCATGCCGTAGGCCGTCACGGCGAGCACGAAGAACTTGAGGATCGGGTCTTCCGCCACCTTGTGCCACGCGCCGCGCAGCGTGAGCAGGCCGTTGATCATGCCGCCCCAGCTGGGGGCCCACAGCATCACCGAGAACAGCATGCCCACCGTGCTCGCCCACTCGGGGAGTGCCGTGTAGTGCAGATGGTGCGGACCGGCCCAGATGTACAGGAAGACCAGCGACCAGAAGTGCAGGATCGACAGCTTGTACGAGAACACCGGCCCTTCGGCCGCCTTGGGCATGAAGTAGTACATGAGCCCGAGGAACGGCGTCGTGAGGAAGAACGCCACCGCGTTGTGCCCGTACCACCACTGCATGAAGGCGTCCTGCACGCCCGCGTAGATGCTGTAGCTCTTGAACAGCCCCGCCGGCATGGAGAGGTTGTTGAAGATGTGCAGGATGGCCACGGTCACGATGGACGCGACGTAGAACCAGAGCGCGACGTACAGGTGCCGCTCGCGCCGCTTGACCATCGTGCCCACGAAGTTGATGCCGAACGCGACCCACACCACCGCGATCGCGATGTCGATCGGCCACTCGAGTTCCGCGTATTCCTTGGCCTGCGTGAAGCCGAGCGGCAGCGTGAGCGCCGCCGAGACGATGATCGCCTGCCACCCCCAGAAATGAAACTTGCTCAACGCGTCGGAGAACATCCGCGCCTTGAGCAAGCGTTGGGTGGAGTAGTACGCGCCGGTGAAGAACGCGTTGCCGGCGAAGGCGAAGATGACCGCGTTCGTGTGCAGCGGGCGCAGGCGCCCGAACGACAGCCACTCCGTCTGGTTGAAGATCGGGTTGGCGAGCTGCAGCGCCACGATCAGTCCGACCAGCATCCCGACCAGGCCCCAGATGAACGTGGCCCAGAGGAACTTGCGGACGATCTCGTCGTCGTAGCTGAACGACTCGAGCCGCGGCGACGCGGCGGCTCCCTCCATCGGGAGGACGGCAGAACTCATGAGACGAGCCTCAGGATCCGAGTGTCGTCCCCCCGCCGTATGCGGGGGGGCATGACACTGGGAAGGCTCGCCGCCGGACCGCCATCCGCCCATCGCGTTGTCCCCGACGGCCGTCCGTCACCCACCCGACGGATCTGTCGGGGTTTCCCCGATGAGTCAGAACACCAGCTCGGCCTCGCGCACCTCGGCCTCGTCCATCCGGAACCGGCCCACCAGCTCGCGCTGCGAGGCGGCCTGGGCGCTCAGCTCCTGCGCTGCGCTCGCCGACTCCTCGGCCGAGGCCGCCGCCGCCTGCACGCTGCCGTTCAGCGAGTCCACCGCCGCCCGGATCTGGTCGATGCCTTCCTGCTGCTCGCCGGCCGCGCCCGCCATGCGGTCCACCAGCGACGCCACCGTCTCGATTTCGGAGCGCAGCTCCTGCAGGCGGCTGCCCACCGTCTCCGAGACGCGGGCGCTCTCTTCCACATGCCGCACCGTGTCGTCGATCAGGCCGGCCGTGGTCCGGGCCGCGTCCGCCGAGCGGATGGCCAGCGCCCGCACCTCTTCCGCCACCACGGCGAAGCCGCGCCCCGCGTCGCCCGCGCGGGCGGCCTCCACGGCGGCGTTGAGTGCCAGCAGATTCGTCTGGAAGGCGATCTCGTCGATGGTGCGCACGATCTTGGCGGTGGCAGCCGCACCGGCGCGCATGGTCTCCATCGCCCCCTGCAGCTGCGTCACGCTGGCGGCGCCCTCTTGGGCGCGCCCCTGCGCGTCTGCGCTCGCGTCCCGCGCCTCGCGCGCCGCCGCGGCCGAGCTGCGGCTGGAGGCGGCCAGCGATTCGAGCGAGGCGGACACTTCCTCGAACGCGGCGGCCTGGTCGGCGGTGGAGCGGGCCACCACTTCGGCGCCCTGCGCGATGTCCGTCGCGGCGGCGTCCACATGGTCGGCCGCCTCCTGCAGTCCACGCAGCGTGTCGCGCAGCGTGCCGATGGCCTCGTTGAGGGCACGGCCGGTGCTGTCGTGTTCGGTGCCGAACCCGTCGTCCACCGACACGGTCAGGTCGTACTCGCGCAGCCCGTCGATCGCCTGGCCGAGCGTGCCGAGGAAGCCGTGCGTGACGGCGGTTGCCCGGGCATTCTCCTCGCGCAGGCGGTCCACCGTGCTGCCGGCGTCGTGCATGGTGTCGCAGATCTCCGCGAACGAGCCCTGGAGTCCATGCTCGGTGGCCCGGAAGGCACGCTGCTCGCGCACCGCGCTGGCCATTTCGCGGGCCTGCTCGGTCACCCGGGACACCGCCGCGAGCACGCGGCGCATGGCCTCGGCCACGCCATCACCCTCGGGGGACTTCGACAGATCGCCGCGGGCCAGCGCCTCGGCGCACTCGAAGACCGCCTGGGTGCGCTCCGCCTCGGCCGCCAGCTGACGGGCCAGGAAGACCAGCACCGCCGTCTCGAACACCACGAACGCCGCGTGCACCAGCACCCAGACGAACCCGCCGTGGTGGTTGAGCACGAACACGGGGAACCCGTTGTGCTGCAGCACATGGAAGAGCACGTGGTGCACGGCGATGAAGGCCGCGGCCGACATCGGCACCTTCCAGTCCCGGTACGCCAGCAAGAAGGCGAGGGAGGCGAAGATGTGGAAGTGCATCTCGATCACGCCCTGCGACTGCTGGATGAACAGCGCCGAGAAGGTCATGAAGGCGATGCCGACGATGTGCCGCGTGACGGCCGCGCCGGCGTGGCGACGCGTCATATAGAACGGCACGCCGGCCGCGATCGCGGAGACGACCAGGGCGGTGAGCCACGTGCCGTGCCAGGCGGCGAGGCCAAGCGCCACGGGCACGTGCAGCAGGAGCACGAGCGAGAGCAGGCGATCGGCCTGCCGACGGCTCTCGACGAGGAAGGACGTGGGGGCGCGGTCCTGCGGGGCAGTGATGGACATGGGGGAGAGTCGTCGGGACGAGCGCCGGGCAGGTGGACCGACCGGGCAAGGGGCAGGGGGTGCAGCGTCGCACACTCCGCCGGACCAGTGGGAGTGTCGGCCGGTCTGGGCCGTGGGTTGAGCGGAGCGGACGGCTGGTGCGTCAGGGCGCCGGTGTGCATGCAGGCGGGAAGCGTCTAGATTGTCCGGTTCGCCTCTCACGACCGAGTTGCCCGCCATGTCCGACACGCTCGATTCCTCGCCGTCCACCACACCGCCGGACGCCCCGGTGGTGAGCCGCCGCGCCTGGCTCCAGCGAGCCGGAGTGCTGCTTGCCGGCGTGGCCGCCGCGCCGGCACTGGCCGGTCGTCTCGACGCCCAGCCTCAGCTGCCGCGCGCCATGACGGTGTACAAGTCGCCCACCTGCGGCTGCTGCTCGGAGTGGGTCAAGCACGTGGAGCAGGCCGGCTACCGGGTCACGGTGCGCGACCTGCCCGACCTCACCGAGGTGAAGGCGTCGTTCGGCATTCCGCGGGCGCTCGAGTCGTGCCACACGGGGCAGATCGGCGGCTACCTCGTGGAAGGGCACGTGCCGGCCGACCTCATCACGAAGCTGCTGCGCGAGAAGCCGGCCACACGCGGCATTGCCGTGCCCGGCATGCCGATCGGCTCCCCCGGCATGGAAGGGGGCACCCCCGAGCGCTACCAGGTGCTGCTGTTCGACAAGGCGGGACGCACCCGCGTGTACGCCACGCGCTGACGCGCGCGCCATACATGGAGCGTGACGTGGAGGCGCCGATCGGCGCCCTGCGCGTGGAGCGGGCCACGCTGCGCGACGTCCCCGAGATCAGCGCCCTCAACAACCTGTTCGCCCCCGATGGTCTCACGCTGCCGCGCAGCGAGGCGTTCGTGGCGAACCACGTGGACGACTACCGCATCATCCGCGCCGCCGACGGATCGGTGCTCGGCTGCGTGGCGCTCGACGAGTACTCGCCCAGCCTGGTGGAGCTCGTCTCGCTCGCCGTGCTCCCCAAGGCGCAGCACCGCGGCATCGGCAAGCAGCTGATCGAGGCCGCGGCGCAGCTCGCGAAGAAGCGCGGCTATCCGGAGGTGTTCTCCGTGTCGCTCGCCGACCAGCTCTTCCTGCACATGGGCTTCGAGCACTCGTCGCTCGAGAAGTACCCCGAGAAGATCGCGCGCTACGCGAAGATCTCCCGCTCCGAGCTGTCGATCAGCCGCAAGTTCCTGTTCACGCGCCGCCTCGCGGCCTGACCTCCACCTTCGCGACCCTGTCCATGCTTCGTCACCTCGCCTCGGCTCGCGCCCTGGGCGCGCTGTCGGTGTGCTCGCTGCTCGCGACCGCATCCGCCGGCGCCCAGCACGCCTTCAACCCCGCCGGTCAGTTCGACCCCGCGGTTCCCACGCCAGAGTCGGTGCTCGGCTATGCGGTGGGCGCGCGCTTCACGCCGCACCACAAGGTGCACCAGTACTTCGAGGCGCTCGCGCGCAGCAGCGATCGCGTGCGGCTCGACACGCTCGGACACACCTACGAAGGGCGCGAAGTGCTGCTGCTCATCGTGTCGAGCCCGGAGAACATCCGCCGGCTCGACGCGATCAAGCGTGACGCCGAGGCGCTTGCCTATCCCGATCGCACGTCGCCCGCCGAGGTGGACGCGATCGTGCCGCGCATGCCGGCCATCGCGTGGCTCGGCTACACCGTGCACGGCAACGAAGCCTCCGGCACCGAGGCCTCGCTCGCCACGGCGTACCAACTCGCGGCCGGCACCGACGCGCGCACGCGCCTGCTGCTCGACAGCGTGGTCACGCTCATCGACCCGATCCAGAATCCGGACGGGCACGAGCGGCACGCGCAGGACGTGATGCGCGCCCGCAGCAAGTGGGGCGTGCCGAGCACGCCGGGCACGCTCGCGCACCAGGGCGCGTGGCCCGGCGCGCGCACCAGCCACTACCACTTCGACCTCAATCGCGACTGGTTCATCCACTCGCACCCGGAAACGCGCGCGCGGGTGAGCGGTTTCTGGGCGTGGTGGCCACACGTGGCGGTGGACCTGCACGAGATGGGCTCCAACAGCACGTACTTCTTCTCGCCGCCGATGGAGCCGGTGAACAAGAACGCGCCGCCGCAGGTGCTCGACTGGTGGAACCGCTACGCCGCCGGCAACGCGGCCGCGTTCGACGCGCAGGGGCTGCCCTACTTCCGGCGCGAAGGGTACGACGAGTTCTGGCCCGGTTACGGCATCTCGTGGCCGAGCCTGCTGGGATCGGTGGGCATGACGTACGAGCAGGCATCGAGCGGTGCCGGCGCGATCCGCCGCACCGACGGCACCGTGCTCACGCTGCACGATGCGGCACGCAACCACTACACCACGAGCATCGCGACGCTCACCGTGACGGCGGAGCAGCGCACGGCGCGCCTGCGCGACTTCGTGGCCACGCGCCAGGTGCCGCTGCGCACGCCGGGGCGCGGCGTGCTGCGCACGGTGGTGCTCGAGCGCGATGCCGCCGGGCGCGCGGATTCGCTCGTGGCGCAGCTGCTCTCCAACCGCATCGCCGTGCGCTACAGTGAGACGCCCGTGGAGATCGCGAGTGGTGAGCGCTACGCGGGCGGCAGCGTGACGCGCGCGCGCACGGCGGGTGGCGCCTACCTCGTGGACCTCGCGCAGCCGCAGGGCATGCTCGCCTCCGCGCTGCTCGAGCCCGATTCGCCGCTCGACTCGTCGTTCATTGCCGAGGAGCTCGCGAGCCGGCGCACCGGCGCGAGCAGCCGCTTCTACGACGTGACGGCGTGGTCGCTGCCGCTCGTGCACCGTGTCACGGCGTACGGCTCGCGCGCGGCGATCGCGGGGGGCACGCTCATCACCGAGGTGCCGCGCCGCGACATGATGCGTACCATGGCGATCGCGAAGCACGGCTACGCGTTCGCGCCGGGCAGCGATGCCTCGGTGCGGCTGCTCGCCGAGCTGCTGAGTGCGGGTGTGCGCGTGGTGTACGCGCAGAAGGCGTTCCGCGTGGGGGGCGAGTCGTTCCCGCAGGGCGCATTCATTGCGCGCGTGGCGGGCAACGATGAGTCGCTGCATGGCACCGTGAATCGTCTCGCCGACGCGGCCGGTGCCACGGTGAGCGCGCTCATGACCGGCGCGGTGGACGAGGGCACCGACCTCGGCTCCAACTCCGTGATCCCGGTGCGCGCGCCGCGCGTGGCCATGCTGGGCGGCGCGCCGGTGAACGGCAATGCCTACGGCTTTGCGTGGTACCAGTTCGACGAGCGCATCGGCTACCCGGTGTCGGGGATCTCGGCGGGCTCCGTGGCGGGGGGCATGCTCGACGAGTTCGAGGTGCTCGTGATCCCGTCGGCTGGTGGGGTGGACGGTGCGCTCGGTGCCGACGGACTCGCCGAGCTGCAGCGCTGGGTGCGTCGTGGCGGTGTGCTCATCACGTTGGAGAACGCCTCGGCGTGGCTGGCGAGCGAGCGCTCGGGGCTGTCGCGCTTCCGTCCGGCGGCTGCCGGACGCGACAGCGGAGCGACCGGTGCGCCGCTGCCCACCAACAACCCTGGCGCCATCGTGCGGGCGCTCGCTGACACGCTGTCGCCGCTGCTGGCGGGCGTGCGCACCACCGAGTGGGCGGTGCCGGTGAGCGGTGCGCGCGTGTTCGCCGCGCCGCGCGACGTGCGGCCGGGCGAAGTGGTGCTGCGCTACGCGCCTCGTGAGCGGCTGCGCCTCGCGGGCTACCTGTGGCCCGAGTCGCCGGCGCGACTTGCCGGCACGCCGGCGCTCTGGACCGAGCGCGTGGGCAGCGGGCGCGTGATCGCGTTCGCGCACGATCCCAACTTCCGCGATCTGTGGCGCGGACATCTCGCGCTGTTCGCGAACGCGGTGTTCCTGGGCGGGAGCTTCTGAGCGCAACTGGCCGGCGCGCCTCGGGCGCGCCGGCCGGTGGTGTCAGCGCCGGAGCAGCGAGTCGGTTCCGCTGGCTCGTGCGGAGTCCGGGAACACGAAGATCGCGATCGCGCGGCCCTTGCGCTGCGTCCCGGTGCCGAAGACTGCGGCGGCGACCTTCGCGCCTGCGCCGGCCTCGGCGATCGCGTCGAGCACGATCGCGTTGGCGCCGACGTCTCCCGCCTTATTGCGCATGGATTCGAGCATGCCCTGCTCGTTGGTCCAGTTGCTCTCGCCGGTGGCATTGAGCAGCGCGATCTCCTCGTATCGCCCTGTGACCTGGTCGAGCGTGCGATAGATGCGGACCTGCGCCGGCGGTACTTTCGCCCGCGCTTGTGGGGTCGGGTTGAGCATGGTTGCGTTGGTGGACACGCAGGCGGCGGCTGCGAGGACCAGCAGCAGTGAGGCGAACGGGCGCATCGGCGACTCCGGAGAGGGAAGGGTGAGCCGCCATGATCGCGGGACGGTCTGACACTGCCGCACGACGGCGCTGTCAGACCCCGCCCCCATGCTCCCGTCACCGCCCGGCGAGCAGAGGCTCGCAGGTACCCACCCTTTCTGGAGCTGCTGCATGATCCGACCGCTCACCACGCTCGTCGCGATGACCGTCCTCGTCGCTGTTCGCCTGCCCGCGCAGGAGGTCCGTTCGCCCGCCACGGGCTTCACGATCGGCGGCGGGCTGCTGGGAACCGCCGTCTCGACCAACTTCGACAACACCACGGTGACGGAGAACGGTGGTGGCCTCAACCTCGAACTCGGCTGGGGGTTCACGCCGCGACTGACCGCGTTCCTCGGCATCAATGGGTCGACCATCGACTCGGACATCGAGTACACCCTCGGGCAGGCGGACCTCGGCCTGCGCTACCTCTTCCGCGGTACGGACAAGCAGGCCCGCCCCTACATCGAAGGCGCGGTCGCCGGACGACAGATCAGTGCCGATGTCAGCGACGGTTTCGACACGGTGACGCTCAAGGCGAGCAGCGCGGGGATCACGATCGGCGGCGGTGTGCAGGTGTTCTTCACGCCGCGGCTCGCGCTCGACATCGGTGCCGCGTACAGCTTCGGCAGCTTCTCCGATTGGACGGCGAATGGGGTCTCGTTTCCGTACCAGGACGTCGACGCGACCAGCACGAACGTACGGCTGGGTGTGCGCTTCTGGCCGTCGCCGCGCTGACAAACGAGCACGGAGCAGGCGGGTGACGCACGCCGTGCTCCGGGGCGGCAGCTTCCGACCTGATGCGGCCGGCGCGCCTCGGGCGCGCCGGCCGGTCGCGTCAGCGACAGCGCTCGAACGCGGGCAGGTGCTGGTCGAGCGAGGCCCGCCGGTTGGCGGTGAACACGGTGCGCACGTCGTCGGGCAGTGCGAGCGCCATGAACTGGTCGTAGAGCGCGATGTTCGCGATCTCGGCGTCGGCCGCCGCGGCGCAGGCCGCGCTCACCGACACGAATCGCGGCACGTTGTCGAGCGTCCACGGATTCGCGGGGATCGCCAGCGCACGCGAGGTGAGCAGCGACTGGATCGCCGTGGCGTGGCGCTGCTCGGCCTGCACGATGTTGCGGAAGGGCAGGACATCCCCGTGGTCGGCGAGCACCCGCCGGTAAATCGACTCGGCATGCCATTCGTCGAGCAGCGCGCTCCCGAGCGCGGCCTCGATGGCCGGCGTGAGCGTTGCGGCGGGGGCCGGCTCGGGCGCGGTGGTGGCACCGTCGCCGCAGGCGGCGAGCAGGAGGAGCGCGAGGGGAACGATGGGAGACCGCATGATGTGCTCCGAAGACGTGAACAGACGCGAAGGTCGTGCTTCACATGGGGAGACGCGCGCATCGCACCGTCGTTGGTCGGCGTTTCGCCGAGTTGCCGTCAGGGAGTTGCTGACCGCCCCAGCCTGATCCCCACCAGCACCGGATCATGGTCCGAGCTGCGGAAGGGGTCCGGCGCGTACAGCGTCGCGCGCTGTGCCGCGCTCTTGAACGCGGTCTCGTAGCCGAGCACCGGCGGTTCGTCGGCGTTGATGTGCCAGGTGGTCACGCCCGTGACCTGTGCGGCCAGTGACGCGCTCGCGAGGGCGTGGTCGAGGCTGCCCCACTGGCCGTCGAAGCCGTACGAGTAGCTGTCGGCGTGGCGCACGCTCTCGAGGTTGGTGAAGCCACGCGCCAGCAGCGTGGTCACCGGGTCTTCCATCGCGTAGGCGTTCAGGTCGCCGAGCAGCAGCACGTCCGGGTCGCCGGTGCCGGTGGGATCGGTGGCCAGGTAGGCGGCGAGTTCGCGCGCAGCAGCGGTGCGCACCGCGTTGCAGTTGCCCTGCAGGTCGCGCGCATCGGGTACGTCGCAGCCGCCGCTCTTGCTCTTGAAGTGATTCACGCTCACCACCAGCACCTCGCCGTCCGGCTGCGCAAACGCCTGCACCAGCGACGGACGACCGCGCGGTCGCGTGTCATCGCCGTTCACGAAGGCCGTCGTGGCGAGCACCGCCGTCTTCCCCGCGGGCGACACGCGCGCCGGCTTGTAGAGCAGTCCCACCTTGATCGCGTCGGTGCCGAGCGCGTTGCGCGTGCCGGCGCGCGCGTCGGCGTTCAGGTAGGCGTACGTGCCGGGTGCGGTCGCGGCATCGAGGCGACGCACGAGGTCGGCGATCGCGCTTCCGGTGCCGTAGCCGTCGTTCTCGATCTCCATGATGCCGAGGATGTCGGCGTCGAGCGCCACGATCGCGGCCACGATCTTCGCCGCCTGCCGTTCGAAGTCGCTCGCGCTGGCGGCGCCGCGACAGTCGGACGGCGCGCCGCCCTCGCCGAACGCGCATCCGTTCGCGCCGAAGGTGTTGAAGTAGTTGAGCACATTGAAGGCGCTCACGCGCAGCGTGCCGCCCACGGCGGCGGGTGCGGTGGCGCGTGCGTTCGCCGCCGAGAAGCGGGGCGTGCCGCCGCCGAGCGCCTGCAGCGGGCGCACGCGGTAGGCCACGCCGCTCGATGCGTGGCCGCCCCACGTCTGCGTGAGCACGCCCACGAGCCCGGTCACCTCGTCGCCGCCGCGCAGCGGGTTCGCGGCCGCGAGCGGTGCGCCACCGCGCCCGAACACGATCGGGTCCGCGTTCTGTCCGTTGTGCGCGTCGTCCACGATGAGGCGATTGCGACGGTTGGCCTCGGCGAGCGCGTTGGCTTCAGGTCCGGGTGCGTGCCGCTGCGTGGGCTGCCACAGGCGGCCGCCCGACGACAGCACCACCTGCCCGAAGCGGCCGAGCTGGAAGTGCTCGGTCACCGTGAGCGTCTGCGGCAGCCGCACGAGCATGCCCTCGACCCGTTCGAGTGCATCGGGTGAGGCGAGGGGCAGCGTCACGTCGGTCGGGATGACGGTCGCGCCGCGTGCGCACTGGGTCAGGGCGGTCACGGCGGACAGCTGCGTCTGCCCATTGGCCTCCTCGACCGTGCCGGACACGCGCAGCACGTCGCCCAGCGACACGCGGTCGGCGTCGGCGTGCGCCACGAAGAGCCCGTCGGAGGTGGCGAGGTCGCCGTCGCCGTTCGGGTCCTGCAGGTAGAAGCCGCCCAGGGCGGGCGCGGGCCCCTCGAAGTCTCCCACGACGACACCCCACGTAGTCACGGTGCGCCCGGCCAGCGGAGACGCGCTGCCGGTGCCCTGGATGGACGGGATCGCGGTAAGCCCGCTGCCGCATGGGGCGACGGCGGGAGGGGGCGCGGCCGGGCCGGCGGTGCGGGACGCGCCGGCGCATGCGGTGACGAGCGGCGCCACGAGGCACGCGACCAGGCGCGTGCGGGATGAACGAAAGAGCGGCATGCGCGAAATCGAACCGGCGCTCCCACGTCGGGCAACTCGGCGCATGTGACCGTGCGTGGTGACGACACCGGACCCGCGGCCCATATTTCGCAGGTTGCCTTCACCCTCACGCCCCGATCGAGACATGCTCCGATCCCGTCCTGCGGCCGTGCTGTTCGCCGGCCTCTCCTCGTGTGCGCTCGCTGTCAGCCTCTCGGCCCAGCAGGCACCCGTCCAGCTCACCGACGCCGACTACCAGCGCGCCGAGCGCATGCTCGCGCCCTTCACCTCGCCGCTGGTGTCCGGCACCGCGGGGCGCCCCACGTGGCTCTCCGGCGGCCGCTTCTGGTACCGCGCCAGCACGGCGACCGGCGGCGAGTTCGTGCTCGTGAACCCGGCGCGCCGCACGCGCGCGGCGGCGTTCGACCACACGCGCCTCGCGGCCGCGCTCTCGACCGTTGCCGGCACGGCCGTGGACGGCGCGCGGCTCCCGTTCGCCACGATCGACCTCGCCGACGACGCGCGCAGCGTCACCGTGGCCGTGCGCGGGCAGTCGTACCGCTGCGACCTCGCCGCGTACACCTGCGCCGCCGCACCGCGACCGGCCGCGCGCGCCGCGGTGCCGCCGAACAGCAGCACCTCGCCCGACGGCAAGCGCGCCGTGTTCATTCGCGACTACAACCTGTGGGTGCGCGACCTCGCCAGCGGCGCCGAGACGCAAGTCACCACCGACGGCATCGAGGACTTCGGCTACGCGACCAACAACGCCGGTTGGGTGCACAACGACAACCCGGTGGTGAGCTGGTCGCCCGATGGCAAGCAGCTCGCCACGTTCCAGCACGACGGCCGCGGCGTGCAGAACATGTACCTCGTGAGCACGAACGTGGGCGCGCCGAAGCTGCAGCAGTGGCGCTACCCGCTGCCGGGCGACAGCGTGATCTTCCGCATCAGCCGCGTGCTCGTGTCGTTCGACGACGCGGGCACGCCCTCCGTGACGCGCCTGCAGATGCCCCCCGACGCGCACCGTTCCACGGTATCGGATCACATCGCCTGTGGCGGCGGCCTGTGCGACCTGCAGTGGTTGGCCGACGGCTCGCAGGTGGCGTTCATCTCGAGCTCGCGCGACCACAAGCAGGCCTGGCTGCGCATCGCCGATGCGAAGACCGGTGCCGTGCGCACGGTGCTCGAGGAGAAGAGCGCCACGCAGATCGGTGACGCGTCGCTGCCGGAGGACCTCTGGCGCGTGCTGCCGAACAGCAACGAACTCATCTGGTGGTCCGATCGTGACGACTGGACGCACCTCTACCTGTACGACCTCACCACCGGCGCGCTCAAGAATCGCATCACCACCGGCACGGGCAACGTGACGGAGATCGTGCGCATCGACGAGAAGGCGCGCCGCATCTGGTTCACGGCGGTTGGGCGTGAGGCGGGGCGCGATCCGTACTTCCAGCACTTCTACCGCGTGAACTTCGACGGCAGCGGCCTCACGCTGCTCACGCCCGACTCGGCGCACCACACCATCGCGCTCTCGCCCGACGGCCGCTGGTTCACCGACACGTACAGCACCCCGTCCACGCCGCCGGTCACCACGGTGCGCGACGCGATGACGGGCCGCCTGGTGCGCGAGCTCGAGCGCGCCGACATCTCGCGCCTCACGGCCACGGGGTGGAAGCCGCCCATGCCCGTCACCATGAAGGCGCGCGATGGCCGCACGGACATCTACGGCCTCATGTTCACGCCGAGCCGGCTCGACTCCACGAAGAAGTACCCGATCATCAACTACATCTACCCCGGCCCGCAGTCGGGGAGCGTGGGGTCGCGCAGCTTCTCGCCCGCGCGCAGCGACCATCAGGCGCTGGCCGAGCTGGGCTTCGTGGTGGTCGCGATCGACGGCATGGGCACGCCGGGGCGCTCCAAGACCTTCCGCGACTTCTACTACGGCCGCATGGGGGACAACACCATCGCGGACCAGGTCGCCGGCATGAAGGAGCTCGCGCAGCGCTACCGCTTCATCGACATCGACAAGGCGGGCATGTGGGGCCACTCGGGCGGCGGCTTCGCCACGGCGGCGGCCATGTTCCAGGCGCCCGACTTCTTCAAGGTGGGCATCTCGGAGAGCGGCAACCACGACAACCGCAACTACGAGGACGACTGGGGCGAGCGCTACCACGGGCTGCTGGTGAAGAGCGGCAACGGCGACAACTACACGGCCGAGGCCAACCAGACGCACGCGAGCAAGCTCAAGGGCAAGCTGTTCCTCATTCACGGCATGATGGACGACAACGTGCCGCCGTACAACTCGCTGCTCGTGGCCGATGCGCTCATGAAGGCGAACAAGGATTTCGACCTGCTCATGCTGCCGCATGCGCGCCACGGCTTCGGTGCCGACGGCGCGTACATCATGCGCCGCCGCTGGGACTACTTCGTGCAGCACCTGCAGGGCAACACGCCGCCGAAGGAATACCAGATGGGGCGGCTGCGCCCGGTGCAGTGACGGCGCGCGTGATGTCCTCGCGCCTCGCGCTCGCGGCCCTCGTGGCGGCGGGCGCGGCGCCGGCGGCGCTGTCCGCGCAGGCGGCCGTGTCGATCGCGTCGGTGTCCGAGGTGCGCCCCGCGCATCGGGTGCCCGAGGCCGATCGGCTGCTGCCGTGGGCCGAACAGATCCGCGTGCGGGAATCGTGGCTGCGCAAGCGCCACGAGCTGCTGCTCCCCATGATGCGGCGGCACGGCATCGGCATGTGGATCGTGGTGAACGAGGAGTTCCACGACGACCCCGTGGTGCAGTACATCGCCCCGCCGCGTCCGTACACTGGCAACCGTGACCTCTTCGTGTTCGTGGACGGCGGCGCCGAGGGGCTGCGCAAGTTCGCGATCACCGGGTACACCGAGGAGACGCTCACCAAGTTCTTCGACGCGCCCAGCGACGAGCCGCGCCCGCCGGCGCAGGCGCTGCGCGAGATCCACGTGCGCTACAAGCCGGCCACCATCGGACTCGGCATTCGCGGACGACGCGGCCAGACGCGCGCACTCGGCTGGGACGCGTACCGCTTCATCGCCGAGACGCTGGGCGAGGAGGCGGAGAAGACGTTCGTGCCGGCCGGCGAGCTCATCGAGGAGTACCTCGACACGCGCCTGCCCGAGGAGATGCCGCACTACACCACGGCCGTGCAGGTGACCGAGGCGATCGTGAAGCGCGCGCTCTCGAGCGACGTGATCACGCCCGGTCGCACCACCGTGGGCGACGTGCGGAACGCGCTCTACGACATGCTCTGGGGTGCTGGGGTGCGCACCTGGTTCCAGCCCGACCTGCGCGTGCAGCGCGCGAGCGGTGACATTGCCACGTCGCGCGGCTTCCTCGCCGTCGCGCCGGAGGCCACGGTGATCCTGCCGGGCGACGTGGTGCACATCGACTTCGGCATCACGTACATGGGCTTCGACACCGACTGGCAGAAGATGGCCTACGTGCTGAAGCCGGGCGAGACGGACGCGCCGGCGGGACTCAAGCGCGCGATGGCCAACAGCAACACGCTGCAGGACGCGCTCATGCGGCGCCACGCGCGGCCGGGGCTCACGGCCGGCACGGTGTTCAACGCCACCATGGCCGAGATGCGCGAGCGTGGCATCGAAGCCATGATCTACTCGCACCCGATCGGTGCGCAGGGGCACGGCCTGGGCACGAGCATCGACTTCCGCAGCGGACTGCGCAGCGACACCACGGGGCTGAGCGGGCGGCTGCGCCCGGACAGCTACATCTCCATCGAGCTGAACACGGCCACCGAGATCCCCGAGTGGGGCGGCAAGAAGGTGTTCGTGATGTTCGAGGACGACGCGTACCTGACGAGCGAGGGGTATCGCTTCTTCCGGCCGCGGCAGGAGCAGTGGTACCTGATCCGGAGCGAGGGGCTCGTACCGTAGCGAGCGGCGACGGGTCGCGCCGGCCTGTCAGCGTGGCGTCACGCGCAGCGCCTCCTCGCGCGACGTGATCCCCTCGCGCACGAGGCGCTGCGCATCGTCGCGCAGCGGACGCATGCCCGCCGCGAGTGCGGCGGCGCGCAGCTGGTCGGCGCTCGCGCGCTGCTGCAGGAGCGCGCGCAACGTGTCGTCCATGACCAGCAGTTCGAACACGCCCTGCCGCCCGCGATAGCCGGTGCCGCGGCACTGCGCGCAGCCCACCGCGCGGTACGCCGGGCCATCGGGCCGCTCCGTCTCCGGCTCCTTGCAGCGCTCGCACAGCACGCGCACGAGCCGCTGCGCGAGCACGGCTTCGAGCGTGCCGGCCACGAGGTAGGGAGGCACCCCCAGGTCGAGCAGGCGCGTGATCGCACCGGGCGCATCGTTGGTGTGCAGCGTGCTGAGCACGAGGTGACCGGTGAGTGCCGCCTGCGTGGCCACCTGCGCCGTCTCGGGGTCCCGGATCTCGCCCACGAGCAGGATGTCGGGATCCTGGCGCAGCAGCGCGCGCAGCGCCGCCGCAAAGGTGAGGCCGACCTTCTCGTGCACCGGCACCTGTGGCACGCCCGGCAACTCGTACTCCACCGGGTCCTCCACGGTGAGGATCTTCTCGCGCCCGGTGCGCAGCGCCTCGACCGCGGCGTACAAAGTGGTCGTCTTGCCGGAGCCGGTGGGTCCGGTCACCAGCACGATGCCGAACGGGCGCGCGATGACCGCGCGAAAGCGGGCGAGGGTATCCGGGTCCATGCCCATCGTGTCGAGCGCGCGGCGTCCGCGCTCGCGGTCCAGCAGGCGCAGCACCACGCTCTCCCCATGCAGCGTGGGGGCAGTGGCCACGCGCACATCCACCTCGCGATCCTGCAGCTGCAGGCGAATGCGGCCATCCTGCGGCAGCCGACGCTCGGCGATGTCCAGGTCGGCCATGATCTTGATGCGACTGATGATCGCGGTGGCCAGCGATGCGGGCGGTGACGGTGCGGGTTGCAGCACGCCGTCCACCCGATAGCGCACCTGCAATCCGTCGCTGAAGGCCTCGAGGTGTACGTCGCTGGCGCGCGCATCGAGGGCCTCGAGCACGAGCAGGTTCACCAGTCGCACCACCGGCGCCTCGTTGGCGAGATGCACGAGGTCGTCGAGTGGCAGGGCGCCCGTGACCAGCCCGGTGCCACCGCTGCCGTTCGTGCCGCCCGCGGCGCGCGCGGCGGCCAGGTCGGCGATCACGCCTTGCGCCGTGCTGCCGGCGGTGGAGTACAGGCGGCGAATGGTCGCGCGCAACGCGCCTTCCGGCACCAGCTGCAGCACCAGCGGCCCGCCCAGGGCGAGTCGCAGCTCGTCGAGCACGAGGGGCTCGGGGTGTGCGTGCCACGAGCCCACGACCAGCCCGCGTACATCGCGGGCGAGCGGGAGCACGCCGTGCTGCTCGAGCCATCCCGCGCTGAACGCCTCGGACAGCCGTTCGGCGTCGGCCAGATCCACCGGGGCAATCCTCGGGGCCGTCACGCGCGCCTCGCGTCGGATGCGACGAACGCCGTCATGCCACCCGCGACGATCACTGCGCCGCTCCCGCGGTGTCGGGGCGCGCGGGCGGAGGCAGCGTGTCCGGCCGCCCGCCGATCCGTCCTTCCACCGGCACGCCGCGCAGCAACGCGCTCCCATCGCGCACCGATTCGCGCAGCCGGTCGATGTCCTCGTCGCTCGACACGATGTGCGGCGTGAGAAAGAGGAAGAGCTCCGTGGTGCGTGTGCTCCGGCGCGTGTTCCCGAACAGCCAGCCGATGAGTGGCAACCGGCTGAGGAACGGCACGCCCGCGGTCGACTCCTCCTCGGTCTGGTCGGAGAGCCCACCGATCACGGTGGTCTGGCCATCGCGCACGAACACCGACGTCTGGGCCTGGCGCTGGTTGATGATGGGCGCGTCGAACAGGAGGTTGCTCGTGACGTCGTCGTTGGTCTGCACCACGGCCATGTTCACGTAGCCATCGACGTTGATGGTGGGCGTGATCGTGAGCTGCTTGCCGACGGGCAGGTACTGCACCGTCTGCACGCGCGCGAGCGGATCGAAGCCGCCCTGCTGCGACACCTGCACGAACGGCACGCTGGAGCCCACGTTGAGGGTGGCCTCGCGATTGTTCTGGGCGATGAGCACCGGGAGCGCCAGCAGCTTCACATTGCCGCGCGTCTGCAGGGCGTTGATCGCGAGGTCGAAGTCCACGGTGCCGCGTCCGCCGGTGATCATGGCCACGAAGTCACGCGCCGTGCCGGCGGCCGGCAGGCGGCCCAGCGTGTCCCCGGCATTGGCGCCCTCGCGTCGCGTGGCCGTGCCCGAGACGCCCAGCGACAGGTCGCCGCTGCGCTCCACCTGCGCGATGGTGACCTCGATGAGGACCTGCAGCGGCCGCAGGTCGAGCGCCTGCACGAGCTGCGTCACGGCGGCGAAGTCCTCCTCCGTGGCGCGCACCAGCAGGGAGTTCGTCGCGTCGTCCGGCACGATGCGCGTGTCGGCGAACGCGCCGCTGCCGCTGCCTGACGACAGCCGCTGCCCGAGCAGCGCGCCGAGTTCGTTGCGGATCTCCTCGGGCGCGTTGGGGCTCAGGCCCGCGGGCACCGACGGCGCGATGCCGCCCGGGCCCCGCTGCATGGACTGGATGCCGCCCAATGGCGTCGTGCCCGGTCGCGACACGGACACGCTGCCCGATCCGGTGAGCACGTTCATGAGCAGCGGGGCCAGTGCCGCCGCCGTGGTGTGGCGCAGGCGGAGCGTGTAGAGGTTGAGCGTGCGCTCGGCGGTTCGTGTGACCGCCGGTGTGCGCGGCGGACCGGCGAGCCGGATCACGGTCGCACCCTCGCTCACCGTGATGCCATGCCCCTCGGCCACGGCGCGCAGCGCCTCCAGCGCAGATTCGCGCGTGAGCGGTTGCTGCAGGCGCAGCGTGACCTGCGCACTCGGCACGTTGCTGAGCGTCACACTCAGGCCACCGGCTTCGGCGATCGCGCGCAGGACCACGGACACGTCCTGCTCCACGAAGTCGAGCAGGAGGCCGTCGGGCGCGCGGCGCGCGGGTCCGGTGTCGCGTACGGCACCGGCGCGCTGCGCCACCGCACTGGCAAGCGGTGCGAGACAGAGTACGAGCGCGAGCGCGTGCGCGTGCGCGACGGCCAGCGCGGTACGACGGCGCCGTCGCCGCGGGGAAGGGCAAGCGAAGATCACGGCATCACTCCGTCAGGGGGGGGACGGCGCGTCGATGGTGACGCGCGCGCCGTCGGCATCGCGAAACACGACGCGTCCACGCGCAATGGAAACCACGGTCCATGAACCCAGCCGGTCGCCGGCGCGCACGACCTGCGCGGCACCGACCTCGCCGAGTCGTGCCATGGCAAAGCCCGCGCCACCGCCGCCCGCCGCGGTGCCGAGCACGACGGGAATCGCCGGGGCCTCTCCCGGGAACAAGTCGTCCGACGCGACCTCGTCGGTCGACCGGGCCAGCCGGTAGCGCGCGGTCGGCGCAGATCGCGAAGGCGAGAGCACATTGGCGCGCACGGCTGCGGGCAGGTTCGCCGTCGCCGTCGCACGGGCGGCATCACGATGCGCGTCGAGGGCATCCGGCGCGAGCGCTGGTGCGAGACCCTCCGTCGGGCCCTCCTCCGGCGCAAAGGCCGACAGCGACGCGCGCACGATGAGCGGCTCGGTGCCGTCCGCTCGCACGCCGTCGGGGTGCGGCTGCAGCTCGAAGGCGTCGATGCGCACCAGGCGACGGCCTCCCTCCAGTGTGGCGAGGAAGCGCAGCATCCCCTCGAGGTCGCCCTCGGCGGCGAGGTCCGCGCGCAGTGTGCGCAATCCGGCCACCTCACGGGTGACCGGGCGTGTCGACACGTCTTCGAGCGCGAGGTCGTGCGTGCGCGTCACCTCGCCAAGCCACGCCGCGAATTCCGCGCTGGCCACCACCGCATCGCGGCCCGCGAACAGGCGGTCTTCGGCAATGGTGGGACCGGTTGCACCGGAGCCGGCGAGGGCCGCGCGTTCCGCCGCGAGCACGGCGCGCTCGGCCGCCACGCGATCGCGCTGCAGTTCGATCGTCGCCAGCATCGGGCGCACCAGCAGCGACCACGCGAGCACGGGCAGGCCGACCCACGCGCCCACGCGCAACGCGCGGCGATCGCGCGCCGACAGCGCACTCGGGGTGGCCGTGGCCGTCACGGTGTCCATCGCCCCTCGAATCGGAAGCGAACCTCGTCGGTGGCCGCGTCCGCTGCGTCGCGACGCACCGGTCCGATCGCCCGCAGGTCGCGCAGGCCGGGAGCCGTGTCGAGGGCGGCGAACGCACCCGCGAGGTCGGTGGTCCGCCCCTCGAGTTCGAGCGTGTCGGCCTGCGCCCGCACGCGCAGCAGGTGCGTCGGGGGCGAGAGGTGCGCACCGAGTGTGGCGAGCACGGCGGACCAGTGGGGGCCGGCCTGCAGCGATTCGAGCCACTGTGCACGCGTGGTGAACGTGTCCGGGGCGGACCGCATCGGCGTTTCGGCGTGCAGCGCCTGCCGCTCCGCCTGCAGCTGCGCGAGCGTGCTATCGAGATGCCGACGGTAGAGCCAGCCCGCGAGCAGCACGAGGGCAAGCGTGAGCAGCGCGGCCTTCGCGATTCGAGGTCCGCGCCGCGAGCCACGCACCGACGGCGCGACGGACTGCGGCAGGGCGAGTGGCGGCGCCGCGACGACGTGTGCCCCGAGCAGGAAGCGCAGCAGGCGCGCGTCGCGCGTGACATCGGCCGGCGTCGGCCCCGATGAGTGCACGGGCATGTCGTGGAGGGCGAGCGTCTGCACCAGGTTCGCTTCATCGGCCGTGTCGCCGAGCACGGTGACGACGCCTTCCCCCGACCGCAGCGCTTCGAGCAACGGTTCGAGCGCCTCGGGACCGCGCGCGAATCGGCGCAGGCTGTGCGGCTGGCCATCGTGCCATGTCACGAGCGTGGCCGTCTCGCCGAGGTCCAGCAGGCGGGCCGGCTGGGTGGTGCGGCCGTACAGCCATAGTCCAAGCACCGACCACGACGGACCGATCCAGTACACGCGCGATCCGTCGCTGCGCACGGCCTCGAGCACCGCCCGCAGGACGCGCGTGGGTACGGCACAGGCGATGCGCGCGCGCTGCGCCGCCTCGGCGACGGGATGGGCCGCCGCGACCGAGACCGTCACGGGCTCGCGCGCCGAGAGGAAGTAGCGCGAGGCGTTGCGTTCCAGCAGGCGCCGCGCGTCGTCGTCGCTCACCGGCGGCAGCATGACCTGCCGCGTCTCGGCGAGGCCCTGCTCCAGCCCGATGCAGAACGATCGCGGGCGGTTCCCGAACACGTCGTGCCAATCACGCAGGAGCTCCTGCACGGCCTCGCGCAACGCGGGCCATGTGCCGTCCTCGCGCATGGGCTGCAGTTCGCGCGAGCGGAGCTGCAGGGTGGACTGCCGATCCTGGAACGCGAGTGTGCAGCGCTGCGCCGAGAGCAGCAGCGCGATCGAGAACTCGCTCGAGACCCGAAGGTGCGTCACCACTGTCGCTCCGACACTCGCACGAGGCCGCCTGCATCCCGCTGCAGCACGGCCGAGAGTTGCGCGGCGGGGCCAGGCCCGTTCGCGCGCACGCGCAGCGTCACGAGCAGGTCGGTGGTTTCCAGCGTGGTGGTCTCCCGCAACGACCGCAGCAGCTGCGCCTCGGCACCGGCGCTGCCCGAACGATTGGCGGCGCCCGCAGCGACCAGCAGGCCGGGGATCGACTCCACACGCCGACCCGCCGCGCGCAGCGCGAGCAGCCGGCGCAGCACCGGCTCGGTGAGTCCGGGCAGCGTGCGCAGCACGGCTTCGGGCGCCGCGTTCAGGTTCACGCGCTGCACCTGGCCGCGCGTGGCGAGGAAGGGACGCACCGCGTCGGCGAGCCCGGGCGTGACACCGAGCACGTGCCGCAGTGTCGCCACCGATTCGAACGGGGCGTTCGCCGGCAGGATCACGCGCCCGGCCGCACGGTATGCCTCCCGTTCACCGCCCGCGGCGCGCGGCAGGTCATCGGGATCACGCCAGTCGAGCACGGCCTGCGCGATCCGCTGCGCGGTCGCAGCGTCGCGCAGCGCGTGGGCGAACAGGCGCGTGAGTTCGAGTTCGCTGGCGAGGTTGAGATTGCGCACCGTGCCGAGATCCAGGAACGCCATCTCGACGGGCACCTCGCCCACCACCAGCTCGATGGCTGCGCCCTGTGGCAGGTCGCGCCACGGATCGGTCACGCGTTGTGGCAGGGCGGCGCGACGCCCATCGTCCCGCAGCTGCGCCTCGAGTCGTGCCTGCAGCGTGGCCAGCGCGCCTCGCAGCACCGCCTGGTCGCGCGCCCGATCGGCCGTCGAGAGACCGACGGCACGATGCTCGGACGCGGCCACGGCCAGGCTGGTCCCCACGGTGGTGATGAGCACCACGAGCCAGAGCGCGGCCAGCAGCGCAACGCCGCGGCGCGAGTGGTGGCCGGCGCGGGTCATCGCGCACCGTCCGCGTCCGAGGATCCGAGCGTGCCGGTTTCGTCGCGCACCATGCTGAAGGTGATCGGCAGGGCGGCCAGCCTCGCATCGAGCGTCGCATCGTACGGCAGGCGCAGCCGGACCGCCACCGCACGAACCGTATCTGCGTCGGGTGCGGCAATCCAGCGACGCGACCGCACGTCCTGGAACTCGATGGCGAGTGTGCGTACGGTGGCGTCGAGCGCGCGACGTTCGAACGGCAGGTCGGGGGCGCGTCGGTACTCGAGC
>JAABRO010000061.1 GCA_011390885.1 Gemmatimonas sp. | reverse complement strand
CCCACGACGACTTGCCCCAGATCGCGCCCGTCACGAGCACCACCGTGAGGAACACGAAGCCCACTTCGGCGGCCGACTCGGCGATGCGATCGAGCCGCTCGTCCTTGAGCCACAGGTACAGGCCGCCGCCGATGGCCATCACGGTGCACGCCACGTACATGCCGAGGATGGCCGTGGGCACGTGGATGTAGAAGATGCGCTGGACGGCGCCGAGCATGGCGTCGGCGGGCGTGTACAGCAGCGCGCGAGTGAGCGCCCCGCCGACGGCGAGCAGCGCCACCACGAGCAGCCAATCCACCAGGGGGAGCGGACGCGCGGCCGCTGGGCGCGACGCGAGCGCGGAAACCGACGTCATGGACCTATTCCTCGAGCGTGAACGGGAAGGCGAGCGTGCAGGCCGCCACAAAGACTATGTCGAAGGCGGCGAGGATCTTCAACGCCGGCAAGACCTCGACGATCGGCTGGTCGCCGAGCAGCCGGGCCGTGGCCTGGGCCGCCGGGATAACCACCGGCATGAAGAATGGCAGTGACAGCATGGGGAGCAGCATCTCGGCCAGCCGAGTATTCGACGCGACCGCGGCGAAGAGCGTTCCCACCGCCACGAACCCCACCGCCGCGAGCACGGCCACGGCCGCCACCCCCAGCCACTCCGCGCCCACGGGCAGCCCGAAGAAGAGCGCCAGCGTGGGCAGCGCCAGTGCCTGCACGCCGAGCAGGAACACGAGGTTGCCGAGCGCCTTGCCGGCAAAGATCGCCTCGCGGGACACGGGCGAGGCGAGCAGCGCGTCGAGCGCGCGGTCGGCGTGCTCCACGCCGAACGAGCGGTTGAGCCCGAGCAGCCCCGCGAAGGTGAAGATCACCCACAGCACGCCGGGGGCGAGGTCCACGGTGGCGACGGCCGTCGGGTCCCACGAGAATCGGAAGATCGCCAGGGCGATCAGCGCGAAGACGGCCGTACTCAGGAAGCCGCTGCGGGTGCGGAACTCGATGACCAGGTCCTTGCGCGCGATGCGCCAGCTGTCCCGCAGGAACGACGGCGACCGGAACGACACGCGAGGTGCCGTGGTCGTAGCCTCCTCGTGGCGCACCGCCGGGCGCGGCTGCGTGGCCGGCCCCGTCACTCGCCCCCCGCCACGAGGGCGCGATAGCGGGCGGCGTAGGCGGCGACGTCGTACCCCTCGGCCGGCCGCTCCAGCTCGTGCACGAACTGCCCGCCGCGCATGATCGCCGTGTGCGTGGCAAGCTCGAGCCCCTCGGCCAGGTTGTGCGTGATGAGCACCACGGTCGCACCGCTCGCCTTGAGCGCGCGCAGCGCCTCGGTGAGGGCGCGCGCGCCCACCTCGTCGAGGCCGGTATACGGCTCGTCGAGCAGCACCAGGCGCGGTCCGTGCACCAGCGCGCGGGCAATCGACACGCGCTGCTGCAGCCCGCGGCTGAGCGCGCGCACCGCCTGATGCTCGCGGTCGCGCACCAGCAGCAGGTCGAGCACGTGGTCCACGGCGGCAGGCACGTCGCGCACCCCCTGGCACTCGGCGGCGAAGGTCACGTTCTCGCGCACGGTCAGCGCGTCGTAGAGCATGCTCTTGTGCGAGATCACACCGAGCAGGCGCCGCGTGTCGGCCTCGCCGGGCAGCGTGTGGCCGTGCAGCTCCACCGTGCCGGCGTGCGGACGCAGCAGGCCGCCCAGCAGGCGCAGCAGCGTGGTCTTGCCGGCGCCGTTGGGGCCGAACAGGGCCAGACAGTCACCCGGGGCGAGTGCGAGCGAGACGTCGCGCACGACGGTGCGGGCGCCGAAGCGACGCGACAGTCCGGTGGCCACGAGGGCACCGGCCACGGCGACAGCCGGCGTCAACGGAGCGGACGCTCGGGGCTCGGGCGGACCGCGGGGGCCGCTGGGTCGTGCGTGGGCATGGGTCAAGATTAGCGACCTC
This sequence comes from Gemmatimonas sp., assembly GCA_011390885.1. GTDB lineage: Bacteria > Gemmatimonadota > Gemmatimonadetes > Gemmatimonadales > Gemmatimonadaceae > JAABRT01. The sequence goes on along the minus strand of JAABRO010000061.1, from coordinate 138,235 downwards.
GGCCGGCGAGCGCTGGGGTGTGCCGGCAGCGGACCGCGGTCCTCAGTGGGTCGGTCCGGCCATGCGCCCGCCCCCTGCGCCGGACCGCTGCCCATGGTCAGACCGGACTACCGTCGACCGTGAACCGCTGCCGACCGACCCGCGGGTCCCTCGGCCACGGTCCACGGTTTTCGGTGAATCGGTCTGGCCCGCCCCGACGTTCGATCGCGTCGCCGGCTCCGCGCCTGGTCGTCACCGCGCGCCGCACCGGTTGCCCCTGCGCCCACCCCTTTGCAGCTTCGATCAGCCCCTGTCCCTGTCCCCTTCCCTTCCGGACCATGAGCGACATCTCCGTCCTGCTGCAGGAACACCGGTCATTCCCCCCGACCGCCGCGTTCCGCGCGGCCGCCCACGTGGGTGACGACGCGCTGCACGCGTCCGCCGCCGCCGACCCCGAAGCCTTCTGGGCCGGCGAGGCCGCCACCCTGCAGTGGGACCGCCCCTGGGACCAGGTCCTCGAATGGACGCCCCCCCACGCCAGGTGGTTCACCGGCGGCCAGCTGAACGCCTGCGTGAACTGCGTGGACCGTCACATCGCCGGGCCGCGTCGCAACAAGGCCGCCATCATCTGGGAAGGCGAGCCCGGCGACCGGCGCACCCTGACGTACTGGGACCTGTACCGCGAAGTGAACCTCGCGGCCAACATGCTCAAGCACCTGGGTGTGCAGAAGGGCGACCGCGTTGCGATCTACCTGCCCATGATCCCAGAGGCGATCATCGCGATGCTCGCCTGCGCGCGCATCGGCGCGGTGCACTCCGTAGTCTTCGGTGGCTTCGCCCCCGAGGCGCTGCGTGACCGCATCAACGACGCCGGCGCCAAGGTGCTCATCACTGCCGACGGCGGCTCGCGCCGCGGCCAGACCGTGCCGCTCAAGCGCAATGCCGACAAGGCGATCGCCGAGTGCCCGAGCATCGAGCACGTGCTGGTAGTCATGCGCCGCCGCACCGGCGTGGGCGACGAAACGTTCGCCGACATGAAGGACGGCCGTGACCACTGGTGGCACCGCCTCAAGAAGCAGGTGCCGAAGTACTGCGCGCCCGAGGTGATGGACGCCGAGGACCTGCTGTTCATCCTCTACACGAGCGGCACGACGGGCAAGCCCAAGGGCATCGTGCACACCACGGGCGGCTACCTCACCGGCGTGGCGAGCACCACGAAGCACGTGTTCGACCTCAAGGAGGACGACGTGTTCTGGTGCACCGCCGACATCGGCTGGATCACCGGCCACTCGTACCTCGTGTACGGTCCGCTCGCCAACGGGGCCACGTGCGTGGTGTACGAGGGCGCGCCCGACTGGCCCGAGAAGGACCGCTTCTGGCAGCTGTGCGAGCGGTACGGCGTGACGATCTTCTACACGGCGCCCACCGCCATCCGCGCGTTCATGAAGTGGGGCGCCAACCTCGTGAAGCCATACGACCTGTCGCGCCTTCGGCTGCTCGGCTCCGTGGGCGAGCCGATCAACCCCGAAGCCTGGATGTGGTATCACGAGCACATCGGCCAGGGGCGCTGCCCGATCGTGGACACGTGGTGGCAGACCGAGACCGGGGCGATCATGATCACGCCGCTTCCCGGCGTCACCGCCACGAAGCCGGGCTCGGCCACGGTGCCCTACCCCGGCATCAGCACGGCGCTGCTCGATGTGCACGGCGAGGAGAAGCAGAGCGGCGGTGGACTGCTCGCGATCACGAAGCCGTGGCCCAGCATGCTGCGCACCATCTGGGGTGACGACCAGCGCTACGTGGACACGTACTTCACCAAGTGGCCCGGTCGCCCCGACCTCTACTTCCCCGGGGACGGCGTCAAGCGCGACGACGACGGGTACTACTGGATTCTCGGGCGCGTGGACGACGTGCTGAACGTATCCGGCCACCGCATCGGCACCATGGAGGTGGAGAGCGCGCTCGTGGACCATCCGGCCGTGGCCGAGGCGGCCGTGGTGGGCAAGGCGCATGAAATGAAGGGGCAGGCGATCGCGGCGTTCGTGTCGCTGCGCACCGGCTTTCACGCCAGCCCGTCGCTGCGCGACGAACTGCGCGACCACGTCGCGCAGAAGATCGGCGCGCTGGCCCGCCCCGACGACATCCTCTTCAGCGCCGACCTGCCGAAGACGCGCAGCGGCAAGATCATGCGCCGCCTGCTGCGCGACATCGCCGAGGGACGCGCACTGGGCGACACCACGACGCTCGCCGATCCGGGCGTGGTGGCGGGGCTCAAGGAGCAGTACGAGGCCCAGGAGGGGTGAGCACGAGTCGGCACGCGATGACGACGTCGTGACGACCGTCACCGAGCACGGAACGGCGATGAAACATCCTGCGGTGTGCGCCCGTCCAGATTGAAGACATGAGCCTCTTCCGCAGCCTGCTCCCCGAATCGCTGTTTCCGCGCAAGCTCGCGCCCGACACGGAGCAGCGCCTGCGCCTCGCGCAGGCGCGCGCCGACGAGGCGATCGTGCGCGCGCACGTGGAGAACGCGCTGCTGTTCGTGGACGCGCTGGCGCCGGATGTGTCGTTCGAGCGCGCCCTCGAGATCTACGTGCGCGAAATGGCGATCCCGGATCCCGCGGCCGGGGTGGTCGTCACGCGTGCGCTCGTCGCGCTCGGCGAGGGGCTCGTGCCCTCGCGCTCGGCGGCGATGGCGGCGCCGGCGGCCGGCCCCGTCCTCGAATCGCCGGACACCGACTTTCCGGTGCGCCCGCGCCTTCGCCTCGACGACGCGGCGGCGGCACGCCGTCGGCTGGCCTGACCGGCGGCGCGGCGCGGTCGGTGTGGCAATGCAACACGGGGGCCGGTCCACTGGACCGGCCCCCGTGTCGCTTCATGCCCGCCGTGAGGTGATCAGGGCGTGGCCGGAGCGGCCGGCGCGGAGGCGGCCGTGAGCGAGTCCACGATCTGCTTGACCTGATCGGCGGTGAGTCCGCCGCTGAACATGCGATCGCCGACCTGCAGCGTGGGCGTGGAGTTCACGCCGAGCTTGATGCCCGCATTGCGGTTGGCCTCGATGGTGCCCAGGTGTCGGCGGTTGTCGAAGCAGTCGTTCCAGCGCGTCATGTCGAGGCTGAGCCCCTGCGCGAGTTCGGAGAGCACCTTCTTGGGGTTGCCCGTGGCCTGCGAGTTCCAATCCGGCTGCGACAGGAAGATGCGGTCGTGCATCTCCCAGAACTTGCCCTGCTCGTTGGCGCAGGCGGCGGCGAGGTGCGCGGCCATCGCGTTCGGGTGCATGGCGAGCGGGAAGTCGTAGAACACGAACTTCGCGAGCCCCGCATCCACGATGCGCTTCTTGATGTCCGGCGCGTGGAGCACGGCAAACTGCCCGCACCCCGGGCACTCGAAGTCGGCGTACTCGGCGATCGTGATCGGCGCGTCCGGATTGCCGTACACGTAGCCCACGGCGTCCGACGGCGGCGCCGACGGATCGACCGCGATGGCCTCGGGTACGGAGGGGCGCGTCACCTGGTACAGCACGGCGCCACCGATGACGGCGACGATGCCGATGAGGGCGAGGAACGGCGTCTGCGACTTCTGCGGCTTGACGGATTTCTTGCTCACCGAGCGAAGACCTCTCGAGCGCGGGGTAAGGGGAAGGCCGACGGACGGTGTCGGACCCATGGCGCAACTTACCCCTGTGGCGCCACCGGTCGCCATCCTTTCCTCGCCGCCCCTCGCAACCGAGCCCGCATGTACATCGAACACCTGCGCCTTCCCGTCGGCACCGGCAGCGTGCACGTGGAGCGCCTCGGCCGCGGTGGCCCCGTGGTGCTGCTGCTGCACGGATTCGGTACGAATGCCACGCTCTGGCGTCCCGTCGCGCGCCGGCTGGCCGACGCGGGGTACGTGGCGCTCGCCGTCGACCTGCTGGGACATGGCGAGTCGGACCGGCCGCTGGATGCCCGGTACGACCTGCCGTCGCAGGCGGACACCCTCGAACGGGTGCTCGCCGGGCTGCGACACGAGCGTGCGATCGTGGTCGGACAGGACGTGGGCGGGCTCGTTGCCCTGGCCTTCGCGGCGCGGCACCCCGCGCTGGTGGAGCGGCTCGTGCTCGTGAACCCGCCCGACCCGTCCGACCTGCCGCCTGCCCCCGTGCGCGCCATGCAGCGCGCGGCCTCGCGCATGGCGCTGTCGGCCGTTGGGAGCCAGCTGGCCGCCACGGCGCTGCTGGCGCCACTGCTGATCGACGCCTCCGGGGACCCGGCGCGCCTGCCGACCTCGACGATGGCGCGCTACCTCGCCCCCTGGGTGGGAGCCGGTGGCGTGGAGCAGCTGCAACTGCTGGCGCGCACGCTCGAGCAGGACAGCGTCCCGCTCTCCGCGCTGGCCGATGTGGAGACTCCCACGCTCGTGGTGCGCGGCACGGCCGACCGGAGCGTCTCGCCCACGGTGGCCTCGGCGCTGGTGGAGGCGCTCCCCGCGGCGCGCCTTGTGACCATCGATGGCGCGGGGCAGCTCGTGGCGGAGGACACCCCGGATCGATTGAGCCGTGTGCTGATGGAGCCGATGCTCGCTGCAGCGGTTTCGCCGGACGGTGCGTAAATCGGGTGCGGTCACTGGTTTGCAACGCTCCAGGCCGCTAGGTTTCGCTTGCTGGCCGGTTTCTCGCGCGGTGCCCGTTTCCGGTTTCGAAACCCGGGCGCGCGCCACCGACGCCCGCTCCGCTGTTCGGCGCTGCATGGCAGCGACGCCCCGGGAGCGCCGGTCCGCCACGGCCTCCGGGCCGCGCCTGCTCGCTACGTACTACCCCGAGGAAATGACAAAGCTCAAGCAACGTCCGCGCCGTGACGTCACGATGCCCACGCCGTACGAAGAAGCCCGTGACGAGATGTTCCAGCACATCATGCAGTGTGGTGTCATCGGGGCCCACCCCGACGACCAGAAGGAATGGTTCGACGCCACCATGCAATACATGACGGGTCGCTACCCGGAACTGGGTGAGACGCAGCTCGGCGAGCTGCGCGCACTCGGTGAGCGGTTCGCCCAGCCCCTCAAGCCCAAGACCGCGGAGCCGGTCGGCGCCTGAGTGGCAATCGGATCCGGCGCGGATCCTGTGCAGTGACGATGTCGGAAATCCCTCCGCAGGACGCGGGGGGATTTCGCGTTTGTGGGCTCGACTCGGCGCCTCACGACTGGCCCCCTCGCCCGGTCACGCCGTGCGCCGGCGCTCCCGCCAGAGCATGAGCGTGTAGTCGGCCGTCGCCACGACGCCGAGCACTGCCGCCAGCGCCACCAGCGGCGTGACCCACGCCGGCAACAGCAGCACGGCGATGAACACGGCCAGCTGCAGCGCCGTGAGCACCTTGCCCGGCCATCGCGCCTGGAACGGAATCGCGCGCAGCGACGGCGCGCTGCGCGCCACGAACCACCCCACCACGCTCATCACGTCGCGGAACAGCAGCGCCGCCGCCTGCCACGGCAGCAGGTCACCGCTCGCCACGAAGCTCACGACCACCGCCAGCACGAACACGCGGTCGGCGACGGGATCGAGCAGCGCGCCAAGCCGCGATGTGAGGCGCTGCCGGCGCGCCAGCCAGCCGTCGAAGAAATCGGTGAACGACGCCAGCCCGATCAGCCCCAGCCGCAGTCCCGCGCCGTCCGCCAGCAGAAAGCCGGCCGCCAGCACGAAGCGCGAGCTGGAGACGAGGTTCGGCAGGCTGAGCGCCGAGGACGGGGTGGCCGGGGTCGACATCGCGGTAAGCTACCCGAGGCCGACCGCGGGGTGCCAGCGGCAGCCCGCGATGGTTAATCTGCCGCGCATGGTCTCCTCGGCGCGCGAGTCCGCCACTTCGTCCCATGCACACCTCGTCGCGGAGTTCTCCGGGGTGGCCGAAGAGTGGCTCGGAGACGGCAGCCGGCTGGGTGGCCTGCTCGTGGCCGCCGCCGGCGCCGCCGGCCTGCACGCCCTCGGCGCGCCACTGGTGCGCACGAGCGGGGCCCATGGCGTGGACGCCATGCTGCTGCTCGAGGGAGGACATGCCGCGCTGCACTCCGTGCCCGCCCGCCGCGTGGTGCTGGTGGACCTGCTGGCGCCCCTCCGCCATGACCTCGTGCCGGCCTTCGATGTGCTCGCCCGCCGACTCGCGCAGACCGACGTGAAGGCCGAACGGCTGCTGCGGGGCTGACGGGTGTTGCGCGAGCGCCTCGCCCTGCTGCCGGTCGTGGCGGCCGGACTCGTGCTGGCCTGGAACATCGCGCTCGCCGGATGGATGGCGTCGCGGCGTGAAGGGCCGCAGTGGTTCGCGCGCCTGGCGGCGCTCACGGGTCTGCTCGTCGCGCCCGCGGCCGTCATCGCCGTGGCGGCCTCCACCGACGCCGGCGCGCGCGTGATCACCGGCGTCGCGTGGCTGTGGCCCGTCACCTGCGTGCTGCTCGTGCTCCAGGCCGCGGCGGCGACCGGCTTGCGCTACGTCTCGCTCTCCGTGGGGCTGCCGATCATGGTGTACAACGCGCTGCTCGCCGTGGTCGCCGTGGGTGACGACCTCGTGGCGCGCACGGGCAGCGCACCGGCGCTCCTGCAGGGCGGCGTGGCCGCGCGCGATACCGTGCTCGGCATCGTGATGGGGCGCGCCGCGCTCGCCTCGCCACTGGCGATCATGGTGCCGCTGCTGGCCCCCGCGTATCCCGCGCGATGGCGTGCCAGCGCCATGGTGCGCGCGCTGCTCGTGCTGTACGCAGCCGTGGCCACCACGCTGCTGGCCATGGAGTGGCCGCGGGGAGTGGCGGTGATTCGCAGCTACGACGGTACGACGACGTCGGTGGAGCCGCGCGATCCGGTGCGCTTCGCGCGCGGCGTGCAACTGCTGCCGGTGCTCGCCGGCGCCCCTCCCGCACGCACCCTCGGCGCGGCCGCGCGCCTGCACGAGCGCGTCGCGCCCGACGCGGTGCTCGTGCTGCTGCGCGGTCGCGAGTCGCGCGTGCCCGGCATCGACTCGCTCGCGCGCGCGCTGTCCGCGTACCGCGCGGCGGGCTCACGCCTCATCGTGGCACTCGCCTTCGAGCGTGAGGACGCGATCGCGGCGGACGACGATCCGGACGCCCTGCGCGCGCGGCGTGTGGCGTGGGTGCGCAGCGCCGTGGAGGGGCTGCACCCCGACGTGCTCTTCCCCGCCCTCTCGCCACTCGCCCCGTCGCTGCGGCCGGCCCCCACACCGCCGCTCAGCTGGTGGACGACGTATCTCACGGCCGCCGCCGCCGAGTCGCATCGAGCGCGGCCGGCCACGCGCGTAGCGTGGGCGGTCACGCGCTTCGACGCCGCCGACAGCGCGCTGTACGCGTGGGCGGCCGCCCCCGAGTCGCCGCTCGATGCCCTCGGGTTCGCCCCCGTGCCGAGCTTTTCCGGCCTGCCGTCGCTGGACGCGCGGCTGCGCGCCGCGGACCGCTGGCACGCCGCCGCGGGCAGCGCGCGTCCGCACTGGATCCTCACGGCGGGGCTGCCACGCGCCCATGGCGACGCCGCGCAGCGCGACGCCGTGCGTCACGTGTTCGCATGGGCCTCACGCCGCGATTGGACGGCCGGTGTCATCGTCGGCGAGGCGTCGGACGCCGCCGCGACGCTCGGACTCGTCGCCGCCGACGGACGCCAGCGCCGCGTGGTGGAGCTGCTGCGGCAGGTGCCGTAAGGGGCGCGCGGCGGCGCTCAGGCGGGCGCGTGTCGCCGGCCGCGCACCACCCCTTCGACGCGATGCTCGGGGGCGAACGAGCGCTGCGCGAGCGCGAGGATGTCGTCCGGTGTGACCGCCGCGATGCGCGTCGTGTAGTCCGCCAGCTCCTGCAGTCCCTCGCCGAACGACCACGCATCGATGAGGTCGGCGAGCACCGACGCACCGCTCTGCTGCGCGATCGCGTGCGCCCCCACGAGGTAGCGTCGCGCGCGCTCGATCTCGTCCTCGCGCACCGGCTCGGTGCGCAGCCGCGCGAACTGCGCCAGCAGCCCCTCGCGCGCCTCCTGCTCGCGCTCCGGCGCCGTGGCGATGTACGCGGCGAAGAGCCCGCCCGCGCGCCGCTCGATCGGGTACGCGGCCACGGTGTACGCCAGCGACTGCCGATCGCGCAGCTGCTCGAAGAACCGTCCGCCGAGTCCGCTGGTCACCGCGCCGAGCACACGCGCGGCGTAGCGCGCGTCATCATGGCGCCCGGGGCCGCGGAACAGCATGGCGAGCGCCGTCTGCTGCTTCTCGCGCTCCTCTCCCTGCATGACGAGTTCGCCGGGCCATGGCGCGGGCGGCGGCGGCTCGTCGTGGCCATGCCCCAGCCCGCCGAAGTGCGCCTGCACGAGCGCGGCCACGTGCGCCGCGTCGACGTCGCCCACGACGCCGATCACACTCGCGCCACCATGCACGGTGCGTTCGTGATGCGCCGCCACCTGGTCGCGCGAGAGCGCGCCGAGCGACGCGACCGTGCCGAGCACCGACCGCGCGTACGGATGCCCGCGATAGGCCGCCTCGACGGCCAGCCGCATGGGAAAGCGGTACATGTCGTCGCGCTGCCGCTCCACCTCCGCGATCGCGAGTTGCCGTTCGGTGTCGAGGCCGCGCTCGGGAAACGTGGGTCGCTGGATGACGTCGGCGAGCAGTGCGAGCGCCGGCTCGAGGTGACGCACGGGCACGGACATGGTCCAGCCGATGCTCTCGAGTGCCGCACTCACGCCCACGCTGCCGCCGAGCGACTCGGCGTCGAGGGCGATCGCGTCGCCGGTGCGTGACGTGGTGCCCTTGAGCGTGCCGTGCGCCATGAGCCGCGCGAGTCCCTCGGCGTGCGCCGGCTCCGCGACGGCACCACCGCGCACGAACACGCCGATGTTCACCAGCGGCGTGCCGGGACGCGGCTTCACGAGCACGGGCACGCCGCGCGGCGTGTGGTGCACATGCACGCCGTGCTGCACGGACGCCGCCAATGGCGTGCCGCGCGCGGCCGCCGGCGCGAACGTCGGCGTCGCGGCTACGCTACTCGCCGCGATGCTACTGCCCGATGCGGTGCTCGCCGATGCGGTGCTCGCCGCCTCGGACAACCACGCCGGCATCGTGTCGGCCGTGACCGGCAGTGGTGCTTCCGCGCGCGGACGGTACACGAACAGGCTCACCTGCGACGGAGCGAGGTGGCGGTGCGCAGCCTCCTGCACTTCGCGCGACGTGGCCGAAAGCAGGCGGTCGTAGTACGCCGCGCCGAGCGCGACATCGCCCTCGGCCTCCCAGGCCGCGAGGTAGCCGGCCTGTCCGTCCATCGTCTCGAGCCGGCGCAGCCATCGCGCTTCGAGCACGCTCCGGGCCCGTGCGAGCTCGTCCTCGCGCACCCCCTGCGTGCGCAGCGCCTGCACCTCGCGCCAGCTCGCCTGCACGCCGTCCTCGAGGCGCCCGGGTGGCATCTCGGTGTGCACCACGAAGACGCCCAGGTCGGCCGACGTGTACTGGTACGCCGACACCCCCGAGGCGAGTTGCCGCTCGCGCACCGCGCGATAGAGTCGCGACGCACGGCCGCTGCCAAGCACCACGCCGGCAAGGTCGAGCGCCGGTGAGTCCGCGTGCCGCTGCGCCGGCGTGCGCCACCCGAACGCCGCATGCGCCTGGGCGATGTCACCGGCGAGCTCCTGCAGGCGCACGCCCGGCGCCTCGTGCTCGCGCGGCGCCTCGTCTCGGCGCACCGTTCCGGGGGGCAGCATGCCGTGGCGCTCGGCAATGGCCGCCGTCGCCACCTCCGGGTCGATCGCCCCCACGACCGACACGATCGTATTGGACGGCACATACCACGTGCGATAGAAGCCGTGCACCATGTCGCGCGTGAAGCCGCGCAGCTGGGCCGGCTCGCCGATGCGCCACCGACGGACGCGATGATGGTCGTGCAGTAGCGCGAAGAGCGATTCCACGGTCACCGCTCCGGGCGCATCGCGCTTGCGCATGGCCTCCTGCACGATCACCTCGAGCTCCCGCGCCAGCTCGCCTGCATCGATGGACGAGTTCGCGAACGCGTCGAACTGGATGTCGAGGCCGCGCAGGAATGCCTCGCTCGGCAGTACGGTGACGTACGCCGTGTGGTCGTAGATCGTGTGCGCGTTGAGCCAGCCACCGGCGCGCTTGGTCTCGCGCGCGATGGCCCCCACGCCGCGCGTGGGCGTGCCCTTGAAGTACATGTGCTCGAGCACGTGCGCGATGCCGACGAGGTCGTCGGTTTCGTCGAAGTAGCCGGCCTTCACGTGCGTCACGATGCCCACCACGGGCGCCGCGTCGTCGCGTCGCGCGAGGACCGTGAGCCCGTTGGGGAGCACCGTGCGCAACACGCCGGTGTGCACGAGCAGCGCGTGATCGCGCGCTGCGTCCAGTGGCCGCTGCGCCATCAGGGGGTGCGGACCAGTGGCGCACCGCCGGCAGGCGGCGGACCCATTGGCAGCACACCCGGTGGCATGCCACCCGCCTGCGCCGCACAGGCGGTCCAGTCGCCGGGGCCGGCGCGGTCGAGCCAGCGCCGCGCCTCGTCCACGCGCCCGAGGCGCGCCAGCGCGCACCCCAGGAAGCCCTGCGCCAGTCGATCGGTCGGATCGATGGTCAACGCGCGCACGTAGAAGCGGCGCGCCAGCTCGGGCTGGCCGTCGGCGAGCAGCGCCGAGGCAAGCTCGCGATGCGCGAGCGCATTGTCGGGCGCGCGCTGCACCGCCTGCTCGAGCAGCCGGCGCGCCTGCGCCACGTCGCCCTCCTCTCGCGCGAGACGACCGAGGTAGAGCAGCGGGCGCGCGTCGGCGGGATCGTCGGCGAGCGCGCGCTCGAAGGCCAGCCGCGCGACCATGCGCTGCCCGGCCTGATACGCGGCGATTCCTTCCTCGAGCGAATCGCGCCGCCCCACGCCGGAGAAGAGCACCGCCGCCAGACCAGCGGCGAGCAGACAGACGACGACGAGCGCCACCACGAATCGGCTGGAGCGGCCGCCCGCGGTCTTCGGGGGCGGGACGATCGACGGCGCGGCCGTCGCAGCGGCCGATGCGGACGCACCGCCGAGCGCTGCGCCGCCGCTCGACGACGGTGCGCGTGCGCTGCTCGCCGTCGCCGCGCGTTCGTACTCGGAGGCGAGCGGCGCGGCCGCGGCGGCGCCATCGGCGGTGCGCACGATGCGCGACAGCGCCGCTTCGGCCCGCGTGACGATCTGCCGCACACTTTCGCCGGCCGGGTGCGGCACATCGGGCTGCGCCGCGAGCCGGCTCGCAAGCGCCTCCAGGTCGATCAGGGCGTGCGCCTCATCGAGGGTGCACACGCCCTGCTGGCGCAGCCCACCCACGAGGGACTTCGCGTCGGTGCCAGCCACCGTCGGCGCGAGCGCGCGCAGCACGCCGGCTGTCGCCTGCCATGCCGCCGCGGCACGATCGGGCGCAATGAGCGCGCCCTCCCGCTCGGCATCGGCGCGCAGTACGTCGAGCGCCGGCCGCGCCGCCTCCAGGGCGAGCGACGCGCTCAGTGCTCGATCCGCAGCACGCCGGCGTGCTCGCTGCCGCGCAGGAACGCCTCCGGATCCTTCGCGGAGATGCGCACCCCGGTGGCCCCGTAGCAGCGCCGTGCCTCGACCGCCATGAACTCGTCGAGCGAGCGACGCACGTCCTGCGCATCGCGCAGCGCGGTCACGATCTCCTCCCACGTGCCCTCGTAGGCGCGACCATCCTGCATGACCACACGATGCGCGGCTTCGGCCGTCAGTTCGCGCGCCGAGGAGAGCGAGGCCGGCCGCGTGGCGGCATCGAGCGCCAGCGCCTCGTCGGCGCTGGAGTCGTGGTCGCGGTCCTTGGCGAGGCCATTGAGCAGCGAACCGAGCATTTCGAGGTGACCCTGCGCCTGGGCCTGCGCGGCGCCCTCGCGCTCCACGAACTGCGTCTCGACTTCGGCCAGCAGTTCGTCGATCGCATCGGGTTCCTCGGCCAGCTCGCCGAGGCGCGCTTCCCACGGCGCGAACGACGGGTCGTCCTCCGCGAGGCCGGACGCCGCCTTCTGCAGCTCGAGGTAGCGCCAGATGCCGAGCTCGTCCCAGTGATCTTCGGGGGTGGTGCGCTCGAACTCCGCGAGTGCGACTTCGAGGTCCCCCACGTCGTAGAGCAGGTTGGCGAGGTACACGCGCGCCTCTCCAAACCCGCTGTCGAGCGCGAGCGCGGTGCGCAGCGTGGCGATCGCGTCCCGATCGCGCCCGAGGCGATGCTGCGCGTACCCCACGCAGGCGACGGCCTCGGCGTTGTCGCTGGCGTGCGCCACCGCGCGCTCGAAGTAGGAGAGCGCCGCCTCGATGTACCCTTCGCGGAAGAGCGCGCGCCCGATCTGCAGCATGAGGTCGGTGTCGTCCTCGTAGCCGAGTTCGATGGTGCGTTCGAACGCCTGCAGCCCTTCGTCGGCGCGCCCGAGCTTGAGGGCAATCTCGCCGAAGCCGGCCAGCGCGTCCTCGTGCTCGGGGTCGAGCACGAGCGCCTCGTCGAACGCGCGACGCGCCCACGCGAACTCCTCGCGCGCGAGGCGCGCGTAGCCGACGCCCACGTGCAGCTCGACGGCGTTGGGATAGAGCGCGAGCCCCTCGCGCAGCACCGTCAACGCCTCGTCATACCGACCGTCGTTGTACAGGGCGTGCGCCCGTTCGTCGTACTCTTCCGAACTCAGGAATGGATCGGACATGTCGGGTCAGGCCTCCGAAGCGAGCTGGTTACCGGATAGTACCGTACGCTTCCACCGAAGTTCAACCACAGACCGCTACCACAAAGTAAGTCCGCGCACGCTCAGGAGGTTTCGCCGGGGGGCCCGTTCCCGGGTGGCCCGATTCCCGTCAGCGCGACCGCGACGCGCGCCGCCAGCGCCGCATTGGCCGCCAGCAGCCCGAGGTTGGCCTCCACCGAGGCACCGGCAGTGCGACGCTCGATCTCGGCGAGCAGGAATGGCGTCACGGCACCGCCACGCACGCCGGCCTTGCGGGCCTGCGCGAGGGCGTACACGGTGGCCTCGCCCACGATGTCCGGCGGCAGCGCCACGTCGGATGGCGGCGGCTGCACCAGCAGCAGCCCGCCCGGCCGGCCGAGCGCGGTGTGGTGACGCCAGATCGCGGCCACCTCCTCGGGCGTGTCCACGGAGGCGTCCAGCGCCAGCCCGGTGCTCGCGGTGAAGAAGCCGGGCAGCTCGCGTGTGCGATAGCCCACGACGGGCACGCCGAGGGTCTCGAGGCGCTCCAGTGTGGCGGTCAGGTCGAGAATGCTCTTCGCGCCGGCGCACACCACGATCACCGGCGAACGCGCCAGCTCCACCAGGTCGGCCGATTCGTCGAAGGGGGCGTCGCGGTGCACGCCGCCGATGCCGCCGGTGGCGAACACCTCGAGTCCGGCGAGGGCACAGAGCGCGACCGTGGCTGCCACCGTAGTCGCGCCGTCGGCCTGCTGCGCCATGCACAGCGCGAGGTCGCGCGCCGACACCTTGCGCACACCGTCACGCCGCAGGAAGCGCTCGAGGTCGTCGTCGTCGAGTCCCACACGCGCGACGCCACGTGACACGGCCGTGATGGCGGGCACCGCACCGGCCGCCTCGACTTCGCCGAGCATGCGCGTGGCCGCGCGTCGGTTCGCCGGCATGGCGAGCCCCTGCGCGAACACCGAACTCTCGAGAGCGACGACGGCCTGGCCGCGCGTGAGCGCTGCGTGAACGGCCGCGGACAACGTCGGAGGGAGCTCAGGGTGCTCGGGCACGCCCGATCATAGGACCGCCGTCTCGAAACCGCAATGCGGAGACTGTGCGATTACCGGAACGCGCGAACGATCGCCTCGCCCATCCTGGCCATCAGCACCTGTGGCTCGCTGTCGAGCACCCAGCGCGTGTCCGCGTTCTCGCGCGTGAGCACACATGCCACCACGCGCGACTCGAGGTACCAGAGCGTGCACTCGGTGCGCACCGCATCGGTCGCACCGGTCTTGTGCGGTGCGCGCACGCCACTCACGTAGCGCTGCAGCAGCTGCCCGTCCTCGTTGGCCGCGAGCATGTCGCGCATGACGGAATCGGCCCGCGGCGAGACGGCCCTGCCGTCGGCGAGGAGTGCGAAGAGCTGCGCCATCTCGCGCGGCGTGGTCACGCCGAGGCCATACTTCACGGAGCTGTCCATGGCCACGCTCGAGGCGCGCAGGAACGACTTGGAGTGCACCTTGCTGCGCGGCAGCCCCAGCGCCTCCATCTTGTCCCACACGCGGCGGATGATAATCCGGTCGAGCAGCAGGTTGGTGGCCGTGTTGTCGCTGATCGTGGTCATGAGCCACGCCGCATCGCGCACGGTGATCGTGATGCCCGGGTGCAGGTGCTGCAGCATGCCCGCGCCCGGCACCACGTCGATCGGCAGCACGTTGATGCGGTCGTCGAGCGAGAGCCTGCCCTGCTCCACCAGGTCGAACACGGTGACCAGGATGGGCACCTTGATGAGGCTGGCAGTGGGGAACGGCTCGTCACCGCGGCGCGAGAGCTCCCAGCCGGCGTCGAGGTCGCGCACGGTGTAGCCCACCACACCGCGATGCGCGTCCGCGAGGCGATCGAGCGTGCCGCGCAGCGCCGCCGTGTCGGTCGCCACCGCGCGTGCCGGCTGCGTCCGCTGCGCCTGCGCCGACGGCGCCGACGCGACTACGCCGGCCGCGAGCAGTGCGGCCGTCGTCAGCACCGATCGCGTGCGCCGCCCGGACACGGGACGCCACACAGCTGGACTCAGCGCGGCGCGTCGACGATCGGCTCCTCGAACGCGTCGCCGGTGCGCGTCTCGATGAGCTCCCATTCCTTGCTCTCGGGGTCGTGCACGGCCATGATCTTCACCCGCTCACCCGCCCACGCGTCGAACACCTTGCCGGAGTTCTGGTAGATCTTGATCTCGTGGCCGTCCTCGAAGCGCAGGATGACGAGCGGATAGGTGTTGTTCACGTACTGCTTGCGCAGCTTCTTCGGAGCGGACATGGCGGACGGGGCTGATGGTGGGACGGTTGAGCGGAAGTTGTCGCAGGCACGCGCCCTGCGCCAGCGCACGCCGGCAGCGGTCAGGTCACGGTGCGCCGCTGCCCTTCGTACCGCCGCCAGCGCTCGGTCGCGAGGATCTCGTCGATCGCCTCGGCCACCTTCTCCACCTCGGCGTCGGTGGTATAGAAGTGCGGGGCCACGCGAATGCCGGCCCCCGGCCGGAAGTCGATGACCACGTCGTCCGCCAGCAGTGCCTGGGCCACCTCGGCGCCGTGCGGCACGTCGAACGCCACAGTACCGCCGCGCGCGGCCGGATCCCGCGGCGCGTGCACGCGCCAGCCGCGCGCGTCGGCCAGGGCCACGAGCCGGGCCGTCTGCCGCACACTCTTGGCGCGCACCGCGTCCATGCCGGCCGCGTGCACCAGCCGCGGCCCCTCGATGCCCGCGAACAGCGCCGGCACCGCCGGCGTGCCACCCAGCCAGCGCCAGATGCCGTCGGCGTACTGCATGGCCGGATCGAAGGCGAACGGGGCGCGATGCGCCTGCCAGCCGGTGAACGCCGGCTCGAGCTGGTCCCGCACGCCGGGCGCCACGTACAGGAAGCAGCCGCCGGGCCCGCCGCACAGCCACTTGAGCACGCCACCCGCCAGGAAATCCACGCCGAGCGCGTGCACGTCGACCGGGATCACGCCCACCGAGTGGTAGGCGTCGAGCGCCACGAGTGCCCCCACCTCATGCGCGCGCCGGATGATCGCCGCGGCGTCGTTGATGAACGCCGACTTGAAGAACACGTGCGAGATCGCCACGAGGCGCGTGCGCTCGTCGATGGCCGCGAGCATGCGCTCCGTGGCGATGCCGATGCCATCCACGCTGGGCACGACCACGATCTCCGCACCGAGGCGCGGCGCAAGCGCGTCGTAAGCATACCGCACCGACGGGAAGTCGAGCGCGGTCATGACCACGCGATTGCGCGCGGCCGGGAAGTCGAGCGCCGAGAGCACGGTGCTCATCGCCTGCGTGACGGTGGGCACCATGACCACCTCGCCGGCCGAAGCGCCGAGCAGCGGCGCGACCACGTCGCCCACCGTCTCGGGCATGCGCCACCACCCCTCGGCCCAGGCGCGCACACCCCGCTCGCCCCACTGGCGCGCGTACTCCGCCAGCCGCTCGGGCACGGCGCGGGGCATCGCGCCCAGCGAGTTCGAGACCAGGTAGGTGGAGCGCGCGAGGATCGGGAACTCGTCGCGGAGCGCGAGCAGCGGGTCGGATGCGGACGGAACGGTCACGAGAGAACGGACGGAGTGGACGCGCGCGGCGAACGACGCGGAACATTTGCGCGTTTGGCGCCTAGAACCAATGCTATCACGAACACGATCGCGCTGCTGCCGTTCCGGCGTCTCGCCGACCCCCCTGCCCCAGGAGCTCCCATGCCCCGAGTGACCGTCCGCCCATCCGCCCGCGCCGCAACGCGTCCCGATCTCCGCCGCTGGCTCCTGGCGGGCGCCGCGATCGCCACGATGAGCCTGCTCTGGACATCCTTCGCCTCGGCGCAGGCCACCGAGCCGGCGACGGTCGCGGTCGCGGTCGCCGCGTCCGTTGCGCCCGAGGCACCGGCGGCGGAAGTCATCGAGGCGCCCGCGACCACGCAGGTGCAGGCCATCGTCGGCCCGCGCCTGCCGGAGTCCTCGCTGGGCTCGCGCGCCGCGGTCGAGCGTCGGCTCAGTGAGGCCACCGCCACGGCTCCCGCGTCGAACGTCGTGGCCGAAAACCCGGGCTTCCGCCGCAACATGGCGCTGCTCGTGGTGGGACTCGCGTCGATCGCCATCGGCACCGCCGTGGACGACGGCGCCGGCTCCGTCCTGATCATCGGCGGCGCAGGCCTCAGCCTGTACAGTCTGTTTCAGATCCTGCGCTGACCTCGGTGACGGCGGAAATGGCGGCGGCGCGCAATCAGCGCGCCGCCGCTTTTGCTTCCCGTCGCCGCTCCAGCGCCCGGTACAGCACGGGCAGCACCAGCAGGGTCAGCATGGTGGACGTCACCAGCCCGCCGATCACGACCGAGGCGAGCGGCCGCTGCACCTCCGAGCCCGCGCCGTGCGAGATCGCCATCGGCACGAAGCCGAGGCTGGCCACCAGCGCCGTCATGAGCACGGGGCGCAGGCGGTCGCGTGACCCCACGCGCACCCGCTCCTCGAGACCGAGCCCCTCACCGCGCAGGTCGTTGAGGTGCTCCACCAGCACCACGCCGTTGAGCACGGCGATGCCGAAGAGCGCAATGAAGCCGATGCTCGCGGAAAGACTCAGGTTGAGGCCGAGCAGCCACAGCGCAGCCACGCCGCCCACGAGCGCAAACGGCACGTTCGCGAGCACGAGCACGGCCTGCGACCACGAGCCGAACGCCGCGTAGAGCAGCAGCACGATCAGCAGGATCGCTGCCGGCAGCACCAGCTCGAGCCGCTGCATGGCGCGCTGCTGGTTCTCGAACTGACCGCCCCACTCCAGAAACACGCCCCGCGGCAGCGTGACCTGCGCGGCCACCCGCTGCTGGACCTCGGCCGCGAAGCCGCCCAGGTCACGCCCACGCACGTTCGCCACCACGAGCGTGCGTCGCTGCGCGTCTTCGTGCCCCACCATCTCCGGCCCCTCGGTGTAGGCCAGGTCGGCCACGGCCGCGAGCGGCACGATCGCGCCCGTGGACGAGCGCATGGTGAGTCGGCCGATCGCCTCGATGTCGCTTCGCGCGCTGACCGGCAGTGCCACGGCGATCGGCACGCGACGCGGGCCGATCACCAGCTCCGCCGCCGTGCGCCGAGCACCGGCGTAGTCGGTGACCGCCTGCAGGTCGGCGATCGTGAGGCCGTACGCGGCGAGCGCCTCCCGGTGCGGCGTGATGCGGAGCTGCCCCGATCCCTCCGCGACCTCCACCGCCACGTCGGCGGCGCCGGGCACCGCGGCAACCACGCTGCGAATCTGCTCGGCGGTGGCGTGGATGGCATCGAGATCGGCGCCGAACACCTTCACGCCCAGATCCGTCTTGATGCCGCTCTCGGCCTCGTCGAGGCGCATCGCCATCGGCTGTGTGAACGCCACATCGAGGCCGGGAATCACCGAGAGTGCCGAGTCGAACGCGGCCACGAGCCCTTCACGCGTGCTGGCCGTGGTCCACTCGTCGCGCGGAATGAGAGGCACGTACATGTCGCCCTCGAACAGCCCCATCGCCTCGGTGGCGAGGTCGGGGCGCCCCTGCTTGGTGATCGTGGTGACCACTTCGGGGAACCGCTTCACGATCGTTTCCGCGGCCCGCGAGAGGTGCATGGCCTCTTCGAGCGAGGTGCTCGGGAGCTGGCGCGTGTTCACGAGAATCGCGCCTTCGTCGAGACGCGGCATGAACTCGGTGCCGGTGTTGCGCAGCACCACCAGCGAACCCGCCACGAGCACGAGCGCCACGCTGACCACGCGCACCGGATGCGTCAGCATGCTGTCGAGCACGCGGCCGTACCAGGCGGTGACCCGGTCGAGCAAGGGGAACGGCGGACGGGCCTCAGGGCGCAGCACGCGCGCCGCCAGCGCCGGCACGTAGGTGAGCGCCAGGAGCAGCGAGCCGAGCACGGCCACCACGACCGTGAACGCCATGGGCCGGAACATGCGTCCTTCCATGCCGCTCAGCGAGAAGATCGGGATGTACACCGCGACGATGATGGACACGCCGAACAGCACCGGTCGCGCGACCGCCACGGCGGCGCGACGCAGCTCGACACGACGGGCCGCAACATCGAGCGCCGCCAGTCGCTTGCCACGCTCGCCCTCGAACTGTCGCACGAACTGGTCCACCATCACGATCGCGCCGTCCACGAGCAGACCGAAGTCGAGCGCGCCCAGGCTCATGAGGTTGGCCGACGAACCGGTGGCCCACATCGCCGCGAACGCGATCAGCATGCTCAGCGGGATCACGCTCGCGACGAGCAGCGAGGCGCGCACGTCGCGCAGGAAGAGAAAGAGCACGGCCACCACCAGCAGGCCGCCGAGCAGCAGGTTCTTGAAGATCGTCTGCGTGGTGCGGGCCACGAGCGCGCTCTGGTCGTAGAACGGCGTGATCGTCACGCCGGGCGGCAGCGTGGCCTGCACCTCCTCGAGCCGCGCGAGCACCCCCGCGATCACGCGGCGCGAGTCCTCGCCCTTGCGCTTGAGGATCATGCCGGCCACGGTCTCGTGCGTGCCGTCGCGCGACACGGCGCCGTACCGCTGCAGCGAGCCGATCTCCACCGTGGCCACGTCGCCCACACGCACGGGCACCGAGCCCTCCGTGCGGATCACGACCTGCCGGATCTCCTCCGGCCCCGACACACGGCCGAGGCCGCGCAGCGTCCAGCGCTCACCCTCGGTTTCGAGGTACGAACCGCCGAAGGCCAGCGAGTTCTGGGCGAGTGCGTCGTGCACGTCGCCGGGCACGAGGCCGCGCGCGCTGAGCGCGGCCGGATCGACGGTGACCTGCACCTGCTCGATCAGTCCGCCCCACGAGTTCACCTCGGTGACGCCCGGCACGCTGCGCAGGCGCGGGCGGATCACGTAGTCGTGCAGCGTCTTGAGTTCGGTGAGGGTGAGCGAGTCGCTCTCCACGACGTACTGGTAGAGTTCGCCGAGCGGCGTGGACACCGGCCCGAGCGACGGCTCGACGCCATCCGGCAGTTCACCCGTGGCATCGCCGAGGCGCTGCGTGACGATCGTGCGCGCGTGATACAGGTCGGTGCCGTCCTCGAACGCCACGGTCACCAGCGAGAGCCCGGCCTTGGAAGTGGACCGGACCTGCTCGGCCCCTTCGAGCCCCATCAGCACCGACTCGATCGGGTACGTAACGAGCTGCTCGACCTCCTCCACCGCGTACCCGCGCGCCTCGGTGATCACCTCGACGCGCACACCCGTCAGGTCGGGAAACGCATCGAACGGCAGGCGAAGGAACGCGAGCACGCCGGCCACGAGCACCACCGCCGCGAGGGACAGCACGAGGCCGATCCGCTGCATCGCGCCCCCGACGAGGCGCGTGAGCGGCGACGGCTTCGCGTCGTGCACCTCGTCGTGCGTCACCTCACTCACCGCCGCCCCCCTCACGCCGCTTGAGCAGCTCGGCGCGCGCGATCACCGCGCCCTTCGCAATCACCACCCGTCCCGCCTCGAGTCCCGCCACGATCTCCGCATGATCAGCGTCGCGGCGCCCCACCCGCACGGGCACCGCCGCGATGTGCAGCCCCTCTCCGCGCTGCTCGGCCACGATCACGATCGTGTCGCCGGCGAGCGCCTGCACCGCCGCCAACGGCACCACGAGCGCATCATCGGCGGCGACGCCCGCGATGCGCGCGTTCGCGAAGCGCTCCGCGCGCGTGCCGTCCGGCCGCGTCAGCAGCTCCGCCATGGCCATGGTCGTGCGCGTCGCACCGTCGACCACCGGCGTCACACGACGCACGACCGCCGTGCCCGTCGTTCCGCTCGCATCACCCACGAGGGTGAACGTGAGGCGGCTGCCGACCGTCACGTCGCTCACCTGCCGGTCGCTGAGGCGCACCTCGAGCTGCAGCGCGCGCGGGTCGGCCACGGCCAGGAGCGGCTGCCCCGGCAGCACCACCGTGCCCGGCACCACCGTGCGCTCGATGACCACACCCGAGATCGGCGCGCGAATGAGCACCTCGTGCGGATCGAGCTCCGCCGGCAGCGGGCCGTCGCCCAGCAGGTGTTCCACGAGTCCCGTCGCGCGCACCAGCTCGGCATCCGCCTCAGCGAGACGGGACACCGCGCTCGTCATCGCCACCCGCGCGCGATCCACCTCCGCCTGCCCCACCGCCTTGGCCGCGAGCAGGCGCTCGGCGCGTCCGAGCGCGACGTCCGCTGCGTCGCGCTCCGCCTTCGCGGTGCGCTGCTGCGACTCGGCGCTCACGAGCCCGCTGCGCGCATCCATGATCTCATGGCTGTGAATCGCCACCAGGATCTGTCCCGGTCGCACGGCATCGCCCTCGCGCACCAGCACGCGCGTCACGCGCCCCTCGGTGATGGAGCCGAGCGTCTGGTGCCGGGTGGGGTCGAGCACGAGACGCGCCGGTGCGCTCGTGCTGGCGCTCCAGGGAATGCGCCGCGCGGTGTCGAGCGTGAAGCCGGCGATCGCCACCGACTCGGCTCCGAGCAGCGCGGTGTCGGGCGCGGCCGCCTCGACGTCCGCGACGACTTCGGGGTCCGCACCGCACGCGACGAGCAGCCCGCTCACGCCGAGGAATGACACGATGCGCACGCGGCGCAGGAACGCGGGTCCGCGAGCGATCACGGCGTACCTCCATCGAACAGGGGAGCACCGACCGCGCGCGCCAGCGTGAGCCGGGCGAGCAGCAGGTCGGCACGGTATTGTTGCGCCGTGGCGCGGGCGTCGGCCGCCGCGCGCTGGGCATCGAGCAGTTCGAGCAGCGTCATCTCGCCTTCCGTCCAGGCCACGCGCGCACTCGCCGCGATCGTCTCGCCATCGGCGGGGGTCACCGACAGCCGCGCGCCGAGTGCTTCGAGGCGGCGCAGCTGATCGGCCGCAGCGACCACCTCACCCGTCACGGCCAGCATCGCGGCGCGCCAGGACGCGTCCGCCTCACGCTCGACGCTCGCAGCGCGCTCGCGCGCCCCGGCATTGCGATTGAAGAGCGGCATCGGCACGGCGAGCCCCACCTGCCCCGACATGAAGCCGCCGGTGAGCTTGCTGCCCCCCTGCAGCTGCCAGTCGCCGAGCACGCCGCCGCGCTCCACGCGCCGCCGGAGCGCCGCCTCCTCGCGCGCCAGCGTGGCCGCGCGCAGTTCCTCGCGATCGCGCCGCGCGCGCGCCAGCAGTTCGGTGTCGCTGAGCGCCGCGAGCGCCGCATCGGGCGTCGTCACCGGCGTGTCGAGCAGCGATGGCAGCGGCGGCAGCGAGTCAGCCGGCACGCCGAGCCGAGTCGCCAGCACGTGACGCGCCCGCAGCGCGCGCGACTCGGCGAGCGCGAGCTGGTGCGCAAGTCGATCGGCTTCCACGCGCGTGCGCAGCGCCGAGGCCTCGGAGGTCACGCCCTCCGCGGCCCGGATCCCCTCGAGCCGCGCGATGTCGGCGATCGCCGCGTGCTGCGCCGCCAGCGTGGCGCGCAGGTCGGCGGCGAGCACGGCCTCGATCCAGCGGCTCGCGATCTCCAGCTCCCCGTCGCGCCGTGCCGCCGCGAGCTCCGCCTGCAGGCGCGCATCGCCGCGACGCGTCGCGCGCGCGAGCTGCACGCGCCGCCCCGTGACGTCGATCGGGATGTAGGCTGTGAAGAACTCGTCCGGATCGATCGGTGCGCCGAGGTTCTCGCGGCGGTACTCGAGCGTGGGATTGGGCCACTGGCCAAGCGTGCGCAGCTCGCCACGCGCCACACCGAAGCGCGCGTCGGTCTGGGCGAGCAGCGGGGAGCGATCGGCCGCCAGACGCAGTGCGTCCCGCAGCGTGAGCGGCGCCTGCGCCGGTGTCCGGTCCTGCGCCCACAGCGAGGGGACCGCGCCGAGCAGGAGCCCTGCCGCGAGCGCCACACGCCGGGCCGGCCGGCCGATCGCGGCGCGCCACCCCGTACCCGCACGCCATGTCGCACCGTCTCGAGAGTCGTTCGTTCCGTCCATGCAGATCAACCTAGGCCGCGTACATGAACGCGCGATGAACACCGCAGGAACGCCGTATCAACGCGGCGCCGGTGCCGGCGAGCGGCCTCAGGCGTCGCCGAACGGACTCGCCGCGGCCGCGCGCCGGACGCCCATCGTGTGCGGCGCGTCACGCTCGCCGCTCAAGTCCCGGGCGCTCGGAGCCGATGACACAGACACAGGGCATCGCGCCCTGCCCGCCTCGCTGTTCAGGACGGCTGACTCGACCAGCCCCTCACTGCCATGCCCATGCCCGACTACGCGCCCCCGTCGCGCGCCGCCACGTGCCACGAGCCGTCCGCCCACGATCTGGCGCCCCTGGCGCGCCTGCTGCACGCCTACGACCTGGCCATCGTCGCGTGCCGGGCGCGTGAGGCGCGCGCCGCGTACCGCCACATCGCCACGCTCCGCGCCGCGCATCCCTGCGACACACCGGCCGCCGCCAGCATCGACGGGCTCTACGCCTATTGCGAACGGGCGGTGCTGAGCGGCGACTACCTCGGCGCCGCGCACACCCTCACGCAGCTACGAAGCGCGTGGCAGGCGGCCGACCGCATCGCCAACGTCGGCGGGCGCGTCGGCGCGCGCCGCGACGACGGGCAGCCGGACCACGAACGCGACGCCGGGGCCGCCATCGGCGCGTGACGCCGCCTCGATCGTGCCGCCGTGCCGCTGCACGATCCAGCGGGCCAGCGCGAGTCCGAGCCCGCTGCCGTCCGCACGGTGCGCGCGCGCGTTCTCGGCGCGATGGAAGCGCGCGAACACCGCGTCCCGGTCCGCCGGCGCGATGCCGATGCCCTCGTCCTCCACCGTGAGCACCGCCTCGTTGCCAGCCGGCACCAGATGCACCGTCACGGTGGTACCCGACGCCGAATAGCGCACCGCGTTGTCGAGCAGCAGCGCCAGCAGGCGGCGCAGCAGCGTCGCGTCGAAGTGGGCGCGCACCTCCTCGAAGCGCCCCAGTGCCACGCGCACGCCGGCGGCGTCAGCCGTCTCCCGCCAGTGCGCGAGTTCGTCCGAGAACACGTCGTCGAGATACCCCTCCGCCAACGCCGACGGCTCCGCGTCGGCATCGGCGCGCGCCAGCGCGAGCAATCCCTGCACCACGTCGGATGTGTTCTGCAACTCGCCGTCGAGTGCCGCGAGCGTGCCGCTGGCTTCGCGGCGCACCGCCTCGGCGTCCGCGTGCACGTCCTCCCGATCGAGCGAGAGGCGCCCGAGTTCCACGCGGCTTCGCAGGCGCGCGATCGGCGTGCGCAACTCGTGCGCAGCGTCCGCAAGAAACCGGCGCTGCTGCGCCAGCGTGTCGTCGAGCCGGTCGAGCAGCATGTTGAAGCTGCTGCCGAGTCGCCCCAGTTCGTCGGTGGTGTCGGGCATCGCCAGCCGCGCTCCCGGCGCCGTGTCGAGCGCGCGCACCTGCGACGCGAGCGAGCCGATCGGACGCAGTGCGCGCCCGGCCAGCCACCATCCCAGGAGCGCCGCCGCCGCCACCACCAGCGGAATCCCGCCCAGCAGCCACCAGTCGAGCCGGCGCGACGCCGCCTCGAGCGTAGCCGCACTGCCGTGCACTTCGACCGTCCACCCCGGCGCGAGCTCCGGATCGAGCGGCGCCAGCAGCTCGCGCACGGGCGGTCGCAGCGCCGGATACGCGTGCGTCGCGGCCGCGCCGGGCACCACGAACAGCGAGCCATCGGGCCGATGCACGTCGATCACGCGATCCTCGAACACCAGCTCACCGGCGATGTGCGCGAGCGTAGCCTCCACCGAGCGGTACTCGGCGATCTCCACGCGAAAGAACTGCCGGAAGAGCGCGACCGACGCCTCGAGCGATTCCGCATGCGCGCGATCGAGCGAACGTTGCATGGCATAGCGCATCGTGCCGGCGCCGATCAGCAGCACCGCGCACAGCGTGCCGGCGTACCACGCGATGAGCCGCGTGCGAAGGCGCGGCTTGGTGACCGTGGCCGGACTCACGCGACGCTCACGTGCCACTCATGCGCGCGCCGCCGCGGCGCGCTCCCCGTATCCGGACACGGCGCCCAGCCGGTAGCCGGCGCCGCGCACCGTTTCGAGCAGCGGCGGCTCGCCGTCGGCGTCCACCTTGCGGCGCAGGCGTGCGATGTACACGTCGATCACGTTGCTGACCGGATCGAAGTTGTCGTCCCAGGCGTGCCGGCTCAGGCGCTCACGCGTGACCACCTCGCCGGCGTGGCGCATGAGCACCTCGAGCACCGCGAACTCCTTGGTCGTGAGCGCGATCGGGCGCTCGCCGCGCGTCGCCGTCCGCGTGGCCACGTCGAGCGAGAGGTCCGCCACCTCGAGCCGCGGGGGGAGTGTTTCGGCCGGCCGCCGGAGCAGCGCGCGCAGCCGCGCCACGAGCTCGCCCAGCGCGTAGGGCTTGACCAGGTAGTCGTCGGCGCCCTCGTCGAGCCCGGCGATGCGGTCCTGCACGGCGTCGCGGGCCGTGGCCATGAGAATGCGCGGCGACTCCGGTCGGGCCCGCAGCGCGCGGCACACGGCGAAGCCATCGATGTCCGGGAGGCGCACATCGAGCACCACCGCATCGCACGGGCTGACGGCAGCCTGCACAAGCGCCATCTTCCCCGTACCCACGGCGTCCACGGCAAAACCGCTGGCCCGCAGGTAGGCCGCGACCGTCTCCCGCAGCGTCGTGTCATCTTCCACGAGGAGGATTCGCATTGCCGCAATCTACGCGCCCCACGCCCCCCTCGGCATGACCGACCGCCCCTCCCCCGCGCACGGCACCCTGTCCCACGGCACGCCCGCGCACGGCCAGCCGCGCATCGCGCTGGTACTGGGCGGTGGTGCCCTCAAGGGATTCGCCCACATCGGGGCGCTGCGCGCGCTCGCCGAGCGGGGCGTCGTGCCGCGCGTGTTCGCCGGCTCGAGCATCGGGGCGCTGATCGCCTCCGCCGCCGCCGGCGGGATGGACGTGGAGACGATGGCGGAGCGCGCGCTCGCGTTGCGGCGCAAGGACCTCTTCCGCATCAACCACATGGGCATGCTGCTCGACCGCATGCAGTCGCGCTCCATCTATCTCGAGTCGCCGCTGCGCGCGCTGTGCGATCACATCGTGCCCGAAGGGACGTTCGAGGAGTTGCGCACCCGCCTGCTCGTGACCGCGGTGGACGTGGAACGGGGCGTCGAAGTGGTGTGGGGCACGCCCGGGCTGCGCGACGTGTCCATTCGGGACGCCGTGTACGCCTCCTGCGCGCTCCCCGGCTTCTTCCCGCCGGGCTACGTGGGCGGCCGCCCCTGCATTGACGGTGGCACCGCCGACAACCTCCCTGTGGCCATCGCGGCGCTCGGCGCCGATGCCGTCATCGCGGTGGACGTGGGCATTGCCGACGTGCCGTCCGCGGAAGGGGTGGGCGAGCAGGGGTTCGCGTCGGTGTACATGCGCGCCGCGACCATCATGATGCACACGCTGCAGTCACGCATGCTCGAGCGCTGGCACGGCCCGCCCATGCTGCTCGTGCGTCCCAAGGTGTCGCATGTGTCGTGGTTCAGCTTTCACCACACCGCGGAGCTGCTGCGCGCCGGCTACGAGGCCATGCGGATCGCGCTCGATGACCTCGACACGGTGCTCGGCGCACACGGCGGCGTGTACCCGCGCCGCCCGGTGGCGGTGTCGGTGGATCGCGACCGCTGCACCGGGTGCGGCCTCTGCGTGGCGGTCGCCCCGCACGTCATGGCCATGGACGCAGCCGGTCGGGCCTTCGCGCCCAACCCGAGCCTCGAATGGAGTCCGGCCGACGGCGCGTTCGTGCGGCAGTGCCCGACGGCGGCGATCGGGGTGACGGAGCGTCAGGTCGCCGCGGACCGGGAGGAGGACACGGCGGTCCGGGTGGCCTGATCAACCCCACCGTTCACTGTGTACCGTCTACCGTCGCCGACCACCGGGTGATGGCGGCAGACCAGCACCGCTCCCTCGGCAGCCAGCCTCCGACGCGGTCCTCGGCCACGGTACACGGTAAACGGTCCTCGGGGGGGGCTGCCCCCGGCTCACGTAGCCCCCATCCGCGCACGGTGGCACATTTCACGTAGCCTCGTCGCGACCGCGGGCGCACGCCCTGCGAGGGTGCAGCCCGGTCCGGGCGGCGAGTGGCTCCATTCCGGACATCGCAGCGGCCATCCGAAGGATGCCCTGCGCCGCACTCCCCGTGCCACATGACCCATCCCAACTCGTTCGGCAGCCGCGCCTCCCTCAGCGTGGGCTCACGGTCGTACACGTACTTCCGGCTCGGCGCGCTCGACACCCTCGCGGGCAACACCGTCGCCTCCCTGCCGTTCTCGCTCAAGATCCTGCTCGAGAACCTGCTGCGCGGTGAAGACGGCGCGTTCGTGCGCGCCGGTGACATCGAGACGCTCGCGCGCTGGAACGTGCGCCAGCCGGTGGACAAGGAGATCGCCTTCCGCACCGCGCGCGTGCTGCTGCAGGACTTCACCGGCGTGCCCTGCGTGGTCGACCTCGCCGCCATGCGCGACGCGATCGTGAAGCTCGGCGGCGATGCCTCGCGCATCAATCCGCTGCAGCCGGTGGACCTCGTCATCGACCACTCCGTGCAGGTGGACGAGTACGGCACCGAGGCCGCGGCGCTCATCAACGTGGAGAAGGAGTTCGAGCGCAACACTGAGCGCTACGAGTTCCTCAAGTGGGGACAGAAGGCGCTCAGCAACTTCCGCGTGGTGCCGCCGGGCACGGGCATCTGTCACCAGGTGAACCTCGAGTACCTCGCGCAGGTGGTGTTCAGCATGGAGCAGGACGGCGAGATGCTCGCCTACTGCGACTCGCTCGTGGGCACCGACTCGCACACCACGATGATCAACGGCCTCGGCGTGCTCGGCTGGGGCGTAGGCGGCATCGAGGCCGAAGCGGCCATGCTCGGCCAGCCGGTGTCCATGCTCGTGCCCGACGTCATCGGCTTCAAGCTGAGCGGCAAGCTGCCCGCGGGCTCGACGGCCACCGACCTCGTGCTCACGTGCGTGGAGATGCTCCGCCAGAAGAAGGTGGTGGGCAAGTTCGTGGAGTTCTACGGGCCCGGACTCGACCACCTCTCGCTCGCCGACCGCGCGACCATCGCCAACATGGCGCCCGACTACGGCGCGACCATGGGCTTCTTCCCGGTGGACGCCGAAACGCTCAAGTACCTGCGCCTTTCCGGACGAAGCGACGAGCAGGTCGCGCTGGTGGAAGCCTACTGCAAGGCGCAGGGGCTCTTCCGCACGAGCGACACGCCCGATCCGGTGTTCACCGACACGCTGGCGCTCGACCTGGGCACGGTGGTGCCGAGCCTGGCCGGCCCCAAGCGTCCGCAGGACCGTGTGCCGCTCTCCGAGAGCAAGCGCATGTTCCGCGAAGCGCTCGCACAGCAGCTCGCGTCGCAGGTCGCCACGGTGGGCACCGCCGCCAAGCCGGCGCCCGGCAGCAGCGAGGCGGCCATGGTCGCCGAGGGCGCGCCGGCGCCGCTCGCCGAGAACGGCGTGCCGGTGTCGTACAAGGGACAGGAGTTCACGCTCACGCACGGCCATGTGGTGATCGCGGCGATCACGTCGTGCACGAACACGTCCAACCCCAGCGTGATGCTGGCCGCCGGCCTGCTCGCGCAGAAGGCCGTGGCCAAGGGGCTCACCACGCGCCCGTGGGTGAAGACGTCGCTGGCGCCGGGCTCCAAGGTGGCCACCGAGTACTTCAACAAGGCCGGCGTGATGCCCGCGCTCAACGCGCTCGGCTTCAACGTGGTGGGCTACGGCTGCACCACGTGCATCGGCAACTCGGGGCCGCTGCCGGAACCGATCAGCGAAGCGATCGACACGGGCAAGCTCAACGTGGCGGCGGTGCTCTCGGGCAACCGCAACTTCGAAGGGCGCGTGAACCCGCAGACGCGCTTCAACTACCTCGCCTCGCCGCCGCTCGTGGTGGCGTATGCGCTCGCCGGTCGCATGGACATCGACTTCGCCACGGAGCCCCTCGGCATCGGCACCGATGGCCCCGTGTTCCTGCGCGACATCTGGCCGAGTGCGACGGAAGTGGAAGACACGATCCTGCACAACGTGAAGCGTGAGCAGTTCGTGGAGCAGTACGCGAACGTGTTCGACGGTGACGAGCACTGGCAGGCGATCGCCGCGCCGAGCGGCGCGCGCTACACGTGGAGCGACAGCAGCACGTACGTGCAGCACCCGCCGTACTTCGAAGGCATGACCATGACGCCCCCGGGCGTGCGTCCCATTGCGAACGCGCGTGTGCTCGGCATGTACGGCGACTCCATCACCACCGACCACATCTCGCCGGCGGGTTCGATTGCGGGCGCGTCGCCGGCCGGCCAGTGGCTGCAGTCGCAGGGCGTGGCGCGCGCCGACTTCAACTCGTACGGCTCGCGTCGCGGCAACCACGAGGTGATGATGCGCGGCACGCTCGCCAACATCCGCCTCAAGAACGAGCTCGCGCCCGGCAAGGAAGGGTGGTGGACCGCCACCACGCCGGGCGGCGACGCGGTGCCCCTGTACGACGCGGCGATGGCGTGGCAGCAGCAGGGCACGCCGCTCATGATCCTCGCGGGCAAGGAGTACGGCACCGGCTCCTCGCGCGACTGGGCCGCGAAGGGTGTGGCACTGCTCGGCGTGAAGGCGGTGATCGCCGAGTCGTTCGAGCGCATTCACCGTTCCAACCTGGTGGGCATGGGCGTGCTGCCGCTCGAGTTCACGGGCGGTGCCACGCGGCAGTCGCTGGGGCTCACCGGCTTCGAGACGTTCACCATCGACGGGCTCGACGACACGCTGTCGCCGCGCGCGACGCTCACGGTGCGCGCGGTGCGCGGCGATGGATCGGTGAACAGCTTCGAGGCGCGATGCCGCATCGACACGCCGGAAGAGCTGAACTACTACAAGAACGGCGGCATCCTGCACTACGTGCTGCGGCAGTTGGCGGCGAAGGGGTGAGCGTCAGCAGGTAGCGCTGTGCGACGGCCCCGGTGCGCGATGCGTGCCGGGGCCGTGTCAACCGGAGTCCGACTGGAGCAGCCATCGATGCGCACAGAGTCACGCGCTGGGTTTCTCGCCATCCTCGGCCTGATGGGGCTCCCGCTCGTCGCGCCGGCACAGTCCGCCGTGCTGACGGGGCGCGTGCTGGCCGATTCCGTCGGGACTCCAGTCCCATTTGCCCTCGTCGAGCTGCCCGTGCTCGGCATGGCTGCGCGCACCGATTCCTCGGGGCGCTTCCGCCTGACCGGCATTCCGGGTGGCGAACACGTGCTCACCGTCCGCGCCATCGGACACGACCTGCTGACCTCACGACTGCCGTTCGGCGTGCACGACACGCTCGAGATCGAAATGGAAATGGGCAGCACGATGACGCGGCTCGCCACCGTGCGGACAAGCGCGAGCGTGTCGGCCGCCCTCGCGTGGCGCCTCCGGGAGTTCGAACAGCGCCGAGCCGAGGGCTTCGGTCGGTTCATCACCCGCGACGTCTTCGAAGCGAACGAGGGACGCAGCATCGCGCTGCTCGTGGCGGCGCGCATCCCGGGTGTACGCGTGGTCGGACGCGGGTCCGACGAGACGATCCAGGTGGTCAGGCTCGGGAGGCCGTGCCGTCCGCAGCTGATCGTGAATGGCATGGAGCAGGAAGTCACGCTCGGCGCCTTCCAGGCCACCGACATCCTGGGCCTCGAGTTCCACACGACGTCCACGGTGCCGATGCAGCACCGCGGCACCGGAAAGCGCGAGAGCGGCGCCTGGTGCGGCACGGTGATCCTGTGGACGAAGTAGCCGATCACGGGCGCGTGGCGCGACCGGCGCAGCGGTCCACCGCGAGGTGGATGGCCGTGTGCGCGCTGCTTGGCCTGCCGAACGTGCTCGACGCGCAGGACGCGAGCCTGCGCGGGCGCGTGCGTAGCGCCGCAACCGGACAGCCCATCGCGAGCGCCACGGTGTCACTGCCATCGCAGGCGCGCGAGACGCGCTCGGATTCGTTGGGCCAGTTCATGCTCGGTCGCCTGCGCGTCGGGACCCAGGTGCTGGTGGTCCGGGCGGTGGGCTACGCACCGGCCCAAGCCACCGTGCCACTCACCGCCGGATCGCCGCTCGAACTCGACGTGGACCTCGACCTGCTACCGCCGGTGCTCGACAGCGTGCTGACCGAGGCCGACCTCGACGCGCCGCGCAACTTCTCGATCGCGGAGTTCGAGGCCCGACGCGTGCTGGGCTTCGGCCGTTTCATCACGCGCGCGGAGCTGCTGCGCCAGCGCGGGCGCACGCTCGAGGCGATCCTGCGAGGCCGCGTGCCGGGGCTGCGGTATCTGGATGTGAACGGCATGATCGTGGCGGCCTCGGGGCGCGACCAGGCCCGCGCAGTGCCCTGCTACGTGAACGTCATCGTCGATGGGATGCTGCGCTACACCTCCAATGTGCGCATGCCGTTCTTCGACCTGCGGAGCCTCGAGGTGTCCATGATCGCCGGCATCGAGTACTACACGCCCGCCTCGACGCCCGCCGAGTTCAACCTGCGCGGCCACGCGGCCTGCGGCACGCTGGTGCTCTGGTTGCAGCACTGAGAAGCAAACCCCTGCCTCCGCATCATCCGCGCATCAGGTCCACGAACTCGCGCGGCGTGAGCACGAGGATCCCGAGCGTGCCGCGGCGCGGAACGAAGTGACGCACGTTTCCGGTCACGATGGCGTCGGCCCCGCCCGCCAGCACGGCCTCCATGAACATGCGGTCGTCTTCGTCGGGGAGCGCCACCCGAAGTGGCCTCGCCACAACCGGTTCGGCAATCGTGGCCAGCGTATCCACGAAGACGCGCCGCTCCGATTCTGCAAACCTGAAGCGTGGACGCGCGGTGACTTCGTCGTACACCGCAAGGATGCGTGAATCCGCGAGCAGCGTTGCCGCCCCTTGCAGGACGAGTTGCACCGCCATGTCCGCCGTACCGCCACCCGAAAGCAGCGCCGACACGATCACGTTGGTGTCGAGGACGAGGCGCACCGTCGTGCGCTATTCGGATGACTCGCGGGCGCGACGAACGCGCCGTGTCGCCCGGACCTCGTCTTCGATGTCGCTGAGCCCCGGCTCGGCCGCGGCGGAGCGTCTTGCCTCCGCCTGCAGTCGCGCCAGGTGATGCTTGGCCCGGACACGACGCCTTCAGACCGGCGCACCATCACCCCACCCGCTCGATCGTCGCCACCACGTCGAACCCGCGATCGAAGCTCAGAATGCGCGGCACCTCGCGGCGCTGCATCACGGCCACGTGCAGCGCGTCACGCGCCGACAGCCCGCGATGACCGCGCAGCACCGCGTGCGCCCGGTGCACGTCGTCCGCCTCGATGGGAAAGACCTCGTCCGCCAGGCCGAGCAGCACATCGAGCGCTGCCTGGATCGCATCGAGCCGCTCGATGCGCGCGTAACGGTGCAGGATCTCCTGCAGCACTTCCGCGCTCGTGACCACTCGCTCGCCGCGCCGGATGACCTGCTCCAGCGCGGCGTGCGCCGCGTCCCGGTTCGGGTGCGGCGCCCCAACCAGATACATCGGGATGTTGGAGTCGATGAAGATCACGAGCCCTCGCCCGCGAAGCGCCCGCCCTCGATCTCGTCCAGCATCTGCTCGATGCTCGCCGTGGGGTACGCATGGCGCGCCGCCTCCCGCAGCACCAGCAGCTTGCGCTGCGGCTCCGCACTCGGCTCGTCTCGGCGCGCCGCGCGCAGCGCCTGACGCACCCACTCCGCCACCGTCATGTGGTGGCGCTGGGCGATGCGACGGATCTCGTCGAACTCGGAGTCGTCCAAAAGGACCTGCAGGCGCTGTGTCATGAACATGAGTTTATCTTACTCATTGCAATGAGTCAACGGTCTCCGCTCCAACCGAGACCGACGGAAGTGCCATCCGGCCAGTGTAGCGTCATCAGGCCGGATCACCGTCAGCGAAATCGCGCGCGCACCATCCGCATTGCGCCGAGCGTCTCCCGCACCGACGTTCCGCGCGCCACGCGACTAGGCCGTCCTGCCCCACCAAACTCCATGCCCGCCCCCATTCGCCTGCTCGTGAACCCCGCCGCCGGACGCGGCCGAGCCCTCCGCCGCCTCGACGCGGCGACCCGCGCCCTTGCCCGGGTCGGCCCGATCGACGTGGTCCGCACCGAGCGGAGCGGCGACGAGGCCCGCCTCGCGCTCGAGGCCGCACACGACGGCGTGCGCGCGCTCGTGGTGCTGGGCGGCGACGGCACGGTGTCTCGCGTGGGTGGCGCCCTGGCGACCGCGGGAGCAGACACGCCACTTGGCATCCTCGCCGCCGGCACCGGCAACGACTTCGCCAAGTCGCTTGGTGCGCCCGTGCACGACTACGCCGCGATGGCCGAGCGCATCGCGCTGGGCGAGACGCGCCGAGTGGATGTGGGGCGACTGGGCGGACGGCCGTTCGTGAACGCCGCCGGCTTCGGCTTCGACGTGGCGGTGCTGGAGCGCATGACGCGCGCACGCTGGCTGCGCGGCGATGCGCTGTACATCGCGGCGGCGCTGGCCGAGCTGTTCCGCTTCGGCGGTGTGGAGGCGCGGGTGCGCGTGGCGCCCGGTGCGCTCGACGAACGCGCACGCTGGCTGCTCGTGGTGATCGCGAACGGGCAGTGGTTCGGCGGGTCGTTCCGGATCGCGCCGGCCGCTGGGCTCGATGACGGGCGGCTCGATCTGGTCCTCGTGCGCGATGCGAGCGCCCGGCAACGCGCGCGACTGTTCGCGGCGGCGCCGTTCGGGAAGCACGTCGACCTGCCCGGCGTCACCTGCCAGCGGGTAGCGGACGGCCTCGTGGAGACGGACGGGCACGCGGCGTGTGAACTGGACGGCGAGCGGCACGCGCTCGACTGCCACCTCGCAACGATTGACGTGCTGCCGGCAGCGCTGGTGGTCGTGCGCTGATCGCACGCGGTGGCGCGCTGACCGTTGTGCCGCGCGCTACGCCACCACCATCACGCGCTCGCCGTACGCGGCGAGCGCGTGGTCCGCGGTCACGAAGCGCGCCCGTTCCACGTCGGCCTGCGCCACGAGGAGGCGATCGAACGGATCGCGGTGATCCGGACGTGTTGCGAGCGCGTCGCAGGCAAGGATGTGCTCACGCGAGATCGGTAGCCACTCGAAGCCGGTCGCTGTCACCTGCTCGGCGAATCGGGCGACGTCCAGTCGCAACTTGCCCGTCGTGCGCTTCACGGCAAGTTCACACAGCGACACGTGACTGACGAGCACGGCATCGGGGGCGGACGCGATCAGCGAGCGCACGGCGTCGCTCACCCGCGCCGGCTCCACGAGCCACCGGAAGACGACGTGCGTGTCGAGCAGGAGCGTCACCGGCGCCCTCCCTTGCGCGACGGCGAGATGGCGCCGCCGCGCCGCACCGAGTTGGGGACCTCCGCCTCCCTGAGCGCGTCGAACAGCTCCTCGACCGGCGCGTCGAAGTCGTCCGCCATCCACCCCACACCGGCCATCGCTCCGGGTGGCGCGATCGGCGCGCGCTGCGCGACATACCGAGACAGCACCGCCACCGGCTTGCCAGCACGGGCGATGATCACCTCCTCCCCCGCCTCGACGCGCTCGAGGAGACGGGAGAGCTGCGTCTTGGCTTCGTGCGTATTGACGGTGGTCATGTACGGACGCCCTGGAGTGACGAGGCATTTCGCGAGAGCGGGGTCGGGGACGGAGCCCCAATCCTAGCCTTAGCTAAGTCTAGTTTGCACTGGTCATCGCGTCAGCGACCTCCGGGATGACGCGGTCGTGCGCCGAGGCTACCGCCCCACCCGCGCCGTCACGAACACGCTCCGCGGCGGCAGCACGTAGTAGTACGGCACCCCCTCCACGGCATACCCGCTCGCGAACCGCTGGCTGTTCCCCAGGTTCGCCCCGCGCACCGTGAGCTCCACGCGCGGCAACCGCACACGCGCCGTCGCGTCGGCCACGTAGAAGTCGGGGAGCACCGTGCTGCGGTTGCCATCGTTGCGCAGGAAGCTCTGCCCCTGGTACCGCCCCTCGAAGCCGAGGTCGAGCCAATCGGTGGCCGCCCACTCCACGCGCTGCGCGCTCAGCCACGCCGGTGACAGCAGCGGCGGCACGTCGCGATACGTCACCGGTTGCGCACCCGTCTCGTCGGTGAACGACGCGATGCGCGCATGCAGCCACGCCGCATTGCCGCCCACCGTGAGGCGCGGCGTCACCCGCACGTGGCCGTCCAGTTCCACACCGCGCCGGTAGCTCTCGCCCACGTTGCGACGCAGCGCCGAGCCAAGCGGCGTGAGCACGCCGATGGGTGCGATTTCGTTGCGGAACTCCATCGCGAACACGTTGACGTCGAGCGCGCCACGCGTGCCCTTGTACTTGGCACCGACCTCGAGATTGGTGACCTGCTCGGGCTGCACGTTGCGGAAGTCGCCGATGGCCGCGTACTGCGTGGCGTCGAGGTCGTCGGCGCCACCGAACATGTCGCTGCGCGCGGGTTCACGCGTGGTGCGCCCCAGTGAGGCACGCACGCTCAGCGGCGCGGACGCCTGCCACGTGAGCCCCACGCGCGGATTGAGGAACGCCCACGTCACGCTCTCCTCCGGCACGCCCGATCCCTCGGTGGGCTCGTAGCGGAAACGCGCCACACGCCCCTGCACATCACCGAACAGCGTGACGTCACCCGTGCGATACGCCACCTTGCCGAACGCCGCCGCGTCCTGCTTGTGTCCCGTGTTGAAGTAGAGCGCCTCGGCCCCCGGCGTGCCGCGCGTGCCGTCCACCCAGGCGTAGTGATCGCGTGCGTACGTGTTGGCGTTCACACCGGCGTTCAGCCGCCACGCGCCCACGTCGTGCGTCACGGCGCTCGTGAGCCCGTACCAGGTGTGATCGAGGTGGAAGTTCCAGAGCCCCGTCACCGGATCGGGATCGATGCGCACGTCGTAGCTGCCGCTCGCCGACATGCGGTAGAGCGTGGTCGCGAAGCGCGCGCCGCTGAGCGCTTCACGGGTGTACGTGAGGCCGAGCAGTCGCTGGCCGAAGCGATCCTGCTCATCGGGGCCGATGGGGTTGATCCGTCGGTCCACACGCAGCTCCTCCACCGGCACGGCGAGATACGCGAGCGTGTCGCGCAGCAATCCGCCCAGCGCAAGCAGCTTCACCGACTGCCGCTCGCCGAACCATCCGGCGCTCAGCAGTCCCGATCCGGAGAGCACACCGGCGTTGTACCGGAATCCGTCGGTGCGCACACCGGAGAGGCGCGCGTACGCCGCGAAGCCGCGCGGCGTGAGCCCGGTGCTCCCTTCGAGCATCAGGCGCTGCGAGTTGAACGAGCCCGCCTGCACCTCCGCCGCCGCCGCGCGCGGCATGGCCGCGATCGGACGCGTCTCGAAGTTCACCGAGCCCGCAAACGCCGCCGTGCCCGCGCCCGTGGTGCCGGCGCCGCGCTGCACATCCACGCTCTGCACACCCGACAGCAGGTCCACGAAGTTGGCGAAATAGAACACCTGGTCTTCGGGGTCGTTGAGCGGGATGCCGTCGATCGACAGGTTGAGACGCGTCTGGTCCATACCGCGCAGGCGCAGGTAGCTGTATCCCCACGGCGCACCGGTCTCGGTGTACCCGATGAGCGACGGCACGGCACCCTGCAGCAGCAGCGGCACATCCTGCGCGTAGTTGCGGCGCGTGATCGTGGCCCGCGAGATCGTGCTGCGCGTGACGGGCGCGTCGTCGCCGGCGCGCAGCGCCTGCACGAGCACGCCCTCGAGCGTGCGGGTGGAATCGGTGCGCGACGAATCGCGTGTGACCTGGGCGCGCAGCGCCGAGGGGGACACAGTGGCCGCGCCGAGCGCGACGACGAATGCGAGGAACGGCGCGCGATTGGACACGCGCGCGGCGGGAACGCGCCCGTGGCGCGTCCGAAGCAACGAAGGCATGCAGGACTCCCTACGCCGGTATGAACCGGATCAGGTTCTACGGGTCTCTCTCAGCCCGCGCCCCAAGTGGCGCGGACACCCCGGTCGTGCGGGAACCGTAGTCGGGGGGCGCGCGTCCGCGCAATGCCGTCGCGGTGGTACGCGTCGAGCACGCGCCCGGCGCGCACGCCCGCTATGCTTCCCGCTCATGGTGCTCGACTTGTGGCAGGCGCTCGACGCCGCACTCGCCCCCATGGGCAGCTCCGCCCTCGAACTCGTGGGCTTCGTGTTCGGTGTGATCGCGGTGTGGCTCATGACACGCCAGCACATCGCCGCGTGGCCCGTGGGCATCGTGAACGTGGCGCTCTACGCCGTGCTCTTCACGCGTGCCGGCCTGTATTCCGACGCCGGCCTGCAGGTGGTGTACGTGGGGCTGTCGGCCTACGGCTGGTGGCGCTGGACGCGCGGCGATGCCTCTTCGGCCGACCGTTCGCTCCCCGTCACGCGCACACCGCCACGCGAGGCCGCACTCGCGGCAGCCGTCGCGCTGCTCGCGTGGATCATGATGGCACTCATCACGACGCGCATCCCCGGCACCTCCCTTCCGTGGCTCGACTCGGCGCTGGTGGCGGGCAGCCTCGTCACCCAGTGGCTCGCCGCGCGCAAGCGCCTCGAGAACTGGCTGTGCTGGATCGTGCTCGACGTGGTGTACGTGGGCCTCTTCGCGTACAAGCAGCTGTATCTCACGGCGCTGCTGTACGCGGTGTTCGTGGTGCTCGCGGTCCGCGGCCACGTGGCGTGGTCGCGCACGGTGCGCCCGTCGTCACCACAGCCGACCTGAACGACGACGGCGCGCGACCCCGAGGCCGCGCGCCGCTCCAACCATCCTCTTCGACCGACTCAGTTGCGACGCTGGCTGCGCGGCTGCGTGTAGATCTGCGAGCCCACCACGCCCCCCAGCACCGCACCAGTGATCGCGCCCACCGCGCCGCCCTTCACCTTGTCGCGGCTGGTCATGATGCCCACCGCCGCGCCCGTGGCGCCGCCGAGGATCGCGCCGCGCTTGGTGTTGTTCTCCGTGACCACACCGCCGCTCCCCGAGCCGCTGCCGGAGCCGCTTCCCGACGTGCGATACACCACCTGCTGCGGCGCACGCTGCGGCGCCGGTGCCGGGTATGCCACCGGCTGCGGGTACGGGTACGGGGCCGGATAGCCCGCCTGCGGATACGGCTGCGGGTACCCCGCCTGCGGGTACGGCTGCGGATACCCCGGCGGATACGGCTGGGGATACCCCTGCCCGTACGCCTGCGGATACGCGTACCCCGGGGGCGGATACCCCAGCTCCATCGGGCTCACGTAGCCGGCGCGCATGGACGGCGCCGACGACGCCATCGACAGGTCGGCCCGCAGCGCGTCGTCGAGCGCCTTGTCGGTGCCACCGCCGCACGCGCCGAGCAGGATCAGGCTGCCGACAACGGCGATCACGGACACGGTCTTCTGCTGCAACGGGGTCACTCGCATGATGCACCTCCAGGGGTCGGCCTCGGCGGCGGCTTGCTCCGCGCGCTGCCCGACAGAGTCGCACGACCCGTGCCAGCATGATTCCCCCGGGTCTCCCCGGGAAACGCGATGCACGTCACCAAGCGTTGTCCACCCGGCCACGCACATGGCGTCCGGAATCGGGGACGCCCGGCCGAACCGCACCCCATCGAACACCCGTCCATCCGTCGGGGTATCTTTCCCCGATGCGCCGGTTCCCGGCACCCGTCTCGTCCACACGGAGTCCGTTCATGTCGCTCGTCTCCTCGGCCCGTCGCCTCACGCTGGCGATGACCGCGCTCACCGTCGCGTTGGTCGCGACGCCGTTCGCCTCCTCGTCGCTGCGCGCGCAGGCCGCGCCTGCCGGCCTGCTCCAGGTGGGCCAGGCGGCCCCCGACTTCACGCTCGTCACCGTCACGAAGGACGGCCGCACCGCCGAGCCGTTCACGCTCAGCAAGCATCGCGGCGAGACCGTCGTGCTCGCGTTCTTCCCGAAGGCGCGCACCAGCGGCTGCACGGCGCAGATGCACACCTACCGCGACAAGTACGAGTCGATGTTCCTGAACGGGAAGAAGGTGCGCCTCATCGGCATCAGCACCGACACCGACGCGGACCTGATCGCGTGGGCCAAGGACGACGGCTTCCAGTTCGCGCTCGGCGCCGACACCGACAAGAAGGTCGGCGCGCTCTACGGCGCCGCCAACGAGGCCGGCTTCCACAAGCGCTACCTCTACGTGATCGGGCCGGACGGCAAGATCACGTATTCCACGAGCTTCCGCGCCATGGCGCAGGACGCGTACGACGAGCTCGACGCGGCCATCAAGAAGGTCGCCCGCTGAGTCGTCCGCCCGCCCACGCCCTCCTCGCGCGCCTGCACCGGGCCGCGATCGAGGGCGTCGCTCCTCGGCCAGTCACACGGCGTCACACCGCCGAGTGGCTGGCCGCTCGTGCGTCCGGCGTGCCGGTGCACGTGTTCGCACTCGGCAAGGCCGCGCCGGACATGGCGCACGGTGCGCTCGACGCACTCGAGGCGGCGGGCATCTCACCGGCGGGTGGCCTGATCGTCGCAGCGCACCGTCCTGAGACGGCAAGCCCGCTCCCGCTGCGCGTGGGTGACCATCCGCTCCCCGACATCGGCTCGCTCGCCGCCGCCGATGCGATTGCGAGTGCGATCGCGCAGGTGGACGCGGGGGATGACGCGCTCGTGCTCGTCTCCGGCGGCACCACCGCACTGTGCGCCGCGCCCTGCGCCGAACTCGTCTCGCTCGTAGGGCACCCGGCCGACGCGCAGCGACTGCTCGCGCGCACGATGGACGACATGCTCGCGCGCGGCATGGCGATTCACGAAATGAACGCCATTCGCCGCCGACTGCTGCGCTGGGGCGGCGGTCGCCTCGCCACGGCGCTCGCGGCCCGCGGCGTGGGCCAGGTGCAGGTGTTCGCGATCTCCGACGTGATCGGCGACGATCCGGCCGTCATTGGCTCGGGGCCCTGCTCCGCCGATCCGCTGCTCCCCGACGATGTGCTCGCACTCTGCGATGCGCACGGCCTGCGCGGTGCACTCGATGCGCCGCTCCTGCGCGCACTCGGCCTCGCCGGGAGCGGCGCGCAGGCGATCACGCCGCCAGCACCGTCGCATCCGGCGTTCGAGCGCGTGGCGTTTCGCGTGATCGCGGGCAATCGTGAGGCGTGCGACGCGGCGGCCGATGCGGCGCGTCGCGAGGGAATCGCCGACGTGTTCGTGGCCGATGAGCCGCTGCAGGGGGAGGCCGAGTCGGTGGGCGGCGCCATCGCACGTGTGGCGCTGCGGCAGGCGCTCTCACACGACGGCGAGACGCTGCTCGTGTGGGGCGGCGAACCCACGGTCACCATGCTCGCCGACGACGACGCCTCGTCGGAGGAGAGCGACACCGCCAGCGCGCTCGCACCGTGGATGCGCGCGGTGAGCGCCACGCTGGCACACGCCGACGCCGAGCCGCCGCTCGGCGGCCGCATGCAGGTGCTCGCGCTCGCGGCGGCGCTCACGCTCGACGCACCGGAGTCGGTGCTCCCCATCGAGCCCGGCCCCATGGCACGCGCGCTCGCCTCGCGCATCACGATCCTGGCCGGCAGCACCGACGGCCGCGACGGGCCCACCGATGCCTCGGGCGCCGTGGTGGACGCGCTCACCGCCGCGCTGATCCGCCGCGAGGGACGGCCACCCGAGCAGGACCTGCAGTCGCACCGCAGCTACCACGCCCTCGACGCCGCCGGCGCGCTGCTGCGCACCGGCCCGTCGGGCACGAACGTGATGGACGTGGTGCTGGTGCACGTGCGCGCGGGCTGAACACGCGTCACGACGACGCGCATATTCCCTGCATCATGTCGCCACGCGCCTCCCGCACCTCGCCTCCCGCCTCGCCCGAGCTGGCCCCCGCTGCCGAATCCGACTCGGACGAGGCGTACCGCCGCCGGCCACGCCAGTCGCGCGGGCAGCGTCGCGTGGACCTGCTGCTCGACGCGGCCGCCGAGGTGATCGCCGAGCACGGGCTGCAGGCCGCGACGGCGGAGGCGATCGCGCAGCGCGCGCACACCGCGAAGGGATCGCTGTACCAGTTCTTTCCCAACCGCGATGCCGTCGTGGCCGCGCTCGCCATGCGCTATGCCGACGAACTGCGCGCCGTGCACGAGCGCGCCTTCGCCACCGAGATGCGCGGGCTCTCGCTCGAGCGGCTCATCGACCGCATCGTGCGCCCGCTCGCCGCGTTCCACGATCGCAACCCGGCCTTCCGTCGCGTGTTCGCCACGGTGGACGCCCCACCCGACTCCACGGGCAGCGCCCCGCTGCGGCTGCGCGGGCAGCTGTTCGATTCGTTCGTGGACCGGCTCGACCTGCTCTTCCTCGCGCGCAATCCGTCACTCGCCACCCGCGAGCGCCGCCGCGCGGCGATGGTGTGTGCCACGATCGGGCAGGCGCTGCTCGCCAAGCGCGACCGCGCCGCGAGCAGCGAGAAGAAGCCGATCCTCGACGA
The DNA here is from genome assembly GCA_011390885.1 of Gemmatimonas sp. GTDB lineage: Bacteria > Gemmatimonadota > Gemmatimonadetes > Gemmatimonadales > Gemmatimonadaceae > JAABRT01. The sequence goes on along the minus strand of JAABRO010000061.1, from coordinate 97,168 downwards.
ACTGCGGCGCGTGCTCGCGGCCTACCTCACCCCGCTACTGGAGCGGGCGGACGGGTAGCGCGCGTCAGGCCGCAGCCGGCTCGGCGCTTCCGGCCGCCGATCGGCCGGCGACCGCGCGCTGCGCCGCGTGCAGGCTCGGCGCCGACGCCGACACCATGAGCCGGTAGACGATCCAGACGAGCACCAGCCCGATCAACTCCGTCACGAAGAGCACCTCGGTGTAGCCGTAGCGCGTGGCCATGCCACCGATCCCCGGCAGCAGCGTGCCCACGGCGATCAGCACGTTGCCGCCCACCCGCGGCCCGGCGCCCTCGACCTTGCGGTACTTCCACGCCGACCACGCCGCACCGCCCACCAGGAAGATGAAGGCGTAGAGGTTGAGGAAGGGAGAGAAGCGCCGCACCCACGTCCATTCGAGCACCTGCCCGGTGAGCCGGCCGGCGGCCACCGATGCATGCGTCGTGTCGAGCGGCGACAGCACCACGAACGTGCCGGCCACCGCCACCGCCGTGAGCAGGAGCACGGTGAGCGTATGCGCCACGCGCCGCGACAGCAGCAGGTACACGCTGCCCTGCGCGAGCGGCGCGGCGCCGAGCAGCGCACCGGTGATGTACCACGTGCGGAACACCGCGGGATGCCAGCCAATGAACGCCGTCACCGACTCGGTGAGCGTGCCGGCGACATAGGTGAGCACGCCGAGAAACCACCACAGCAGGTAGGTGGCGCCCGGCTTGCGACGCCAGTGCTGGTAGAGCGTTCGGGCGAAGACGAGCCCCACCAGCGTGGTGAGGATCGGGACGTAGTGCACGAGGGAAGACGACATGCTGGACAACCTCTGCGGACACGGCGGCGTCGTCATGTCCGGAGTGCTACGCATGTCGTTCGTGCAACTACGGAGGCTGCAGGTCGCGGTCGGCGCAGTGACGCGATGCTGCCTCTCAGACTGGCGCGGATCGCCCCGCCGCCCTACCCCCGGGCGCACCGTCCGGCGAACTTTCGACCTGTCGACGCGTGCCCGTGCGCACGCCCCCCAAGACTTCCCGCGCCCCCGATCCATGACCCGACGCCTGGTGTCGGTCGGTCTCATCCAGGAGACCGCCGGCGACGATCACGCCGCCAACCTCGAGCGCACCATCGAGCGCGTCCGCGAGGCCGCCGCCCGCGGCGCGCAGATCATCGGCCTGCAGGAGCTCTTCAACGCGCCGTACTTCTGCAAGTCGCTCAAGATCGATCGCTTCGATATCGCCGAGCCGATCCCCGGACCCACGGTGGAGCGGCTGCAGGCGCTCGCGAAGGAGCTCGCCGTCGTGCTCGTGGTGCCCATCTACGAACGGCAGGCGGCCGGCCTGTACCGCAACTCGGCGGCCGTGATCGACGCCGACGGTGCGCTGCTCGGCACCTACCGCAAGATGCACATCCCGCACGACCCGCTCTTCGAGGAGAAGTACTACTTCGCCCCCGGCGACGTGCTCCCCGACGAGCGCACGCACACGCACCCCGGCATCGCCGGCTTCCGCATGTGGCGCACGAAGTACGCCGACATCGGCGTGCTCATCTGCTGGGACCAGTGGTACCCCGAGGGCGCGCGCATCACCTCGCTGCTCGGCGCCGAGATCCTGTTCTATCCCACGGCCATCGGCTGGCATCCGGCCGAGAAGGCGGAGTTCGGCACTGCGCAGGTGGAAGCGTGGCGCACCATGCAGCGCTCGCACGCGATCGCCAACGGCGTGTTCGTGGCGTCGCCCAACCGCGTGGGGCTCGAGCCCGAGGCCGGCACCGACGGCATCGAGTTCTTCGGGCAGTCGTTCATCGCCGATCCCTTCGGACGCTACCTCGCACAGGCCGGCACCGATCCCGCCGTGCTGGTGGCCGAGTGCGACCTCGGGCTCATCGAGGAGACGCGCCGCAACTGGCCGTTCCTGCGCGATCGCCGCATCGACGCGTACGGCCCGATCCTCAATCGCTGGCTGGGCCGGTGACGCCGCCGTTCCGCATGCCGGCCGAGTGGGAGCGGCACGACGCCACCTGGATCGCGTGGCCGCACCACGAACCCGACTGGCCCGGCAAGTTCGAGCCCATCCCGTGGGTGTACGCCGAGATCGTGCGCGCGCTCGCGGGGAGCGAGCGCGTGGAGATCGTGTGCCACGACGACGTCGTGCGCGAGGACGCCCTGGCCTGCCTCGACATGCACGCCGTGCCGTCGGACGCGTACCGGCTGCACGTGGCCCCCACTGACCGCGTGTGGCTGCGCGACAGCGGGCCCACCGGCGTGCACACGCCCGACGGGGCCGTGGCGCTCATGCGCTGGGACTTCAACGCCTGGGCCAAGTACGACAACTACACGCACGACCGCCGCATCCCCGAGGTGGTGGCCGGCGCCACCGGGCTGCCCATGCATCAGGCCCTGCGCCCGGATGGCGCGGGGCCGCTCGTGCTCGAGGGCGGCGGCATCGAGACCGACGGGCTCGGCACCATGCTCGTGACGGAAGAGTGGCTGCTCACCGACGTGCAGGTGCGCAACCCGGGGCTCACGCGCGCCGACTACGAGCGCGCCTTCGCGGACACGCTCGGCATCACGCACACCATCTGGCTGGGCGACGGGTGCGTGGGCGACGACACGCACGGACACGTGGACGACATCGCGCGCTTCGTAGCACCCGGCGTGGTGGTGCTCGCGCACGAGGAAGACCCGGCCGACGAGAACCACGCGCGCTCGCTCGACAACCTGCACCGGCTGCAGCGTGCCGTCGATGCGCGCGGGGAACCGCTGCGCGTGATCACGCTGCCGTACCCGCGCGCCGTGATCATGGACGGTACGCGCCTGCCGGCGAGCTACGCCAACTTCTACATCGCCAACGACGTGGTCATCGTGCCCACGTTCAACGACGCGAACGATCGCGTGGCGCTCAACATCCTCGCCGACTGCTTCCCCACGCGCCGCATCGTGGGCATCCACGCCGTGGACCTCGTGTGGGGCCTCGGCACGCTGCACTGCCTGTCGCAGCAGCAGCCGTCGGCGCGCCACGCGTCAGCGAAGCGCGCATGACGGCACCCGTGGTGGAGAGCGAGTTCGAGCGGCGTGTGGGCCTGTTCATCGGGCCGCGCTGGGAGAAGAGCTACCGGCGCAAGTTCAGGCCCTTCTTCGAGGACGCGTCGTTCGTGCCCACGTGGAACTGGGCCGCGGCGTTCGGCACCGAATACTGGTTCCTGTACCGCAAGATGTACCTGTGGTTCGCCATGTTCTTCTTCCTCCCCACCGTGGTGGTGCAGTGGTTGTGGGGCGATGCGGTGTCGTTCGAGGCCATCACCGACCCGGCCAACGAGCGGCTGCGCCTCATCGTGCTGTCCGTTCAGGCGTCCACGCGCATCGCCGCGGGCGGCATCGCGAATTGGCTGCTCTTCCGGCGCGCGAGCACGGCGGTGCGTGTCGTGAGCGCGCAGCCCATGGGCGAGGCCGAATCCCTCGACTTCCTGCGCCGCCTCGGGGGCACCAACCGCACCTTCACGCTGCTGCTCGTGGCGGTGCTGCTGGTGATGGCGCTGCTGCAGTTCATCGCGGCCGGCGTGCCGTAGGGCGTCGGCACGTTCCCGCGTGCGTCGGTTCCTGACGACGCGCGCGGTCCGACGCGACACGGCCGTCAGCCGTGCGCCAGCAGCGCCTCGGCGATGCGATCCACGCCGCCTCGCATAGGGTCGCACACGGGCACGCCGAGCTCCGCCTCCACGGCCGCCGCGTACGCGCCCCACGCATCATCGGTGAGCGACGACGAGTTGATGCTCACACCTGCGCAGCGAACGGCCGGATTGGTCACGCGCGCCGCCGTGACGTACTGCGCGATCGCGTCGGCGAGCGGCGGAATGGACGCGTGCGGGAACAGCTCGATCGCGGTGCGCGAGGGATCGTGGCAGAGCACGAAGGCATCCGGCTGCGAGCCGTGCAGCAGGCCGAGCGTGACGCCGGCATAGGCCGGGTGAAAGAGCGCCCCCTGCCCCTCGATCACGTCCCAGTGGTCGGCGTCGTTGTCGGGCGAGAGCACTTCGGCGGCGCCGGCGATGAAGTCGGCCACGACCGCGTCGATCGCGATGCCGGAGCCGGCGATCATGATGCCTGTCTGTCCGGTGGCGCGAAAGGTGGCCTTCGCGCCGCGTGCCACGAGCGCGCGCGTGAGCGCCAGCGCCGTGTACTTCTTGCCCAGCGCGCAGTCGGTGCCCACCGTAGCCACACGACGTCCGGACCGCTTGCGCCCGGTGGCCGCCGGATACTGGCGGTCGCTGTGCCGCACGTCGTGCAGCGCGACCTCGTGCGCCGAGGCGGCCTCCACGAGCTCCGGAAAGGAGGTGAGTCGCGTGTGCATGCCGCTCACGAGGTCGAGCCCCGCCTCGATGGCCGCGATCAGGTCGGGGAGCCACGCCGGCGGCAGCGAGCCCCCCACGGATGCGATGCCGATGACGAGGCTGCCCGCGCCGTGCGCGGCGGCCTCGGCCGGTGACCAGCGAGGCAGCCCCACCGACACAGCGGCCGACGGCAGGCTCCACTCGCCGATCACGTCGTCGGGGCACCAGTCGCGCAGGCCGCGCGCGGTCTTCGCGTCGGTGGGCTGTCGTGCGTCACCGAGGTACAGCAGGTAGGGTTTGCGGAGTTGGCGCATGCCCGATTCTACGGCGCGAGCCCGCGAAACGCTCACGCGAAACGCTCACGCGAAACGCTCACGCCAAACGCTCGGGCGAGACGCTCACGCCAAACGCTCGGGCGAACCGCCCACGGCGCCGCCGCGAATCCGTGTTCAGCGCTCCCGCACGGTGAACAGCGCCGACGTGCTGTCGGTGATGCCGCCGCCCTCGAGCAGCACCGTGAGCCGATACTCGCCGGGCGGCACCTCGGGCCAGCTGAACTGCACGGCGCGTCCCGGCTGCCCGTCGGGGCGCCCGGCATCGCGGAAGCTGATGGCCACGGGCGTCATGGCGCGCGACAGACGCAGCGCGTTCGTGATGCGCTGCGAGAAGCTCGAGCTGGTGCGCGTGGCGCGCACCGTGACCTGCAGCGGATTCTGCGGCGTGACCGGCAGGTAGGTCTCCCAGTACAGGCCGAAGGCGCGTCCCGGTTCGATGTCGTTGCTCCCCCAGGCGCGCGGCGCGACGCTCTCGAGCGTGGGCGCGGGCCCCGCGTCACCGCCGGCGAGCAGCAGCATGTCGCTCACGCGCACCGACGGCTCGAGGGGCGACACGCCCGTGCGCACGCGCGCGACGCGCCGCGAGCGCATGCCCAGCACCTCGAGCGAGAGCACACGTGGCGCCGCGCCGAGGTTCGCGATGACCGCGCCGGCTGCCGTGGCGCTGTCGATCACGCGCGAGCCCACGAGCTCGAGCGAGTCATCGGCCACGAACAGTCCCACGCGATACGGCGCGGCTCCCATGCGCTGTTCGCGCATGAGGCGCCAGGCGCCGGCCACCACCGTGGAATCGCCGCGCTTGAAACGCGCCACCTGATGCGGAAGCGCGGCGAATCCGGTCGCGTAGCGCGTGGAATAGCGCATGCGCGCATCCTTGCGGTCGACTTCCCAATCGGCGGCCGTGGCGGCAAGCGGGTTTGCGATTGCCTCCGGCGAGGGCATGAAGTCGTAGCTGGGCGTGGGCTCGTGCCCGATGATGCTGGGGAGCCGCGGGTCGAGCGCGCCGGCCGTCTGCATGGACCACGCCGTGGGCCAGCCGTAGCGCACCTGCATGGCCGGAATCGACCCGTCGAACGGCATGTCGTACGGAATCCGCCCCTGCCCGTGCACGATGGAAATGATGTGCCGCGAGAAGAGCTCATTGCGCAGGTCGTTCGCCGGCAGCATCCAGAGCGGCTGGGCAAGGCGCAGGATGCGCGCGTTGTCCGTCGCGCGCGCGCTGCACCCCTTGGCACCGTAGGCCTCATGCATCGACGTGGGCAGCCACGGCTGCAGGTCGGTCCACGCGCAGCGCATGGAGTCGGGCATCGCCGCTAGCGCCCGATCGAATGCCGCGCTCGCGTCCACATGCTGGTCGCCGGAATGCAGCGCCAGGCCGCGCAGCGCGTCGCACCACCAGGCCGTGCCGCCGCACTCGCGCGCCGCGGCGATCGCCACCGACACCTTCTGCTGCTCGAGCGCGTACCGCACGCGCATGCCTGCCACCCAGTCGTCGCCCGGGTCCGTGCGCGCGGCCTGCGCGAGCGTCTCGAGCAACCGGTCGCGATCGATGATCAGGTCGGTCCGCTCCGCCGGCGGCGGCACGTCGCCGTTGTTGTTCCAGTAGCAGAGCGTGCCGATCTGCACCTCGCACGAGGCGTTGCCGCCGCCGTTGTAGAAGCGCAGCCCCGCCCGTCGATTACGCTCGAAGGCATCCTGTGCCGCCCGCGCGGCCGACCCTTCGGCCGTGATGCGGCGCGGCGGAGTCGTGGGCGCAGACGCACTCGCGCCCGAGTCGGCACGCACCGGCGGTGGCGTCGTGCCCTGCGCCACCAGCGGAGCGCTCGCGAGCAGCGAGCCCGCGAACAGCGAACCGACGAGCGCGACCGCCCCCATCGGGATCGACCGCGCGTGACGGGACGGCGTGGCCGAACAGAGCCCTCGCGGGGCGTTCAGCAGGACGAAGCGGATGAGCGGCGTGGAGACGGACACGAGATCACGTTGCTGCGGGAAACGATCGGGGGCGGCGCAGTGGCACCGCCCCCGGACTGACGCCTAGTCTAAACCCCGACCCCTAGAAGGCGAGTTTCAGGCCGGCGCTCAGCGCCCAGTTGTGCACCAGGTCGCCGCGGGAGCCGATGCCGATGGCTTCCTCGCTGTCGAAACGGCCGATGTAGTCCTTGGCCTGCACACGGAGCCCGACCTGGCGCGCCAGCCCGACATCGAGTCCTACCCCGGCCGTGTACACGAGGTTCGTGCTCTGCACGTTCAGGAAGCTGTTGCGGATGTTGTTGGACATGCCGCCCACGCCCGCCTGCACGAACGGCGCGAGCCCGCGGCCCCCACGCGGAAGCCCGCCCAGTTCGAGGCCGGCGTCATACAGCCAGAGGCTGTTCGTGCCCACGTTCACGCCGCCGATCACCGGCAGCCCCACGCGCACATCGGCCGAGGCGTAGCCCACGTTGCCGGTGAGCGAGAGGCCGGCCACGAGCGGGATGGCGAGCTGCGCCCCGATGACGGGCGTGTTCGCCGTGGCGAGATCGGTGCCGATGGGGCCGTTGTAGATCTGGCCGGTGACGAGATAGCCGGCGTACGGTGTGACCGAGCCGCCCTGGCCGAGCCCCTGCGCTGAGAGGGCGAGCGGAACCGAGACGACGAGCGCACCGGCGAATCGAACGAAGCGAGCGATCATGGGACAACCTCCGAAAGAGTGGTTGCCCCCAGTCATCGCATGGCCCGGACCACGTACCTCCGGTCCGGCAACGCCGCCGCAAACCGCTGCCGTTCAACGAGTTGCACTGGGCGAGCGCACCGGCCCGCCCAACTCGCCGTCCTCACCGGAGGACACTCCCGCCGTCAGGATCCGGCCACCCCACCCCGCTCGCGAATGTCCGGCACGCCGTCCTGGTCGGTGTCCACCCGCAGCTCCACCGGCACGATCGTCCTGCGCAGCCGCAGGTTCAGCATCTCCACGAGCACCGAGAAGGCCATCGCGAAGTACGTGTAGCCCTTGGGGATGTGCTGTCCCATCGCCTCGGCCACCAGGTTCGTGCCGATCAGCACCAGGAACGCCAACGCCAGCATCTTCACCGTGGGGTGACGGTCCACGAAGTCGCTCACCGGCGTGACGGCCAGCAGCATCACGCCGAGCGCGATCACGTTGGCAGCGACCATGATCTCGATCTGGTCCACCATGCCCACGGCCGTGATCACGGAGTCGAGCGAGAAGACGAGATCGATCACCATGATCTGCGCGACCACTGCGCCCATGCTGGCCGCCGCCTTCGCCACGTCCTGTGGCGTGGCCTCGCTCGGCTCGAACTTGTGGTGGATCTCCATGACCGCCTTGCCGATCAGGAACAGGCCGCCAACGAGGAGGATGAGGTCGCGTCCCGCCCACCCGCGCCCGAAGAGGTCGAAGAGGGGATTGGTGAGCCGCGCGATCCAGGCAATCGAGAACAGCAGCCCCAGCCGCGACACGAAGGCGCCCATGAGTCCGAGGCGACGCGCCTTCGGCTGCTGCGCGGCCGGCAACCGGCCGGCGAGGATCGAGATGAAGATGATGTTGTCGATGCCGAGCACGATCTCGAGCACCGTCAGCGTCAGCAACCCGATCCAGGCGTTCGGGTCGGCAATCCAGTCCATGTGCGCTCCGTGAGGGGACGCGCAAGAAGCTAGCGGGTGCTGGACTACTGCCGGCAGCGCCCCGTCGGATCCGGTCGCGGCTGGTCCACCACGGGCGCCTTCGGCTGGTCCGCCACGAACGCCGCCAGGTCGTGCAGGTACCGCGTCACCCGCGTGTACTTCGGGTAGGCGATGTACTGCGGCTCGTCGGTCACCTGGTGGTAGTCCTCGTGCACGCTCGTGAAGAAGAACGCGATCGGGATGCCGTAGCGCGCGTAGTGGTAGTGGTCGCTGCGGCAGTAGAACTGCTGCGGGTGTCCGTCCGCATCGAACGCGTAGTCGAGCGCGAACGGCTGCGACTGCGTGGCGTTCACCTCGCGCACCCACGCATCGAACTCGGACGACAGCCGCCTCGGCCCGAGCACGGTGAGGTGATCCGGCCCGCCGCCGGCCACGTCTGCCGCGAGGCCGCGACCGATCATGTCGAGGTTCACCTGCGCGACGATGCGCTCGCGCGGCACCGTGGGGTGGTCCATGAACCACTCCGACCCGTTCAAGCCGATCTCCTCGCCCGTGTGCCACACCAGCAGGATCGACCGCTTCGGCTTCACCCGCGCCGTCGCGAAGGCTTCGGCGATCTCCAGCAGGGCCATGGAACCGGAGCCATCGTCGTCGGCGCCGTTGTAGATCGAATCGGCACGCGCCGGTCGCGCGCTGCGCAGCGAATCCACGTTCACGCGCACCGCGGCGCGCTGCGCCGGCGTGGGGCCGCGCGAGTTGGGGTCGCGTCCCGTCGCCTCCCACGTGGCCTGGTTGAACGCGCGCAGCGAATCGTGATCGACCACGCGTCGGGCGATGCCGACATGATCGGAGTGCGCGCCGAGCGCGACGAACTCCTCGCGCAGCACGGGATCGTTCCCCTCGATCACCGCCACCACGTTGTGCGACCAGATCGTGTCGCTCGACGCGGGGCCGTAGCGCGCGATCGGGACGCGCTGCAGGAAGCCCGAGTCTCCACGGGGCGCCACACCGAGCCGCTCGAGTTCACGCACGATGTAGCGCAGCGCGCGCTCGTGTCCGGGACTACCGGCCGCGCGCCCCTCCATGGAGTCGTCGGCGAAGATGAACAGCCGCGTGCGCAGGTCCGCCTCGGTGATCGCGGGCGCGTACGAGCGATCGCCCGCGTTCGCGTTGGCGTTCGCGTTCGTAGAAGCGGACGAGTTCGTCGACGCGCGCGCGGCGGTGCTTCCGCCGTTGCCGGCGCAGGCAGCGAGCAGGACGGCGGCGAGGCCGAGGGCAGGACGCACGGATCGGAACACGGGCATGGCGGCTCGAAGGAATCGGGTCGCCGGAACGATACCACGATCCCCTTGGGCCGAGATAGCTTTCCCGCATGACGCAGCCGTCCACTCCACGTCCCGCCGTCGTCCTGCTCAGCGGCGGCCTCGACTCCACCACCGTGCTCGCCGTGGCGCGCAGCCAGGGGTTCGCGCCGCACGCCATGACGTTCCGCTATGGCCAGCGGCACCTGCACGAGATCGACGCCGCGCACCGCGTGGCCGCCGCGCAGGGCGTGTCGCAGCACGTGGTCGTGGACATCGACCTGCGCCAGTGGGGCGGCTCGGCACTCACGAGCGACGTGGCCGTGCCCAAGGACCGCGACGTGAGTGCGGCGCACGACATCCCGGTCACCTACGTGCCCGCGCGCAACACGATCTTCCTCTCGTTCGCGCTCGCGTGGGCGGAGACGCTCGGCGCCACGGACATCTTCGTGGGCGTGAACGCGCTCGACTACTCGGGCTATCCCGACTGCCGCCCGGAGTACCTGCGCGCCTTCGAGACGATGGCCAACCTCGGCACGCGCGCGGGCGTGGAAGGCACGCAGCGCCTCACCATCCACGCGCCGCTGCTGCACCTCACCAAGGCCGGCATCGTGGCGCTCGGGCAATCACTCGGTGTGGACTACTCGCTGACCACGAGCTGCTACGATCCGGCGCCCAACGGCGATGCCTGCGGCCGCTGCGACGCGTGCCTGCTGCGCCTGAAGGGCTTTGCCGAAGCGGGCGCGCGCGATCCGATCACGTACGCGGAGCGCGCGTGACCTACACGGTGAAGGAGATCTTCTACACGCTGCAGGGGGAGGGCGTGAACGCGGGCCGACCGGCCGTGTTCTGCCGCTTTGCCGGCTGCAACCTGTGGACGGGGCGCGAGGCCGACCGGGCAACCGCCACCTGCCGCTTCTGCGACACCGACTTCGTGGGCGTGGGTCCGGACGGCGGCAAGTTCGCCACCGCCGAGGAGCTGGCCGCTGCCGTGAAGGCGCGCTGGCCGGCCGACTCGCCGCCGCAGGTGCGGCCGTTCGTGGTGTGCACCGGTGGCGAGCCGCTGCTGCAGCTCGACCGCGCGGCCATCGACGCGCTGCACGCGGTCGGATTCGAGATCGCGGTGGAGAGCAACGGCACGATCGCCGCGCCCGAGGGGATCGACTGGCTCTGTGTGAGCCCCAAGGCACGCGCCACGCTCGTGCAGACGCGCGGCAGCGAACTCAAGCTCGTGTATCCGCAGGCCGAGGCCGAGGGGGACCCGGCGCGCTTCGCGCAGATGGCGTTCGACCACTTCCTGCTGCAGCCCATGGACGGCCCCGATCGTGCGGCAAACACGGCCGCGGCGATCGCGTACTGCCTGGCGCACCCGCAGTGGCGGCTCAGCGTGCAGACGCACAAGGACATCGGGGTGCGCTGAAGGTCGCCCTCACCACACCAGCGTCACCCCGTAGGGCACGAACGCCGGATCGTTGCTCACCAGCGGCAGCCCGAGGCGCAATGACTGCGCCGCCAGCATGCGATCGAAGGGATCCCGATGATGCAGCGGAAGCATGCCAGCCATGTGGGCATCGGGCGCCCCGATGGGTAGCGTGACGAACCCCTGTCGCTCGAGCACCATTGGCAGCTCGGCGAGCAGTAGCGCGCCGTCGGGCAGTTTGCCGAGCTGCGTCTTGATGGCGATCTCCCACGTGCTGACCGCACTCACATGCACTCTGCTCGCCCGTTCGATGGCCACGCGGGCGTGCGTCGACAGCTTCGGGTCGCCAGCCAGCCACCAGAGCAGGGCATGCGTATCGAGCAGCAGCACTCAGCCGCCCGCCCAGGCGTCAAGCTCGTCGGCGGGCAGCGGCTCGAGGAACGCCTCCGGCACTACCAGCCGGTCGCGCAGCACGCCGAACTCGCGCTGCGGCGCCTCGGCCCCGTACGGCACCAGGCGCGCCACCGGCGTGTCTCCACGCGAGATGACGTACTCCGTACCCGTCGCCACCTCCCGGAGCAGTCGCGAGAGGTGCGTCTTGGCGTAATGCACCGTGACTTCCTCGGCGTCCGAGGAACCGGCGGCGGGCGGCGTGGGATCGGCGGGGTCAGGCATACATCGCTCCATGTTGACTAAGTCACTAGACTAAGTCTGACAATCGCGAGCCGCAACCACCGCCATCACCCCACCCGCAGCGCCCGCCCCGTCCCCTCGCGCGCGCGCTCCCCGTCGCGCAGCGCCACCGTGCCGTTCACCACCACCACGCGAATCCCCGCGGGGTACTGAAACGGCTGCTCGAACGTGGCCACGTCGGCCACCGTGGCCGCATCGAACACGACCACATCACCCGCCTGCCCCACGGCGATACGCCCGCGATCACCAAGCCGCACGCGCGCGGCCGGCACCGCGCTCATCTTCGCCACCGCGTCGCCCAAGGTGAGCGCACCACGCTCGCGCACGTAGCGCCCCAGCACACGCGGGAAGCTGCCGATGCCGCGCGGATGCGGGCTCCCGCGGCGCGTGGGGCCGTCGATCGCGAAGCCACCGCCGTCGGTGCACACCATGCCCATCGGATGCGCGAGAATGCGCTCGAGGTTCGCCTCGCTCATCGCGAACCCCACCATGCCTACGTTGCCCTCGCTGCGCCGGAGCAGCGCCACCGTGCGCTCGTACGGGTCGGTGCCGCTGCGCGCCGCGTACTGCCCGAGCCGCGCCCCTTCGGCATCACGATCTTCGACCGCGCGCACCGACGTCACCTGTACGTTGTCCCACCCGCCGAGCAGCTCGATCTTGGCAAGCGTCTCGGCGCGAATGCGCGCGGCCGCCGTCGGATCGTCGAGGCGCGCGAAGAACGCGGCCGTGCCGCCGTCGCGGCTCCACACCGGGAACAGGCTCGTGAGCCCGGTGGCGTACGCGAGGTACGGATACCGATCGAAGGCCACGTCGAGTCCGCGCGCCTTCGCGCCTTCGAGGCGCGCGAACACGGTGTCGAGCACCCCCCAGTTGCGCGGCCCCTGCGTCTTGAGATGCGACACTTGCAGCCCGCAGCGCGCGCCTTCCGCCACCGCGATCGACTCCTCGATCGCCTGCAGCAGGCGGTCGTCCTCGTTGCGCATGTGCGTGGCATACACGCGTCCCAGTGGCACCAGCGGACGACACAATGCGATGAGCTCGTCGCGCGACGCGAACGCGCCCGGCGTGTACTCGAGGCCGCTCGACGCGCCGCACGCGCCCTCGGCGAGCGCGCGCTCCACCATCGCCACCATCGTGCGCAACTCATCGGGCGTGGCGGGCCGGTCGTCCTCCCCCACCACCGCGCCGCGCACGCTGCCGAGCCCCACCATGGCCGCCACGTTGCACGCGGGGCGCAACCGGTCGAGGCTGTCGAAGTACGCGCCGAACGGACGCGCCGGCGATCCCACCGCCCGCGAACTGCCGTCGGCACCGCACACGATGGTGGTGATGCCCTGACGGATCACCGATTCGGCGCGTGGGTCCTCCTGCAGCGAGCCGTCGGCGTGCGAGTGGATGTCCACGAAGCCGGGCGCGACGGCGAGGCCGCGCACGTCGATCTCGCTGGCGCCGCGTCCCGTGATGCGCGGGGCGACCTCGGCGATGCGCCCCGCCGTGATGCCCACGTCCAGCTCGCGTCCCTCGCCGCCGCCGCCGTCGAACACGGTGCCGCCGCGCAGAATGAGATCGTGGTCGGCGCGCGCGAGGTGTGCCGCGGGCGCGGCGCGCAGAATGGGGGTCGCCGCGACGGCGGTAGCCGCGCTGGCAGCGAGGAAATCGCGACGGGTGGTCATGCGATCAATCTCGCTCGCGCTCGACGATCGCGCAGCAGCCGTCCCACTCGCATCGAACCCCCGCCTTCGCACGACGGCGCTCCACACGGGCCGGACGCGGCCCTTCGTGACACAGACCTCGGCCAACGGCGGGCCGCCCGTGACGGCGGCCGCGACAATCGCAGCGCGCCTGCCGGTTGCGAAAACGGGTCAGGCGTCCGCCGGGACGCACGATCCAGGTACGACGAGCCATGTGCACTCCGTGTCGGTCCTCGCGCGGCCGACCCGGAGTGGGGCGACCGCGCTCAGGTTGGCGACGGAGCGTGCGACGATGGCGTGCGGCGGCAAGGCATGACCGGATGATAACCCTCAGGCGCCGCGCAGGTCCCCGCGCACCGACTGCAGGAGCGACGCCATCGTGTTGCCGCGCGCCTTCTCTGCAATGCGCTGCTGCACGCGCGGATACAGCGTGTCGGCCTCACCCTTGAAGCGCCCGAACAGCGCCTTGAGGTCGGTGGTGGAGAGGCGGCGTCCCTGCGCGTAGTACTGCTCGGCCACATGCCCCAGCGCGTAAGTGGTGCCGAACGTGACGGCGGCACCCGCCGCCACGCCGCCGGCCCCGCCCAACATGCGCCCTAGCAGGCCGCCGGCCAGCCCGCCGAAGGTCTTGCGCACCGCCGTCTCCAGCGCCTGTCCCACCACGCTCAGGCCGAGCGTGGCCATCAGGTCCTTCACTTGGAGACCGTCCACCGCCGCGCCGCTGCGCTGCCCGATGGTATGCACGAGCCGGAGCTGCAGCGGAATGATGCCGAGGTTGGCGAGCTTGTCCGGGAGCAGCTCGAGCGCCGCCGTGAGGATCGCCTGGTCGAGGATGAAGTCATCGAGCGATCCGGCGGATGCCGCACCGGCGGAGGCCGCCCCGAGGGACGCCGTGCCGACGGAGGCGGCCGCAGCCGGCGCCACCCACGCGTCCACGTCGCGGCTCACGTCGCCGACTTCCGTGTCGAGCAGGATGGGATCCACGTCGAGCGACTGGGCCAGGCTGCGCAGAAAGAGCGTCTCGCGCGTGTTCACGTAGCCATCCGCATGGCAGACGGCGAGCGCCACGCGATACGCCATCTCACGCTCGTCGGCCGAGGTGAGCGAACGCGCCACACGCGCCGCCTCCATCGCGGCGCTGGCCTCGTCGGTCACGTGCACGTCGTGGAGCGACGTACCGTACCGCGTGGCGATCGCGGCGATCTCGCCGCGTTCACGCTCGTCCTGCGTGCCATCGGCGAGCGAGGCGATCGCGGCGATCCTCACGATCGCCTGGGCTGCCTGGTCGTTCATGCGCGCTCCTTCCTGGCTGAGAGACGAACGGGGACACCGCCGACCGGCGATGTCCCCGCGCAGGTCATCCGGACCGGATGACGGTATTATCGCACTGCGGGCACCATCACGGCACGCTCGCCGGGATTCACGGTGACCACGCGCAGCACCGTGGTGCTGATCGCACCGCCCGCCTCGAGCACGACGCGGTAGTCGCCCGTGTCCACGGGGCGCGCCGCGCCGCCGCCGAAACCACCACCGCCGCCGCCGCCGCCACCGCCCGGCTGCGCCGCGAGCAGGCGCGCGCGCACAGCCTCCGGCGTCTGCGTGGAATCGGGGTTGCCTCGGGCCTCGGCGGGCCGCGGGTTGTACCCCGCGGGGAAGCCGGGCACGCGCGCGACACCAGCCGCGCCGCCGCGCCCGCCGCCCAAGCCGCCACCGAACCCGCCACCACCGCCCGCCGTGAGGTTCCACTGCACGCTGTGCAGGCCGGCCGTGTTCGGCCCGGTGAGGCGCGCGAGCGTGTCACCGGCAGCGTTCACGATCATGAGTCGCACGTTTCCCGTCACGGGCGACGCGAGACGGTACGACAGCACCGCGCCGCTCGGTCCGCCGTCCCCCTTCCACGGCCGCTGGGCGCGCGGCTCCGACGGTGCCGGCAGCTGCCCGTACTGGAACGCCGGCGCCGGCTCGAAGAGGTGCACCGCCTTCGTCATGGTCGCGCTCGTGAACTGCTGCAGCGGCGCGACGTCGAGAATCTGGATCGCGCGGCCGTGCGTGCCGGCAATGAGTTCGCGATCGCGCAGGTGCACCTGGAGGTCGTAGACCGGCACGACCGGGAGGTTGCCGTCGAGGCGGAACCACGACGCACCGCGATCGAGCGAGGCCGACACGCCGAGCTCGGTGCCGATGTACAGCAGGTCGCGGTTCACCGGGTCCTCGCGCACCACGTACACCGTGTTGGGACGGTCGCGCGGAATACCGCCCGCGAGCGACGTGAACGTGCGGCCGTAGTCGGTGGACACGAACAGATAGGGCGTGAAGTCGTTCTCGCGGTGATTGTCGAACGACACGTACACGGTGGCCGTGTCGTGGCGCGACGCTTCCACCCGGCTCACGTACGTGCCCTTCGGCACACCGGCGAAGCGACCGCTCAGGTCTTCCCACGTGCCGCCGTCATTGCGCGTGAGCCACACCTTGCCGTCGCTGGTGCCGACGTAGAGCATGCCGGCGCGCAGCGGCGACTCGCCGAGCGTCACGATCGTGGCGTTCTCCTCCGCACCCGTGGCGTCGCGCGTGATGCCGCCCGTGGCATCGGGGGCCGGATTGCCCTGCGCGTCGAAGCCCGTCGTGATGCGCAGCACGTTCTCGTCGGCGGTGCTCAGGTCGGCGGAGATCGCGAACAGCTCGAGCCCGCCCTTCACCGACTTGAACAGCTTCTCGGCGCCCGCGTAGAACACGTTCGCGTCATGCCGCGAGAGAATGAACGGCGTGTTCCAGTTCCAGCGTGTGGCCACGGTCGGATCGGCGAGCTCGCGCTGCATCTGCGCCCGCAGGTCGGCGATGCGCTGCTGCTGCTCGGCGGTGAGCGGCTTGCCGGCGGCCTGCGCGCGCACCTGCGCGATCTGGTTGCCGAACTGCGTGCGTGTGACCGTGCGCGGACGGATGCGGTCGAGCACGCCGGTGGCGAGGTTGCGACGCATGAGGTTGCCGCCTTGCGACTCGAAGTACACGAGGTCGGGATTGAACGGGTTCTGCGCCGACTGCAGCCCGTCGGCCGCGAAGAGCGCGAACCAGTCGGTCATCTGCAGCTGGCCACCACGGCGCCGGCTGAGTCCGCACGACGTGCCGTTGTCCTGCAGGCCACCGCACACCAGGTACGGCACCTGGTAGTCGTAGCTGATGCCGTAGAACTGCCCCATCGCCATGTTGTTGAGCGCGTCGTAGGTGCCGCCACGATCGTACGTCACGAAGAGCCCCGCATCCCCGCCCACGAGGAAGTGGTCGGGATCCTTCGGGTTGATCCACATGGCGTGGTAATCCTCATGGATGCCGAGCATGCTGGCGCGCCACGAGCGGCCGCCATCCTCCGAGACATGGAACGCCACCGCGAGCCGATAGAGGCGATCGGCGTTCGTGGGGTCCACCGCGAACTCGGAGAAGTAGAACGGCCGGCGGTTCTCGGTGTTCATCCACGTCCACGTGCGCCCCGCGTCGGCGGAGCGATACAGGCCGCTCAGCAGCATGGCCGGCGATGCGCCGCGCATGGAATCGGCTTCCACCATCGCGTACACGACATCGGGGTTGCTCGGCGCGAGCTTCACCGTGATGCGCCCCTTCATCGTTTCAGGAAAGCCGCCGCCCTTCACCTCGGTCCACGTCGCGCCGGCGTCGGTGCTCTTCCAGAGCGCAGACCCCGGGCCGCCACTCTTGAACGAGCTCGGCTTGCGCACGCGCTCCCAGCTCGCGGCGTACACCACGTCGGGGTTGCGCGGGTCGAGCGTGACGTCCACGAAGCCGGCCTTGTCGCTGATGAACTTGCTCAGCGTCCACGTCCTGCCGCCGTCGATCGTCTTGTAGAGGCCGCGCTCCGGGTTGGCGCCCCACTGCGCGCCGAGCGCCGCGACGTACACGATGTCCGGGTTCGTGGGATGGATTGCGATGCGTCCCACGTGCTGCGTCTTCTCGAGCCCCACCGACTGCCACGTCACGCCGCCGTCGGTGCTCTTGTACACGCCCCACCCCGGCGCCACGGAGTTGCGCGAGTCCTCCTCGCCGGTGCCGAGCCACACGATGTTCGGATTGCTCGGCGCGATCGCGATGTCGCCGAGCGACGCGATCGGGCCGTGCTCCCACACGGGGAAGAAGGTGGTGCCGGCGTTGACCGTCTTCCACACGCCGCCGGTGGCGCCGGCCACGTAGTAGACCTTGGGGTTCGTCGGGTCCACGGCGAGGCTCGTGATGCGGCCGGCCATGTTCACCGGACCGATCGACCGCCAGCGCATCGCGGCGCGGGTGGCCGAATCGGGCACGAGTTGGGCACCCAGCGGCGGGGCGAGGGGGGCGAGCAGCAGCGCGCCGAGGACGACGGCGCGGGTGTGGCGAGCGAGCACGGCTGGAGGGGTTGGGGTGGTGATCGAGGCCATCCCCAAGCTTATCCCGACAGTGCGCCGCCGGCGAGGCGGTACGGCGCGCCCTACGGCGCGGGACGCCGTCCCATGCGCTCGCGGGCGGCGCGCGTCTGCGCCTCCTTGACTTCCTCTCGCAGGAAGGCCGCGAACTGGTCCGCGGGGATCGCGCCCAGGATGCGCTTCTGCCGCTGCACGAGGAAGGTCGGCGTACCGTACACCTGCAGCACGCGGGCCATGGCCTTGTGGTCGCGCACCCGATCACGCATGCGCTCGCTGCGCACGCACGCCCCGAAGCGCGCGGTGTCCACGCCCGCGCCACGCGCGATCGACGCGAACAATGCCGTGGGCACCGAGAGCGAGGCCTTCCACTCGGCCTGCCGCGCCAGCAGGGCGTCATGCACCGGCAGGTACTTGCCCTGCTCCGCGGCACACTCGGCAGCCTCGGAGGCGAATGCCGAGTGGCGGAAGGAGCCGAGCACGAACGGCACCGACTTCCAGCGCACCTTGCCGGTCCTGATGAACTCGCGCTCGAGCGCCGGGAAGATGGAGGAGGTGAACCGGAGACACTGCGAGCAGCCGAGGTCGTGGAACTCGACCACCTCCACGAGCGCATCGGGTGAGCCGATGTCATGGCCGGCGCGCGAGAGGTCCTGCGCATCGAGCGGGGGCACGGCGAACAGGGTCGCGATCGTCAACGTCGCGGCGAACCGCGCGGAGCGCGTGATCGACAGCGAGCGCGTGCGACTGCGACGGATGGTGCGGTGCATCGGCATGGAAATGGCTGGGCTGAGGATGCGGAGCCACGGCATCCCCAAAGCTAATCCGACGGCGCGCGGCGATGCCGCCTGATGCCGGCGTGCGTGCCCCACGCTCACCGCGCGCCCCGCCCGTTGAGCGACCAGTCGTAGTCGGTCCAGCGCACCCTGGCCGTGCCGGCCTCGAGCAGCGCCCGCTCGGGGCCGGTGGGCCAGTACCGGCTCAGCCAGCGCTGCAGCGCGCGCTCATCCGGGGCGAAGTCACGGCCGTACCACTTGAAGATCGGGCTCAGCGCGACCTCCCGCCGAGCCACGTCCACGCGGTTCTTGGCGGGAGAGCGAAGCAGGAACGCGCGCGCCTGGTCGTCAAGCTGGGCATCGAGACGCTCTGCCGAGTACGCCTCGTTGCGAAGCGGCGGGCAGCCGATCGCCGCACAGACGAGGGCGAAGTGAATGCGCGGCTCCTGGAAGACGGGGCGGATGCGCTCGTGCTCGATCTGGTCGAGGGTGTAGCGCGTGCCGCCAATGACCGCCATCGGCTCCGACCACGCGCCGCCGGTCTTCAGGAAGCCGAGTGACTTGTTGATGTTGCGAATGGACGCGCGCTCGCCGTGCGCGTTGACCTGCGCGATGGTGTACGCGTTGTACGCATTGATCCAGAAGGCCAGCTGCTCGCGGCGCGGCAGCGCCGACGGATCGGTCTCGGCGAGCAGCGCGAGGTAGCGCCGGAACTCGGGCGCGTCCCGGAACGCGTCGTAATCCACGAGGCCGTCCCGGACGTGGCGGGAGAGCAGCACGGAGTAGGCGCCGTGATCCACCCGCGGCGTCTGCGCCTCGGCGTGGCTGGCGATCGCGGCCAGCAGCAGGCCGGCCACGAGCCGGGCGCTCGTCGACATGGATCGGATGAAGGCGGTCGGCGACATGGAAGGGACGCGAGGCGGCATGGGGCACGATGTGGTGTTGCGAGGAGTTAGTGGCTGGCGTCTCCATTCGTTCCCGATCATGCCCCGCACGCACGCTGCCGACATGCCGTTCATCCGCTCCGCCCTGGACGTCCGCGCCGCCTGGGACACCCGCTTCGCGGACACCCCGGTCGCCCTGCTGTACAAGCACAGCCCGACGTGCGGCCTCTCCGCCATGGCGCTCGAGGAGGTCACGGCGTTCCTCGGCGCGCACCCCGACGTGCCCGTCTATCAGGTCGACGTGCTCTCCAGCCGTTCGCTGTCGAACGAAATCGAGTCGTCACTTGGCATCCGGCACGAGTCACCGCAGGCGATCGTGTTCCGGGACGGGGTGGCCGTGTGGCACGGCTCCCACCGGGGGGTGAATCGGGCGCGGTTGACCGAGGCGGTGGCGGCAGCGCAGGTCGCGGGCTAGGTTGTGGGGTCGCCGATGGCGGGACGGTGTCGTGCCGTCCTCGCCGCTCGTTTCCGCCCTGTCACCCGCCGCCTCGACGTGCCCTCCCCAGCACGCCAGCGACCGATTCGTTTCGCCCTGACCGCCATGGTCGCCGCCTTCGTGGCCGCGACCCCCGTGCAGGCGCAGATGGGTGCTTCTTCGTCGGGCAACGCCGCGAGCGCTGCGTCGCGTGCGGAAGCGGCCGAAACCAGCGGCGCCGCCGCGCCGCGACTCGCCGTCGACGCGGCCCGTCCCCGGGCCTTCGCCGCGCTCTCGGCGTCCGTGGGGGCGCTGCGCGACTCCATGGTCGCGCGCGCGCAGCAGTCCATCGGCATCAAGTACCTGCTCGGCGGCAACAACCCGCTGCGCGGCCTCGACTGCAGCGCGCTCATCCGACACATCGTGTCCGCCTTCGACATCTCGCTCCCGCGCACCGCGCAGGAGCAGGCGCGCGTCGGTCGTGAGATCCCCAAGGATCGCAGCCAGATGAAGCCCGGCGACCTGCTCACCTTCGGGAAGGGCAGCCGCATCACGCACATCGGCATGTACATCGGCGAGGGACGCTTCATTCACGCCAGCACCAGCAAGCGGCGCGTGATCGAGAGCTCGCTCGACGTGAAGTCGTCGTCGCTGGTCCGGGAGTGGAAGGGCGTGCGCCGCCTCGTGGATGGTGACCTCGTGGCCGCGCGCTACGACAGCATGTTCGCCTTCCTCGACTCGCTCGGCGTCACCGGCGGCGACTCCAGCGCCGCCTCGCCCGGCCGGCGCTGACCGATCCCGGCGCGCCCACGGCGGAGCTCTCCGCCGACTTCGCGCTCGCGAGCGCGCGCTGGTTGCCGTCCGTCGCCGAGAGCCACCCCTGCGGCCGCATGCACGGCCACACTTTCGGGGTCCGACTCACCGTGCGCGGGCCCGTCGATCCGGACACGGGCTGGGTGCTCGACTTCGCCGACCTGGCAGACGCCTGGGCACCGGTGCACGGCGCGCTCGACCATCGCGTGCTCAACGACGTGCCCGGCCTGCTCAACCCTACCAGCGAGTCGCTCGCGATCTGGATCTGGCGCGCCGTGCGCGAGCGCGTGCCGCAGCTCGTCGCCGTGGAGGTCTCCGAGACGGGCGGCTTCCGGGTGACCTACCGCGGCGACTGACCGGCGACCATTCTCCACCCGTGGCCGGCGCGACGCCGCGCCGCCGCGCCCGGCGACAGCCGGACGCCCCTCGATTCGCCCCCCGCCGCTCCACCGGAGGTCCCATGCACCCAACGCCCACGATCCGCGCCCCGCGCGGTCGATGGTTCGTCACGGCACTGCTCGGCGCCAGCACCGCGCTCACGCTGCCCGCGCCCGCCGCACTCCACGCGCAGGCTGCCGCCGCGATGCCGGCCAACCGCCTCACCATCGCCGACTACTTCAACTGGCAGGACGTGAGCAATCCGCAGCTCTCGCCCGACGGCCAGCAGATCCTGTACACGCGCACGTGGATCGATGGCGTGAACGACAAGCGCGAGTCGGCGCTGTGGCTCATGAACGCCGACGGCACGAAGAATCGCTTCCTCGTAAAGGGCTCGTCGGCGCAGTGGTCCCCCGACGGCACCCGCATCGTGTACCTCGCGTCCGGCGAGCCGGGCGGATCGCAGATCTTCGTGCGCTGGATGGACGCCGAAGGGGCCACCTCGCAGATCACGCGCCTGGTGGAGTCGCCAAGCGGGATCTCGTGGTCGCCCGACGGCAAGCACATCGCGTTCCAGATGCAGGTGCCCAAGCGGGAGTCGTGGCCGCTCGCGTTGCCGCCGGCGCCCAAGGGGGCCAAGTGGACGGAGGCGCCACGCGTCGTCACCAGCGTGAAGTACCGCGCCGATCGACAGGGCTTCCTTCCGGAGGGCTTCTCGCACCTCTTCGTGGTCTCCGCCGACGGCGGCGCGCCGCGACAGGTCACCAGCGGTGACTGGAACCACGGCGGCGGCCGCTGGACGCCGGATGGCAAGGCGCTGCTCTTCAGCGGGCTTCGCACCGACGACTGGGAGTACGCCTGGCGCGAATCCGACGTCTATCGCGTGGACGTGACCACCGGCGCCGTCACCCAGCTGACCACGCGCAAGGGCCCCGACAGCAACCCCACGCCGTCGCCCGACGGCCGCCTCATCGCGTACACCGGCTACGACTCCACCAGCGCCACGTGGCAGGACGCGTCGCTCTACGTGATGGACGCCGACGGTGGCAACGTGCGCAACCTCACGGCCTCGCTCGATCGGTCGCCCGGCGATCTCACGTGGGCGCCCGACGGCCGCGGCATCTACTTCACCGTGCAGAACGAAGGCGCGAGCAACCTGCACTACGTCTCGCTCGCCGGCCAGCACCGCGCGATCACCACGGGCGCGCACATGCTCGGCGTGAGCGACATGGGCAAGTCGGGGCTCGTGGTGGGCACGCGCAGCACGCCCACGGAGCCGAACGACCTCGTCGCCTTCGACGTGCGCACGCCCACGCAGCTGCGCAAGCTCACGCACGTGAACGGCGACCTGCTCGCCGGCAAACAGCTCGCGAGCACCGAAGAGATCTGGTACACGTCGGTGGATGGCATGCGCATCCAGGGGTGGATCGTGAAGCCGCCCGACTTCGATCCGGCGAAGAAGTACCCGCTCATGCTCGAGATCCACGGCGGGCCGCACTCGATGTACAACGTGGGCTTCAGCTTCGCGCGACAGGACCACGCCGCGCACGGCTACGTGCTGCTGTACACGAACCCGCGCGGCTCCACCGGCTACGGCTCGGCGTTCGGCAACGCGATCAAGAACGCCTACCCCGGCAAGGACTACGACGACCTCATGGCCGGCGTGGACTCGGTGATCAAGCGCGGCTACATCGATGACAACCGGCTGTACGTGTTCGGCTGCTCGGGCGGCGGTGTGCTCACGAGCTGGATCGTGGGCCAGACCAATCGCTTCTCGGCCGCCAGCGCCAACTGCCCCGTCACCAACTGGCTGAGCTTCGTGGGCACGACCGACGGACCGAGCTGGTACCGCAACTTCGAGAAGTTCCCCTGGGAGGACCCGTCGGAGCATCTGCGCCGCTCGCCGCTCATGTACGTGGGCAACGTGAAGACGCCCACCATGCTCATGACGGGCGTGATGGACCTGCGCACGCCGATGCCGCAGACGGAGGAGTACTACGAGGCGCTCAAGGTGCTGAAGGTGCCCACGGCGATGGTGCGCTTCAACAACGAATGGCACGGCACGAGCAGCACGCCGTCCAATTTCCTTCGCACGCAGGCGTTCCTGCGGAGCTGGTTCGAGCGGTGGAAGGCCCCGCCGGGCAAGCCGGGCGGCGCGCCCATCTCGCAGGAGTGACGCTCGACCGCGGCCCCGTCGCGATCCTGCCCGCCGGCCAGCGCGCGCCGGCGTGGCTCGTGATCGCGTGCGGGGCCGCCCTCGCGCTCGGTACCATGGAGGTCGCGCTCACGATCGGCCTCGCCGATGCACTCTCGGCGCGTGACACGGTGCTGCGCCTGGCGGCGCTCGTGCTCGGCGCGGTCATCGCGCGCACGCGCGTCGGCTGGACACTCTGGCTGGGCGCAGGCGTCGCGACGGCGCTTTTCCTGCTCGTGGCCTATACGCCGCTCGTGGAACGGCCGGCCCTCGCGCTGCTGCGCGCCGACGCCGAGGGACGTCCGGCCGATGCCGTGGTCGTCTACTCCGGCGCCATGACCGATGCGGGGCACATCGGCGACATCGCGCTCACGCGACTCGTGAGTGCACTCGACGATGCGCAGCGGCTCGGCATTCCGCACCTGCTGCTGTCGGAGCAGGGGCGCGCGGTGCGCGGCCGTGTCGTCACCAGTGGCGCCGACCAGCGACGCGTGGCCGCGCTGCTCGGCGGCGGCGTGCAGGTGCACATCGCCACCGGCGTGACCAACACGTACACGGAGAGCCTCGCGTTCGCGGCGCTCGCAAGGGCGCGCGGCTGGCAGCACCTCCGCGTGGTCACGTCGCCGTTGCATGCCCGCCGCGCCTGCGCGACGCTCGAGGCCACCGGCTTCTCCGTCACCTGTGCGCCGGCCACCGCGCGCGACGTGGCGATCACACGGCTCGACACGAGCGGCGCGCGCCTCGTGGTGGCGCGCGCCGCCGTGCACGAGGCCGTGGGCCTGCTCGTGTACCGATTTCGGGGGTGGCTGTGACTCGATACCTGTTCGCGATGTGTCCGGCGCTGCTCGCGCTCCTCGCCTGCCAGCCGGCCGAGGCACCGGCAGACGCACCGGCAGCCGGAGGAACGCCGGTCGCCGCCGACGCGTCGACGCCGAACGCGGCACCGACCATCCCCCGCACGCCGTCGACTCCGCCGCGCACGTTCTGCATCGTGGCCGCCGTCAGCGACGGCGATTCCTTCCGCTGCACCGACGACCGCCGCGTGCGCCTGCTCCTGCTCGACGCGCCGGAAATGTCGCAGCGCCCGTTCGGCACGCGCTCGCGGGATGCCCTGCGTCGCGTGCTCGCGCGCGGGGACACGGCGTGGCTGGAGTACGATGTGCAGCGCGAGGACCGCTATGGGCGAACGCTCGCTCATGTGTGGACAGCCGAGCTCGGCGGCACGCACCTCAACCTGCAGCAGGCGCGCGACGGGTGGGCCGTGGCGGTGGTCTTCCCTCCCAACGTGCGGCACATCGAGGCCGTGCGTGCGGCCGTGGCCGACGCGCGCCGTGCTCGGCGCGGGCTCTGGGCCGACGGTGCCTTCACCTGCGAGCCGATCGCCCACAAGCGCGGCGACTGCTGACACCGGCTGTGACGGGCGTCACTTCCGCCGACCCGCCAGTCGGCGTACGTTCGCCGGGTCCGGACGCGTGGGACGTTTCCCCGTTGTTGCCCGCGTGACGCGGTCCGGCTCGCCTCCCCAGACTCCGTTCCGACATGATCCAGATTTCCCTGCCCCGCCTCCGCTCGCGCGCGTCGTTCGTTCGCGCAGCGCTCGGGTCGGCGCTCGCCCTTGCCGCACTCAGCGGCTGCCAGGACCAGAAGGCCGTGGCCGAGGCTGAACGCCTCGCCGCCGAGCTCGCCGCCGCAACCGCCACGCGCGATTCGCTGGCCGCCATCGTGGGCAGCGCCGATGCGGACAAGGACCGCGCGCTCTCCGAGCTGGCCGAAGCCAGCAAGTTCGCCGACCAGATCGACGCCGAGCTCCGTCAGGTGCGCGGCCTCACCTCGCAAGTCAAGCCGCAGACGGGCGACGAGAGCGGACGCGCCCAGGCCGCCGCGGCCCGCGAGGACATCCTCGCCCGCCTGAAGACCCTCCGCCAGCGCCTGAACGCGCGCACGGCCGACCTCTCGCGCACGCGCGACTCCATCGTAAGACTGCGCGGCGAGGCCAGCACCACGGCCCAGCTGCTCGGCGACCTGCAGTCGCGCCTCGAGCTGCGCGACCGCGAGATCGCGGCCTTCGAGACCGAAGTGCGCGAACTGCGCGAGGCCAACGTGCGCCTCACCGAGGAGAAGGTCGCCCTCACCGACACCGTGCGGCAGGTGCAGACGAGCGCGAACCGCGTGTACTACACGGTGGGCACCAAGCGCGAACTGCTCGACCGCAAGCTCGTGCGCGAGGAAGGCGGGTCGCGCCTGCTGCTCGTGACGCGCATCGGCGAGACGCTGGTGCCGGCGCGCGACCTCGATGCGTCCTACTTCACCGTGGCCGACAAGCGGGAAACGATCACGATTCCGCTGCCGCGCGCGGACAAGAGCTACCGCATCGTGTCGCGGCACGACGCCTCGCTCGTGGAGTCGGAGCGGAAGGACAAGGACGGCTCCTTCCGCGGCACCAGCGTGCGCATCACCGACCCGGCGCGGTTCTGGGCGGCGTCGCCCTACCTCATCATCGTCGAGAAGTAGCGCGTCTCCAGCCGAGCACCGTGAGCGCGAACAACACCGCGCTCACGGTGCTCCACCAGGCCGCCCGCCACGCGGCGTCCGCGAACGGCAGTGGCAGGCCGCTTTCGATGGCCGGCGGGTCCGCGAAGCGCACCCAGGGTGACGACACGCCGTTCGCGTCGAGCGCCACCGCGCCCACCCAGCCCGCGATCAGCATGAGGTGCGCGATCACCTTGTGGCGGATCGCGACGTGCACTGCCAACGAGAGCAGCAGCCACTGCACGAACGGCACGAAGATCCAGAGGGCGGCACCCGCAAGCATGGGAAGCGGGGCCACCACGAGGCCGTGTCGCGTCAGTGCACCGAGCCACGCGGCCACCACGAGCGCCGCCACGAGCGCCGCCTGCGACGCCATCAGCCCCAGCACCCGCCCGCCCACCAACGTGCGCGTGGCCACTGGCGCGCTCTCCACCAGTTCGACCACGCGCTGGTCCTGATCACGCCAGAGCAGTTCGCCCGCGTAGATCGTGGCGAGCAGGATGAGAAAGAGGCGCGCGTGCTCCCGCACCAGCGCGACGAGGTCGCCCGCCGTGGCCGCCGGGGCCAGGTCACTCCCCATGGCGTGCGCCAGCACGTTCAGCACGCCGAGCCCGGCGATCACCCGCCAGCCCCGTTCGCGCCACGTCCACCGCGCCGTGAACGCAGCGACCGCGGCCAGCGGCGAGCGCGCGACGGAGCGCAACGGGCGCATGGTGCCCGGGGCCGACGCCACGTCGGACGCTGCCCTGACGGGAGCGGCACCCCGGCCCGGCCGCATCGTGCGCAGGAGCACGCCCCCCGCGAGCAGCGCCACCCCCAGCCACACGAGGCGACTGACACCGACGAGCCCCAGCACCGGCACCAGGCGGCTCGCGCGCATGGCGTCCGGCCAGTCGGCCGTGACCGCCTGCACCGCCACCGTGCCGAACGGGTCGGCCAGCGCCGCCACCTGCGCCAGCAGCGAGCCGGCCTCGGCCGAGCGAGCGACGGCCTCGCACCCCTGCCAGAGGAAGAGCAGCGCGAGCGCCGCGGCGAGCACGCCAAGCAGCCGGCGCGTGCGCACGGCGGCCACCGTGAGCAGCGTGCCCACGGCGAGCGTGGTCGGGAGGGTCACCGTGAGCCACGGCCACAAGGCGCGCCCGAGCACGGTGGCCCACGGCACATCGCGCGCCACCCAGGGGGCCGCCGCGCCCAAGAGCACGCCGGCCACCAGTCCGCCGTAGACCATCGCCATGACCGTGAGGGCGGCGGCCCATCGCCCCAGCACCCACGCGCGCGCATCGAGCGCGGTCGTGAAGAGCAGCTGGTCGGTGCGCCACGCGGCGTCGCGGAGCACGGCGCTGGCCGTGATCATCGTGGTGATCACCTGACCGAACGCCGTGAGCCCGCCCATGGCCAGCGCGATCGCCAGCGGCGACAGCTTGGGGAGCGCGCCGCGGTCCCGCACGAGTTCCACGGCACCGCTGCTCACGAAGCCGAAGGTGAGCAGCAGGAAGACCAGCAGGTACAGCACCGTGGCCGGTTCACGCCGCTGGATGCGCAGTTCGAGCTGGAACACCGCCTGCAGCTGCGTCCACGGGGCCGGCGTCACCACCCCGCCCACTCAGACGTGCGGCAGTTCCCGATCGCCCAGATCCCCACCCTCGTGGTGCCAGCGCATCTCCTCCGCCGTCAGCGGCCGGATCGCGAGGTCCACCGCCAGCCAGGTCGTCTTCGCGAAGGGATAGCAGAGGAAGCATCCCGACAGCATCAGGGCGCCCGTCACCCAGGTGAGCAGGTCCCACGGCACGTCGGGCCACGTCACGAAGACGAAGCCGCAGACGCAGAAGAAGAGGATCAGCTCGACGGCGATGAGGTTGAAGAGGTAGGCGCCGACGAAGTAGTCGCTCTCGCCGCGCTCGATGCGGAGGCCGCAGGTGGGGCAGTGCCGCTTGAGCGTGAAGAAGCTCGCGAAAATGCCCCGCCCTCCACAGTGGGGGCACCGCAGGAGCAAGGCCCGACGCAGCATCTGTGCCGTGGTCGCGCGGGGAAGGCCGGCGGCAACCATCGGCCGTCGCTCAGCCACGGGGGCAGGAGCCGAGATCATGGCGGAATATAGCCGATTCCCTAACGTCGAGCGGTCGCGACCGTCTGCCCTCGCGAAGAGGTCCGCCCCGGTGGCGTGCCGTGCGCCCAGCGCCCGCACCGCCACCGTCTCGTGACCCGGCTCGTGCCTCGGTTGACGAACATGAACCCCGGTTCATGCGTACAACCAGTGGTCGCGGGCACGCCGCCGAACCTCGGCGCCGTGCCCGCCTCGTTTACGCCTCGACCTTGCCTCATGCCTTCGTCGCATTCCCGATATTCCCCGCTCGTCCTCGCCGGTGCCCTGCTCCTCGCGGCCTGCGGTGGAGGGGGTTCACCCGAGACCGCCGGCGGTGGCGGTCCGGGCGGTGGCCCGCCGGGTGGCGGACGCGGCGGGCCGGGTGGCCGCGGCGGTCCGCAGGTCACGCCCGTCGAAATCGAGCTGGTGCAGCGGGCGTCCATGTCCAACACCAGTCTCGTCACGGGACAGCTCGAACCGCTCGTGACCGTGGCCGTGAACGCCCAGCTCGGCGGCGCGCTGCTCGACGTGAAGGTCGAGGAGGGCACGCGCGTCGGGGCCGGCCAGGTCCTGGCCGAGGTCGACGCGCGCGAGCTCGAGGCGCAGGTCCGCGCGGCGGAAGCCCAGGCCGAGTTCGCGCGCTCCACCGCGGCGCGTTCGGCGCAGCTCTTCCAGCAGCAGATCATCACGGCCATCGAGAACGAGCGCGACCAGGCCGCGCTTGCCTCGGCTGACGCCTCGCTGGCGCAGCTGCGCACGCGCCTCGGCTTCGCCGTGGTCAAGTCGCCGATCGACGGCGTGATCACCGGCCGGTTCGTGCGCGGCGGGGACATCGTGTCGCCCAACACGCGACTGTTCACCGTGGCCGACCTGAGCACACTGGTGGTGCGCATGCCCGTCTCCGAACTGGAGGTCGCGCAGCTGCGCACCGGCCAGTCGGTGGCGCTCAAGGTGGACGCCCTCGGCGGCACCGAGTATCCGGGCCGCGTGCGCCGCATCTTCCCGGCCGCCGATTCCGTGTCGCGCCTCGTGCCGGTGGAAATCGCCGTCACGGGGCCGTCCACGGCGCAGCTCCGCCCCGGCTACACCGTGCGCGCCACCATTCGCCTCGACACGCGCGAGGGCGCGCTGGTGGTGCCCACGCGCGCGGTGCTCGGCGCGAGCGGCGCGCGCAGCGTGTTCATCGTGAAGGACGGACTCGCCGAGCGACGCGCCGTGCGCGTCGGGGACGACGTGGATGGCAAGGTCGAGGTGTTCTCGGGACTCGCCTTCGGCGACACGATCATCGTGGCCGGCAACTCGCTCGTACGCGAGGGCGGCGCGGTGCGCATCGTCGATCCGCTCGCCCCGGAATCGCGCACCGGCACCACTCCCATGACGCCGGCCGCCGCGACCGACAGCACCTCCCTCACCACCGCGAGGACCACGCCATGAGCGGCGAACGCCCCGTGAAGCGCCGAGGCATCGCCAGCTGGGCCATCTCGCGCCCGATCGGCACGCTGATGCTCACCAGCACGCTGCTGGTGCTTGGCCTCGTGTACATCGGCCGCATCCCGGTCGACCTGCTGCCGCGCATCGTGTATCCGCAGGTGCGCGTCTCGGTCAGCAACCCCGGCGTCGAACCGATCGTGCTCGAGGAGACGATCGCGAAGGTGCTCGAGTCGTCGCTCGCGACGACCGAGGGGCTGCAGCTGATGAGCACGGAGATCAACGAAGGCCGCGTCAACATGACGCTCGACTTCCGCTACGGCACGAACGTGGACTTCGCCCTGCAGGACGCGGCGAAGAACGTGGAGCGCGTACGCGCGCGCCTGCCGGAAGAGGCCGACCCGCCGACGATCAACAAGTCCGATCCGTCGCAGATGCAGATCTACCAGGTCGCCTTCTCGTCGAACGAGCGCGACCTCGTGGCGCTGCGGCAGTGGGTCGACCAGCGCCTGCGTCCACAGCTGCTCTCGGTCGACGGGGTGGCCTCGGTCGACATCTCCGGCGGCCTGGTGCGCGAAGTGCAGGTGGAACTCGACCCCGAGCGCCTGCGCGGCTTCGGGCTCACCGTGAACGGGGTGCTCACCGCGCTCCGCAACGACAACCAGAACATCGCCGGCGGCCGCGTCTCGGGCCCCGACCTCGAGCTCGTGAGCCGCACCACGGGCAAGTTCGAGAAGATCGACGACATCCGGAACGTGCTGCTCACCGGCACCGGCGGCACGCGCGTGCCGCTGCGCGACGTGGCCACGATCCGCGACACGAGCCAGGAGCAGCGCTTCTGGGCCCGCCTGAACGGCGTGCCCGCCGTGCGCATCGGCATCCAGAAGCAGCCCGAGGCCAACACCGTCGAGGTGGTGGACGGCGTCAAGGCGCTGCTCGACCGGCTGCAGCAGAGCCAGTACATCCCCAAGGACGTCCAGTACAACACCACGTTCGACCAGTCGGGCTTCATTCGCGACGCCCTCAACTCGGTGCAGAGCGCGGCCATCATGGGCGCCGTGCTCGCGATGCTCGTGGTGCTGCTGTTCCTGCGCTCGTTCCGCAAGACGTTCATCATCGGCGTGTCGATCCCGCTCGCGATCCTCGCGACGTTCATCATGATGGGCATCAGCGACCTGACGCTGAACATCATGTCGCTCGGCGGCCTGGCGCTCGGCACCGGCCTGCTGCTCGACAACGCCATCGTGATGCTCGAGAACATCTACCGGCGTCGCACGATCGATGATCTCGACCCGGAGGAGGGCGCGCACGTCGGCGCGGCGGAGGTGGCCAACGCGGTCGTCGCCTCCACCACGACCAACCTCGCGTCGGTGGCGCCGTTCCTGCTCATCACGGGGCTCTCGGCGCTCATCTTCCGCGAGCTCATTCTCACGATCTCCTTCGCGATCCTCGCCTCGCTGCCGCTCGCGCTCACGCTCGTGCCCATGCTGGCGGCGCAGCTCGGCAAGGTGCGCTTCAAGAGTGGCCTCGAGAAGTTCCCGCCGCTGGTGGCCTTCGACCGCTTCCTCACGCGCGTGACCGAGTGGTACCGTGGCGGTGCTGCGCGCGCCGTGCGCATGCGCTGGCTCGTGCTCGGTGGCGCCGTGGGCGTGTCGGCAATCGCCGTGCTCGCCGCACGCAGCATCCCGAACGAGTTCCTGCCGCAGGTGGACGACGGCACCGTGGGCGCCTTCATCCGCCTGCCGGCCGGTGCGACGCCGGGGCAGACGGATCGCCTCACGCGCGAGCTCGAAGCGATGGCCATGGACATGCCCAACGTCGAGAGCGTGTTCGCCACGGCGGGTGGATTCCTCTTCGGCGGCACCAGCAGCGCCAACGCCGGCCGCGGCAGCCTCGACATCCGACTCGGCGGCACCACCAAGACGCGCGAGCTGACGGCCGAGCAGTGGGTGAGCGAGCTGCAGTCGCGCATCGACGCCCGCGGCTTCGCCGGTGCACGTGTGGGTGTCCGCCCGCCGCGCATTCGTGGCCTGCGCACGTCCAGCAGCGGCGAGGCCGTGTCCGTCGCGGTCGTCGGCGATGAGATCCCGGTGCTCGAAGAGATCGGCCGGTCGCTGGCCCGCACGCTGCAGGGCACCCCCGGCCTGCAGAACTTCGACTTCCAGGCCGACGAGGCCAACCCGCTCCTGTCCATCGAACTCGATCGGGAGCGCGCCCGCGCCCTCAACCTCGATGTCGCGACCGTCGGCGCGACCATTCGCACCGCGCTCGATGGCACCGTGGCCACGCGCTACGCCGAAGGCAACTTCGAGTACGACGTGCGCGTGTTCTTCCCGCGCGGCCGGTTCCAGAGCGTCAACAACCTCGCGGACCTGCCGCTCTTCCCGGCGGGCGCCGGACGCGCGCCCGTGCAGCTGCGCGACGTGGCGAGCGTCGGGCCGGCGCTCGGCCCCTCGAGCATCCGCCGCGAGAACCAGAATCGGCAGATCCGCCTGAGCGGCGACGTGCTCACGTCCGTGGCCACGATCGGCGCAGTCACCGATTCCATCCGCAACCGCCTCTCCGACCTCGCGCTTCCCGACGGCTACGGCGTGATCATCGGCGGCGAGGCCGAGGCGATCGAGGAGAGCAACGCGCAGATGCTGCTCGTGGTCGGCCTCGCGATCTTCCTCGTGTTCGTGGTGCTCGCCGTGCAGTACGAGAGCCTCACCGATCCGTTCGTGATCCTGGCGGCGGTGCCGATGTCGCTCGTGGGTGTGGTTGCGATCCTCAAGTTCACCGGTACGCCCTTCAGCGCGCCGGCGCTGCTCGGCATGATCCTGCTCGCCGGCATCGTGGTGAACAACTCCATCCTGCTGGTGGAGTTCGTGAAGACGCACCAGGACGAGACGGGCGCCTCGATGTTCGACGCGGTCGTGGAGGCCGGTGCGGCACGCCTGCGCCCCATTCTCATGACGACGATCACGTCGCTGGTGGGCACGGCGCCGCTGGCGCTGGGCCTCGGTGACGGATCGGAGCTCATGCGTCCGCTGGCGATCGCCGTGGTGGGCGGCCTCACCATGTCCACGCTCCTCACGCTCTTCGTGGTACCTTGTCTGTACGTGGTGCTGCACACGGCCGTCAACGCGCTGCGCACATTCGTGCTCGGCCCGTCGGATCGCGGCCTCGGTGGTGCCACGCCGCAGCCGGTGGCCGGCGACTGAGCCGCGCCGCCATCCCCGTTCTTCATCCAACGCGGAGACGCATCGCATGGCGTACAAGATCACCGACATCGAGGGCATCGGTCCGGCCCGTGCCGAAAAGCTCGCCACGGCCGGCATCACCACCACCGATCACCTGCTCGAGCAGTGCGGCACCGCCAAGGGGCGCGCCGCCGTGGCCGAGCAGACGGGCTTCGACGCATCGCACCTGCTCAAGCTCGCGAACATGGCCGACCTCATGCGCATCTCGGGGATCGGCGGCGAGTACTCGGAGCTGCTCGAGGCCGCGGGGGTGGACACGGTCAAGGAGCTGGCCACGCGCCGCCCCGACAACCTCACCGCGAAGATGGCCGAGGTGAACGCCGAGAAGAAGCTGGTGCGCGCGCTCCCCACCGAGGCGAGCGTGACCAAGTGGGTGGAGCAGGCCAAGACGCTCGACCCGCGCATCTCGCACTGACTGCGGCCGGGCATCCCGCGAACGCGCCCGCTCGGCGCGTCCGCGGGGGCCCTCAGGGCGCGCCGCGCCGCGCCCGCGTGAGCACGACCCCATCGACGCGGCGTTCGCGCACGGCAATCCCGAGCAGGTCGGCCAGCGTGGGCGCAATGTCCACCACACGCACGAAGCCGTCGTCCTGCCCTGCGCCGAACGCGCGCCCCCAGAAGACCAGCGGCACGTGCGCGTCGTAGTCGTGCGGACTCCCGTGCGTGGCCACGTTCGCGTCCCCGAAGATGTGATAGGGGGCGAGCGTCACCACGGCCACCTCGTTCCCGCCAGGGCGGAACATGTGCAGCCAGCGGCGCGCGATCGCATCCTGCACGGTGTCCGACTTCGCCAGGTCATCCAGCAGGTCCACGCGCAGGACGCCGGGAATGCTGCGCGCCACCTCGGCAAAGGCCTCGGCGACACGCCGCAGGTCACGTGAGCGACCACGCACCAGCTCGCGGTCCACGCTCAGCGTGAAGCCATCGAAGCCGAGAGCTTCGAGCGGCAGCTTGGCGCGCGCGGCCACGACCGCCGCGGCGTTCACGGGCGCCTGGAACTCGTCGAGCATCACGCGCCGCGCCCCGCGGTTGTCCTGCCGCGTGGAGCGCACCTCCGGACTTGGCGCCATGCCGTGATCCGACGTGAGCACCACCGAGAGCCGGTCCTCGCCCACCGCCTGCACCAGGGAGTCGAGGAACGCCCCCACCATCCGGTCGAGCCGCAGGACCTGGTCGTGCATCTCGCGCGAATCCGGCCCCCAGCGATGCCCCACGGCATCGGTGGTGGAGAGCGACACCGCGAGCAGGTCCGGCACACCACGCCGGCCAAGCTGCAGCTCCTGCACGCCGCGCCATGCGAAGTCGAGTGTGTGCTCGTCCATGAACGGGAACGAGATGAGCAGGTTCGCCGCGAGCATGGAGTCGGTCGGCATCGTGTACGGGAACGTGAACTCCTGACCGAAGCTCTCGCCCGTGACACTGTCCGGCTCGGTGTAGGCCGAGTCGGGGAGCAGCAGGTCCCACACGCGACCGGCGTGGTGCGCGAACACGCGGCGCTCGTCGTTGAAGCGGGTCACCCAGGTGGGCAGCGTGTCCGCGTACCAGGTGCTCGTGGTGAAGCGGCCCAGCGAGCGCGCGTACCAGTACACGTCGTGCTTGCCGCGCCCCACCGGCAGGATCGCGCCGCGGTCCTTGCGCGAGACCGACAGCACACGTGACGCGGGCTCCGCCTGCACGAGCCAGTCGGCGAGCGTGGTGCCCGTGAACCGCTCGGGGCTGGCCCCCGTCTCGAACGTGCCGAGCAGCGGGGCGTCGTCGGTGTTCACGCCGACGGCGTTGGCCGCGATCCCGGTGCTGTAGGGAAAGCGTCCGGAGAGAATCGACGCGTGCCCCGGCGCCGTTTCCGTGATCGCATGGTCCTGGTACGCCTGCGTGAACACGGCGCCCTCGCGCAGCAGCCGGCCCAGGCCACCCGTGAGCTGCTCGCGCCACTGCTCGAGGTAGCGCGGCGAGAGCTGGTCCACGGTGAGGACCAGCACGAGCGACGGGCGGACCGCGGACGAGTCACCCGCCGCCGGCGGCGGGGCCTGTCCACGAGCGACGCCGGCCAGCAGCAGCAGCGGGGCGACGAGCAGAGGCAGCATGCGAAGTCCTCGGGAAGAGTCGATTCGTCCCAACATACCGATCAGACCCCGCCTCCGCCGTTGTGGTCCGGCCCCCCGGGCCGCATCTTCGCCGCCATGGATCGCATCATCGCCCACCCGCTGTGGCGCAACGTCGTCGCGCGCACCACGATCTACTACCTCATCGCCGGCGCCGTCGCGGCACTCATCTACCGCTATGTGCCCTCGGCGTGGGGAGCGCTCGGCAGCGAGTCGCTCACCGACCTGCTCGCCGCGCCGACACCGGGCGCGCCGGTGGCTGGCGGCCCCGGCCCCACGCCGCTCGCCACGGCGATCGCGATGTTCACCGCCTTCGCCACCTCGCTGCCGGTGGCGTGGGTGTACACGCTCACGCGCCGCAAGAAGGGCTACCAGCAGTCGATCGTGCAGACGTACCTCATCCTGCCGGTCGTGGTGGCGGGCATCGTCGTGCTCGTGAAGTACTCGCTTGCGCTCGCCTTCTCGCTCGGCGGCATCGTGGCGGCGGTGCGCTTCCGCACCTCGCTCGACGACAGCAAGGACGCCGCCGGCATCTTCGTGGTCACCGGCATCGGCATGGCCGCCGCCGTCGCACCGAGCGTGTCGTGGGTGATCTCGGGGGCCTTCAACGCGCTCATGCTCGGCCTCTGGTGGACCGACTTCGGGCGTCCCTCCGCGCTCGAGGGGAAGAACGCGGAGAAGCGCATGCAGAAGGCGCTCGCCGTGGCCAATCGAACGGGCATGTTCGTGGCGAAGCTGGATGAGGAGGTGCTCAAGTCCCTGTCGCCGGAGCAGCTCGAGGCGATCGCCGACCGCGCGTGGAAGCGCCGGCGCAAGAGCGCGGCCGACGACGAGCTCGAGGTACCCGACGAGACGCCGGCCTTCGAGCACCTGCTGCGCGTGCACACGCACGACATCGACGTGGCGCGGCGTGCCGTCGAACCGCGGTTCAACGGCTTCTTCCGGCGCTGGAAGTACATGGGCGCGGTGAAGGATGGCGAGACGCGCGTCGTGGAGTACGGCATCACGTTCGACGAAACGGTCACCATCGGTGTCGTCAGCGACGACCTGCGGTCGCTCCCTGATTCACCGGTCCGCAAGCTGGAGCTCAGATGAGACACACCCCCTGCCGGCGGCTCGTGGCGATCGCGCTCTCGATCGCCACGACGCTGCTCGGGTCCGCGTCGCTCGCTGCGCAGCCGCTCTTCCGCAGCGATTCGGTGCTCGAGGTGACGATCACCACGAACCTCCGCGATCTCATGCGGGAGCGCGACTCCACCGCATTGCGCTGGCATCCGGCGGAGTTCCGGTATGCCGATGGTGACAGCACGGTGGCCGTCGGCGTGGAGCTGCGCGCCCGCGGTCATTACCGGCGGCAGCGGGGCAACTGCTCGTTCCCGCCGATCATGGTGAAGCTCCCGAAGGACAGCGCGCGCGGCACGGTGCTCCAGGGCAACCCGCGCATCAAGCTCACCACACCCTGCCGGCCCAACAGCGACGACTACCAGCAGTACATCCTGCTCGAGTACGGCGTGTACCGATCGTACCAGGTGCTGCACAAGGCCGCGCCGCGCACGCGTCTGGCCCGCATCACGTATCGTGACTCGACGGAGCGCGAGAAGCCGGTGACCGTGACCGCCTTCTTCACCGAACTCGACGAAGAGGTCGCCAAGGAGACCAGCGAGACACTGCGCGACGGCATGAAGGGCGCGCGGTTCCGCGACGTGGACACGCCCACCCTCCAGTCACTCTCGCTGTTCGAGTTCATGGTGGGCAACACCGACTGGTCCCTCGGCGCGCTGCACAACATCTACCTGCTGCAGGACTCGGTCGGCATCGTCACGCCGGTGGCCTACGACTGGGACTGGTCGGGGCTCGTGAACACCCGCTACTCCGTGCCCGACTACCGCCTGCCGATCAAGCGGGTCACGGAGCGTCATTTCATGGGCCCCTGCCACACGCTGCCCGAGTGGGCGCCCACGCTCACGCGCTACCGCGAGCAGAAGCCGGCGCTCGACGCCGTGTGGACCGCGATCCCCGGTCTCTCACCAGGCAAGCAGGCGCAGGCCGCCAAGTATCTCGAGGGCTTCTGGCAGATCATCGACTCGGAGCGCGACTTCAAGAACACCGTGCTGCGCACCTGCCGCCCTGACGGCAACTGACGGCACACGACGGGCCCGCGCGTTGGCGCGTTGGCGCGGAGCGCGGGGGACGCACCGTGTCGGACGGCGGGCGTCCCCCGTTAGCTTTCCGGCATGGAACGACTCTTCCTCACCCTCGGCGCCCTGTCGGGCGCGATCAGCGTAGCCGCCGGCGCCTTCGGGGCGCACGCCCTGCGCGAGCGCGTCGAGCCCCGGCTGCTCGAAGTCTTCGAGACCGCCGCGCGCTACCAGATGTACCACGCGCTCGCGCTGCTCGTCGTCGCGTGGGCGTCCACGCGCTTCACCTCGGGGCTGCTGAGCGCGAGCGGTTGGCTGTTCCTGGCCGGCACCGTGCTCTTCTCCGGCTCGCTCTACGCCATGACCTTCACCGGCATCCGCGCACTTGGCGCGATCACGCCGATCGGCGGCGTGTGCTTCATTGCCGGTTGGGTGTGCCTCGCGCTGGCCGCACGCAGCTGACGATCACGCGCCGCCCTCGATGATGAGGGCGGCGCTGCGTCGGACGCGCGTCAGTGCGCCGAGGGTACCCCGCGCAACCGAAGGCTGTTCGACACCACGCTCACCGAGCTGAACGCCATCGCGGCGCTCGCCAGCATCGGGCTCAGCAGCAGCCCCGTGAACGGAAACAGCACGCCGGCCGCGATCGGAATGCCGAGCGTGTTGTAGCCGAACGCCCAGAAGAGGTTCTGTCGCATGGTGCGCATGGTGCGCCGCGACAGGCTGATGGCATCGACCACGCCGAGCAGGTCGCCGCGCATGAGCGCGAGGTCGGCCGCCTCGACCGCGATGTCGGTACCGGTGCCGATGGCGATGCCCACGTCGGCGCGGGCGAGCGCGGGCGCGTCGTTCACACCGTCGCCCACCATCGCCACCACGCGCCCCTCGCGCTGCAGCCGCTCCACCTCGGCCACCTTCCCCTCGGGGAGCACGCCCGCCACCACGCGGTCGATGCCCGCCGCACCGGCCACCGCCTGGGCCGTGGCCTCGTTGTCGCCGGTGAGCATGACCACGTCGAGGCCGAGCGCGCGCAGCCGACGGATCGCCTCGCGCGAGGTGTCGCGAATCGGGTCGGCCACCGCGAGCACGCCGGCGAGCGCGCCATCCACGGCCACGAACATCGCCGTCTTGCCCTGGGCCGCGAGGCCGCTGGCCGCCGCGTCGAGCGGCGCCGTGGACACGCTCCACTCGCGCAGCAGCGCCGCGTTGCCCACGAGCACACCACGACCGTCCACCACGCCGTGCACGCCGCGCCCCGTGTCGCTCTCGAACGCCTCGATCGGCGCGAGCGCGAGGCCACGCGATTCGGCGTGCCGCACGATGGCCGCGGCCAGCGGATGCTCGCTCGAGCGTTCCAGCGACGCCACGAGCCGCAGCAGCACCTCCTCGTCGAGCGGCGTCTCCGGCGCACGCACGAGGTCGGTGACCGTAGGGCGCCCTTCGGTCACCGTGCCGGTCTTGTCGACCACCACCGTGGTGACCTCGCCGGCGCGCTGCAGCGCTTCACCGCCCTTGATGAGCACGCCCATTTCGGCGCCGCGACCGGTGGCCACCATCACGGCCGTCGGCACGGCGAGTCCCATGGCGCACGGGCAGGCGATGATGAGCACCGACACCGCCGTGGCGAAGCCGCGCATGGCCGCCTCGCCCGCGGGACTCCCGCTCGCGTGCACGGCCACGAACCACGTGGCGAAGGTGGCGATCGCGAGGCTGAGCACCACCGGCACGAAGATCGCGCTGATGCGATCGGCGAGCGCCTGCATGGGCGCGCGGCTCCCCTGTGCGTCGCGCATGAGCTGCACGAGCTGCGCAAGCACGCTGTCGCGGCCGAGCGTGGTGGCACGCAGGCGGAAGGCACCGGCGCCGTTGATCGTGCCGCCGATCACGCGGTCGCCGGCCTGCTTCGCCACCGGCATCGACTCGCCCGTGAGCATGCTTTCATCCACGGCGCTCGTGCCGCTGAGCACCTCGCCGTCCACCGGCACACGCTCGCCGGGGCGCACGATCACCACGTCGCCGCGGCGCACCGCCTCGACGTCCACGTCCTGCTCCACGCCGTCGCGCTCCACACGCGCCGTCTTCGGCTGCAGCTGCGCGAGCGCGCGCAGCGCGGTGGACGTGCGCTGCTTCGCGCGCGCCTCGAACGCGTTGCCGGTGAGGATGAAGGCGATGATGATGATCACCGCCTCGTAGTACACGTCCGGCAGGATGCCCGCCGCGAGGAACAGCTGGGGCGTCACGGTGGCCAGCAGCGAATACAGGAACGCCGCCCCGGTGCCCACCGCCACGAGCGTGTTCATGTCGGCGGCGCGGTGCGTGAAGGCCGACCACGCGCGTGTGTAGAAGTGGCGACCGGCCCACAGCATGGTCACGAGCGTGAGCGCAAGCAGCCCCCACGTGATGGCCGCGTGCGGAATGGCGTAGAGCCACGGCGCCATGCGCTCGAGCGCCGGCGTCATGCTCTGCATGGCCCACTGCATGAACGGATCGGGCACCGACGACGCATCGGCGTGCGCGTGCTCGGGTCCCGCCATGAGCGGCATGCTCAGGATCATGGCCACCGCACCCGCGACGCCGCTGGCGATCGCCTTCGTGCGCAGGGCGCGATAGTCGGCCTCCTGCTCGGCCTCCCGCTCTTCCTGCGCTTCGATCGCCGACTGCGCGGGCTCGGGCAGCTCGGCGTCGTAGCCGGTCCTGCGCACGATGTCGATGAGCGCGTCGGGGGAGGTGACGGCCGGGTCGAACGCGATGGTGGCGTTGGCCATCATCAGGTTCACGTTCGCGTCGAGCACACCGGGGGTCTTGCCGAGCGTGCGCTGCACGCGCGACGAGCAGGCGGCGCAGGTCATGCCGCCCACGGAGAGCACGACGTGCGCGGCGTCCGCGGCCGGGACGGTTGCGCTGGGCGCGGTCGCGGTGGTCATGACGCACCGCCCGGCGGCGCCTCGGAGGCCGGTCCACTCGCGAGGAAGTACCACAGCACCCACGCGATGGCGCCGAGGGCGGCCGCGATCACGCCGAAGTCGAGCAGGGAGAGGGACATGGGCACCACCGGAAAGAGGGGGACGCCAGTGCGTCTCCCTCAAGTCTGTATACCCCCTCCCCCTATGTCAAGCTTCGTGCGGTTCCGGGTGCTCAGCCGGTGTTCAGCGTGTAGCGCATGATCCGGCCGTGCCGACCCTCGCGGTCGCGTTCGAGTTCGTACACGTCGCCGGGCGGTACCGGCTGGTCGGCAAGGAAGGTCTCGAGGCGCACGTGGTCGCGTGGCGTGAGCGCGAGCGTCGCGGCCGCCAGCGTGTCGGCGAGGTGCGCGCGGTTGCGCGCGCCGGCGATCACGGCGCCCACGGCCGGCTGGTCGAGCACCCACGCCACGGCCACCGCGCCAATGCCCACGTCGTGCGCCGCGCCGATGTCCGCGAGCAGGGCGAGCAGCGCCTGGAAGCGCTCCCAGCCGCCGCACTCGTCGATGATCAGCTTGTACTTCACGAGCGAGCGGTTCTCGAGCGGTTCCGTGGGCTCCGGCACGCCGAGCCAGCGCTCCCCGAAGAAGCCGCCGGCGAGCGCGCCGTAGCAGAGCAGCTGCACCCCACGTGCTTCGCACAGCGCGGCCATGGCGCGCGCGGGGCGGCGATCGAGCAGCGAGTACTGCACCTGGTGCGCCACGATCGGCACGTCGGCGTCGAGCAGCGTGCGCAACGGCGCGGTGCCGAAGTTGGTTGCGCCCAGGTGCCGGATCGCGCCGTCACGCTGCAGGTTGGCTAGGGCGCGCGCGGCCGCGACGTAGTCGCCGCGCGCGTAGTCCCACCAGTGGAACTGCACGAGGTCGAGCGCGGGCACACCGAGCCGTTCGCGCGAGCGATGCACGGTGCGCGCGAGGTCAGCAGGCGTGAGCGTATCGAGCAGTGGCAGGTCGGGCACGCACTTGGTATGCACCTGCACGCCGTCGGCACCGTGCGCGCGCAGGTGGGCGCCGATCAGCTCCTCCACGCCGGTGTAGATGTCGGCGCAGTCGAAGGTGGTGATGCCCGCCTGCACGAAGGCGTGCATGTCGTCGAGCGCGCGGTCATGCGCCACGGTGCCGTGGCCGCCGGCGAGCTGCCAGCCGCCCTTGATGATGCGCGAGATGGCGTACCCGGGCGCGAGTTCGACGCGCGGCACGGACGACGCGCGCTCGGATGTGGTCGTCGGATCGCTCGTGGACTCGCCGGTGGGCTCGCTCGTGGACTCGCTCACGCGTCCGCCTCCCGTGCGCTCGTGGGCATGGGCACCAGCGTGACCTCGTCGTGCCGGAACGTGCGCGTGCCCGTGCGCGTGATGCGGAAGCGCGCCCCGCAATGCGGATCGGGACACGCGATCTCGGCGTCGGTGGTCATCCAGTCGGCCGGGTGCGTGGGGCGCTGCTTGGCCGGCAGGATGGGGAGCAGCGCCGCCAGCGGATACAGGGGGAAGCCCTGACCATCGGGGAAGCGGAGCATCTCGCCGTGCAGCTCGAACCAGTCGCCGGCGCGGTGTGCGCACACCATGGGGCGATCGGTCGCGATCACCTCGATGCGCAGGTCGTACAGCGTGAACGTATCGGCGGGGTGGGACATGACGGCTCCAAGGCAGGAGGTGCGGCGCGTGTCGGCGCGATATCATAACGCGATGTCCTCCCCCCTCGCGTTCCGTGGCGGCCTCGTCGGCGCGCTCGCCCCCTTCGCGCTCTTCCTCGTGGGCGTGGTCGGCCTCGCCCTCTCGGGCGCGCCCGACGAGCGCGGCTTCTGGCCGGTGCTGCTCGCCGCGCTCGCGTTGGGCCTCGCGCTCGCGCGCGATCGCACGCAGTGGGCGGAGACGGCGATCGCGTCCATGGCGCAGCCGATCGTGGTGCTCATGATCCTCGCGTGGATGCTCGCCGGTGTGCTCGGCGTACTGCTGGCGGAGGCGGGGATGGTGCAGTCGCTGGCGTGGCTCGCGCAGCGCGCACAGCT
Organism: Gemmatimonas sp.; assembly: GCA_011390885.1. Taxonomy (GTDB): domain Bacteria; phylum Gemmatimonadota; class Gemmatimonadetes; order Gemmatimonadales; family Gemmatimonadaceae; genus JAABRT01. The sequence continues at coordinate 55,360 of JAABRO010000061.1, read as the reverse complement.
GGGGCCGGCGCTGTACGTGGGCGCCGCGTTTCTCGCCTGCGTGCTCGTGTCCACCAGCACGGGCACGTCGTTCGGCACGATTCTCGTGGCCGGCCCCCTGCTCTACCCCGCGGGCGGCAGCATCGGCGCCGACCCCGCGCTGCTCATGGGCGCCGTGCTCGCCGGCGCGACGTGGGGCGACTCCATCTCGCCCGTGTCCGACACCACCATTGCGAGCGCCGGCTCCCAGCGCACCGACGTGCCCGGCACGGTGCGCACGCGCCTCGCCTATGTGGTGCCAGCCGGGCTCGCCGCGCTGATCGCGAGCGTGGTGCTCGCCTCGCTGCGCACGCCGGCCGCGGCGACGACGCGCCCGGCGGTGATCAGCGGCTCCGCGGCCGCGCTGCCACTGCTCCTGGTGCCGCTGGTGGTGATCGCGCTGCTGGTGCGCCGTCGCCACCTGCTCGAGGGGCTGTTCGCGGGCATCGGCCTCGCGATCGTGCTGTCGCTGGTGCTCGGCCTGCTGCAGCCCGCGCAGCTCTTCTACGTGGACCGCGAGGCGTTCGGCGCGAAGGGGCTCATCATCGACGGCTTGGGGCGCGGCGTGGGCGTGGCGGTGTTCACCCTGCTCCTCATGGGGCTCGTGGGCACGCTGCAGGCGTCGGGGGTGCTCACGCGCCTCACGCCGGGGCGCACCGGACCGACGCCGAGCGCGCAGCGCGCCGAGTGGTGGAGCGTGGGCGCCGTGTCGGCAGCGGTGCTGCTCACCACGCACAGCGTGGTGGCGGTGCTCACCACCGGCCCCTGGGTGCGCGAGCTCGGGGAGCGCGCGGGCATCGGCGCGTATCGACGCGCGAACCTGCTCGACATGACCGTGTGCACCTGGCCGTTCCTGCTGCCCTACTTCCTGCCCACGATCCTGGCATCGAGCGCGTCGGCCGCGGGGGAGGCGTTCGGCATGCCGAGGCTGTCACCGCTCACGATCGGCATGCACAACCTGTACGCGTGGGCGCTGCTCGTCGCGGTGCCGCTGGTGATCGTGACGGGGTGGGGGCGGGGGCGGGCCGCGGACGTCCACGCCCCGGCTGGCAGGAAGCCGCTGCATCCGGCATCGGCAACGGTCACCTCGGACACTTCCCGCGCAGCTCGCGATCGGACCTAGCGGCGCGGCCTGCCTACTCGACGCGGACGGGCACCGTGACCGTTCGATCGACCGCCGTGACGCGAATGAAGGTCTCACCGCGCGCCACACCGAACACGAGCCCACGCGCATCCACTCGTGCGATGGTCGCATCTCCACTGCTGAACCGACGCAGCGCTGCGCTGGGGCCGGACACGTTGGTACCGGTGAAGACCACATCCATGCGGACGGTGTCGCCGACGTTCGGCAGCACGACGAACTCGGGGAGCACCAGAAGCTCCGGCTCACGGGTCCCTTCGCAGGCGACCGTGAACAGCAGGGCGAGGAGTGCAGTAGCTCGAGTCATGCGCTGCTCCTGATCGTTGGTGCGCCCGCGTCGGATGCACGTACGGCAGCCGACCCGCGGACACTATCGAGGGGCGAGCTCCGCCTTGGCGGCGCCTCCCTCGAGCGGTCGTTCCCGCCTGTGGGCAGTCTCGATGTTGCGTGTGCCTGCGTCAAGAGGCCGCCACATACTCATGTCTGGGACTCCTGAGGCGTGCATGGATGCGAGCCCATGGGTGCCCTCCCAGCCAGCCGTACCGGGATTGACCGGGGCAAAGACAAAGGCCCGCCGCGTCCTGAGACGCTGCGGGCCTCCGAGTTGCCCCTCCTGGGGTCGAACCAGGAACCTTCTGATCCAGAGTCAGACGCTCTGCCAGTTGAGCTAAGGGGCAGTACACGCTCGCACGCGCCGAGGCGCCCGCTCACGATCCCCAATCTTATCCCGTCCCCCCGGTCTCGGGCAACCCCTCGGTCGCCACCTCGCGCCGTTGGGCGGCCAGTGCCTCGCGCACCGCGCTCAGCAGTCGCGCTGAAGGGAACGGCTTGGCGAGCACCTGCACCACGCCGGTCGGCAGCTCGCGCACGAGCTCCTCATCGGCGAACCCCGACATGAGCAGCACCGGCGTGCGCGCCCCCATGCCGCGGAGCTGCCGCACGAAGTCCGGGCCGCTCATCACCGGCATACGCACATCGCTCAGCACCAGCGCCACCCGCTCCGCGTTCGCGTGCCACACCGTGAGCGCTTCGGCGCCGTGCGTGGCCTGCAGCACCGCGTAACCCGCCCGCTCGAGCACGCGCGACAGGGCGCCGCGCACCGCCGGTTCGTCTTCCACCAGCAGCACCGCGCGCGACGTCGCCGGTCCGCGCCCGTCCACGGTCGCCACGCCGTCGGCGGTGGGCTGCGGCAGCGGCGACGACGACAGGGGCAGCTCCACGCGCACCACCGTGCCCTCGCCGAGCACGCTCTCGATCGCGACCGTGCCGTCGTGCGCGGACACGATGCCGTACACCACCGCCAGCCCCAGCCCCGTGCCGGATCCGACAGGCTTCGTGGTGAAGAACGGATCGAACACCCGCTCGCGCACGTCGGGCGCGATGCCGGCGCCGGTGTCGACGACCTCGAGACACGCGCGCCCCGCTTCGCGCGAGCCGACGGCCGCGAGCCGAACCCGCACCTCGCCCCCCGACGCCATGGCATCGCGCGCGTTCACGAGCAAGTTCATGAGCACCTGCTCGAGCTGCCCGGGATCGCCCCAGACCACGAGCGGCCCCGCCGGCACGTCCGTCACCAGCGACACCGAGGCCGGCAGCAGCCGGCGCCACAGTGGCTGCGCCTCGCGCACAAGCGCGGCCATGTCGAGCGACTGGTACGACACGTCGCGCTGCCGCCCGAAGGCCAGCAGCTGCCGCACGAGCGCCGAGGCGCGCACCGCCGTCTCCTGCGCCAGTCGCAGCTCCTGCGCGGCCGGCGAATCGGCCGGCACATCCATCATGGCCAGCTCCACGCTGCCGCCGATCGCCGTGAGCAGGTTGTTGAAGTCGTGCGCGATGCCGCCCGCGAGGTGCCCCAGCGCGTCGAGCTTGCGCGACTGCGCCAGCTGTTCGCGGAGCGCCGCCTCACGCTCCGCATTCGCCCGCTGCTCCGTGAGGTCGTGCCAGGCGATCACCGTGAGCTTTCGGCCGTCGAGCGTGGCGAGACGGACATGCACCGCGGTGGGCACCGGCGTGCCGTCGGGCCTGCAATGCACCCACTCGAAACGGTGTTCACCCCGCTCCCGGGTGAGCGCGTCCATGCGACGCGCCTTCAGCGAGGACGGCTCGCCATCGGGCTGCACCGCCGGCGAGAACTCGAGCGGATGCCGTCCCACGAGCTGCGCGCGATCGGTGAGCCCCAGCATCGCGAGCGCCGCCGGATTGCAGTCGATGATGCCGGGCCCGCCGCCGAGCAGCAGCCCCTCCGTGCTCTGGTCCCACACGAGCCGGAAGGCACGCTCCGCATCCTTGCGCGCGGTGATGTCGTGCCCCGCGGCTACGATGCCGCACACCTCACCCGCCGCATTCTCGAACCGCTGCACGTTCCAGATCAGCGTGCGACGCGACCCGTCCGCCAGCACGGAGTCGTCCTCGAAGTCCCACGTGGGATCGCCCGCGAGCACCTTCCGGATGTCGGCGGCGATCAGGGCCTGCTGCTCGGGTGCGATGAAGGTGGCCACGTAGTCGCGGCCCATGGCCTCCTCGGCGCGCAGCCCGTAAAGCCGCTCCGCCGCGCGGTTCCAGAAGCAGATCGTGTGGTCGGGACGAAGCGCCAGCACCACGGAGCCCGTGGTGGCCATGGCGGACGCGAGCAGTTCCGAATCGAGGAAGTGAGGCCAGCGCATCGAGTGGTCAGGCAGGAGGAGACCGCGCGCGTATTGCGACCGAAACGTAGCGGCGGGGTACAAGGATCCCATGCTTTGCTCCACATCTGACGCGCGATGGCGTCTCGCCACCCTCGCCCCCCTCGCGACGCTGCTGCTCGGTGGCTGCCGAGCCGCGGTCGACGCGCACGCGCCGACCCACGCCGAGGCGCGCGCCACCGCGGGACAGGTGGCCGCCGGTGTGGAGCACCGCTTCGATCGCCCCGCGCGCGACACGCGCTACGAGCACGCGCGCATGCGCATCGCGCGCTACGCCCTCGCCCCGTCCAAGCTCGACGACGACACGCTCTGGAGCGTGGTGCGCGGCAGCCGCCGCGAACTGATCGCGCGCGGCCGGCTGGTGAACGACCGCTATCGCTTCCAGTCGGCGGCGGCCGTGCCGATGCCCGACCGCGTGGGCGACTCACGGCACTTCGTGGCCCTCGATACGCTCCCGGACGGCGACTGGCGCTGGACCACGCAGGTGGACCACGCGATCGGCAGCGTCACCCCCGAGGCGATGCGCTCCGTCTTCGCCGCGCTGCTGCGCTCGGCCGAGCGCACCCCGACGGCGATCCGCGCCGACTACCTCTCGCACACGCCCCGACTGGCGGCGTCGCTCGGCCGCCTGGCCACGCTCGACACGGTGCGCACCGTGCGACTCGCCGACGGCTCCACCCTCGTGACGCTCGGCATTCAGCTGCACCCCGACCGGATCGCGACGGCGTTTCCCGACTTCGCGAAGTATTTGCGCGAGTACGTGTCGCCCGCGCGCTACCGAATCGCGCTGCGCGACCGCGCCGTGCCGGGCGTGCACGCGAACGACACGTGGTTCGTGGCCGAAGCCGACGACGATCTGCTGCGCTTCCACTTTCGCAGCCGAGGCGGCGCGCTGCAGCCGCTCGATGGCCCGCTGCGCTCCATGCCGGACACACTCACGATGCACATGGAGGCGGCCGTGAAGTTCGGGCCGTTCACGGTCGGGGTGCGCGACCTGCGCGCAGACTTTGCCTTCGTGCGCAGCGAGCAGGAGGTGGGGTGGACGCTGACCTTCGACGAGGAGCCGGATTGGCAGCTGCCGCCGATCGCGGGGCGCATGGTGCGTTCGCCGCTGCGACGTCCCTTCCAGGGCGACGGGGCGAGCCTGCGCCTGACGGTGAAGCGGCTGCCGACCGGGCAGTCGGCGATTCATCGGCACTCGGTGGTGGCCGTGCACGAGAGCACGATCGTGCGCTGGCTGGGCAACCTCGGCTTCACCGCGATGGACGACTTCGCGGGGCGTGTGGAGCTCGAGGAGGCGCGGTTCATCGCCGAGGCGATGCGCGCGATGCGGCAGGATGTGGCCGCCCTGCCGCCGAAGGACTGACTCGGCGGCGGCGTCCGGCGCGCGCGATGCGAGCTCACCGCCGGGGTTCACCGTCTGGGCTTGCCGAACAGGGTCCCGGAAACGAAATCGCCGCAGCCTGTAGGGCTGCGGCGGACGCGGCGGGTCCCGTCGGACCGTGCCATGCGATCCCTTCGTCAAGGGTCGCGGAAGGTGCCTCACCCATCGCCATTGGAACTCTACGTCCTACCGTACGATGGCGGGCTTGCCTTCCTATTTTCACATCATACCCGCGTTGTATGCGCGAGTTCCAGATGTGTCCTGCTGGTGTTACCACCGCGTGACGCGGGAGTTCCACCGATCTATGGAGCTGAGGGGAGTCGAACCCCTGACCTCTGCAGTGCGATTGCAGCGCTCTCCCAACTGAGCTACAGCCCCGCGGGGGACTGGCGCGAGGCGCCGGTCTGGGCGGATGCCCTCCTACGCAAAACCCGCACCGTGGGCGCGGGCTGCTCGGATGACCGTAACGTAGTCACCGCCCTCGCCCTGTCAAGGCAAGGACGCGCAACGTGCGCGGGCGTCACAACGCGGGCCGCACCATCACAGCACACGCGCCGCTCGCCGGAACCCTGCCCTTCGCCCCCTCGTTGCTCCGCAGCCATGGCCCCCACTCCTCACGACCTCGATTCGGACTTCGTGCGCGACCAGCTCGTGGCGCGCACCACCGACGTGAACGGCAAGCGCACGCGCCCCGAAGGCGCGTTCGTGCTGTACTGGATGCAGAGCACGCAGCGCCTGCACGAGAACTGGGCGCTGCGGGCCGCCATTCGCGCGGCCGACAAGGTGGGCAAGCCGCTGGTGGTGCATCAGGGGCTCGACCCCACGTATCCGCACGCGAGCGACCGGCACCACCACCACATCCTGCACGCGGCGCTCGACACCGCCGCCGACGCCACGCGCGCCGGCCTGCCGTACGAGTTCGTGCTGCGGCGGCGACGCGACGACGACCGGCGCGTGGTGGATCGGCTGGCCGAACAGGCCTACGTAGTGATCACCGACCGCTTTCCCACGGCTGGCGTGGATGCGCGCACCTGGCGGCTCGCCGAGCGCGTGGGGTGCCGCGTGCTGGCGATCGACGGCGCGTGCATCGTGCCGTCGGGGCTCCTCGGCAAGGCGGAATGGGCGGCCCGCACGATCCGTCCCAAGCTGGCCAAGCTGCGTGACGTGTCGCTCGAGGCGGTCGAGGAGCGCGGACCGCGCGTGGCGATGTCGCGCGACGTGCAGCAGGTCGTGGACGACGCCCGACGCGCCGAGCCGCTCCCGCTTGCCGCGTGGCAACAGCTCGCGCCCGACGAGCGCGCCGAGGCCATCGCGCGCGAGATCGCCGCGTGCGACATCGACCACACGGTCGCGCCCGTGCACGCCGTGACGGCCGGCCGGCGGGCGGCAGAGGCGCGGCTCGACACGTTCGTGCGAGAGCGGCTTGGCGAGTACACCACGCGCCGCAACGAGGCGGCGGACGATCACACCAGCCACCTGTCGCCCGACCTGCACTTCGGGCACATCGCCGCCGCCGAGGTCGTGCGTGCCGCGCTCGCCAGCAGCGCGCCGCGTGCCGACGTGGACGCGTTCGTCGACCAGGTGCTCACGTGGCGCGAGCTGTCGTACAACTGGTGCGTGCGCACGCCGCGCTTCGACCAGCTCGACGCGCTGCCCGCGTGGATCCAGCGCACGATGGCCGCGCATGCGGACGATCCGCGCGAGGAGACGTACACACTCGCCCAGCTCGACGCCGCCGAGACGGACGACGCCCTGTGGAATGCCGCGCAGCGGCAGCTCGTGCAGGCGGGCGTGATCCACAACTACGCGCGCATGCTGTGGGGCAAGCAGGTGGTGAAGTGGGCGCCCACGTACGAGGAGGCACGCGCGTGGCTGTTCCACCTCAACGACCGGTACGCGCTCGACGGCCGCGACCCGAACAGCGTGGGCGGCATCATGTGGTGCCTGGGGCTCTGGGATCGGTCGTGGGGGAACAAGCCGATCTGGGGCGGGCTGCGCCCGATGCTCACGTCGCGCGCGGGGAAGAAGTTCGACGTGGGGCGCTACGTGCGGCGATGGGGTGCGGAGCGGCTGCGCTGACGTTGGCGCCCGCTATGTTTGTCGCATGTCCGACGCCCTGCTCCCCGGTATCCTGCCCACGCTCGAGTCCGTCGAGCGATCGGCCGACGCGCTGCGCGCGATCCTTCCGCCCACGCCACTGCGCCACAGCGCCGCGCTGAGCGCGCTGGTGGGCGTGCCCGTGTGGCTCAAGCTCGAGACCAAGCAGGCCACGGGCTCGTTCAAGGTGCGCGGTGCGTACACGGTGCTGCACCGCATGAGCCCGGAGCAGCGCGCGCGCGGCGTGGTCGCGTCGAGCGCGGGCAATCACGGACTCGGCGTGGCCTGGGCGGCGCACCATTTCGGGGCGCCCGCCACGCTCTACGTGCCGAAGCACGCGCCACAGGTGAAGAAGGACGGCATCGCCGCGCTGGGCACGACCGTCGATGACACCGCCGACGACTACGACCACGCGATGGTGCTCGCGAAGGCGCACGCCGAGCGCGCCGGCATTCCGTTCATCAATCCGTGCCTGGGGGTGGACCTGCTGGCGGGTCAGGGCACGGTCGCCACGGAGCTGCTCACGCAGCTGCCTGAAGTGCGCAACGTGTTCGTGTGCGTGGGCGGCGGCGGGCTGCTGGGGGGCATGGGCGCCGTGCTGCGCCGCGTGGCGCCCGGTGTGCGCATCACGGGCGCGCAGAGCGTGAAGACGGCGGCCATGGCGCGGTCGGTGGCGGCGGGACACGTGGTGGAGATCGCGTCCGAACTCACGCTGGCCGACGGGCTCGCGGGCCAGATCGACGACGACGCCCTGGCGATCGGCCAGCAGTGCCTCGATGACATCGTGACGCTGAGCGAGGACACGATCGGCGAGGCGATCGCGTGGCTGCACACCCACGAGGCGCTGCGCGTGGAAGGCGCCGGCGCCGTGACCGTCGCCGCACTGCTCATGGCAGCGCGCGACGGCCGCGCGCCCGCCGATGGTCCCGTGGTGGCGATCGTCAGCGGGCGCAACATCGACCCCTCACGCCATGCGCTGCTGCTCGAGCGCTGGGGAGCGCCCGTCCCCGACCAGTGAGCGCTGCTGCGCGGCGAGGCGCGCCGCGAGCGCGGCCTGCCGGCGGATGCGCCCGCCTTCCTTGCCGATCGTGGACATGTGCGTGCGATCGCGGCCAACCGCCGCACCGCCCTTGCGCCCCGCTTCGCGCGCCTCTCCCGCTGACCACACGTGCGCCGTACCCTTGGCGTGTGCCGCGCGTCCGCCCTTGGAGGCGATCGCGCGCTGCCGCTCCGGATCCATCGACGCGAAGCCCCTGCGACTTTTTTCCGTCATCTGGCCCTCCCTCGTGTTGGTGTGCCAATCGCCCGACGGTTCGAGCGGGCACTTCCCCCGCCGCAGCGCGTGGGAAAGCGACCATGGACCGTCACACAGCTGGCAATCATTGCAAGGGACGGACCGCGCCTGTCGGCGAGGATATATTGGCCCATGCCGTTTTCAATTCGTTTCCTGGGCACGTCAGCGGCGCGCCCCACCGTCGAGCGTGGCGTGAGCGCGCTGGCCATTGTGCGCGAGGGCGAGACGCTGCTGTTCGACTGCGGCGAAGGCACCCAACGCCAGATGATGCGCTATGGAGTCTCGTTCGGACTCGACGACATCTTTTTCACGCACACGCACTCCGATCACGTGCTCGGCCTGACCGGCCTGTTGCGCACCTTGTCCCTGCAGGGACGAACCGATGCGCTGCGACTCTGGGGCCCGAGAGGGTCCGCCAAGGTGTTGCGGCAGTGCATCAGCATGGGGGGTGACCGCCTCACCTACCCAGTCACAGTGACCGAGATCGACGCGGGGTCCACCCTGCAGCGCAAGGACTACCAGATCGTCACCTTCCCCGTCGACCACGGTGGTGCCCGGGCTCTCGGCTACGCGGTGGCCGAATACGACCGACTGGGACGTTTCAATCCCGAACTCGCGCGCGCATGGGGCGTTCCTGAGGGACCCCTGTGGGGCCGCCTCCACAAGGGAGAGACGGTGACGCTCCCCGACGGCCGCACGGTCTCGCCGGCCGAGCTCGTCGGCGCGGCGCGGCGCGGGCGCAAGATCGTGCTCACCGGTGACACCCGCCCATGCGAGGCCACGGTGGCCGCCGCTTGGGACGCCGACCTGCTGGTGCACGAGGCCACCTTCGGCGAGGACGAGGCCGAGCGGGCCGTTGAGACCGGCCACTCCACCGCCACCGAGGCCGCCACCGTCGCGAAGGCGGCAAGCGCGCGCCGCCTCGTGCTCACCCACCTGTCGGCCCGCTACTCCCGCGACTGGGGACAGCTCGAAGCCGAAGCGCGCGCCGTGTTTCCGCACGTGCAGGTGGCCAAGGACGGGCTCGAGATCGAGCTGCCGCTCAGCGACGAACTCGCCGATCCAGACGCCAGCACCCCGGCCTGACGAGGCGGAGCGCGGCCGACGAGCAAGGCCGCCTTCGCGCCGCTCAGGCCGTGCGCGCTTCCGCCTGGCGTTCCTCGAGGCGCCGGCGGCGCCGTTCCTGCGCGGCGGCGTAGCGCCGCTCCTGCTCCGGTGTCTCGGGCAACACCTGCGGGATCGGCACCGGACGGCCGTTGCGATCGATCGCCACGAACGTGAGGTAGCAGGTGTTGGTGTGGCGGCGGATGCCGGAGATGAGGTCCTCGGCTTCCACTCGCACGCCCACCTCCATGCTGGTCGTGCCCACGTAGTTCACCGACGCGTGGCAGGAGACGAGCTCACCCACGTGGATCGGCTCCTTGAAGTCCACCCGGTCGATCGAGGCGGTGACGCAGTTGGTGCGCGCGTGGCGGAACGCCGCGACCGCGGCCGCCTTGTCCACCATGGCCATGATCGCGCCCCCGAAGACATGACCGAGGATGTTGGCATCCTGAGGCATGATGAGCTCGCTCGATACGTGGCTGCTCGCGGAAACGGGTTGGGCGGGACGAGAGGTCATGACGACGGTCGGAATCGGAGAACGCGAGCGGACTGGCGCGGGCACGCTCGCCCGCACCGCGAGGGGATCATCGCCCGAGGCGCGGTCGAACGCGTCGAGCAGCAGGGCGCGCGCGTTCGCATCGAACGCGATGCTGTCGAGCGCCATGAACTGATACGCGGGCATGGGCACGGCGGCAATCGGCCATTCGACGGCACCGAGGGTGTCGACGGAGAGCGCGAGCGTGAGTCGCGTACGCGCCGAGTCCGTGCGCCCGACGACCGTGATGCCGCCATGCGTCCAGCGGACGCTCGCCGAATCCGGCGCCCAGGCGGGGAGCGAGGGCGCCACGTCGCCCCACCAGGCGGGCACCTCCGCGAAGGGAATGCGCGGCAGCAGCAGCTCGAGCGCCTCCCCGTCGTCGCTCGTGCCGGCCACGTGGAAGATGATCGCGGGCACACCGGCCGAGTCGGTCAGGCTGAACGCGCTGTCGGTGAAGACGAACGTCTGCAGCGTGCCGCGGGCGCGCTGCGCGCGCTCGTCGTCGGCGCGCGCGACCACGGCGAGCATGGTGTCGAGGGTGGCGCGCCCGATCGCGCGCACGCGCGCAGCCTCCGCGGGCGACACGAGCGAGTCGAGCGTCGCGCGGCCACCAGTGACGAGATCGGCCACGCCGCGGTGCCGGCGGTGCACGTGATCGCCCACCCCCACGACATCGATGTCGAGCGCGTGCGCCCAGCTTACCCAGCGGCCGTGCACCTCGATCACTTCGATGAAATCGGCGGCGCTCGATTCCGGCTCGGGGGCGTCCTCCTCCTCGGGGTCGATCGGCTCCTCGCCGGGGTTGGCGGCCTGCCACCCCTCGAGCGCGCGCGCCACGCCGTCGTCGCCGAAGAGCAGCACCGAATCCCGTCCGTCCAGCGAGTAGGCATAGAGCGCCTCGCGCACGAACTCGGCATCCACGAAGTCGACGATCGCATCGGCGATGCGCACCTCCCGGAAGCGTCCGTCGTGCCGGGCGAGCAGCAGCGGCGCGCTGCGCACGCGCACGCCCTGCGCATCGGCGCGCACCCAGTAGGTGGAGTCGCCCGCGGCCACGAGGAACTCGGCCGTGGGCGGCGTGGTCGTCGGCATGGAGGGCCGATCGACGCAGGCCGCGAGCCCCACGGCCAGCAGCAGCGCCGCCGCCGTGCGCGCGATCACGTCGCGTCGGCGAGCAGCCCACGAAGCGCCGTGAGCAGCGCCTCGTTCGTGAACGGCTTCCCGAGCACCTCGCGGGGCGCCTCCACACCGTCGAGCAGGTCGGGAACATCGCCCGTGTAGGCCGAGATGAAGAGGACCGGCATGGCAGGATCGCTCCGGCGCAGTTCCCGCGCCAGCTCGCGCCCCCCCATGACGGGCATCACCACATCCGAGACCACAGCCACGATGTGCGGGCGCTCCGCGTGCCAGATGCGCAGTGCGCTCTCGCCGTCGCGTGCCTCACGCACCGCGAACCCTTGTGCGATCAACATGCGGCGCACGACCGAGCGCACCGCCGACTCGTCCTCCACCAGCAGGACGGCGGCGCGACGTCCGGCCGTCGCCGGATCCATCGGGAAGTACAGGAAGGCGCGCGTCCCGAGCGAGGTCGCACTGTCCAGCCACAACGCACCGCGCGCGCGACGCACGAGCTGCAGGACCAGCGCGAGTCCGCGCGTCTGTTGCTCGGCAGACTCGATGGCGTGCACGCGCTCCGCCTCGTCCATGCCGCGGCCCGTATCCTGCACCGTCACGCGCATGTAGCGACCGGGCGCGAGCGGAGGCACGGGCCCCAGCTCCGCTCCCGCCGCCTCCACGTGCTCGGTGCGGATCGTGAGCGCGCCCCCCGCCGGCATGGCTGCGGCGGCGTTCCGCACGAGCGCGAGCACGGCGGAACGCAAGTCCGTGGCGGAGACCGCAATTTCGCCCCCGACGAGCGCCAGCTCCCAGCAGACCGTGATGCGATCGCCGACAAGCGCGCGCACCTCCGGCAGCAGGTCGTGCAGCACGTGATGCAGGTCGATGCGCTCGCTCACGGCCGGAGTTCGTGCAGGGCGGCGAGGAGCCGGTCGATCTCCTCGACCGTCGTGTAGGCCATGCAACCGATGCGCAGCAGGCCGTCCTCGGTGACGCCCAGCCGCGCCGCGACCGTGCTCGCGTAGAAGTCGCCGTGCGACGCGAACAGGCCGTGCTCGGCGAGCGCGCGCGCGGCGCGCTCCGCCCCGCCGTCCACCTTGAGGCTCACCGTGGATGTACGCCCGGTCCCCGGCAGCGGCCCCACGGGCGTCACCCACGCCATCTGACCGACACCCGACCACAGGTGCGCGACGAGTTGCTCGCCGCGGTGGTGCAGCGCGTCCATCGTGGCCGCGAGCCGCTCACGGCGCGCGCCGACGTCGGCGGGCGCGAGCGACGCGAGAAAGTCGACCGCGGCCGCCGCGCCCACGATGCCCTCGTGGTTCTGCGTGCCCGTCTCGAGGCGCTCGGACCCCTCGTTCGGTGCGGGTTCGAGGCGCGGCACGTCGAGCGCGGCGATGGCGCTCGCCCGTCCGTAGAGCACGCCCACGTGCGGGCCGTAGAACTTGTAGGCCGAGCAGAGCAGGAAGTCGCAGTCGATCGCGCGCACGTCCACGAGGTGATGCGGCGCGTAGTGCACGGCATCGACCACGGTGGTCGCGCCCGTGTGCTTCGCCATGGCCAGGAGCGAGCGCACGTCGGTGATGGTACCCAGTGCGTTGGAGGCGGCACCCACCGCCACCACCTTCGTGCGCGGCGACAGCGCGCGCGCGTACGCGTCGAAATCGAGGTGCGACGTGTGCAGGTCGAGCGGCACCCACTTGAGCACCGCGCCGCGCTCGCGCGCGAGCGCCTGCCAGGGCGCGATGTTGGCGTGGTGGTCGAGCTCGGTGACGATGATCTCGTCGCCCGGCTCGAGCGTACGGCCGATCGCGCGCGAGATGTGGAAGAGCAGCGTCGTCATGTTCGCGCCGAACGCGATCTCGTGGGCAGCGGCGCCGAGGAAGTCGGCGAGCGTGACGCGCGCGTTGTCGAGCAGCGCGTCGGTCTCGGCGCTCGTGGGGTACGCCCAGTGCGTGTTCGCGTTGTGGTGGAACAGGTAGTCGGTGACCGCTTCGGCGACCGCGCGCGGCACCTGCGTGCCACCCGGTCCGTCGAAGTAGGCGACGGCGTGGCCGTTGTGCCGGCGCTCGAGCGCCGGAAAGTGACTGCGGATGAGCGCCGTGTCGGCGACGCGGGCGGAGGGATGGATGGCGGTGCTCATGCGGACGGCTCCGAGGACGACAGGGGACCACTGCGCAGCGCCACACCGGCGAGCCGCTCGACGACGCGCACGGCCTCCACGTGGTCGGCCTCCTCGCCCAGCTCCTGGTGCGCCATGCGCCACAGCTCGGCCGTGAGCTGCAGCAGCGGCGAGGGGACGTGTTCGGCGCGCGCGATGTCGGCTGCGATGCCCACGTCCTTGTCGAGCAGCGCCGCGCGGAAGGTGCGCGGGAACGCGCCCGTGAGCACGCGTTGCGGGAAGAGGTTTTCGGTGGTGTTGGACCGGCCGCTCGACGCGTTGATCACCTCGAGGGCGAGGTCGGGGCGCACGCCGGCCTTCGCGAGCGCGGCGAGTCCCTCGGCGGCGCCCCAGATGTGCATGGCGAGCATGGCGTTGTTCACCGCCTTGAGCGCGTGCCCCGCCCCCACCGGGCCGGCGTGCACGATGCGCTGGCCGAAGGCCTCGAGCACCGGACGCACGCGCTCGAGGTCGGCCGCCTCGCCGCCGCACATCACGGTGAGCGTGCCGGCTTCCGCGCCATTCACGCCGCCCGAGACGGGCGCGTCGAGGAAGCGCACGCCGCGTTCGGCGAGGCGCGCGGCGATCTGTCGCGAGGTGCCCGGGTCGCCCGAGGTGCAATCGAGCAGCGTCGCGCCCGGTGCCAGCGTGGCCAGCAGTCCGTCCGGTCCGTCGAGCAGCGAGGCCACGTCACGCGAGGTGGGCAGGCAGGTGACCACGATGTCGCGGTCGGTGGCCGCGTGGGCGGGGGAGTCGGCGACCCGCACGCCCTGCGCTTCACCGAAGGCGGTGGCGCGGGCGGTCGTGCGGTTCCACACGATGAGATCGAAGGCGCCGGAGGCGAGGTGGCGGGCCATGGGCGTGCCGATCGCGCCAAGGCCGCAGAATGCGAGTCGCAACATGCTGCAATTATGGCGAGGTGTGGGGCCTCGGGGCGACCCTCGCGGCACAGTTGCCCGCGATGCCTTTGCCGCCCGCGCTGGACGGGCTAACTTGCGCGCGCCCGAGCACCCTCGCGCGCGGCGCGTCGCGCATCGCGCACGCGGCGCCCTCAGCCGCTCTGGCCGTTCCCGCATCATCCACTCCACGCTCGCCGCGCGGCGGCCGTCCACGACGCATGGCGCGCCGCTGACGGGCCGCGGGGGAGGGGCTCCGCATGACGCCACCCCCGACGAACTCCGACCGCCCGCTGGCGGCCTTGCTGGTCCCGGACCTGCTCGAGCTGCTCGAGGAGGCGCCGGCGAGCATCGGGCCGCAGACGGAGGAGCTGCACCCGGCCGACCTGGCGGACATCGCCGAGCTGATGCCGGTGGACCGGGTGGGCGCGCTGCTCGCCGCGCTCCCCAAGGAGCGCGCGGCCGACGTGCTCGAGTACCTCGACGAGGAGTTCCGCGCGGAGGTGCTCGAATCGCTCTCGGCGCGTGCCGCCGCGAGCATCGTGGAGGAGATGACGCCGGACGATCGCGCCGACGTCCTCGAGGACCTCGACGAGGAGACGGCCGACGAGATCCTCTCCGAGCTGACGCCTGAGGCGGCAGCCGAGACGGAGCGCCTGCTCCAGTACGACCCCTACACCGCCGGCGGCCTGATGACCACGGAGTTCGTCTCCGTGGCCGAGTCCCTGACGGTGGAAGAGGCGCTGCGCGCGGTGCGCGCGATGGCGCGCACGGGGCGCAAGGAGGCGATGTACACGGTATACACCACGGACGCGGCCGGCCGGCTGCGCGGCGTGCTCTCGCTGCGCGAGCTGCTGGCCGCGCCGGAGGGTGGCCGCCTCTCGGAGCTGGCCTGGACGGAAGTCGTGAGCGTGGGGCCGCACATGCCGCAGGAGGAGGTGTCGAACATCACCTCCAACTACGACCTCGTGGCCCTGCCCGTGGTGGACGATCAGCGGCGCCTGCTCGGCGTGGTCACGGTGGACGACGTGATCGACGTGATCCAGGAGGAGCAGACCGAGGACGCGCAGAAGTTCGGCGGCATGGAGGCGCTCGACGAGCCCTACATGACGATCGGCATCTTCGACATGCTCAAGAAGCGCGGCGGCTGGCTGGCCGTGCTGTTCGTGGGGGAACTGTTCACCGCGTCAGCGATCCACCACTACGAGGGCGCGCTCGACAAGCTGCTGATCCTGAGCACGTTCATTCCGCTCATCATCGCCTCGGGCGGCAACAGCGGGTCGCAGGCCACCTCGCTGATCATCCGGGCGATGGCGCTCGGCGAGGTCACGCTGCGTGACTGGTGGCGCGTGGCCAAGCGCGAACTGCCCACCGGCTTCTCGCTCGGGCTGCTCCTGGGCGCGCTCGGCTTCGTGCGCATCACGGTGTGGCAGGCCATGGCGAACGGGCAGTGGCGCGTGGGCGGGCTCTCGCTCGGCCATGACTACGAGGGGCTCGCCACACCGATCGCGCTCACTGTGGCGACGGCGCTGGTGGGCGTGGTGACGTTCGGGTCGTTGGTGGGCTCGATGCTGCCGTTTGCGATGCGCCGCCTTGGCTTCGACCCGGCGAGCGCGTCGGCTCCGTTCGTGGCCACGCTCGTGGACGTGAGCGGGATCGTGATCTACTTCACGGCGGCCACGGTCTTCCTCGGCGGCCTGCTCCTCTGAGCACCGGCGTCTGGCGCGCGACCGGTTGGGTCGCGCTGAGTGCGTGCTGCTTCGGCTCCATCGCACCGCTCACGGTGCTCGCCACGGCGCACGGCGCGCCGCTGCCGTCGGTGCAGTTCTGGCGCTACCTCACCTCGGCGCTCCTGCTCGGCGTCGCGGCCACGCAGGCGCGGCGGCGGACGGGGACCGAGTCGGGGCTACCGCCCTGGCGCAGCCTCGACCTCACGCTGCTCGGTGGCGGCGCACAGTTCGCGGTGGCCGCACTCAGCCTGTCGGCGCTGCGCTTCCTTCCCGCGGCCACCGTGGGGTTCCTGTTCTACACGTTTCCCGCGTGGGTCACCCTCTGGAGCGCGGTGCGCGGCATCGAACGGCTGTCGTCGGTGCGGATCGTGGCGCTGCTGTGCGCGCTGGGGGGCATCACGGCCATGGTGGGTGCACCGGGCACCGCATCGCTGTCACCGGCGGGTGTGGCGCTCGCGCTCGCCGCGGCGCTCGTCTACGCACTGTACATCCCGGTCATGGGCGTACGCCAGCGCGGGCTGCCGGCGCTGGGCGTCTCGCACGCGGTGGCGGTGGGCGGCACCGTCTGGTTCCTGGTGTGGTGCGTGGTGACGGGCGCGCTGCTGCCGCTGCCGGACGTGCGCGAGTTCGGGCTGAGCGTGGCGATGGGCGTGCTCACCGCTTTCGCGTTCTTCGGATTCCTGAGCGGGCTGGCAGGGCTCGGCCCGGTGCGCGCGGCCATCACGAGCACCGTGGAGCCCGTCTGGACCGCCGTGCTCGGGCTGTTCGTGCTCGGGCAGGCGATCGGCGTAGGCACGCTCGTGGGCGGCCTGGGGGTGCTGGCCGCGGTCATCCTGCTCACGCTGCGCCCCGGTCGTGTGGCGTGACAGCGCCTAGATTCGTCTTCGTGCGAGGCCGCGCAGCGGCCGCAACTCCATCTTCGAGGGGCATGACATGGCGCGACACCTGGTGACCGGCGCAGCCGGCTTCATCGGCTTCCACACCAGCAAGCGGCTCCTCGAGCGTGGCGACGAGGTGGTCGGGCTCGACTGCGTGAACGACTACTACGACGTCACGCTCAAGGAGGCGCGCCTCGCGCAGCTCACCAACCACCCGAACTTCCGGCTCGAACGCATCCGGCTCGAGGACCGGCCGGAGATGGAGCGCGTGTTCGCCACGGGCGGCTTCGAGCGGGTCATCCACCTCGCCGCGCAGGCCGGCGTGCGCTACTCGCTCACGCATCCGCACGCCTACATCGACAGCAACCTCGTGGGATTCCTGCACATCCTCGAAGGGTGCCGCCATCATGGCGTGCAGCACCTCACGTACGCGTCGTCGTCGAGCGTCTACGGCGCGAACACGGCCATGCCGTTCTCCGTGCACCAGAACGTCGACCATCCGGTGTCGCTGTATGCGGCCACGAAGAAGGCGAACGAACTCATGGCGCACACGTACAGCCACCTGTACGGGCTGCCCACCACCGGGCTCCGGTTCTTCACGGTGTACGGCCCGTGGGGACGCCCCGACATGGCGCTCTTCCTGTTCACGAAGGCGATCCTCGAGGGCAAGCCGATCGACGTGTTCAACCACGGGAAGATGCAGCGCGATTTCACGTACATCGACGACATCGTCGAGGGCGTGATCCGCACGTCGGACCACACCGCGGAGCCCAACCCGGCGTGGGACTCGAACGCGCCCGATCCGGCCACGAGCCGCGCACCGTACCGGCTGTACAACATCGGCAACAACAATCCGGTGGAGCTGATGCAGCTCATCGGCACGCTCGAGGAGGCGCTTGGCCGCACCGCGGAGAAGCGCATGCTGCCGATGCAGCCCGGCGACGTGCCCGCCACGTACGCCGACGTGGAGGCGCTGGTGCAGGACGTGGGGTTCGCCCCGAAGACGCCGATCACGCACGGCGTGCGCGCCTTCGTGCAGTGGTACCGCGACTACTACGGCATCGGCGACTGAGGATCGGGGCGCACGAGCCCGCGGGCGCGCGGGCCCTGCGCGCGGCTGCCGTGGCGTCGATACACGCCACGCGCAGCGGTGAGAAACGCCGGATCCCGCTGCACGGCGGCGAACCGTGCTTTCGCCTCGCGCACGGCCACGGCATGCTCCACGAACGGCGCCGGGTAGTCGCGATCGACGCGAAACCCGTACATCGCCTGCACGAGCGGCGGCATCTCGTGCGGGCGATGGATCCAGTCGGCGGGCAATGCCGCGAGCTCGGGCACCCAGCGGCGAATGAACGCCCCATCGGCGTCGAAGCGCTCCCCCTGCATGTGCGGATTGTAGATGCGCAGCGTGTTGATGCCGGTGGTGCCGGACTGCATCTGCAGCTGGCTGTAGTGGATGCCCGGTTCGTAGTCCACGAACTGCCGCGCCAGCCATGGCCCGAACGCGCGCCAGTCGAGCCAGAGATCGTACGCCGCGTACGACACCAGCATGGCGCGCATGCGGAAGGGCAGCCAGCCGTGCGCGTGCAGGTAGCGCATGCAGGCGTCGACGATCGGCACGCCGGTGCGGCCTGCCTGCCACGCGTCACGACGATCGCGATGGGCGAGCGGATCACGCAGTGATTCGTACGGCCGGCAGACGCACGCCTGCTCGATGGCCGGTTCGTCCTCGAGCTTCTGCATGAAGTGGCAGTGCCAGTGCAGGCGCGCCTCGAAGGAGCGAAACGTGTCGAACCACGCGGCGTTCACCGGTTCGCCGTCCGCGCGGCGCGCCACGAGTTCCGCCTGCCGAGCGCGCGCGGCGTGCAGCGCCTGGCGAATGCTGAGCGTGCCCGAGGCGAGGTGCTCACTGATGCGGCTGCACGCGTCGGGAGCCAGTACGGGGCCGCTCATGGCACGCCGGTAGTCGGCGCCGCGCTCGGTGAGAAACGACCACAGCGTCCGGCGCGCGGTCTTCTCGCCGCTGGCGACGAAGCGCGGATGCGAATCGCGCGGCACGTCGATGCCGCGGGCGCGCAGTGCGTCGGCGTCGAGGATGCCCGCACTCGGCGCGTCGACACCGACGACGTGCGGCGGCGCCGCGAGCGGCGGCCGCTGCATGCGCTCCTCCCACTGCGCGGCCCACGCGTCGCGCGACGGCAGCCGGCGCACCACGCCGGTCTGTGGGCGTTCGTGCCACGGCAGTCCGCGTGCGCGCGCCCAACGACGGACCCGTCGGTCACGCGCGTACGCCGCGGCCTGCGTGGTCTCCTCGTGCGACCAGAGCGCGGCGAGGGGCAACTCCAGCGCGAGCGTCTCGAGCACGTCGGGCATGGTCCCCACGCGCGTGACGAGGTGGCCGCCACGCGCCTGCAACTGCGCCTCGAGATCGGCGAGCGCCGCGTTCACCTGCCGCAGGTGCGCCCCGTCGAAGTCGGGCGCCTCGAGCAGCGACGGCTCGTACACGTACAGCGCCAGCACCGGACCGACTGCCGCTGCCTCGCAGAGTGGCGCATGGTCGCGAATGCGCAGGTCGCGCTTGAACCACACCACCTGGACCGGCGTCGTGATCACGCGCGGACGGTCGCCTCGCCCTGCTTCGGTCGGCGGCGGCCGTTCACGACCACGGCGCCATAGCCCACCACGAACACGAGGGCGAACCCGAACCACTGGAGCGCGTAGCTCTTGTGCGGCCCTTCATCCATCGTGGGCACGGGAAAGCGCGCGGGCGTGACGCCGCCCGTGGTGGCGTAGCCACCGATGGTGTCGCCGAGCTGGTAGACGAGCATGTCGGCCACCGGGGCGCCCCATTCCGCCGCCAGGGTGTCGCGCTCGAGCCAGCGGAACGCGCGCGCATCGGACTGCAAGCGCACCGCACCCGCCGCCGGCCGATGGAACGCGTCCATGAGGCCATCGACCGTGAGTGAGTCGCGCTCGCGCCACTGCGTGCGATCGACCGTGCGGCCATTCGGGGAGTACACCCAGCCACGCACGAAGGCCAGCAGCGTGTCGGTGCCGGGACGCCGCAGCGGCGTGACCAGCCACACCCCCGGCGACCCGCCACGCGTGCGCGCCGCGAGCACGACCTCGCGCTCGTAGTCCGCCACGCCCAGGCCCGTCACGCGACGCCACCGCGCGTCGGCCGTGTCGCGCGCGAGCGCCTCGCCGATCGGTTCGGCGCCCGCATCGAGGCGCGCGGCGACCGCGGCGTTGTAGGCGCGCCGCTGCGCGAGGCGATCGAGCTGCCAGATGCCGAGTCGCACGCACACACCGGCCGCCACGACCACCAGCAGGCCGAAGAGCACGGTGCGCGCGGTGCGCCCCGATCGGGGGATCACGCCTCGCCCTCCGGCATTGGCGGCTTGGGCGCCTTGCGCGGCTTGGTGGACTTGGTCGGCTTCTCCACCTTCGCCCGCTTCGCCGGCGTGTCGGGTCTCTTCGCGGGCTTCTCGGGCGTGTCGGGCTTCGTGACCTTCACGCGCTTCGCTGCCTTGGCGCCCTTGGCCGACTTCGCCGCCTTGCCCGCCTTTGTCGGCTTCACGAGACGGTCGACGAGCGCGGCCTCCTCGTCCTGCGCGAACGCCTTGCCATGACGCCGCGGACGCCGCCGGGTTCGCCCGAGCTCCTGCACGGCGAGCTCCGCTGCAGGCACGGCCACCTCGATGCCCGCGGGCACGT
The DNA here is from genome assembly GCA_011390885.1 of Gemmatimonas sp. Lineage (GTDB taxonomy): Bacteria > Gemmatimonadota > Gemmatimonadetes > Gemmatimonadales > Gemmatimonadaceae > JAABRT01. Next base: position 34,605 of record JAABRO010000061.1, on the reverse strand, counting down.
CGGCGGCGGCCTCCAGCGTGGCCGGGCTCTCACTCGTGCCCGGCTCGGGGAGCAGCACCAGGGCGGACAGCGGCGGCAGCGTGAGCAGCATGGACTGCTCGAAGCCGTGGTACGGCATGTCCTCCGTGAGCACGCGGTCGGTCACTGCGAAGCCACTCCCGCCGAACCGGGAGTCGTCGCTCGACAGCGCGATGCGATAGGCGCCGCCCGCCGGCGCCCCGATGCGATAGCCGGCGCGCGGCACCGGGGTGAGGTTGAGCACGATCACCGCGTGGTCCTCCCCGTCGCGGCGCACGAACGACACCACGCTCTGCTCGCGGTCGGCCACGTCGACCCACGCGAAGCCGGCCGGCTCGTGGTCGCGGCGCCAGAAGCACGGGTGCGCGCGGTAGAGTGCGCCCATTGCCTCGAGGAACGCGAACAGCCCCGCGTGCGCCGGATCGTCGAGCAGGTGCCACTCGAGGCTCGCCTCGTGATTCCATTCGCGCCACGTGCCGAGTTCCGCGCCCATGAACAGCAGCGTCTTGCCCGGACGCGAGATGGCGTACGCCAGCATCGCGCGCAGATTCGCGAACTTCCGCCACGCATCGCCCGGCATCTTGTCGAGCAGCGACTTCTTGAGGTGCACCACCTCGTCGTGCGACAGCGGGTTCACGAACCGTTCGCTGTACTCGTACATCATCGCGAACGTGAGGCGATCGTGATTCCCGCTCCGGAACAGTGGGTCGACCCGGAAGTAGTCGAGGGTGTCGTGCATCCACCCCATGTTCCACTTGAAGGTGAAGCCGAGCCCCCCCTCCACGATGGGGTGCGTGACGCGTGGCCAGGTGGTGCTCTCCTCCGCGATCATGGACACGCCGGGGTGACGCGAGCGCACCGTGTAGTTGAGCTGGCGCAGGAACGACACGGCGTCGAGGTTCTCGCGTCCGCCGAGGCGGTTGCGCATCCATTGGCCCGCCTCGCGGCCGTAGTCGAGGTACAGCATCGACGCGACGGCGTCCACGCGCAGACCGTCGAGGTGGAACTCCTCGATCCAGTACAGCGCGTTGGCGAGGAGGAAGTTGCGGACCTCGTTGCGGCCGTAGTTGAAGATGAGCGTACCCCACTCCGGGTGCTCGGCGAGCCGCGGATCCTCGTGTTCGTAGCACGCCGTGCCGTCGAAGCGGCGCAGCGCGAAGTCGTCCTTCGGGAAATGCGCCGGCACCCAGTCGAGCAGCACCCCGATGCCGGCCTGGTGCAACGTGTCCACGAGGAAACGGAAGTCGTCCGGTGTGCCGTAGCGCGAGGTGGGCGCGAAGTAGCCGCTCACCTGGTACCCCCACGACGCGCCGTACGGGTGCTCGAGCACCGGCATGAGTTCCACATGCGTGAAGCCCAGCCGCGTGCAGTGCTCGGCGAGCAGCGGCGCGATCTCGCGGTAGGTGAGCGGGCGATTGCCCTCGTCGGGCACGCGGCGCCACGACCCGAGATGCACCTCGTACACCAGCATCGGCTCGCGCGTGGGATCGCGCTCCTCGCGCGCGGCCATCCACGCGTCGTCACCCCAAGCGTACCCGGCGTGCCTGGTGACGATGGAGGCGTTGCCCGGCTGCTGCTCCATGAAGCGACCCATCGGGTCCGTCTTCACGCGCACCGGGCCGGCGAGGGGGCGGATCTCGAACTTGTAGCGCGCGCCCTCCGCCACGCCGGGCAGGAACAGCTCCCACACGCCGCCATCGTTGAGCCGCCGCATGGGGTGCACGTGCCCGTTCCAGCCGTTGAAGTCGCCGATCACGCTCACGCCGCGCGCGTTCGGAGCCCAGACCGCAAACGCGGTGCCCGCCACGCCGTCGACCGTGCGCGGATGCGCCCCGAGCATCTGCCAGAGCCGCAGGTGCGACCCTTCACCGAAGAGGTGCAGGTCCATGGCACCAAGCGTCGGCTCGAAGCGGTACGGGTCCTCCGCCTCCACCACGCTGCCGTCCTCGAACTGCGCGCGCAGCCGGTAGCGGCGGGGCGGTCGCGTGTCGGGCACGAAGCCCTGCCACAGGCCGCCACGCAGCGCCGTCAGCTCGTACGCTTCACCGTCGTCGAAGAGCGCCCACATCGCGCTGGCGCCGATCGGCAGCGCGCGCACCACCACGCCACGCGTCGTGCCGTCGTGTGCAGCGTGGGCACCGAGGATGTCATGCGGACGGCGATGGGTGCCGGCGAGCAGTTCGCTGACGACGTCGTCCGGCAGGAGCGCCGGCGGAGGCAGGGGCTTCGGATGGCGTGGCATGCGTCGAAAGATATGCCGACCCGAGGTCAGCGATACGTTTCGAAGAAGCCCGTGCCGTTCGCCTCCGTACGGACCCCGCGCACCCGCATCGTGAGGCGGATGCGTCCCTGCAGCTGCACGAAGTACGGCCGTGCCAGCTGCCGGGCCAGTGCCGACTCGCCGCGGTCCACCAGGCCGGCGCGCGTGTCCGTGGCGGCCGCATCGTCCACGAAGAGTTCGAGGCGGAGCGTATCGGCGCCGCGCACGTCCTCCATCACGCCCGACGCGGGCACGCGCACGGCACGCCCATTCACCATCACGGTGCGTGCATCCTCGTACGCGATCGCACGCGGACGGAAGAGCGCCACGAAACCGAGCGAATCGGTCACGTACACGAAGAGCGGGGCCTCGGTCTCGAGCGAATCCGGCGGCTGCACGCGACCGTACAGCAGGCCGATGTTCCCCGCGCGCGCCGCCCCCCACTCCCACGTCACGCCGCGCCACACGCCCCAGTTGTGGTCGTGGTACGCGCGCGCGTCGGCGTAGCGGTCGCAGGACGGGGCGCTGCCCGCTCCGGTGCAGATCATGCCCGTGGCGGTGGCGCGCAGCCCCGGCACCGTGTAGCCGGAGGCGAAGTCGCCACTCAGGAGCGTGGCGCCCGGGAACTCCGCGTTCGCCGCGGGGCGCACGACGAGGTCGAGCGACAGCGGCGTGCCGCGCCCCTCCTCCACCGCCCGCCCGCGCAGCACATAGGCACCATCGTCGCGCACCGTCACGCTCGCCTCGCCGATGCGCAGGTCGGCGTCGGTGGTGGAGAAGCGCACGTCGGTGCCCGGCACCGACGCACTGAAGCGACGCGCCGGCCGTCCGCGCTCGTGCATGGTCACGAGCAGCTGCCCCCCCCACTCGCCCTCGGGGATGTCGCCACCCACGATGAACGAGATGAACGCCCAACGCGACGCGTCGTCGGAGAGCACGTTGAAGTAGTGCCACTCGCCCCAGGAGGCGCGCGCCGTCACGTCGGGCGGCGGCAAGTGGAAGCGGTCGGTGTCGTGGCGCCGCTCGGCGAGCGTGGGCTCGGCCCAGCGGTCGTCGGCCGCATCGTTTACCCACGCCCCCGCGGCCAGCGTCGGCCCCGCGCCCACGGCGCGCGTGGCGTTCGGCAGCTCGCCCATGGCGCGCACCGGCAGCTCGCGGCCATCGCGCGTGGTGAGGTACAGCAGCTTGTTGTCGAGCTGCGGCGCAACCGCGTGCACCAGCGCCGCATGGCGCGGCGAGGCGAGCACCTGCCGGTACACGAAACGCGCGTTCGGCACCGAGAAGAACATGCCGCCCAGGCCGCCCGTCTTCAGCACCTCGAGGTCGATGCCGTCGGGGAGCACGGTGATGTCACCACCGCCCACCAGCTTCTCCTCGCGCGCCTGCGTGAGCATGGCCTCGCCCACCGCGAGCAGCGTGATCATCACGGCGACGCCCAGCCCGTACCCGAGCAGGAGCAGCAGCGCACGCCACGGCCGGTCGCTGATGTTGCGCCATGCCAGCTGCCAGATCACGACGGCGATGCCCCGGTGTCCTGCACGATGCGCCCGTCCTTCATGGTGATCACGCGCTGCGCCGACTGCGCCAACGCCGCATCGTGCGTGACCAGCACGCAGGTGAGACCGTCCGCGTTCAGGCGCTGCAGCAGCGCGATGAGCGCGGCCCCCGTGGCCGCGTCCAGCTCGCCCGTGGGTTCGTCGGCAAGCAACAAGGCCGGTTCGTTCGCCAGTGCGCGCGCGACGGCCACGCGCTGCTGCTCGCCGCCCGAGAGTTGCGTGGGTCGGTGCCCCGTGCGCTCTCCCAGTCCCACGTAGCGCAGGAGCTCCTCCGCGCGCGCACGACGCGCGGCCGGCGCGAGCCCGGCTTCGGCCATGGGGAGCATCACGTTCTCGAGCGCGCTCAGCGTGGGCATGAGGTAGAAGCGCTGGAACACCAGCCCCACGCGCAGCAGGCGCAGGCGCGTGGCCTCGGCGTCGCTCAGGCGCGAGATGTCGCGCCCCTCGAAGATCACGCGGCCGGCATCGGGTGCGTCCACGGCGCCGAGCAGGTGCAGCAGCGTGGACTTGCCCGAACCGCTCGCGCCCACGATCGCCACGAACTCGCCGCGCCGGATCGCGACCGACACGCCACGCAGCGCGTGCACTGTGCTCTCGCCGGCTTCGTAGCGACGCTGCACATCGTGCGCCTCGAGCAGCGGCGTGCCGTCGCGGTTGCCTGTGGGCGCCGTCATGCCACCGCCTCCTCGCGCAGCGCCTGCGCCACGCGCACGCGCGCCGCCCGCCACGCGGGAATCGCACCGGCCACGGTGGACGCGATGAGCAGCATGCCGAGTGCCTTCCACGCCGCCTCGGGGCTCCAGACGAAGAAGTCGAGGTCGGCGGGCAGTCCGGGGAAGTCGCGCAGGATGGTGTTGAGCCAGCGCGCGGTCACGAGGCCGAGGCCGAGGCCGAGCGTGATGCCGGCGAGTCCGAGCATGAGTCCCTCGAGCATGATCTGTTGCAGCACCCCCGCCTGCGGCACGCCGATCGCGCGCAGCACGGCGAGTTCGCCAAGGCGTTCGTTCACCGACAGCGACACCAGCGTGGTCACGAGCAGCACGCCGATCACCAGGCTGAGTGCGCCAAGGATGAACGCGAGCTGGCGGAAGTACGCGAGGCGTTCCTCCACCTGCACGATCGCCGTCTCCGTGGAGATGGCCGTCACGCGCGGGTGCTCCGTCTCGATCCACTGCCGCACCGCTTCGATGCGCGCGAGCTGGGCCTCCGCGTCGCGTCCGTCGACGCGCACGCTGGCCATGGCCAGCGAGATGCGATCGCGCCCCGCGGCCCCGAGGAACTGCTGCAACGCCGGCAGCGGCGCCGCCATCGCCGGCAGCCCCGGCGGCACGTACAGGAATCGCACCACACCAACGAGCACGACCTGGGCGCGTCGCCCCGCCTGACGCAGCTGGGCGCTGCGCTCGGTCCCCACGTCGAGCGTGTCACCGAGCGTCGCGCCGAGCCGTTCGAGGAACGCGGCGTTCACCACCACTTCGCGCAGCACGGTGTCGACGGCGGCCTCCCGTCCGCCCTGCAGCAGGTACTCGCCCTGCACCGCCGCCGTGGTGCCGAGCGCGAAGGCACTCGTGGCGCGGTCACCGATCGACACCTGCACGGTGGTGCCGAGCGACGGGCTCACCCGGTCGATGTCCGGGTGCGTGCGCAGCGACGCCACGAGCGCGCTCGCCCCGCCCACGGAGGCTTCCGTGTCGAAGGGCAGCGTGCCCTTGGGCGTGACGCGCAGCTGGTACCCCTGGGACGTGAGCAGCGAGCGGAAGGAGGCACGCATGCCAGTGGCGAGCATCACCATGTCGATGAGCAGCGCGGCGGCGATGGCGAGCCCGAAGATGGCCAGCAGCGTGCGCATCGGGTGTCGGCGCAGCGCGGCCCAGGCGAGGGTGGTGCGCATCAGGCGGCCTGCGCGATGAGACGGCGCGCGCGCATCAGCGTCCCAGCAGCGTGAGCGGCGGCGTGCGCACCAGCCGCCACGCGGCGAGCGCACCGGCCACGATGCCGAGCACGAGCGACAGCGAGACGGCGAAGAGCGCGATGCGCGGCGTGAGCAGCGCGAAGGTGAGCGGCGTGCGGAAGACGCGCTGGTAGTGCGCATTCACCGCCAGCGTGGCCACCCACCCGATGGCCGCGCCCACGCCGCTTCCCAGCACGGCCACGACGGCGGCCTCGGCGATCACCGAGAGCGCCACGGTGCGCCGCGAGAGACCCGCGAGGCGCAGCGCCGCCACCGCGCGACGGCGCTCCTCCACCTTGAGCAGCAATATGCAGAGCAGGAACACCGCGCTCGCCACGATCGTGATGCCGCCGATTGCGCGATGGAAGCGATCGACCACCTGGAAGGTGCGCGAACTCTCCACCGCCACGTCGCGCGACGCGTGCGCGCGAAAGCCGAACGCCACGTGGTTCACGCCCGCGAGCAGCGAATCGACCGCCGACGGCCCCGCTTCAGGGCGCACAGCGACGGCGAACCGGTCCACCCGATCGATCGCATTGGTGAGACGCTGCAGGTGGTCGAGGTGCAGGCGCACGCGATACTCGCTGCGCGCCACCTCCGAGGGATCGGCCGACCGGCGCACGAGCGCGTCCACGACCACCGGTTCACCCGTCGTCCCCGCCTCGGCCGCAATGCGCAGTGTGTCGCCCACGCGCACACCGGCGTCCTGCGCAATGCGTTCGTCGATGGCGATGCCGCGCACGCTCGGCGCAACGCGACCGGGCGCGAGCGGCACCGTGGGGGTACCGATCACCGTGTCGCGCGGCGTCTGGGCGCCCAGCAGCGACGGACCCGCGAGGAGCGAGCAACAAAGCAGCGCGACGTGCGGCGCGCGCAGGAATCGTAGACGCATGACATCTCGGCAACGACGCGCAACGCCGCTTCGTTCCGCGCCGCCGTCCACTTACGGGTCGGCCGAGCGCTCGTCCAGCGCCTCGACGAGCACCTGCTCCGCCAGCCCCTGCCCGACGACGGGCTCGGCCCCGCCCACGGCCAGGGTGAGCGGGCCGTCGAACGGCGCCCGCGCGAGCACCTGCACCTCGGCACCGGGCGTGAGGTCGATCTCGGCGAGGTACCGCAGGAGCCCCGGATTCTTGTCGCTCACGCGCACCATGCGCGCCCGCTCCCCGACCTCGAGCTCGGCCAGCGTCTGGTGCCGCCGCTCGTCCACGCGCCCGTCCACCGTGGGAATCGGGGCGCCGTGCGGATCGGCAGTGGGGTTCCCGAGTGCGGCGGCCATCCGCTCCACGAGTTCGTCCGACGCCGCATGCTCGAGGCGCTCCGCCTCGTCGTGCACCCGATCCCAGGCGTAGCCGAGCCGCTCCGTGAGGTACGACTCGATGATGCGATGGCGGCGGATCGTTCGCAGCGCCACGAGGCGCCCCGACTCGCTGAGGCGCACGCCGCGGTACCGCTCGTACTCCAGCAGCCCCTGCTCCGAGAGCCGGCGGATCATGCCCGTGACCGACGCCGGCGCCACGCCGAGTCGCGCGGCCACGTCGTTCGTGGAGGCGGTGCCTTCCCGCCCCGCGAGGTCGTAGATCGCCTTGAGGTAGTCCTCCACCGGCGCGCTCACCCGTCCGTCCCCGGAGGCGGGCTGCACGTTGCCAGGGCGCTCGGCGCGGCTGCGACGCGTGGCCATCAGGTGCCCGGTCCGCTGGACGCCGCGGGGCGCAGCGAGTGGCGAGGCGGCGCGTCCACTGCCCGAAGTGCGAGGGGAACGAGAGAGCGAGGGTGCATCGCGGAACGAAGGAAGTCGGTCGAGCGGACTCCGACAACATCGCCGCGCCGCGCGCTCCGTACAACCCGAGCGTTCCCCCTCGGGCCGGGAGCGCGCCAGCCAGGCGTCGCCCTACTGCGCCACCGCGAACCCGTCGCGGCGCGGGTCGGCCGCCCCGATCCGCCGCCCGTCCGGCGCCACGTACACCGCGTGCACGCCGCCGAACAGGATGTCCCCCACGCGCGACAGCGGACGGAAGCCGCGGTCCACCAGCGCGCCGTACACCGCCGATGGGAAGCCCGGCTCCACCTCGACCTCCCGCGACGACCAGGTCGGGTGCAGGCGCGGCGCGGCCAGCGCGAACCCGGGGTCCTCCCCGTACGCCAGCATGCGCACCGTCACCTGCGCCGTGGCCGGCTGGATGTACTGCGAGCCGGCCGCCCCCACCACCAGACGCACCTTGTTGCCCTCGAGCAGCATCGTGGGCGACATCGTGCTGTTGCTGTAGCGGTTGCGCCCGCGCGTGGCCGCGTCGAAGTTGCGCCCCACCGAGTTGAGCCACACGCCGTCGCTCCACACACCGGAGCCGAACAGCACCCCCACCGTGGTCGTCATCGCCACCGCGTTCCCCTCGGCGTCCACCACGCTCAGGTGCGAGGTGAAGCTGCTGTCCTGCGACTCGGCATCCGAGGCGTCGACCTGGGACAGCGACTGCTCCAGCTCCATGTCATCGGTGCGCGGCGGTGCCTGGAACGGATCGATCGCCGCGCACGCCGGCGCGATCGGCGCCGTCACAGCGCCCCACGCGTCGCCGGCCCGCACCGAGTCCGTGAGCGGCGCGGTCAGCAGCGACGCGCGCGCACTGGCGTACGCCGCGTTCACCATGCCGTTGGCCGGCACCGGTCGCACCGCCGGGTCGCCGCGCCAGCGCTGGCCGTCGATCTGCGCGATGCGAATGAGCTGGGCGAAGCTGGCCGCCGTGGCCGGTGTGTCGGTGTAGCCGCCAAGCCGCGTGAGCCCCGACAGCTCGGCCAGGTGCAGCATCTCCAGCACCACCGCCCCACCCATCGGCGGCGGCGCGCCGAGCACCGTGTAGCCGCGCCACGTGGTGCAGAGCGGCCGCATCCAGGTGCTCTCGTACGAGGCCATGTCTTCCTTGGTGATCAGCCCACCGCGCTCCTGCACATGGTACGCGAGCCGTTCGGCGAACGCGCTCCGGTAGAACGCCTCGCTCCCGCCGTACGCGATCAGTTCGAGCAGCGAGCCGAGCTCCGGCTGCACGAGCCGGTCGCCGGGGCGGAGCGGCTTGCCGTCTGGCATGAACAGCGCCGCCGCGTGCGGTTCGAGCTTCACGCGCTCCGCGGCCGACGCGATGGTGCGGGACAGCAGCGGCGACACGATGAATCCGTTGCGCGCCAGTGCGATGGCGGGTGCCATGACCTGGGCGCGAGGCAACCGTCCGTGCCGCTCGTGCAGCGTGAGCAGTCCGCTCACCATGCCAGGCGTCGCCGCCCCGCGGCCGGCGCGGTCCTCGCCGCGTCCCCCCGTGTCGGGGCGCGCCCAGGCCTCGTCGTCGCCTGCCCGGCCGTAGAACGACAGGTGGTCGGCGCGGGCGTCCTTTGCCATCCACACGGTGGCTGCCCCGCCGCCGCCGAGTCCGGTCTGCGATGGGTCCACCACCGACAGGGCGAACGCCGCCGCGACCGCTGCGTCCACGGCGTTACCGCCTTGTCGCAGGATCGTGACGCCGGCGAGCGAGGCGTCCTGCTGCGAGGCGGACACCATGCCGGCGCGCCCCTCGGCGCGCTTGCCGGCCATGGGCGACGCAGCGCCGGGCGTGGGAGTCGGTGCGGCGCAGGCGCCGAGCATGCCGAGCGTGCCGGCGAGCAGCGCGGCGGCGCAGGTGACGGCCATCGGGGAACGTCGCATCGTGCGGGGGGTGGGAGTGTCGGACCGTGCGTGAACTCGTCGCATCATCGTGAATGGTGGCGGTGTGTCGCCTCGGCCTGCAACTTCGCCGCGACCCGCGCGTGAGAACGCACCCGCGCACGCCCCTCGAATCCGGAGGCTTTGTCCATGATCCGTGCATCCGCTCGCGTCCTGCCGCGGTGCTTGCCGGCGCTCCTCGCGCTCGCTCCGATCACGGCGCAGGCACAAGCGGCCCCAGCCACGTGGCGCCTCGCCGAGCAGTGGCGGGTGGACGGCACCGAGCAGGGCGGCGTGGGCTTCGCGCAGGTGCGCGATGCCATCGTGACCGCCGACGGGGCCCTGTGGGTGCTCGACTTCAAGGAGCAGGCCATCCGGCGCTACGATGCGCGCGGCCGGTTCGTCGGCACGAGCGGACGACCTGGCGCCGGCCCCGGTGAACTGCGCAACGCCAACGGGATGCTGCGTCACGGCGACGGGTCGGTGTGGGTGAACGATCCGTCGAACGGCCGCCTCACCGTGTTCGGCGCGGACGGCGCGTTCGTGCGGCAGCACGTGCTGCCGAGTTTCGGGTACGGCTATCGTTGGGACGCCTGGTTCGACGGCGCGCGGAACGAGGTTGTGGACGGGAGCACGCGCAAGGTGGGTGACGACTATCGCCCCGTCTGGCGGCGTGTGGGCACGGACGGGACCGACCGTGGCGTGCTCCCCGTTCCACCCTGCGCCGATCTGGAACTCCGCCTCGCCGGCGTGCCCTTCTGGAAGGCCGAGTCGCCGAACGGAAGCGGGGCCGGCGGCGCGTATCCGTTCGCAACCGGCGGTGGCTTCGCCTTCGACGGCAAGGGTGGCGTGTGGTGTGCGGACGCCACCTCGACGCGAGCCGCCCTCCTGCACATCGCCACGCGCGACACGGTGTCCATGACCTCCATCGCCCTGCCCCGGATTCCGGTGGCGGCGGCCGAGCGTGCCGACGAGATCGCGCGCGTTCGCACCAGGGTGTCGCGATACGCGCGCCACGACTTCGACCCGGCGCGCATTCCCGCCACCAAGCCGCCGATCGCCTCGATCTCGGTGGACGAGGACGGCCGCCTCTGGGTGCGCCACAGCGACCGTCACGGCACGCCGCGCACCACGTACGACGTGCACGACGCGCGCGGCGCACACCTCGGTCGCGTCACGGTGCCCGCGCGCGTTTCGGCCATGCTCCCACCACGTGCCCGTGGTGACCGCCTGTGGCTCGGCGTGCTGGACGACGACGACGTCCTCGAGTTCACGCACTTCACCATCACCCGCTGACGCACACGCCGGATGTCCCATGGGTGACCAGCACGTTCGTGCCGTTCCCGACGCCGAGAGTCTGCAGCAGTTCTCGCGCGCGCTCCTCGACGACATCGAGGCGCTTGACCAGCTGCTGCGCGAGGGCCGTCTCGAGCAGGGCGTCACGCGCATCGGCCTCGAACAGGAACTGTTCCTCATCGACGCGGCCGGACGCCCAGCGCCGGTCGGACCGGAGGTGCTCGCCACGCTCTGCGACCCGGCGTTCAGCACCGAGATCGGGCGCTTCAACCTCGAGCTGAACGTCGATCCGATCGTGTTCGGCGAGGGCGCCCTCGCATCGCTGGAGACCACGCTGCGCGAGGCGCTCGCCCGCGCCCGCGCGGCCGCGCGTGTGCACGGCGCCGATGTGGTGCTGGCCGGCATCCTGCCATCCATCGCGCTCGCCGACCTCACGCGCGACGGCCTCACGCCCTCCCCTCGCTACCGCGCGCTCGACGAACGGCTCGTGGCGCTCGCCGGCGGAGCCATCCGGACCGGCATCCAGGGCGACGACGAGTTGCAGGTCGAACTCGACACGGTGATGCTCGAGGCGTGCAACACCTCGATCCAGGTGCACCTGCAGGTGGACCCCGACCGACTGGTGGCGGCGTACAACCTGGCGCAGCTCGCCACCGCCCCCGTGCTCGCGGCGGCGGTGAACTCGCCCCTGCTGCTGCAGCGGCGCCTCTGGCACGAAACGCGCATTCCCACCTTCGAACAGTCGGTGGACGCGCGCTCGGGGGCCGACCGGGCACGCGGCTCGTGGCAGCGTGTGCACTTCGGCGATGACTGGGTGCGCGGCGACATCCTCGAGGTGTACCGCGACCAGGTCGCGCGGCACCAGGTCGTGCTCGTGGGCGAGACGGGCGAATCGTCCCGCGACCTGCTCGCACGCGGCGAGGTGCCGCGCCTGCGCGCGCTCGCGCTGCACAACGGCACGCTCTATCGCTGGAACCGCCTTTGTTATGGCGTGACCGACGGCGTGCCGCATCTGCGCATCGAGCATCGGCCGCTGCCGAGTGGCCCCACCCTTCGCGACGAGATCGCGAACGTGGCCTTCTGGCTCGGACTCGTGCTCGGCCTCGAAGCGGAGATCGGCGACCCCAGTGCACACCTCGCCTTCGCCGATGTGCGCACCAACTTCCACGCCGCCGCACACCACGGGCTGGGTGCGGAGCTGCGCTGGCTCGACGGCGAGGCGGTGCCGGCGCGTCGCCTCATTCTCGATTCGCTGCTGCCCACGGCCGAGCGGGGGCTTCGCCGTGCCGGCGTGCACGAGGACGAGATCACGCGCGCACTCGACGTGATCGCAGCCCGCGCGGAATCGGGCGTGACCGGCGCGAGCTGGACCCGCGACGCATGGAAGGCGCTGTCGCCGATCCGCAACCCGGTGGCACGCGCGCAGGCGCTCACGCGCGTGATCCGTGAGCGGCAGTGGCAGGTGGAGCCGGTCACGGCGTGGGAACCGATCGAACCGCGCGACCTGGACGATTGGCCACGGCACGCGGCACGCGTGCAGGAGATCATGAGCACCGACGTCTTCACCGTGCGCCCCGACGACCTCGTCGACGTGGCGGCGAGCGTGATGGCGTGGAAGCACGTGCGCCACGTGCCCGTGCAGGACGAGCACGGTGCGCTGGTGGGGCTCGTGTCCCACCGACAGCTGCTCGCGTCCCGGAACGGCCACGTGCCAGGCGCGGCGGCCGGTGCGGCACCGTCACACGACAGCGCACGTGACGGCGCACGCGGCGGCGCGCCGCGCGCGGTGCGCGACATCATGACGCGCGACGTCGTGTTCGTGGCCCCGACGACCAGCTGCGTCGACGCCGCACGGCTGCTGCGCTCGCACGGTGTGGGGTGCCTGCCGGTACTGCACCGTGACCGGCTCGTGGGCATCGTCAGCGAGCGGGACTTCCTGCCGTTCGCCGAGCAGTGGTTTGCGCGCCAGTCGATCGGGGACGCTACAGGACCGGAGCCCGAGTCGACGGCCTCGACCGCTCAGTCCCCGTCCACCAACTCCAGCAGCTGACGCAGGATGCGCTCCGTGAGGCCCCACGCGACGTGCGGTCCCACACGGAAACCGGGGAACCGGAGTCGCGCGCCCTCGTGCATGAGCTCGTGCTCGGCCTGCATCTCCGGGAGACGCAGCGATGCGAGCGGCACCCAGAAGTGCGCCGCCACCTCGTGACTCGCCACGATGTGCACGTCGGGCTGCACGATCGCCACGTACGGCCGGATCACGATGCGCGGCAGCATGGGGCTGCGCGGTGCGAGGTCGTCGAGGCGACCGAGCAGCCGGCCGGTGCGCGCGAGGTCGATCGCGGTCTCCTCGAAGGTCTCACGAATGGCCGTGTCGGCGAGCGAGTGATCCGCCGGCTCGTGGCGTCCGCCTGGGAACGCCATGTGGCCGCTCCACGGGTCGCCCTCGGCCTCGGCCCGCTTGATGAACAGCAGCTCCGGCGCATCGGTCACGCGGAGCACCGCCGCGACCGCGGCGAGCCGTGCCACCGAATCGTCGATCGCCTCGCGTGGCGCGTACGCAGCCAGCCGATCGGCCAGTCGGGCAACCGTCGGATGCTGCAGCCCGTGCTCGAGGGCGTGCGCGGAGCCAGAAGGCGCGTTCAGTCCGCCACCTCGCCGCCGGTGCCCACCCAGTCGCGCCAGCCGCCCGCCACCGACGTCACGTCGGCGTAGCCCAGTTCGAGCATGGTCTGGCCGGCCAGTGCGGAGCGGTTGCCCGACTGGCAGTAGAGCACCACGCGGGCCTCGCGCGGAATACGCTGTTCCACCGAACTCTCGAGCACGCCGCGCCCGATGTAGATCGCGCCCGGAATGTGCCCGAGGTTCCACTCGTTCTGCTCGCGCACGTCCACGAGCACGAACTCGTCGCTCCGAGCCTGCAGCTCGCGCAGCTCGTGCACGGTCATTTCCGGCACGCGCTGGCGGGCCTCGGCGATCAACTGTTGCGCGGTCTTGTGCGCCATGATGTCAGGGGGTGTGACGATGAACGTGCAGGGACTGCGCAGTGGCGTCGAGCGTTGCCGGCGCGCCGAAGGGCAGGGTCCACTGCTGTGCAATATGACCAACCGGGACGCCAAGCAGGGCCGGCACGCCGAGGTCGGCAGCGAGCTCGGCCACAAGGTCGTGCAGCGTGCGCTGACCGTCGTCGCTGCTGTCCGGACAGTCGGTGCACTGCCCGAACACGATGCCGCGGCAGCCGTCGAAGGCACCGGCGAGCCGGAGCTGCACGAGCATGCGGTCAATGCGGTACGTGGCTTCATGCACATCCTCGAGCACCACGATCGCGTCGCGGAACGAGAGGGCCCACGGAGTGCCCGCCAGCGCGGCCACGAGCGCGAGGTTGCCACCGAGCAGCCGCCCCTCCGCCACGCCCGGGCGCACGCACGTCGCCTCCGCCGCGTGGCCGGCCGGGTCCGCCCCCTCGATCACGGCCCGCCGCAGCGAGTGCGCGCTGAACGATGAGAGCGGACTGCGGGCGACGGGTCCGTGGAAGGACGCCAGCCCCGCCGCCTGCCACGCGGCGTGCAGCGCCGTGATGTCGGAGAAGCCGATCAGGGCGCGCGGCCGGGCGCGCAGGGCGCCGAGGTCGAGCGCGGGGAGCAGACGCATGGTGCCGTAGCCGCCGCGCAGGCACCAGATGCCATCGATGGTGGGGTCGTCGAGTGCCGCCTGCAGGTCTCGCAGCCGCTCGGCGTCGCGGCCGGCGAAGTAGCCGTGGCGGGCGAGCGCGTGAGGCGCGACCACCGGCTCCCAGCCGAGCGCACGCGCGTTGGCCTCGGCGTGGGCCACGTCGGCGGGGCCGGTCAGCGGGCCGGCGGGCGCGATCAGGGCGACCTTCGCGCCCGCGCCGAGCGGCGACGGCATCGCGAGCGAGCGGAGCGGCGCGGCGACATCGGACATTCGCGCAACGTACCGGACCCGTGCGCGGCCAGCAATCGTTCATGCTGTCATGATCCCTGCGCTCCTTCTCGCCGCCCCCTGGGTGCTGCTGCCGCTGCTGGTGCTCTGGCGCCTTCGCGGCACGCTGCTGCTCGAAACGGTGGACCCGACGCCGCCCGCACTCGGGCCGCTCGTGTCCGTGGTGCTGCCCGCCCGCAACGAGGCGGCGCACATCGCCGACTGCATCGCGTCGCTGCGCGCCACCACGTGGCCGCACTGGGAGCTGATCGTGGTGAACGATGGCAGCACCGACGACACCGCCACCCTCGCGCGCCGCGCCGCGGCGGGCGATCCGCGCATCACGGTGCTCGATGCGCCGGCGCTGGCCGACGGATGGTTCGGCAAGCAGTGGGCGTGTCACACGGGCATGCAGGTGGCGCGCGGCGAGCTGCTGCTCTTCACCGACGCCGACACCCGCCACGGCCCCGATCTCATCACGCGGCTGGTGCGGGCGCGCGCCGCGCGCGGCGCGGATCTCATGTCGGTGTCCGGCACGCAGGAGATGGTGACCTTCTGGGAGCGCGCCGTGCAGCCGGTGGTGTTCGCGCTCATCCTCACGCGCTACGGCGGCGCGCGCGCGATCGAGGGCGCGCGCACGCCGGACGACGTGGTGGCCAACGGTCAATGCTTCCTCATCACGCGCGAGGCGTACGACGCGATCGGCGGCCACGCCGGCGTGCGCGACACCGTCGCGGAGGACCTCATGCTCGCGCAGCGCATCGTGCAGGCCGGCCGCCGCGTGTCGCTGGTGTTGGGCCGAGCCCAGCTGTCCACCCGCATGTACGACGGCTGGGATTCGATCGCGCGCGGCTGGCGCAAGAACGTGTACGCCGGCGGACGGCTCGCGATGAAGGGGGGCGCGATCGGGCGCGTGCTGTTTCCGTTCGTGCTGGTGTCGTTTCCACTGGCGATCGCCCTGCCGTTTCTCGTACTGCCCTGGGCCGTGCTCACCGATCGGCCGGATCTACTGCTCTGGAGCGCGGTGAGCTGTGCGGCGATGCTGGCCGCGTTCGCGGGCGCAGCGGCGTTCGGGCGCACACCGCTCTGGCGCGCGCTGCTCGCGCCGGTGGGCGCGCTGGCGTTCGCGCTCATCTGCGCACAGGCGATCGCGCGCGGCCGGTCGGTGGAGTGGAAGGGGCGCGAATACACCAGCGCGTGATGCGGCCGTAGGGATGCGGCGCCCCTGAGGCGGTCGCAATGATGCAGCGCGCAGCGTTTCGGTGACGGACGCGGGCGGGGCGGCGCCTATCGTGGCGCATGCTCACCATTCGCGCCGCCGCCACCCTGCTCGCCCGCGTCGATTCGCTCGACGCCACCCGTCCCCTGCTGCGCACCCTCGGCTTCGACGGGGCGCCCCACGTCGTGGACGCCGCGCTCCGGTCCGCGCTCGGACTCGGCGACGTCGTGCTGCGCGCGCGGCTCCTTGCCGGCGACGGGCCACTGCGCGCACTCGTCGCGATCGTGCCCGACGACGCCGACGTCCGCGAGGCCGCGAGGCGCATCGCCCACGCGCTCGATCGACACGCGGCCGGCGCGGCCTGGCTGCTCTGCCTGCTCCACCTGCCCGCCTCGGGAGACGCGCGTACGCTCACCCTGAGCACCATCACGCGCGGGGGCGGCAGCACCGCAGGGCACACGCCCCTGCGTCTCGCCGCCCTGCGCGTGCAGCTTGCACACGTCACGGACTCCGACGCGGACACGCTGCGCACGCTCGCTGCCGTGCCGCGCGGTGATCCACTCGTCACCTACGCGCGCTGGACCGACCTGCTCGGACGCGATGCCCTGTCGGCCCGCTTCTATCGCACGCTGCAGCGATGCGTGCAGCGACTCGGCGAGACCGCCACCGGCGTCAGCGCCAGCGAACACGACCGGCACGCGCTGGCCCTGCTCACCACCTCGCGACTGCTCTTCCTTGCGTTCCTCGAAGCAAAGGGCTGGCTCGACGGAGACCGTGGCTTTCTCATGCGCGAATGTACGGCCGCGCTCGAACGGGGCGGCAGCCTGCACCACCGCTGGCTGCATCCGCTCTGCTTCGGCACGCTCAACACGCCCGTCGCACGGCGCGCCGCGCTTGCGCGTCGCTTCGGCCGCGTGCCGTTCCTGAACGGCGGCCTCTTCGCGCGCGCACCGCTCGAACGCCAGCACGCGCGACTCCGCTTCGCCGACGATGCCATCGTCTCGCTCGTGGGCGACCTGCTCGATCGCTACCGCTTCACCGCCCGTGAGGACGCCGGCAGCTGGTCCGAGGCCGCCATCGACCCCGAGATGCTCGGCCGCGCCTTCGAGAGCCTCATGGTCCCCGCCGAACGGCGCGGCAGTGGCACGTTCTACACCCCGCCCGCGCTCGTCGAGCGCGTGGTCGGCGAGGCGCTGCAGACGGTGCTGCCCGCCTCGCTCGGCCCCGCCGCTCGGCTCGAGCGCCTCGCAGCGCTGCGCTGCCTCGACCCGGCCTGCGGCTCCGGCGCCTTCCTGGTGCACGCGCTCGAACGGCTCACCACGCTGCGCATCGCGGCCGGCGACGCGCGGCCGGCACACGAGGTACGACGCAGTGTGCTGTCGTCGTCGATCTTCGGCGTGGACCGCAGCCCGATCGCGGTGTGGCTGTGCGAACTGCGACTCTGGCTCGCCGTCGTGATCGACTGCGACGAATCCGATCCGCTGCGCGTCCCGCCTCTCCCCAACCTCGACCACCACGTGCGCGTCGGCGATTCGCTCGCGGGCGGCGACTTTCGCTTCGCACCAGTGGCCGGCCGACGGCTCGCGCAGCTGCGCGAGCGCTACGTGCAGGCCGTGGGCGCGCGCAAGCGCACGCTCGCCGACGCGCTCGATCGCGAGGAACGGGCGCGCGCACGCGCCGAACTGGCGCGCATCATCGCGCACGACCGATCGGAGCGCGCGGCCATGCTCTCCCGTCTGCGCGCGCGCGACCTGTTCGGAGAGCGCGTGCCCCCCTCACGCGCCGACCGCGCGCGCCTCGACGTGCTCCGCACCCGACTCCGCGACCTGCGCGCCCGCGAGCGCCGGCTCGCGCTGGGCGGCGCGATCCCGTTTCGTTTCGCCTCGCACGTGGCCGACGTGGGAGCGGCCGGCGGCTTCGATCTCGTCATCGGCAACCCGCCGTGGGTGCGTCCGCACCAGCTCACCATCACCGAACGCCTCGCGCTCCGGCGCGACTTCCGCGTGATGCGCGATGCCCCGTGGCGCGCCGGCGCCGCACGGGCCGGCGCGGGCGCCGGCTTCGCCGCCCAGGCCGACCTCTCGGCGGCGTTCGTGGAACGCAGTGTGGGGCTGCTGCGCGACGGCGGCGTCGCGGCGCTGCTCGTGCCGGCCAAGCTCTGGCGCGCCCTCGCCGGGGGTGGTGTGCGCCGGCTGCTCGCCGACGAAACGCGCCTGCACACCGTGATCGACTGGAGCGACGCCCCAGCCCTCTTCGACGCCGCCACCTACCCGTCACTCATCGTGGCCGAACGCACGCTTGCCACGGCCACACCCGCCGCCACTGAACGCGTACGCGTGCACGTGGTGCGCGGCACGCGGGAACATCGCTTCGCGCTCCCCGCCGTCTCCCTGCCACTCGGCGGCGAGCCGTCAGCGCCGTGGCTGTTGCTCCCCCCCGAGGTGCGCGCCGTGTTCGAACGCCTGCGACGCGCCGGCCCTCCGCTCGGAGAGGCCGGACTCGGCCGCCCCACGCTCGGCGTGAAGTGCGGATGCAACGACGCGTTCCTCGTCGCCGCGCAGGAGGATGACGACCAGCTCGCGCGCGTCGCCGCCGGCACGCACCACGGCACCATCGAGCGCACCATGCTGCGCCCGGCCCTTGCCGGACACGCCGTGGGGCGACCCGCCGTGCACACCGCCGATGCGCTGAGCATCGTGTGGACCCACGGCCGCGACGGGCGTCCGCTGGTGGCGCTGCCGCCGCGCACGGCGCGCTGGATGCAGCGGTGGCGTCCGCGACTCGAAGGGCGCCGCGATGCGCGGCACCGTCAGCCCTGGTGGACGCTGTTCCGCACCGAGGCCGCACGCCCCGACACGCCGCGCCTCGTGTGGGCAGACTTCGGACGCTCGCTGCGCACCCACGTGCTCGACGCCGGCGACCCTACCGTGCCGCTCAACACCTGCTACGTGCTGCGCGCCCCGTCCCTCGAGGATGCCTACGCGCTCGACGCGCTGCTCTCCTCCACCGTCGCGTCCGCGTGGCTCGATGCGATCGCCGAGCCGGCACGCGGCGGATGGCGACGGTTCCTCGGCTGGACAGTGGCCGCGCTCCCCGTACCCGCCGACTGGCTGCGCGCTCGCACCCTGCTCGCGCCCCTCGGCCGCCGCCGTGCGGTGGGCGATCCACCCTCCCCCGACGAACACCTCGCTGTGGTCGCGTCGGCGTATGGACTCGCCCCGGCGGCCCTCGCGCCGCTCCTCGAGTGGCAGCATGGCTGAGCCATCGCCGCGCACGCAGGCGCAGGCTCAGCTGCACGCGACGCTGCGCACCCTCGGGCGCGCCGGCCTCGGCCTGCCCGTGCATGACGCAGCGGGACCGACACACGTCGGGCGCATCGTGCTGCACGCGCACCAGCGCGAGGCCGTGCGCCAGCTGCTGCCACGGCTGGACACGCACGGCGGCGCCCTGCTCGCCGACGACGTGGGGCTCGGCAAGACGTTCGTCGCACTCGCGGTCGCGGAACAGTACGGCGGTGCCGAGATCCTCGCCCCCGCGCCGCTCGTGTCCATGTGGCGCGATGCCATCGCGCGCGCGGCGGCACCCGCAACGCTGCGCGTGCACTCCTTGCATCGCTGCTCGCGGCGCATGCCGCACGACGGTGGCGAGCGCGGCAAACCTGCACCGGACGCGCTCGCCGAACACGGGCCGGCCGCCGGCCGCGACGCCGGGGCCACGCTCCCACGACTCGTGATCATCGACGAGGCGCACCACCTCCGGAACCCGGCCACACGACGCTACGCCACCGTTGCCGTCTGGTGCCGCGGCGCGCGGGTGCTGCTCCTCTCCGCGTCGCCCGTCGTCAACCGCACCGTCGATCTCGCGCATCTCTTCGCCCTCTTCCTCGGCAGCCGCGCCCATGGCCTGCCGCCTGACGAGCTGGCGCGTCTCATCGTGCGGCGCACCGCGGCCGAACTCGATGGGGCGATCGAGACGCCGTCACTGATCACGCACCCGCCACGCGTGGTGCCCGATGCGCCGTCGGTCACGCGCGCGCTGTCGCGGTTGCCACCACCGGTGCCGACAAGGGATGGGCAGGCCGCCGGGGCACTCGTGGCGCTGGGGCTCATTCGCGCCTGGTGCTCGAGTGCGGCGGCGTGCCTCGCGCTGGTGCGGCGCCGGCGGCGACGCGCCGAGACCCTCGATGACCTGCTCGCACAGGAGCGCTGGCCGTCACACGGGGAGCTGCGCGCCTGGACCATCACCGACGACGCCGTGCAACTCGGCTTCACATCGCTACTCGTCGCGTCGAACGAGCGCTCCACGGGCAGCGCCGCCGACTGCGCCGCGGCCCGCGTGCAACTGGCCCGCCATCTCGACGCGCTGGCCGAACTCGAGCGCCTCGTGCGCGCGTCGGCGGACGTGATGGACCGCGCGCGTCTGGAGACCTTGCGTGCCGTGCGAGCGGCGCATCGCGGCGTGCCGGTGATCGTGTTCACACAGTTCGCCGAGACGGTGACCGGACTGGGGCGCCTGCTGCGCTGGGATGCGGGCGTGGCCACACTCACGGCGCGCGGCGGGCGCGTCGCCGGCGGGCCGATGCCGCGCGCCGAACTGTTGCGCCGTGTCGCACCGCACGCGCACGGCGTGAGCGCGCCTCCGGCACACGAACGCATCCTGCTGCTGCTCACCACCGACCTGCTGGCCGAGGGGGTGAACCTGCAGGACGCCGGCGTCGTGGTGCACTGCGACCTGCCCTGGACGCCAACGGCGCTGGCGCAACGCGAGGGGCGCATTGCGCGGCTCGGATCACGACACACGCACGTGCACGCCTACACGATCGCACCACCCGGTGGAGGAGCGGCGCTGCTGTCGATCGCGGCCCGATTGCGCCGCAAGGCGCGCGCGGCCCGCGTGGCCCTCACCCCCGACGACCGTGGCGCGCCGACGCTCCGGCTCGTGTCCCAGTCGCCTCCGGCGTCCACGCTGCTACGGACGCTGCGGCAGTGGATGGCGCTCGGCGACGACGCCGAGCCGGCACGCTGCGCGGCGCCCGCGGTCGCCGTGCTGCGCGGCACGACACGATCCGGCTGGCTCGCCGCGATCGATGACGCGCCCGGCCTTGCGCTGTGCGGCGGCTGGTTCATCGGAGCCACGCGTCGCAGCCGCGCCACTCGCGATCCGCGCACGTTGCGCGCGCTGGTCGTGTGCGCGGCGACGGCGCTCGAACACGCACGTGAATACGCGCCGGAGCACGCACCTGAGCACGCCGCGGCGCACGCGCGGGCGTACGCCGCAGCACCTTCGGCTGATCACGAGCGCACCGCCGCCGCACTCGCCTTCCGCGCCATCCGCGCGGCGCGCGCTCGCACCCGGGCGCACGCCGTCGTGGACACCGTGCAATCGCCACAGCTCCACGCCCAGCGCGCGCTCCGCGAACTGCTTTCCACCGCGTCGATCAGCGACCGGCTCGCGCTCGCCCCCCAGGTGGCCCGCGCGAGCCGTTCCCTGCGCACACTGCGCGGGGCCGGCGACGAGCGGGCGCTGCAGTCCCTGCTCGGGCGCCTTGGTGAGTTCGGTACGGAGCGCTGGCTCGAGGCCCTCATCGCGCTCGGTGCACCGCGCCGTGACTCCGCGCCTGATGACACATCCGCCGCCGAGGGCGTGCTCGCCCTGCTCCTGCTGCTGCCGTGACCGCGTGCGACCTGCCTCCCGTACGCGCCGCTACATTGCGGCATGTCACGCGCCCCACGGTTCGCCCTGCTCTTCGACCTCGACGGCACGCTCATCGATTCCATCGACCTGCTGCTCGACTGCATGCAGCACGCCTTTGCCGGACGGCCGGTCGCGCCGACACGCGCGCAGTGGACCCTCGGCATCGGCACACCGCTCCGGCAGCAGCTGCGCGAGTGGCATGTGCAGGAACACGAACTCGAGTCGGTCGTGGCGCGATATCGCGAGCACCAGGACGCGCACCTCGAGCGCATGACCACCGTGTTCCCCCACACGCGTGACGTGCTGCACTGGGCCCGCGCGTCGGGGCTCGCCACGGGCGTCGTGACGAGCAAGGGACGCGGCATGACCACCCGCTCACTGCAGCATGTGGGCCTGCTCGACGCGTTCGACGTGATCGTCACCGCTGACGACACCCCGCGTCACAAGCCCGACCCGCTCCCGGTGCGTCACGCGCTCGAGCAGCTCGGGCTCGCCCCGGAGCGCGCGCTGTTCGTGGGCGACTCCACGCACGACATGCACGCCGGACGCGGGGCCGGCACGTACACGGGCGCGGCGCTCTGGGGGCCCTTCAGCCGCGAGGCACTCGCCGAAGCTGCGCCCACGCACTGGCTCGCCGACATGCGCGACGTGCCGGACGCCGTCGAGCCACTCCTCGCACGCTGAGCGGATCGCTGCGTCGAGCGTGGGGCGCGGTGCCGCGCATTGCGTACGGAGCAGCGTGGGGCTCGGCGCCGCTATCGCGTGCTGAGCAGCGCCGCGCGCGGCGCGGTCCACGGCGGCACGAACGACGGGCACGCCCCGACCTCCGCCGGAAACGCCAGATCGGCGAAGCCGTCGCCGCCGAATCCGTAGCGCAGATCCGACAGCCGCACCGCCCCGTCGGCCGCGATCTCCCACACCGGCACGCGAATGAAGCCGAGCCCCGCGCGCACGTCGCACCGCCGCGCGATCGTGATCAGCTCCGCGCGCGGGGCCACCCACTCCTGTCGCCAGCGGATCGCCGCGCTCGCGTCGCGCGGTGAGGGCACCAGGCCGCCGCGCAGCCCCGCGACCGCGCCACCGAACACCGCCTCGCGGGAGGCCGCGGCCGAGCAGTCGGACGCGGCCCGCACGGTGGGCCATGCCGCCACGATCGCGCGGCTCGCCCGGTAGGTCGTGGCATCCGCCTCCACCACGATCGCGTCGAAGCACAGCGGATTGCCCGCCGCCGCCGTCAGCACCACATCGTGCAGCCCGTCCGGCACGGCGCGCTCCACCGCCGCGCGCGCCGCGCCCGACGTCGCGAACGACAGCGACTCGAAGCCCAGCCACGCGCCCAGCGCCAGCGAGAGCCGCAGCGTGACCGGCAGCGCCCGCATGAGGAGCAGCCACGCGAACGCGGCCACCGTGAGCACGGCCGCCAGCGGCTTCGGCACGACGCCCAGCAGCCACGCCGCCGCAAGGATGGCCACCAGCCCGAGCCCCAGCAGCACGCGCCCCACGCGGCTGCGCTGGCCGAGCAGCAGTGGCGGAATCGCCAGCACCCAGAGCCACGGCTCCACGATGAAGACGGCGTCGCCGTAGAACCAGCCATTCACCACGGGCCAGAACGGGTGCACCCCGTAGCTGTTGGTGAAGTCGAGTGCGATGTGCGAGAGCGTGCCGGCCAGCGCGAGTCCGAGCATGGCCCCGCGCGCAGGGCCGTCGCGCACCGACCGCGCGAACAGGAGCGCCAGTCCCCACAGCGCGACACCCGCCACGATCGCCAGCAGCAGCGTGTGCGTGTGGCCACGGTGGTGCAGCAGGTACCCCAGCTTGCCCATCCCCAGCACCGGCCCGGAATACAGGATGTCGAGGTCGGGGAACTCCGCCGCCACCACCCCCAGCACCGCTGCGGTGCGGCGCACGGCCGGCGTCACGGGCGCCGCCACCAGCGGTGCGACCACCCCCGGCGAGGCCACGGTCGGCATCGACGGCGTCCGCTCGAGCAGGCGCACGGTGAGGTCGGCGAGCAGCAGCCCCGCCAGGGCGTGGGTGACGTTGTCCATGAACGCGCGGAACGAGGGGCCGGGCACGGCCCCGAATCCCTCGGCGCCAGCGGTCGTAGGGAAATGTGTATCGGGTTCAAACCCTTCCCGCCCCCGCGCCATCCAACTGCGCGACACCACCTGGGGGCCATGCACTCGCTGACCGTGACCGGATTCCTGCCCGACCCATCGCTGCACACCCGCTCGACGGCCCACGCCGTCGCGTTGGCCCCAGCGAGCGTGGCCGCGCCGGAGGCACCGGACGCCGAACGCGAGGACATCGCCGCCGCCACGGCGGGAGACCGCCGCGCCTTCGAACGCCTCTACCGCAGTCATGGGCAGCGCGTCTTCGCCCTCTGCCTGCGCATGACGGCCGATCGGGTGCTCGCCGAAGAGCTCGTGCAGGACGTCTTCGTGCGGGCGTGGCAGAAGCTGGGGAGCTTCCGGGGCGACGCCGCCTTCGGGACCTGGCTGCACCGGGTGGCCGTCAACATCGTGCTCTCGCGCCGCAAGCACGACGGGACGCAGCGTGATCGCACGGTGCAGGACGAGCAGTCGCTCGACGCCGCACCGGCCCAGCCGGTGAGCGTGGGCGACCGGCTCGACCTCGAGGCGGCGATCGCATCGCTCCCCAACGGGGCCCGCCGCATCTTCGTCCTGCACGACGTGGAAGGGTACACGCACGAGGAGATCGGCGATCTGCTCGGCATCACATCGGGAGGGAGCAAGGCGCAGCTGCACCGGGCGCGCCTGCTCCTCCGGGAGGCACTGTCACGATGAGGGAGTCCACCATGACCTGCGCGACGTTCGAGGCCGAACTCGGGGATTTCCTCGAGGGCACGCTCGACGACGCCACGCAGGCGGCCTGCGAGCGACACCGCGCCGGCTGCGCGGCCTGCGCCGCCCTGGTCGCGGACCTCGACGCCATCGTGACGTCGGCCTCATCGCTGCCGCTGCCGGCCATGTCCCGCGACCTCTGGCCCGATATCGAGGCCCGTCTCGCCACGCCAGTGCTCGACCTGTCGTCGGCCGCCGCCCGTGGCGCCTCCCTCGCCAGCGTGCGCCCCGCGTTCATGTGGCGCCGGTTGGCCGTGGCCGCCGTGGCGCTCGTGACCGTGAGCGCGGGTGTCACGTGGAACATCGCGCGGCAGGCTGGCGAGCTGTCGCCGGCTGCCAGCGCGGTCGTGGCCAGTGCGCTCGAAACCACCGGCGCCACCGAAACGGCCGGCACCTCCGCCGCCTCCGACATCGCCGAGCTCCGCGATCCTGCCGCGGTCACACCGGTCGCCGTCGCCGCCAACACCGCACGTCCGATCGCCCTCGACACCATCTACGGCCGCGAGATCGCGATGCTGCGCACGGTGGCCGAGGAGAACCTCGGCCTGCTCGACTCGAGCACCGTGGCCGTCGTGCGCCGCAACCTCGACATCATCGACCGCGCCATTCGCGAAAGCCGCGAGGCGCTCGCCACCGATCCCAACAGCGGGTTCCTGCTCGAGCAGCTCGACCGCGCCTACGAGCGCAAGGTCGACCTGCTGCGCCGTCTGGCCACGCTGTGACCATCCGTCCCTTCCGGTTCCCTGCCATGCTCGTCTCCTTCCGACTGCTCATCGCCTCCGGCGTGCTCGCCCTGAGCACCACCAAGGCCTCCCCGCTCGGCGCGCAGGTGCGCACCGACACCACGCTGCGCATCGACGCGAACGCCACCGTCGAGGTGATCGGTGTCTCGAGTGACGTCGTCGTGAGCACCGGCACCGACCGGCAGCTGCGGCTCCGCAACACGGGCGATGCGCGCATCGACGTGCGCGGCGGCAGCCGCTCCGTGCTGCTCGACGCGAACGGCGGCCGCGGACGCAACGACGGCCGCCTCGAGCTCGTCGTGCCGCGCGGCACCACACTGCTCGTGCGCACGCAGAGCGGCGACATCACCGTGCGCGGCACCGGCGCCGACGTGGAGGCGCGCAGCACCTCCGGCGACGTGCTCGTGGAAGATGCGGCCCGCGTGCGCATCGAGACCATGGCCGGCGACGTCACGGCGCGCGACGTGCGCGACGGCGTGCGCATCAGCGCCACGAGCGGCGATGTGCAGCTCGCGGCCGTGAACGGCGACGTCGAGGTCTCCGGCACGTCCACCACCGTGTCGCTGCGCGACATCGCCTCGCGCCGCGTCGCCGTGCAGGTGGTCAGCGGCGACGTGAGCTGGGCCGGCCCCTTCCTCGACGACGCGCGCTACGACTTCAGTGCGCACTCCGGTGACCTGCGCTTCACCGTCCCGCGCTCGGCCCGCGCCATGCTCGACGTGCGCACCTTCAATGGTGACGTGTCGAGCGGCGACCTCCCGCTCACGCTCGTCCCCGATCCGGCGCGCGAGCAGCGCGATCGCCGGCGCGAGCAGGACCAGGCACGCCTGCGCGGGCTGCGCGACTCCATCGAACGCGCCGTGGAGGACTCCATGCGCCGCGATGCGCGCAACCGTGACCGCAGCGGCGGCGCCTGGGAGCGCGACTTCGAGCGCTCGGTGGAGCGCATGGTCGAGTCGCTCATGCGCGGCCTGTCGGTGAGCATGGAGTCACTCGCCGTGCAGCTCGAAGGCGCCGCGGCGCGCGGTCGCGGCCGCCGCTTCACCCTCGGCCGCGACGGCGGACCGCTCGTGAGCGTGTCCACCTTCAGCGGCGACGTGACCTTCCGCACCGGCGACACGCCCGCGCGCCGCGACTGAGCGCGCGCGTCTCCCCGTCCGTCTTCTCACCGGCCTCGCGCCACCTCCCCGCCCCGACCATGACCATCACGCCTCGATTCCGTCGTCTTGCCGCGGCCGCCAGCCTGCTGCTTCCGCCGCTGGCCGCCTCGCCCCTGCACGCGCAGGAGCGCGACCCCGACGCCTTCTTCTATGATGGCGCGCTCGCCGCCGGCCGCACCGTGCACCTGCACAACCTCAACGGCGCCATCGAGGTCGAGCGCAGCACCAGTGGCCAGCTCGAGATCCGCGCCGAAAAGCGCTGGCGGCGTGGCGATCCGGAGGACGTGCGCATCGTGCGCGTGGCCGGCCGTGACGGCGACGTGGTCGTGTGCGCGCTCTGGAACGACGCTGAGTGCACGGCCGACGGCATCCAGGGGCGCCGCAACGTGCGCTGGAACGATCGCAACGACGTCTCGGTGCGCTTCAGCGTGCGGGTGCCCGATGGCGTGAACGTGCGCCTGAAGACGGTGAACGGCGGCGTCACCGCCGAGGGCGTGACCGGCGCGGTGGACGCCACCACGGTCAACGGCAGCATCGACGCGCGCAGCACTGCCGGTCCCGTCTCCGCCACCACCGTGAACGGCAGCATCCGCGCGACCATGGGCTCACTCGGCCGCGACGACCTGCGCTACGAGACGGTCAACGGCGGCATCACGCTCGAGCTGCCCGCCGACGCGAACGCCGACCTCGACCTGTCCACCGTGAACGGCGGTGTGTCCACCGACTTTCCCGTGACCATCCAGGGCTCGATCTCGCGCAAGCGGCTGCGGGGCAGCGTGGGCGATGGCGGCCGCTTGCTGAAGGCCAGCACCGTCAACGGCGGGATCTCGCTCAAGCGCGCGGGCTGACCGCCTCGTACAGGGCGTCCACGGCGCTGGCGAGCGCGAAGTCCTTGTCGGTGATGCCCCCGGCGTCGTGCGTGCTCAGGTGGAACACCAGCTTGGTGTAGCGCACGTCGACGTCGGGATGGTGCGCCTGCGCTTCGGCCACATCGGCCACGCGGCGCAGGAACTCGATGCCATCGGGGAAGGTCGCGAAGGCGTAGGTGCGCGTGAGCGTGTCGCCCTTGCGCGACCACCCCGGCAGGGCGCCCAGGGCGCGCTGGATCTCGATGTCGGAAAGTGCCCGCATGCCGTAGCCTACCGCGGCGCGGACAGTGGCGCCAGTCGAAATCACCGCTGGACAGGACCGATCGATTTCGGTATCTGTTCGGTATGCTGAAGACGACCGTCGCCGCCCTGCGGGCGCAGCTCCACGAACTCGCCCCACCCGCGCTGCCGGCCGGTCCGGCGTGGCCCACCGGCCTCGACGCGCTCGACGTGGCGCTGGGGGGCGGCGTGTCGCGTCAGGGGATCACCGAACTGGTCGGGCTGCGCGCGTCGGGGCGCACCACGCTGGCGCGCCGGCTGGCGGCGCAGGTGCTCCAGACGGGGCGCTGGGTGGCCGTGATCGACGCCACGCGCACGCTGGCCCCGCAGGACTGGGCCGGTCTCGGTGCCCGGCTGGTGGTGATCCGGCCGCACGACCCGAGTCGCGCCCCTTGGTGTGCCGACCGGCTGCTGCGCAGCGGCGTGTTCGCGCTCGTGGTGCTCGACGGCGTGCCGGTGCTGCCGCGCCCCGTGAGCGTGCGGCTGGCCCAGCTCGCGCGCGACCGCGAGACGGCGCTGGTCGTGATCGGCGCGCCGCAGGCCGGCGTCGCGGCCGGGACGCCCGTGGTGAGCGGGAGCGGCAGTGTGCGCCTGCACGTGGGCGGCGGCCGGCGCAGCGAGGTGACGGTCGAGAAGGGGGGGCCGCCCGTGCGTGTGCCGCTGCCACGCGTGCTCGCCATCCGTCCGCGCCTCGCACTGCGCTGGCCGGGGGCGGACCGTCGTGGGGCGGAACGACGGAGCAGAGAATCGCGGAACGCGGAGTCGCGGGGCGCCACCGTCACCGCGCGCTCACGCCGGCGACGGTAACAGCGTCCCTGCGCGGCTTGCCAGACACGCGCCCCGCACCGAGCTTCCGCGCCGTGACCGACACCGCCCCGCCGCCAACTGCCTTCGCCCGCTTCCTCGGACGCTTCGCCAAGGTCGAGCCGCACGAGGCGCCGGCGGTCATCGCCGCCTTCTCGCTGTTCTTCTGCGTGCTCGGCGGCTACTTCGCCGTGCGCCCCGTGCGCGAAACGATCGGCACGGCGCTGGGCGGCGAGCGGGTGGCCGACCTGTGGATCCTCACATCGATCGGCGCCGTCATCATCGTGCCGCTGTACGGCTGGCTCGTGGGACGCGTGCGGCGGTCCATCCTGCTGCCGGCCATCTATGCGGCGGTGGCCGTCGCCTTCGCCACGTACGGCACCCTCTTCCGCGCGCGCCCCGACGATCCGCTGCTGAGCGCCTCGTTCTACGTGGGGATCAGCGTGCTCAACCTGCTGCTCGTGTCGGTGTTCTGGAGCTTCCTGCTCGAGCTCTTCACCAGCGCGCAGACCAAGCGGCTCTTCGGCGTGATCTCCACCGGCGGCACGCTCGGCGCGCTCGTGGGCCCGATCATCACCGACCTCACCGTGCAGCGCGTGGGCATGAGCGGCGTGCTGTATATCGGCGCGGCGCTCTTCACCGGCGCGATCGTGAGCCAGCGCGTGCTCATCCGCATCTGGAAGGCGCCCGGCGGCGCGGGCGAGCGGAGCGACCGCGCCATTGGCGGCAACCCGTTCGCCGGCTTCGGCATCGTGCTGCGCTCGCCGTTCCTGCTCATGATCGCCGCGTTCGTGGTGCTGCTCTCCACCACGAACACGCTGCTCTACTTCAAGCAGCTCGACATCGTGGCCAGCACCTTCGCCGACACCGCCACGCGCACGCAGGTGTTCGCGCGCATCGACTACGTGGTGCAGACGCTCACCGTGTTCTCGCAGTTCTTCCTCACCGGCCGCATTGCCGCGAGACTCGGCGTGACCGCGCTGCTGGTCACGTTGCCACTGGTGATCATGGGCGGCTTCCTGGTGCTGGCGTTCAGCGGCACGTTCGCGGTGCTGGCGACGGTGCTGGTGGTGCGGCGCTGGGGCGAGTACGCGTTCATCCGGCCGGGGCGCGAGATGCTCTTCAGCTCGCTCGACACCGAAGCGAAGTACAAGGGCAAGAACCTCATCGACGTGCCTGTGTACCGCGGCGCGGACATGCTCGTGGCGCAGCTGCAGAACGCGCTGCGGGCCGGCGGGCTCACCGGCAGCGGCGTGGCGCTGATCGGCGCCGGCGCGGCGCTGGTGTGGGCCGGCATCGGCGCCTGGCTGGGGCGGCGGCACGAGGGGACGCGGAGCGCGTAGCCGCGCGCGCCGTGGCCCTTCGGCGCCGCGGCGAATAACCCGACAGGAGACCGCGAATCCGCGAGCTCTTGACGAATAGGTGTACTAGCACACATAGTACACTCGTGCTCCCGTTCTCCGTCTCCCTCACCTCCGGCGACTCGCCGTTCCGCCAGGTCGTCTTCGCCGCCACGCGCGCCGTGGTGTCGGGCGAGATGCCGGCCGGTGCGCCATTCCCCTCGGTCCGCGAGCTCAGCCAGGCGCTCAAGATCAACCCCAACACGGCCCACAAGGTGGTGGCCGAGCTGGTGCGGATCGGGCTGCTCGAGGTGCTGCCGGGGGTGGGTACGGTGGTCTCGACCTCCTGGCGCGCCAGCGACGACGAACGCCGCGCCCTGCTCGACGACGAGATCGAACGTCTCGTGGTCGAGGCCCGCCGCCTCGGCCTTTCGCACGACGACGTTGCCGGCGCCGTCGAGCGCTGGTGGACGACGCTCTTCGGCTCCACCGATCGTCAGGAGCGCGCCCCATGACCGTTTCCCCGTCCCGGAGGCATCCCGCATGACGAGCGCGACCCGATCCGGCGTGCCCAGTGCCACGCTGCACGCAGCGGTCGAGGTGGAAGGCCTCACGCACCGCTACGGCCGCACCGAGGCGCTGCGCGACGTGTCGCTCACCGTGCCGCGCGGTTCGGTGTACGCCCTGCTCGGCCCCAACGGCGCGGGCAAGTCCACGCTGCTGCAGGCCGCCGTCGGACTGCTTGCGCCGACGGCCGGCAGCATTCGCGTGCTCGGCACGCCGGTGGAGCAGCTCACCCCCGCGCACCGCACCCGTATCGGCTACGTGGCGGAGTCACAGCGCCTACCGGACGACCTCACTCTCGCGCAGTACGAGCGCTGGCTCGCCCCGCTCTATCCCGCGTGGGACCACGCGCTGGCCGACACCCTGCGCGCCCGCTTCGACCTCGACCCGTCGCGCCGCATCCGTGCCCTCTCGCGCGGCCAGCGCATGCAGGCGGCGCTCCTGTGCGCGCTCGCACCGCGCCCCGAACTGCTCTTCATGGACGAACCCTTCGCCGGCCTCGACGCCGCGGTGAAGGACGACCTCGTGCGCGGCGTGCTCGAGCTCGCCGGCAGCGACGGATGGACGGTGGTCATCGCCTCGCACGACCTGGTGGAACTCGAGCCACTCGTCGACCACGTGGGCTTCCTGCGCGACGGACGGCTGCAGTTCAGCGAGTCCATGGACACCGTGCGCGCGCGGTACCGCTGGGTGGAGATAGGCACGGGCACGCGCGAGGCGCGATTGCCGTCCCCGCTGCCCCCGCACTGGGTGCGCAGCGAGGTGGCCGGCACACGTGTGCGCGTGCTCCTGCGGCAGGACGACGAGGCCACGACGCAGGCGGAGGTGCGGGCGCAGTATCCGGACGCGACACGCATCACCTTCGAGGAGGTGTCGCTCGCAGACGTGTTCATCGGCCTCGCGCGCGAAGGGCGCGGGCAGACCTCATCGCAGGGGGTGACCTGATGTCGTTCATGACGCAGGTACGGCAGGTCTTCGTTCGTGATGCCCGGGCCGCGCGGTGGATGCTCTTCCTGCTCGCGGGCCTGTGCATGAGCGCCGTGCTGCAGGGACAACGCCTCGTGGACCCGCCGGCAATCGACGCCATCGGCCGGCCGCCGGCGTTGACGCTGCCCCCCGAATGGATCTCCTCCGTCGTGACCATGCTCGTGCTCGTCGCGCTCGGCGGCGTGATCGCCCTGGCGTTCGCCCCACGGGTTGCGAATGCCACCACGAGCGACTGGCGCGCACTCCCCATCGCCACGACGGCCGTGTGGTCCGCGCGCCTGCTCTGGATCGCCCTGCTGTTCCTCACGGTCATCTGCGTGACGTGGATCGTGCTCGCCGCCCTCGCCCTGCATGACGTGGTTGCGTTTCGCGTCTCCGCATCGGTCGCCCTCGGCGCCGCGATGCTGTTCGTGGCCGGCGCGCTGTTCGCGGTCGCCGCCGGCAGCGTGCGGCGATTCGCGGTGTGGTCGCTGGCCACGCCGGTGGTCCTGGTGCTGGTCGCACTGCTGCTGACCGTGCTGTCGAACGTCTGGCCGACACTGTCGCTGCCCGTCGAACGTCCCGCAGTCTCCACGGGGCACGCCGTGTTCGTGCTCGGCGCGGCCCTAGGCGTGCTCGCCGTGCTGCTGCGCGCGCGGCGTGTGACGGGGCCGGCACGCACGGTCGCCGCGGCGACCGCGATCGTGCTGCTGCTCGCGAATGCCGTCACCGCACCGCGCGTCCCACGTCCGACACCAAGTGACGCGCTGCCGACGCTGGTCACGAACGCGCGGCTGGAGGCATCGCTCGAGCGCAACCCGATTGCGGCCGCTCAGTTGCGCGTGAGCAGCCTGCCGGCGTCACGGCGCGAGGGCGAACCGGTCATGCCACCGCAGGATGGCGCAGGGATGGGCTCGGATGTGGCGGCTTCCCCGGATTTCCTGATCGAACCGCGCGGCCCCAGCCCGGAGGGCACGTGGGTGAAGCTCGATGCCCGGTTCGACCCCGTGAACGACGAGGCGCGCCTCGTGTGGCGCGGCCGGCACCTTGCGGCAACGGAACCGGTCGGCAGCGCGTCGCGTCCGTTCAGGCTCTCCGGCGCCCAGGTCGTGCTGTCCCCAGGAACCCCGACGCTTGCGCCAGCAGTGCGGTGGCTCAACGCCCCACCGGTGCGCCCCCCGTCCGTGCTCAGCTTCGTGAGCGGACCCGCAGGGCGTACACTGCAGGCACCCGATGCGCGTGCGCGCCTCACGGTGGATCTGGAGCGACAGGCCTCGTCGCTGCTGGCGCTGGTTCCGCTGCACGACGGGGAGGCGAGTGGCCCATGGCGCGACCAGGTGCGCGTCACGGCGCGGCCGGAGGACGAGGCGGATGCTGCGGTGTGGGCGAGTGTCGTGCTGATTCGCGAGCGTGGCAGCGAGCGCCACGTGATCGCCGGCCTCGCGGATGATCTCACGTTCGCCCTCGTGCACCAAGCGCGTGGCGAGGCCGTGCATCTCGAATCGAACACCCGTGGTGGGAGTGATCGCGGGTGGGGCTTCGCCCCTTCGCTGATCGGGCTGATGCGCGTCCGTCTTGCGCCTCCGATGCGCTACGTTGCGAGTCCGACCGACTCCACCCAACGCGTGCTGGTGCCCCCACCCGACGCCGAATGGATGCGCGGCGCGTCGCTCGCAGTGTTCGGCTGGCGCACGGTGGAACGTGGCGCGCTGGTGCTCGAGGCTCCGGTCACCGTGCGCACGGCATCGCGGTAGCACGGCGCGCGCATCTGGCGCACACCTGTGGCGCGCGTCAGGCGTCGTGCACCATGCGAACGGGACTCGCACCATGATGTCGCGCGCGACGAAACGATGAGGGACTCGGTGGCATCGCGCACCATGCTGTCGCATGCTCCCTTGCCACCCTTCGCCGAGGCCGAGCAGACTATGGCCATGCCCGCCATCGATTCCCCCCGCTGGACGGCGGACGCCGTGCGCGCCCTGCCCGACGAACCAGGGAAGCGCTTCGAGTGCGTGGACGGGCAGCTGCTCGTGAGCCCCAGCCCGCGCCTCGCGCACCAGTCGACGCTGGGCGCGTTCATGATCGCGCTTTCGGCCTACACGCGCGCGCACGCCTGCGGTGCCGTGTTCATGGCCCCGACCGACCTCGAGCTCGATCCGTTCACCCTGGTGCAGCCCGACCTGCTCGTGCTGCCGCTCGTGAATGGACGTCGGCCGATCGAGGAGCACGAGATCGGCCGGCCGCTGCTGCTCGTCGAGGTGCTCTCGCCGAGCACCGCCCGATTCGATCGCGTCGTCAAGCGCGCACGCTACCAGCGGGAGGGCGTGGAGTACTGGATCGTGGATCTCGACGCGCGCCTCGTGGAACGATGGACGCCGGGGGCCAACCGGCCGGAGATCTGCACGAGCGAAGTGCGCTGGCAACCGGAGGGCGTGGCCGAGCCGTGCACCATCGGACTCGACGCGCTGTTCGCGGAGGCGCTGGCGGCCGCCCCTTCAAACAAGGTGGCTTGGTATTACTTTTCCAAGTAATACCAACTGGGAGGTCAGATGCGCATCACCACGAAGGGACAAGTCACGATTCCACAGGAGATCCGGGAGCGACTGGGCCTGCTGCCGAACACGGAGGTCGACTTCGTACTGCGGGGTGACGTGGTCGAGCTCCGCAAAGCCAGGACTCCTCCGCAGCGCGGACGTCAGTTGGTGGCTCACATGCGCGGACGGGGAACGGTCCGCATGAGCACCGACGAGATCATGGCACTCACCCGCAGCGACGTGCCGTGAGCGCGACGCTGGTCGACAGCAACGTGCTCCTCGATGTGTTCACCGAGGATCCGACGTGGTACGCCTGGTCGGCGCGCATGCTCGAGACGCTGGCGGAGTCCTCGGTGCTCGTGGTCAATCCCATCATCTTCGCGGAAGTCTCTGTGCGGTTCGAGCGGATCGAGGAACTCGACGACGCGCTCCCCGCCACGCATTTCCGGCGCGATCCACTGCCGTTGGAGGCCGGCTTTCTTGCCGGCAAGTGTTTCGTGGACTACCGGCGCCGCGGCGGGGCACGCCACGCGCCGCTTCCCGACTTCTACATCGGCGCGCACGCCGCAGTGCGTTCCCTGGCCCTGCTCACACGCGATCCCGCACGGTATCGCACCTACTTCCCTTCGCTGACGCTGATCGCGCCCTGAGGATTCCGCCTCGCGTGGTGAGCGCGACCGCATGAAGGGCGCGGTGTCACGCGGTACGAGTGGACAGGCAGGCGTGGCGGAGGGCCGAGATTTTCGGTATTCATTCGGGTCTCTGACCTGAACGGAATGCCTCCCGCCACTCTCCCCCCCGCGCCCCCTTGGCGCATCGCCTGCCTGCGCATCCCGCGCTTTCCGCTCGGCGCCCTCTGGCGCG
>JAABRO010000060.1 GCA_011390885.1 Gemmatimonas sp. | reverse complement strand
CCACGCGCGCGCGCAGGCTCACCGCGCCGTGGATGTCGGCGTCGTGCACGAAGCAGCTCCCGGCGATGGTCGCGCCGTCTGCGAACACCGCGACCGCGGCGCGCTCGTGGCCGATCGCCGCCTGCGCGATCGCCAGGTTTCCACCAATGGACGCGCGCACGTCGAGGGTGCCGTGCAACCGCACGCGCCGCCCCGGCTGTCCCATGAGGTACACATCGCGCGCGATCTGCGCCCCTTCGAGCCGCAGGCACTTGCCGTCGAGTTCGTCGGCCACGTGACGCGCGTCGGCGGCCTCGGTGGGGGCGTCGGCCGCGCGCCGGACGCGCAGCCCGTCGAGTCGCACGTCGTCGCCCAGGCGCGCATTGCCGAGGTCGATCGGTGCCGTGGCCGTCACGCCGGAGAGGTCGGTGACGCGCGCGACCTCGAGGCGGCGGAGGTCGATGAAGCCGCGCGTCGGGCTCGCGAGACGGCTCGACGCGAGCGAGAAGGTGCCATCCACGCGCGCGTCCGCCAGGGAGAGTCCGTCATGAAACACGCATCGCTCGAAGCGCACGGAACCGGCGAAGCGCGTGTCGTCGAACGCGACGGGCACGGCGAACCACACGTCACGCACGACGACCGGATGCGCGACGACGAACGGGGCGCGGCACGGTTCGTCGTCCGGCACCACGACGAGTGGCGAGCTGGGCGTGCCGCACACGGCCGTGCCCGCTTCCACGCGTGCCAGGAAGGCGCGCAGGGACAGGGTGCGATCGGAGGGGGCGGGTGGGCGCATGGCGGGGCGGGACTGGACGGTGAGCGCACGAGAAGGTAGCGCCGCGCACGGGATGCCGCGCACGGGATGCCGCGCACGGGATGCCGCGCACGGGATGCCGCGCACGGGACACGGCAGCTGCACCTCCGTGCTGCAGAGCGTGCACACGATCCTCAGCTCGAGCATCGCCGAGGATCTGTCGAACTTGAAGGGCGCCTACGTGATCGCCGCGATCCGTATATCCGACGCTGTGACGAAGACGGCTACTCCAGCGCGCCCGATGCAGACTTCAAGCCATGCCCGATGCATTCGGCGCGAGATACGGCCCTCGTGTCCGCGAGCCTCCTGAGCGCGTTCTTGCTGCAGCGCGAGGGACAAGACAGGACCCTGGACTACCCCGCCTGGTTCACCTGCGCCGCCGGCTGCTGCTACGGGGACTTCTCGTTCCAGCCCGCTCCGACTGCCCGCCGGGGGAGCCTTCGCCCCCTCCCCCGGCCCGCCGCGGGTGTCCCCTCCCCGTTCCCGCGTATACGTTGCCTCCGTGACCTGATCGTCTGCCGGGGGCACCAAGCCCCGGGCCGGCCCGATTTCCCCACCCCCTTCCCCCTCCGCATGACCTTTCCCTTCGGTCGCGGGGTGCGCAGCCTGCTCGGCGCGTTCCTCCTGAGCCTGTGGCCAGCCGCGCGCCTGACGGCGCAGCCCACCGGCTTCATGGCCACCGTCGACAGCGCCATGGGCACCGTCAATGGTGTGATCAGCTCGGTCTTCTTCTACGACGTGGCGTTCTGGTCCGACACGATCACGATTCCGTTCGTGGTGATCTGGCTCGTGGTCGCCTCGTCGTTCCTGACCGTGCGCATGGGCTTCATCAACGTGCGTGCCTTCAAGCACGCGCTACAGGTCACCTCGGGCAAGTTCACCGACCCGAACTCTCCCGGCGACGTCTCGCACTTCCAGGCGCTCACCACCGCGCTCTCGGCCACGGTCGGCCTCGGCAACATCGCCGGCGTGGCCATTGCCGTCTCCATGGGCGGACCGGGCGCCACCTTCTGGATGATCTGCGCCGGCCTGCTCGGCATGACGGCGAAGTTCACGGAGTGCACGCTCGGCCAGAAGTATCGCGGCACGTTGCCCGACGGCACCGTGATCGGCGGCCCCATGCTCTACCTCTCCAAGGGGCTCGCCGAGATGGGGCTGGCGGGCCCGGGGCGGGTGCTCGCGGTGATCTTCGCGGTGCTCTGCATCGGCGGCTCGCTGGCGGGCGGCAACAGCTTCCAGGTGAGCCAGTCCATGAACGCCCTGCAGCAGACCGTGCCGGTGCTCGCGGACTATCCGTGGGCGTACGGGCTGCTGATGTCGTTCCTGGTGGGCATCGTGATCATCGGCGGCATCCGCCGCATTGCGTCCGTGGCCGACAAGGTGGTGCCCCTGATGGCCGGTGTGTACATCGCCGGCGCCGTCACCATCCTGCTCATGAACTTCTCCGAGATCCCCGCCGCCTTCGGGGCGATCATCGGTGGTGCGTTCAATCCGGACGCCATGTACGGCGGCTTCATCGGCGTGCTCGTGATCGGCTTCCAGCGGGCCGCCTTCTCCAACGAGGCGGGCGCCGGCTCCGCGGCCATCGCCCACTCGGCTGCCAAGACGGATTATCCCGTGCGCGAGGGGATCGTGGCGCTGCTCGAGCCGTTCGTGGACACCGTGGTGATCTGCACCATGACGGCGCTCGTGATCGTGATCACCGGGGCCTACAACAACCCCGAGTACGCGCAGTTCGTGACGAGCAACCAGGGGGCCGCGCTCACCTCGCGCGCCATGGGCGAGCAGATCGCGTTCTTCCCGTACGTGCTCTCGGTCGCCGTGTTCCTCTTCGCGTTCTCCACGATGGTGTCGTGGTCGTACTACGGCGAGCGGTGCTGGGTGTGGATGTTCGGGGCCAAGGCCTCGACATCGTACCGCGTGCTCTTCCTGATCTTCACGTTCCTCGGCTCGATCATCACGGCCACGAACGTGCTGGAGTTCGGCGACCTCATGATCCTCGGGCTCGCGATCCCCAACCTGGCCGGCGTATACCTGCTGCACGGCAAGGTGAAGGCGGAGCTCGACGAGTACTGGGGCAAGTATCAGCGCGGCGAGCTGAAGACCTTCAAGTAGCCCCGCACATGCCGAACGCCCCCGGCACCGCGCAGGCGGTGCCGGGGGCGTCGTGCATTCCGGTGCGATTCGCGCCGCGCGGCGGTCAGCCTCCGCTGCGCGCGCGCGCGAAGAAGCGGCGCAGCAACGCGCTCGACGGCTCGGCATCCACGCCGCCGAGCACCTGCGGCCGGTGATTGAGCCGCGGGTGCCGCAGCAGGTCGCCCACCGAACCCCCCATGCCGGCCTTGTCGTCCCACGCCGAGAAGACCACGCGCCCCACGCGCGCGTGCACGATCGCGCCTGCGCACATGGCGCACGGTTCGAGCGTGATGTAGAGCGTGCACTCGGTCAGGCGCGCATCGCCGATCGTGCGCGCCCCCTCGCGCAGCGCGAGCATCTCGGCGTGTGCCGTGGCATCACCGTCACGCACCATGCGGTTCTGCGTGCGCGCGATCGCGCGCCCTTCGTGCACGAGCACGGCGCCGACCGGCACCTCACCCGCGACGGCCGCCGCGTCCGCCTCGGCCAGCGCCTCGGCCAGCCACCGCCGGTCGTCGGCCGTCGCGATCACGGCTGCCAACCGTACCGCGTGGCGAGCAGTTCGAGCAGCGCGTCGGTGAGCCGCGCGGCGAAGCGCCCGCGGCTCTCGTTCGTGTCCCGGATGCCGGTGAAGTGGCTCTCGATCTGGATCGCATCGAGCGGGCCACCGAGCCGCGAGCCGTGCCGCTGCGTGTTGAAGCCGCCGTTGAAGTAGTCCTCACCCACGAGCGGGGCCGGTGCCGCGGGCGACGGCACCGACGGCACACCGCGCGCCTGAAGGAGCCCGCCCAGGCTCGTGGGGCCGCGCAGCAGCTCCGCGCCGCCCGGTGCGCCCCGCGCATCGCCCACGAGCCGTGCGATGCTCGTCGCGCCGAACGCGCCGCTGGCGGCGAGCTCCGCATCGGAGAGCCGCAGCTGCGTGGCGGTGAGCAGGTACCCGAGCTCGAGCCGGGCGATCGTGTGCGCGTGCCCGTGCAGGTCGAGCACGAGGCCGCGACCGGCGCGACGCACCACGTCCGCCTTCGCCGTGTCGACCGCGGCGTGCAACCACTCCCAGGTGGCGCGCAGTTGCGTCGTGTTGCCTCCGGACGCCTCGGGCAGGTCGCGATTCGCGTCGAACTTGCGACGGTGCAGCAGGTTCACCACGAGATGTGGGCGCCGGCCCGTGCGGGCCGTGAACGTGTCGGCGATCGCGCGGGCCAGCGCCTGCGTGTTCGTGTCGTTGGCCGTGACGCACCCGCTGCACGACCGGTCCGGAAGCGACGCGGGGGTGAGCAGGCCGCCATGCGGCGCAATGAGCACGACCGGTGCATCGCCCGCCGTGTACTGCACCCATCCGTTGGCGTCCGTGTATTCCCGCCCGACGACGAAGGGCGCGGTCGGCACATCCGCCGGGGGCGGCGTGGGGCCGGGCGGCGGTGTCGGCCCGGTGGGCGTCGGACTCCCCGCCGCAGCGCCTCCGCCACACGCGACGCTGAACGCCACGGAGAAGGCGAGCGTCGTGGCGAGCCATGTGCGCGCCGCCTTCCCGTGGGTCATGCGTCCGTGAGCCGTCATGCGGCACAGTCTACGCGGATTCGGCGCGCGAGGGCACCCGGAAGACGAGTCCACCATCCGGCCCCACCTCGGCGAGGATGTGGTCGCCTTCCGCGAACCGCCCCTCGAGCACCTGCAGCGCCAGCGGGTTCTGCACGAGTCGCTGCACCGCCCGCTTGAGCGGCCGCGCGCCGAAGACGGGATCGTAGCCCGCGTCGCCGAGTCGCGTGCGCGCCTCGGGGGTGAGCTCGAGCGTGAGCTTCTTGTCCGCAAGGAGCTTGGTGAGTCGCGCCAGCTGCAGGTCCACGATGCGATCGATCTGCTCGCGCCCCAGCGGACGGAAGACCACGATGTCGTCGATGCGGTTCAGGAACTCCGGCTTGAAGGTGCCGCGCAGCGCACCCAGCACGCGCTCCTCCACCTCGGACACCGGCGCGCCGGCCGATTCGAGGATGTACGACGAGCCCACGTTCGACGTCATGATGACGACCGCGTTCTTGAAGTCCACCGTGCGCCCCTGCGCGTCGGTGAGGCGCCCGTCATCGAGGACCTGAAGCAGCACGTTGAACACGTCGGGGTGCGCCTTCTCGATCTCGTCGAAGAGGATCACGCAGTACGGACGGCGGCGCACCACCTCGGTGAGCTGCCCGCCCTCTTCGTAACCCACATAGCCCGGCGGGGCGCCGATGAGGCGCGCGACCGCGTGCTTCTCCATGTACTCCGACATGTCGATGCGCACCATGGCGTGCTCGTCATCGAACAGGAACTCGGCGAGGGCGCGCGCCGTCTCCGTCTTGCCCACACCGGTGGGGCCCAGGAAGATGAAGCTGCCGACGGGGCGGTTCGGGTCCTGCAGGCCCGCGCGCGAGCGGCGCACCGCATTGGACACCGCGCGCACCGCCTCGTCCTGCCCGATCACACGCGTGGCCAGCACCTCCTCGAGGTGCGTGAGGCGCTCTCGCTCGGACTCCATCATGCGCGTGACGGGAATGCCCGTCCACCGCGCGACCACCTCGGCGATGTCGTCGGCGCCCACTTCCTCCTTGAGGAACTGCGGCCGGCCGTCGTGCGAGGCGAGGCGCGACTCGGCCTCGGTCATTTCACGTTCGAGCTGCGGAATGCGCCCATAGGTGATCTCGGCGGCCGTGTTGAGATCGCCGGTGCGCGTGGCCTTCTCGGCATCCACGCGCGCCTGCTCGATCTCCTGCTTGATGCGTCCCACGCTGCCGAGCACGTCCTTCTCCTGCTGCCACTGGGCACGCATGCCGCCCGACTTCTCCTTGAGCTCGGCGAGCTCGCGCTCGAGGCTTGCGCGGCGTTCCACCGACGCGGCGTCGGATTCCTTGAGCAGCGCCTGCCGCTCGATTTCGAGCTGCACGATGCGCCGCTCGACCTCGTCGATTTCCTGCGGCACCGAGTCGATCTCGATGCGCAGGCGCGAGGCGGCCTCATCGACCAGGTCGATGGCCTTGTCGGGGAGGAAGCGATCGCCGATGTAGCGATCGGAGAGCGTGGCCGCGGCGACGACGGCACCGTCGGTGATGCGCACACCGTGGTGCGCCTCGTACCGCTCCTTGAGGCCGCGCAGGATCGCGATGGTGCTCTCCACACTCGGCTCGCCCACGAACACGGGCTGGAACCGGCGCTCGAGCGCCGCGTCCTTCTCCACGTGCTTGCGGTACTCGTCGAGCGTGGTGGCGCCCACGACGCGCAGTTCGCCGCGCGCGAGCATGGGCTTGAGCATGTTGCCCGCGTCCATGCTGCCTTCGGCCTTGCCGGCGCCCACGAGCGTGTGCAGTTCGTCGATGAACAGGACGACGCGCCCCTCGCTCGCCGTGATCTCCTTGAGCACCGCCTTGAGGCGCTCCTCGAACTCGCCGCGGAACTTGGCGCCCGCGATGAGCGCGCCGAGGTCGAGCGAGAGCAGCTTCTTGTCGCGCAGCGACTCGGGCACGTCGCCGTTCACCATGCGCTGCGCGAGCCCCTCCGCGATCGCCGTCTTGCCGACGCCGGGCTCACCGATGAGCACCGGATTGTTCTTGGTGCGGCGCGACAGCACCTGGATCACGCGGCGGATCTCCTCGTCGCGTCCGATGACGGGATCGAGCTTGCCCTTGCGCGCCGCGTCGGTGAGATCGCGCGTGTAGCGCTCGAGCGCCTGGTACTGCTGCTCGGGCGTCTGGTCGGTCACGGTGTGCGCGCCGCGCACGAGCTTGAGCGCCTCGGCGAGCGCCGTGCGCGTGGCCCCCACGGCGCCGAGCAGCCGCGCGGAATCGGTGCCCTTCGCATCGCTGAGCGCGAGCAGCAGGTGCTCGGTGCTGACATACGCATCGCCCAGCTCCTTGGCCACCTTTTCGGAGGCATCGAGCACCTGGGAGAGTTCTCGG
Organism: Gemmatimonas sp.; assembly: GCA_011390885.1. Classification (GTDB taxonomy): domain Bacteria; phylum Gemmatimonadota; class Gemmatimonadetes; order Gemmatimonadales; family Gemmatimonadaceae; genus JAABRT01. Next base: position 140,154 of record JAABRO010000060.1, on the reverse strand, counting down.
GACAGGTTGGGCTGCGCGTCGCTCTGCTTCGCGTAGCGCGCGGCTTCCTGCTCGGCGGCCTGGCGCAGCGACGTGACCGACACGCCGATGCGCTGGAGGATGGGGACGACGATCCCCTCGTCCTGCGCCAGCAGCGCGAGCAGCAGGTGCACGTCGTACACGAGCGGATTGCCGGCGCGCCGGGCGATCGACACGGCGTCGTTGAGGGCTTCCCCGCTCTTCACGGTCAGGCGGTCCGGATTGATCATGGCGTCGAGTCGTCAGGAGGTGGCGAGACGGCGGCGGTGGAGCCGCGCGTCGTGCTTCGCAGACAATGCAGTTGCCGACTCGGAGTGGCAACGACGGTGCCAACGATTTCCTGCCGTTCCGGCGCAGCGCCGCGGCGTGGCCGGACGCCAAAACGAAGCGCGGTGCCCTGGGTCCGCTCACCCGGGGCACCGCGCCGTCGTTTGCTTCTGTCCGTGGCGCTACTTCACCACGATCATCTTCTTCGCCAGAGGGACACCATCGATCTCCAGCACGTAGCTGTAGACGCCTGAGGGCGCATCCCGTCCAGTGCTTCTGACCTTGCCATCCCAGTACGCTTCGTACTGGCCGCAAGGAACCATGATGGCACTGATGGGCTGACCGCCCGCAACGCCGCTGGTGCCTCCTTTCAGAACCGGAACCGCAACTTCACGAGCCAGCAGATTGAAGATGCGGAGGGTGACCCGGTGCTGTCGACCCGAATCCGAACAGGTGGGCGCATCGCCCACCGAGAAGGGAATCGTGGTCTCGGGGTTGAAGGGGTTTGGAAAGTTCTGGCCGAGCGATCCAACCCCACGACGAACGACGGTACTGCCTTGCTGCTGCACACCGCCCTGCGCCGCGACATCTCGTGGCATGAACGCGCCGACCGCCAGGACGAAGCCCAGCAGCGTCATTACACGTTTCATGGCTTTCTCCAACTGACGAATCAGGGGCCTTGGTTCAGTCTCCTGTGGTGGGTGAAGGAATGCTTCTGTGCTTGCAACCTACAGACGCGCGACGGGGGGTGTCAAGCAACGGATCCAGCGATGCCCTGACCCCGGAGCACCTCGCCCCCCGACCCGCTCACCGTCAGGCCGCGCCACTCCGGTCCGACGGAAACCTCACATTCCTGTACGAAAACCCCGATTCCTGGCGGGGGTTCCACTCTGTGACGCGCCGCACATTCAATCGCGAAGGCGAGCAAGCCCCATGTTTGGCAGTCCCCTGCCGGTTCGGCAGCCCGCAAGGGCTGCACCGGAGCTCAGCTCCACCGCCCCTGCTCCCAGGTGGCGTACGCCTGCAGCCCTCGCGCGTCCAGCAGGTGCTCGCCGAGAAACTCCCGGAGCAGCCGCTGGTGTGCGCGAGCCTCCGCGTCGCTGACCAGCCCGGGGCGCCGTCCGGCCACCCACTCCTGCAGCGCCACGACCGCCGCCGCCGGCAGCCGGCGCGCGCCGGGCGCACGCGTGGCGCAGCGCGCACAGAGCGCCCCACCGGCGGCGTGACTGAACGGCGCCCCCTCCCCGGCCGGCAGCGCCTCGTGACAGCTCGCGCACGACTCGAGCGCCGGCGCGAACCCCAACTCGCCCACCAGCTCCCAGAGCGCGCCCACCGTCAGCGGCACGACGCGGTCGGCCGCCGCCTCGGTCAGCCCGTCGAGTGCGAGCCGGATGATGTCGAACGCCACCGGCGCATGCTCCTCGATCACCAGGCGCTGCACGCACTCCGACAGCGCAGCTGCGGCCGTGAAGCGCCCCATGTCGCTCGCCAGCCCGGGACGCACCCGCAGCACCTCGAACCCCGAGAGCGTCTGGAGCTCGCGCCCCGGCCGCAGATCGAGCTGCGCCACCCCCTCCGCGAACAGGTCGAGCGCCGTGCCGAACCGCTGCGACGAGCGCCGCGCGCCGCGCGCGAGCACCGACTGCACGCCGAACTCGCGCGTGGCCAAGCGCAGGATGCGCGACGTCTCGAGGTAGTCGAAGGCGTGCAGGACCAGCGCGTCGGTCGCGACCAGGGGCATGACGGAAATGTAGCCGCCACCGCGCTGCGACCGACGCACGCGCCGCGGTCGCCCTACCGGAGTCGCAGGTCGACGCCGCCCTGCCCCGCGGCGACCTCGCGCACGAGGCTGCCATCGGGCGCGAACACCATCAGGAACGTGGCCGATCCCGCCCGATTCTGCAGGCAGTGAAACCGTCCCAGCACGTCGGTCTGGCCGGCACTGCAGGTCACCTCCGCACCGGCGCCATCGCGCAGCGCGAGCCAGTCCGCGCCGGTCGCGCGCTGGCCCACCGGCGTGAGCTCAGGCAGCCGGAGGGCGATCGTGCGGCTCCGGAAGCTCGCGAGATCCTCGAAGAGCGTAACCTGCAGGTTGCCGTCGAGGCCGAGGCGCGCACTCGCGCCGTACGTGCCGCTCGGCATCGCGCGCGACCCGAGCACGGTGCCGGTGCGCAGGTCCACGCGCGTGATCGCGCCCCCGGCACGGAGCGTGAAGGGGAAGCTCGAGAAATCGGCGTCGCCGCCGGCACTGACGTACGCGATGTCGCCGCTCACGACCACGCTCGCATCGGAGCCGCGCAAGGCATCGAGCGTGATGACCTGACGGCTACCACCACCGGCAGGCACGCGGATGAGGCGCATGGCGCCGCTCGATGTGTACGAGGTGGCGCAGGTCGCGTTGGCATCGACCACCCAGGTGTCGTTGCCGTACTGGAAGACATCCACCGGACAGGTGCCGAGGTTACCGATCCGCTCGAAGGTGGCCTGCCCCGTGGTCGACACGGACGCGAGCAACACACTGGCCGAGTCACGCAGCGGAACACCGATGAGCGCGCGACCGCCCGTTCCGCGCAGCAGGCGCGCACGTGCAGGGTTGCTGCGCGCCGGCATCTGCACGCGACGTACGTTGCCCGAGACCACGTCGGCGATGTACAGCAGGTCACCGGCGCCACGGCTCGAGGCGGCGAGCGCCGTGTCGTTGCGCATCTCGAAGCCACCGGCATCGAACTCCGTGGACGCACCGAGCGCGATGCGCTGCGTGCTGGTTCCGGAGTCGGGCACGAGCGTGAACCCCGGCTGAATGAATCCGTCGAGCACGACGATGCCGCGCGGCACGGCGGGCGCCGGATCGGTGCCGCCATCGCTGCCGCAAGCGGAGAGAACGAGCACCGCCGACAGCGGGGCGAGGAGGCGACGTGGGGAGTGCGAGTGCATCACGGTGTCACGGTGAGGGAGAGGGACCAGGAGCGGCCCGGCGATGGAAAGCCGCGCACGGACTGCCATGCGCGATCGGTGGCGTTGTCGAGTGCGGCCACGAGCACCATGCGCGCTCCGCGCACGTCACCGTGCGCCGCGAGCGAGAGATCGACCAGCGAGACGGCGGGCAGCAGGAACGCGGGATCGCGCGGTCCCGCCGTGAAGGGGCGCGCGCCCAGCCATCGCGTCACCACACCGGCCTGGAGCGGGCCGACCGGCACGCGCACCACGGCACCGCCCGCGTGCGTGGGCACGTAGGGCGTGGGAATGCGCAGCGCGCCACTCGTGAGCACGGAGCGATAGCCCGTGTACCAGCCGCTGATCTCCAGCTGCTGCCGCCGCAGTTCGGCACGCAGTTCCGCACCACGCAGCGATTCCGCGCCCACGTTGGCGGGACTCCAGCCGAAGTTGCCGGGAAACCACACGATGGCATCGCGCACGCTGCGCGTGACGAGCGACGCGTCCACGGCCGCCGTCCATGTCGGCGCGAGCACGCGCCGCCAGCGCGCGAACAGCTCCACGTCGTGCCGCACGCGTTCGGCCCGCAGCGCGGCGACCGTGAGCCGCTGCGGGCTGGAGAAGTAGAGGTCGTACAGCGTAGGCACCCGTACCGCCTGCGCCACGCGCGCACCGGCCGTCAGCTGCTCGCCACGGCGTTCGGCCGCGAGCGACAGCGACGGGAGCGTGCCACTGCCGTCGATGGCATCGAGGCGCGCCCCCCCGAGCCAGTCGAGGCCAAGTGCACGTCGGCCGTGGGTCACGCCCACGAAGCCGCGCCCGCGATCCTGCGAGACCTCGTCGGCCCGCAGGCGATCTGCGCCGACGCCGGCGTGCAGCAGCACCCCCTGCACCGTGCCGCGCACGTCGGCATCGGCGGCGAGCGCGTTGGCGTCGCGATCGAACGTCGGCCGCGTCGGGTCGCGATACCGCAACCCGAAGGCGCGTACACTCGAGGTGACCAGCACGCGCCCACGCTGCGCGGTGCCGCGCACGAAGAGCCGGCGCGTGCGCGACCGATCCTCGTCGTAGTCGCGCACGTTCACCGGGCCCACCAGGCCGAGCTCGGCCGTGGTGCCGAGCACCACGAGCTGCGTGGAGGGGCCGTTCCACTGCGCGAACAGCGCGTGGCGCGTGGCGTCGTTGTTCACACGCCGCTCCTGGAGTGTGACGCCGGTGGTCGTGGCGCGATTGTCGAACGCGAAGTCGTTGCGCGCGAACTGACGCGAGGCCCCAAGGCGAAGGCGACCGTCTCCCAACGCGACATCGTGCGCGCCCTCCACGCCTGACGCCCCGAACGCACCGGCGCGCACGGCGAACACCGACGCCGTCGCGGTGCGGAGCGCGAGCACGCCGCCGATGGCGCCCGGCCCCGTGCCGAGCGGATCGCTGCCCGGGGCCACGGTCGCCGCGCCGAGCACCGCGAGCGGCACGTCGGCGACGTCGGCCACGCCGGTGGCCGGATCCGTGAGCGGCAGACCGTCGAGCGTGATGGCAACCTGCTCGCGACGCGTGCCGCGCAGCGACACCGACACCTCGCCACGCGCGCTGCGCGGCTGGGCGTACGGCAGCAACGCCACGAGGCCGGCCGACGAGGCCACGCCGAGGGTGCGCGCGTCGTCCACCTCGCGCGTGCTGGCGTTGCGCGCGGCCGTGGTGACGAGGCCACGCGTCACGCTTGCGGCGAGCAGGGACGCCACCGGCGTCAGGTGCAGGAAGAGCGTGTCGTTCGCGCCGATGCCGGCGGGGAGCACGCCGCGCCACGGCGCGTAGCCAAGCCGGCGCACCAGCAGCGAGTCGCCACGCGCCAGCGACACCGCTCGGCACTCCGATGGCGAACCGCCGATGGGGACGATCGCCCCTTCGAGCACGCGCTCGAGGGTGACGAGCGACACGACCGCACCCGTGGCCGCGTCACGCACACACAGCACATGCGAATGCGCGGGCGTGCTCGCGGCAGGGCGTGGTTGCGCGTCGAGCGGCCGTGCGGAGCGGACCGACGCGACGAGAGCCAACGCGGCAAGGCTCCATGTGCGCAACCCGACCATCATGCGACGTCGCGTCACGGCACGCATCGATGCACTCACCCTCGCCGTCCGCGCGACCCGCCGCGCAGTGGAAGCAGCGCCGGCGCGCCAACGGCCGGATCGCGCGTGACCACAAGCGGCCACTCGTACACGCGTTCGAGCACGTCGCCGCGCATGACCTCGTTCGCCGTGCCACTCGCCGCCACCTCCCCCGCGTGCAGCAGCACGATGTGCGAGGCGAAGCGCGCCACGAGGTTGAGCTGGTGGCTGACCAGCAGCACGGTGCGCCCCTCGGCGGCGAGCGCGTCGAGCAGCTCGAAGACCGCCATCTCGTGGGCGATGTCGAGGAAGGTCGTGGGTTCGTCGAGCACCAGCACCGGGGCTTCCTGCGCCAGCGCGCGTGCGATGCGCACGCGCTGCCACTCGCCGCCGGAGAGCGTGTCGGTGCGACGGTCGGCGAGGTGCACCATGCCTGCCCGGTCGAGCGACTGCTCGATCGTCGCGAGGTCGTGCGCGCCGAGCGGGGTGAATGCGCCCAGGTGCACATGGCGCCCGAGCGCCACGAACTCGCGCACCGGCAACGGCATCTGCACCTCTTCCCGCTGTGGCACGACGGCCACCGCGCGCGCGAACTCGCGCGCCGCGAGCGCAGGCAGTGCCACGTCCCCCACGCGGATCTCGCCCGCGGAGAGCGCCACGCGCCGCAGCAGGGCGCGCACGAGGGTGCTCTTGCCACTGCCGTTGGGGCCCACCACGGCCGTGACGCAGCCCGGCGCCGCATGCACGGTGACGCCGCGCAGGGCGGGCGTCGCCGCGCGCGGATAGGTGAGGGCGACCGACTCGAATCGCAGCGACGGTGGCGTGCCGGCAGACGACGCCCCCCCCGCGGCGCGCCCGAACGAAGCGGCGGCGCTCATGCGAGACGGCGCAGCCGCGCCAGGAAGAAGGGCACGCCCACGAGCGCCGTGACCGCACCGAGCGGCAACTCCACCGGCGCGCGCACCGAGCGCGCGGCGACATCGGCGGCGACGAGCAGCGTGCCGCCGTACACCGCCGACACGACGAGCAGCGCGCGATGCCGGTGGGCGCCGAGGGCGCGCGCGAGGTTCGGCACCACGAGGCCAACGAAGCCGATGAGCCCGACGGCGGCCACGGTGGACGCGGCGAGCCACGACGCGACGAGAAACACCGTGCGCGCGGCGCGATCGACATCGGCGCCCAGCGCCACGGCCGGTTCCTCACCGAGCGACAGCACGTCGAGCTCACGCGCACGCACCACGAGGATGCCACCAAACAGCAGCAGCGCCATCGCCGTGCGCGCGACAGCCGGCCAGGTGGCATCGGCGGTGGAGCCCATCATCCACCAGAGGGCGCCGCGAATGCGGTCGGGGGGCGCGTCGGCGAGGGCCACGAGGATCACCGCGTTGGCGAATGCGCCCACGACGACGCCGGCCATGAGTAGCAATCGCGGCTCCGCGCGTCCGCCCGCGATGCGCGCGAGCAGCGCCACGACGCCGGTGGCCACGGCGGCGCCGCCGAACGCGGCGAGCGTCACGACGGTGGCCGATCCGAGTCCCACGGTGAGCGCCACGACCGCCCCGACGGCCGCGCCCCCCGACACCCCGAGCAGATAGGGCTCGGCAAGCGGGTTGCGGAGCGTGCCCTGCAGCGCGGCGCCACTCATGGCGAGCCCGGCGCCCACGAGGGCCGCCAGCAGCACCCGCGGTCCGCGCAGGTCGCGCACGATCGAGACCACCTGCGTCTCACCCTCACCGAGCACCGCGCGCCACACGTCACCCACGGGAATGGACACCGCGCCCACGCCGAGCGCGACGAGCATCACGACCACGAGCAGCAGCAGCCCCGCGGGCACCACCAGCCGGTTCACGGCAGCCGGTCCGCGCGGTCGGGGTGCAGCGCGCGCGCGATCGACACGGCCGCCATGCCGATCGTGACACCGGGACGACCGATCACCGCAGTGTCGAGCACCACGAGCCGTCCGTCGCGCACCGCCGGCACGGCGCGCCAGGTCGCACTCTCCCGCAGCCGCGCGGCGCGATCCGGTCCCGCGAGCAGGAGCGCCGGATCGCGTCGCGCGATCTCCTCGACGGTCACTGTGGCCACGGACTCCTCCCGATCGGCGAACACATTCTCGGCGCCGGCCAGCGCGAGCAATTCCGCTTCGTAGCTCGCGTTGCCCACCACCATCACGGGCGAGTCCCACGAGGGCCACACGACGCGCGGCCGCGTGACGTCGCGCACGGCCTCACGAACCGCCTCGAGCGTGGCATCGATCGAGTCGACGAGTGCCGTGGCTTGGGGCACCGCGCCGAGCGCCACGCCGAGCACCTGTGAGGCGCGGCGAAAATCGGCGATGGTGACGGTGCGCAGCGCGAGCGTGCGCACACCGGCACGCGCGAGCGCGTCGGCGGCGGCGCGGTTCTCGGCGGTGGCGTACAACAGCACGAGCGTGGGCTTCGTGGCCAGCACCGCCTCGACGTTGGGGCGAATGCCCGCGCCCACGTCGGTGACCGCGAGCGCTGCGGCCGGTCGATCGTCCCACGCCGTGCGCCCCACGAGGCGATCCCCCGCGCCAATGGCGAAGGCGATTTCAGTGAAGGCCGGGTTGAGCGACACCACGCGCGCCGCGAAGGACGCGTCGGCGGGGAATGGCTGCCCGAAGTCGTCGGTCGCGCCCGCGGCCGCGGCGCCGAGCGTGTCACTCACGCCGCGCTCGCGCACGTCCCGCTCGTCGCGCCCGGACTCCTGGCCGCACGCCGACAGCGCGAGCAGCAGCACGATCGGGATTGCAGCAACCTTCGGGCGCATCAACACGACGGGCGTCCTCTCGGTGGAGAGAGGACGCCCGGGCACGAAGGGCAGGTCGCCACGCCGCCCTGTCGGACGACGCGCAGGCGACTTCCCTGCGAGCACGAGCCCCCCCCTCGAGGGTGTTCGTACGAATCGCGCGCGGGTCGTCTCCTGGCTCCGGGCAACGCGGGCTCGTCTTCCCACACGGTGACCTGCACCGCACAGTGACATGATGAGCACGCGGGAATGCCGACCCGAAGATCGACATCGATACCCGTTACAGTGGCGGGGCCGCGCCGGCATCGCACCGGCTTCCGTGTCCCGCACGCACGATCAGTTGTCTGTCGGTCCGGACCGGCGGTCCAACCCCGACGTGCCGATACTTACACCGCGGACGAACCGGCAGCAAGCTCCTCGCGCAGCGCAGCGGCGAGCTCGGCCCGTCGACGCTCGTACGCGGTGCGCACGCTCTCCGACGGATTCGGCTGCGCCGCGAACGCCGCGTCGAGATCGGCGATCTCGCGCGCGAGCCGCTCCGGCGTAGGCAGTTCGGGCACGAGGGGGGCGAGACGCGGAATCGTGGTCCCGACCGGACGCTGCCGTCGCGACGCCGCGCGGAAGAGCGCCAGCAGCATGAGGAAGCCGATCGAGCCGAGCAGCACCGTGACGTACAAGCCACGCCCGCCAAGGCCGCTGCCGGGCGGATCGATCGTGATCTGCGCACCGGGACGCACGTCCTGCGCGAGGTAGCGCAGGAACTGACGTCCCTCGAGCCCCACCGGCTCGACCGCGACGAGATTCGCGCCACTCACCGTGGCCGTGGGCTCCTCGAGCAGCACCTCGAGCACGACCGCGCCACCGTCGATCACGAGGTCGAGCGGAAACGCGGTCTCCGGCATCTTGTACGACACGGACAGCTGCTTGAGCCCCGGCGCGAGCGCCGCGTACAGCGAGACCTTGCCCGTGGCCTGCACGAACGCATCGGCGGGCACGTCGCCCTGCCCTGCCTTCACCTCGCGCGCGGCGGTGGGCACCGGGAACGACCAGGTCGGTGTCGCATTCGGGTCGTCGCGCGCGATGATCGTGCGCGTGCTGTCGTTCGACACCTCGAAGATCTCGACGACCGTGCGCTCCTTCATGCTGTCGAGCGCGCCCACGATCAGGTGCCGCCCGCGCACCGTGAGCGGGAACGGCACGGAGGTGGTGTCGAACACCGCGATCTCCGCCTCGGCCCCCTGCGTGACGAGCCCGCGCAGCGGATTGGTGAAGTAGGCGATGCCGCCGTACGTGGCCGACACGAAGTACACGGCCTCCGCGCCGCCGCTCGGCAGGTAGCGGAAGCGATAGCGTCCCTCGGCGTCGGTGCGCATGGAGTCGAGCGGCCCCGAGATGCTGGGCGAGACGCGATGCAGCGTGACCCAGATGTCGGGCACGGTGACGACGGCCGTCGTGTCCCCCTCGAGGAACGGTGCCGGCCGCACGACGCGCCCTTCGACGCGACGCGCCTCGGGCGCCTGGGCCGAACTCGAGGATGGCAGCAGCGCGCCCGCGGTGAGCGCGGTGAGGGCGAGGGCGAGCGTGCAGCGAGCGACACGACGGAGCGGGAACGGCATCATGGTCTGAACTTACCGAAGTCTTCGGGACGCAGCTGCTCGAGGTAGGCCTTGAGCTGGTCCGGGGTCATCTCGCCACGTGGCGTCGGCAGGCGCACCGGGCCACTGGGACCGAAGGTCGGCCCCGCATCATCGTCGTCGCTGGTGTCCTCGTCGGCGTCCTCCTCGAGCACCGTGAGCAGGTCGTCGGCCGCGAAGAGCGGCGCGCCGAGGCGCAGGGCGATGGCGATGGAATCGCTCGGTCGCGCGTCGATGACCACGTGGCCGCCGTCGGTCGCGATGTGCAGCTCGGCGAAGTAGGTGCTCTTCTCCACCTTCGTGATGTTGACGCGCTCGAGGGTGCCACCGAGCCCCACGATGATCGCGCGGCAGAGGTCGTGCGTGAGCGGTCGCTCGCGCACCACGCCGTTGATGTGCAGCACGATCGACTCGGCCTCGGGCTGCCCGATCCAGATGGGCAGCAGCCGACGGCCGTCGCGCTCGCGGAGAATCACGACGTACGTGTTCGAGGAGCTGTCGAGGCCCAGGCGGGCCAGCGTGACTTCGGTCATGCATCCCCCGCGAAGGTCCGGAACGACCGCGTGTGCACGGCCGCCCCGGTCGGTGACGCGATTACGCGCCGACGGCCCGTCGCAGCGCCCGGGCGCGATCGGTGCGCTCCCACGTGAACAGCGTGCGCGCGCCGCGGCCGCGGCCGATGGTCTCGGGCGTGCGCCCGAAGTGGCCGTACGCCGCCGTGGCGCGATAGATCGGCTTGCGCAGGTCGAGCGCGGTGATGATGCCACGCGGCGTGAGGTCGAACTCGCTGCGCACCGCCTCCTCCACCTGCCGGTCGCCCACGACACCCGTGCCGAACGTGTCCACGAACACCGACACCGGCTCGGCCACGCCGATCGCGTAGGCGAGCTGCACCTCGCAACGCTGCGCGAGCTTGGCGGCCACGATGTTCTTGGCCACCCAACGCGCCGCGTAGGCCGCCGAGCGATCGACCTTGCTCGGGTCCTTGCCGCTGAAGGCACCGCCGCCGTGGCGGCCCATGCCGCCGTAGGTGTCCACGATGATCTTGCGGCCGGTGAGGCCGGCATCCCCCTGCGGGCCGCCGATCACGAACCGGCCGGTGGGGTTGATGTGCGTGGTGAGGCGCTTGGGACGGTACTCCTCGGGGATCGTGTCGTGGATGACGTCGGCGAGGATCGCCTTGCGCAGCTTGGCCGTGGACACGGCGTCATCGTGCTGCGTCGACACCACCACGGTGTCCACGTAGAGCGGCCGATGCCCCTCGTACACCACCGACACCTGCGCCTTGCCGTCGGGGCGCAGCCACGGCAGGTCGCCCGACTTGCGGCGCGCCGACAGCGAGCGCGTGAGCGCGTGCGCGAGCTGGATCGGGAGCGGCATGAACTCCGGCGTCTCGTCGGTCGCGTAGCCGAACATCATGCCCTGGTCGCCGGCCCCGCCGGTGTCGACGCCCTGCGCGATGTCCGGCGACTGCTTGTCGATCGTGCTCATGACCGCGCAGGTGTGCGAATCGAAGCCCATGCGCGCATCGGTGTAGCCGATGTCGGCGATGGTCGCGCGCACGACGTCGGGCAGGTGCACGTAGGCCGACGTGGTGATCTCGCCGGCGATGACCGCCAGGCCCGTGGTGACGAGCGTCTCGCACGCCACGCGCGCCGCCGAGTCCTGCTCGAGCAGGGCGTCGAGCACCGCGTCGGAGATCTGATCCGCGATCTTGTCGGGGTGCCCTTCGGTGACGGATTCGGACGTGAACAGGTGACGTTCGGCCACGCAAGCCTCGCTGGAGGAGTGGAGAGGGAAAACGGCCGTGCTGGCCGAGTAGACTAGTTTCGGTGGGAAGGGCGAGCAAGCCGTCACGCCACGGGCGCGTCCGGCATGCCGACGGCGTGCCGGCGCCTAGCCCTCGCCGAGAGCCACACGCAGGCGCCGCCGCAGCACCAGCTCCACCTCGCGCGCGGTGCCTCCGGACGCGAGCGCGGCCGTCACGGCGTCGCGGGCCGCACTCGCCGTCACGTTGCGCAGCAGACGCTTCACGATGGGCACGGCGCGCGGCGAGACCGACAGCTGCCGCACGCCGAGCCCGATGAGCGCGAACACCATGAGCGGCTGCGACGCCATCTCACCGCACACCGCCACCGGCAGGTCGTGCTGCGCGCCGGTGGCCGCGACTTCGCGGATGAGGCGCAGCACCGCCGGATGCAGCGGCGTGTAGCGCGGCGCGAGGTTCACGTTGCCACGGTCCACGGCCAGCGTGTACTGCACGAGGTCGTTCGAGCCGATGCTGAGGAAGTCCACGTCGCGCACGAGCGTGTCGCAGGCGATGGCGGCCGCCGGCGTCTCCACCATCACGCCCAGCGGCACGTCGGCGCGGAAGGCCACACCGCGCTCGGCCAGCTCGTTCGCGGCCTCGCCCAGCAGCGTGCGCGTCTCGCGCACCTCGTCGACGGTGACCACGAGCGGCAGCATGATGCGAATGTCACCGTGCACCGCCGCACGCAGCAGGGCGCGCAGCTGCACCTTGAACAGCAGGGCCTCGTCGAGGCACATGCGGATCGCGCGCCAGCCGAGGAACGGGTTCGCCTCGTGCGGATAGCCGCCCACGGGCAGCTTGTCACCGCCGATGTCGAAGGTGCGGATGATCACCGGGCGACCGCGAAACGCCTCCACGACGCGGCGGTAGGCGCGGTACTGCTCGTCCTCATCGGGCATGTTCGTGCGCCCGACCACGAGGAACTCGGTGCGCATGAGCCCCACCCCCTCGGCGCCGCTCGTGGCGGCAAGCTCGGCTTCCTCGGGGATGTCGACGTTGGCGCGGACCACGAGCGCATGGCCGTCGAGCGTGACGGCGGCGGACTGGGCCGCCTCGCGCAGCTCCTGATCGCGCACCTGGTCCGCCTCGGCGCGCAGGCGCGCGTCGGCGACCTCGCTCTCGGTGGGCGAGATGGTGAGCGTGCCTTCGGTCCCGTCGAGGATGGCCAGCTCGCCGCCGCGCAGCGCCTTGCCGGCGCGCCGCAAGCCGACGACGGCGGGCAGCCCGAGCGAGCGCGCGAGAATCGCGACGTGCGCCGTGGCCGTGCCGGACTCGGTGGCGATCGCACCGATCGCCTCGCGGTCGAGCTGCAGCGTAAGGCTGGGCGTGAGGTCGTGCGTGACCAGGATCGCGTTCGATCCCTTGGGCACGTCCACCGGATCGTGGTCGGGGAGGTCGAGCAGGATCGACAGCACCCGAATGTGCACGTCGGTGAGGTCGCCCACTCGCTCGCGCAGCATCGGCGTGGCGCTGCGCGCGAAGCGCTGCTGCCAGTCGAGCAGCACGATGTCGAAGGCCTTCTCGGCACCGAGGTTCTGCCCGATCAGCGCTTCGATGCTGCCAAGCAGTTCACGATCGGCGAGCATGGAGAGCTGGACATCGAAGATGGCCGCTTCCTCCGGACCGGCCGAGGCTTCGGCGCGCGTGCGCAGCGTGACGAGCCGCTCGCGCGCACGCGCCACGGCGGCGTGCAGGCGCGCGATCTCGGCCTCGATCTCGTCGTCGGTGATCACGCGCTGGCTGACGTCCGGCACCTCCCAGCGCAGGAGATGCACCGGTCCCACGACGATGCCGGCCGAGGCCGGAATGCCCCGCAGGACCGAGTCCACTCAGCTCTCCCCGAAGCGGGAGGAGACGAGTGCCGCCAGCGCGTCGAGCGCTTCGTCGGCATCGGGGCCGCTCGCGCGCAGCGTGATGCTGGCCCCGAACTCGGCGGCGAGCATCATGACCCCCATGATGCTCTTGCCGTTCACCTCGAGGTCATCGCGGGCGATGGTGATGTCGCTCTTGAAGCGGGAGGCCGCCTTGACCATCTCGGCGGCGGGACGGGCGTGGAGCCCGTGCTTGTTCACGATTTGAACCGATCGTTCTGCCATCAGTGAAGGACCGTCGAGTAGAGGACGAGGATGGCCAGAAGGCCGAACAGCAGCTGCCATCCTTCCACCTTGCCGTGCAGCCGCACGAGAAGGAATGCGAGACCCGGCGTGAGCACCATGACCGCGAGCGGCACGGGATCGAGGGACGCCCCGCCCCCGATCGCGCGGTTGGCCGCGAACGGGAGCGCGATGCCCGCCACGAGCGCCGCCCCCCGCGCAATGTACTGCGGCCCGCGCTGCAGCCAGTTGGCGCCGAGTGCGACCGCGAGCCGGAGCCCGTGCAGCCACCCCGAGGCCAAGCCCCAGGCCCGCAGGGCCAGGTGCCCTGTGTTGTACAGCACCAGGAAGCCGATCGCCACCCCTGCCGCCCCCACGCCGAGGCCGAAGAGGAGCAGTGCGACCAGCGAGCAGGCCGGCAGCCAGGCCGCCCAGACAAGCCGGTCGCCCAGACTGCCAAGCGGACCGCACAGCGCGGTCCGGAAGCGCACGATGCGATCGGGAGGTGTGCCGTCGAGTTCGGCGCGCGCGAGCGCGCCCACCGCCAGCGACGCGAGATACGGGTGCGCGTTGAAGTACGCGCACTGCCGGGCGAGCGCCGCGCGGTAGGCGTCCCCGTCCTGCCCGCCGGGCAGGTGCCGGAGCGCCGGTTCGACGCAGAAGCCGATGCCGTTGCCGTTGAGGATCTCGTAGTTCCACGCCCCCTGAATGGCGAGGCAGCGCAGCAGCATGGCCGCGCGCGTGCGCGCCGGCAGCGGTGCGGCGCGCATGCCGGTGGGCAGCGCGGTCGACGCCCCGGGCGCACCCGCCGGCACCGCGGGCGACGGCACGGTGGTCTCAGCCACGGAAACCGACCAGGAGCGTGCCCACCGCGAGACCGGCCACGAAGAGGCGCCGCGTGACCGAATACCCGTGCAGCACCTTCCACACGGCCGATGCCGCCACGGCGGCGGCGCCGATGATCAGCGCACCGCGCGTCTCCACGGCACCGAGCCGCCAGGCGTCGATGGCCCACCCCGAGATCGGCCACGCCACGAGCAGCGCGAGCAGCGTGAGCGCCCCGCCGCGCACGAGGTCGGCGGTGAGCCCGTACACCTGCAGCGACACGACCGTGCGCATGGAGCCGGCGGCCAGCTGGTCGAGCCGCGGCCGGGCCCAGCGCGCAATGAGCTTCCGGTGCTGCACCATGGTCCAGCCGCCCACCCACGCCGTGGCGATCGCCGCCATGACGCCGACCACCCACGCGCCCGGATCGGGGAGCAGCGCCCCATCGGCCGCGCGCGTGCCCACGAGTCCGCCCACCACCGACGCGCTCCCCCACTCGGGGTAGCGCGAGGCGCCGAACGGGAGCGTTTCCAGGGCGAGGCACTCGAGGGCCACCCCGACCACCAGCCCCGCCGCGGGCGAGCCGGCGAAGGCGCCGGCCAGCGTGGCCGCGACGATCGGCCGCGAGATCATGGCCTGCGGAAAGCTCACCACGTCGAGGCCGAGAATGGCTCCGAGCAGCACGAGCGGCAGCAGGTCGAGCGTGAGTGGCAGCACGCGCGTCAGGCGTCGGCGCGGCCGGCGAGCACGTCGGCCAGCGGCACGGGGCGCGCGGAGGGCACGTCCTGCGCCGTGATGGTCACACCGCGTGCCTCGAGGGCGCGCAGCATGTCTTCCTCCGCGGGCGTGAGGAACACGTAGCGCAGGCGCTGCACGCGCCCCTCGGCGTGGTGCACCCCGCCGAGATTCACCGCCGTGATGGACGGCGACACCTCCACGAGGCGTCGCATGGTGTCGACGCTGCCCACGAGCAGCAGCCCGGGGCTCGCCTCCTGCTGATAGCGCGCGAGCCCCGGGCCCATCTCCTCGACGGTGTGGAAGTGCACCGACACGTCGGGAGGCACGCCCATGCGGTAGAGCTCCTGCTCCCAGTCGCTGGCGGCCACGTCGTCGTCGACGAGCACGAGGAAGCGCAGGCCGAGCGGCTGTCCCCATCCTACCACGACCTGGCCGTGGATGAGGCGGTCGTCCACCCGATACAGCTGGATCCCCACGTCAGCCCCCCGACGCCACGAGTGTGGCGCGCGCCTTCTCGGCGGCGGTACGCGCGAGCTCGGCCACATCCACGAGGCCGGCCACCGGCGTGTCGAGCGGGCTGATGGCCGCGAACAGGAACTCCATGAGCACGGCCACGTTCGCGCCGGTCACGAGCACCACGTCGGGACGCGCCCGCTGTACGCGCCGCGCCGCCATGGTGCAGCTGCCGGCGGGCAGGTCGGTGAAGATGACCCGCGCTCCGGTGGCGTCGAGCCGGTCGAGCAGCGCGCGCTCGAGGTCGGCGGGGGACAGGCCGGCGTTGGACAGCGTGGCGAACGCCGCACCGCGCCCGGTGATCTGCTCGACGGCCGAGACCATGCCCTCCGCAAAGCGACCGTGTCCCGCCACCACGGCCACGACGACCGCGTCGTCACTCACTCGTCGTCCTCCAGCAGGTAGCGGTGGGCGTCGCCGCCGCGCCGCTTCGCACTCATGTTGCTGATGAGCATCTCGTTGAACGCCGTGGCCGAATCGTAGCCGCGATGGTAGCGCAGCAGGTGATTCATGGCGATGACCTCGGCGATCACCGTGATGTTCTTTCCCGGATTGAGGTGCACCGTGATGCGCGGCAGCTCCACGCCGAGCACGGTGGTCTTCTGCACGTCGAGGCCAGTGCGGTCGATGTGCGCCTCCCCGTCCCACTGCTCGAGCACCACGACCACCTCGAGTCGCTTCTGCTGGCGCACGGCCTTCACGCCGAAGATGGCGGGCACGTCGATGAGGCCGACGCCGCGGATCTCCATGAAGTGGCGCTGCTGCTCGTGGCCGCGGCCGATGAGCACGTCGCTGCCGCGCCGCGACACGAAGACCAGGTCGTCGGCCACGAGCCGGTGGCCCCGCTCGACGAGGTCGAGCACGCACTCCGACTTGCCGATGCCGCTCTTGCCGGTGAAGAAGAGCCCCACGCCATACACGTCGGCGAGCGAGCCGTGCATGGTGGTGGTGGGCGCGAAATGGTCGGCGAGATACGGCTTCAGGAGCCGATAGAACTCGGCCGTCTTCAGCTGCGAGCGCAGCACGGCCACGCCGGCGCGATCGGCCACCTCCACGAACGGCTCCGGCGGCTCGAGCCCCTTCGTGACGAAGGCGCACGGCATGGGGAAGTCGAAGAACGCCGTGAGGTTCGCCGCGCGCGTGGCGGGATCGAGGGACTGCAGGTAGGTGATCTCGGTTTCACCGAGCACCTGGATGCGCTGGTAGGGAAAGCGATTGAGGTACCCGGAGAGCGCGAGTCCCGGGCTGGATGCCTCGGGACTCGTGATCTCGCGGTCGTGCCCGACGGGGTCCCCCAGCTCCTCGAGCTGGAGGACGTCCTTCATGGTGTCGAGCAGCTTGCTGACGGTCAGGCGGGCAGTCACCAGGGTGGTGTCTCGGGCGGGCGGGAGCGGGGACGACGTGAGCGACGCGCGCGGGCCACCTGCGCCTCGAGCCGTTGCACGGCGAGCGACAGGGCGGGCTCGTACTGCCGATCGAAGGCGTGGGCGACGATGTCGGGGCGCCGCGGCGCCTGCAGCACGATCTCGACTCGCTTGCTGGGCCCATCGCCCTCGAACCGCACGATCGCGGTCACGACGCGTCGGACGCGTGTGGCCAGGCGTTCGATGGCGCGCTCCGCCTTGGTGCGGAGCGACTCCGTGACTTCGGCGTGATGCGCGTGCAGGATGATCTCCATTCAGCCATCTCCTCGCCGGCCCACGATCTCGCGAAGGTGGGCCTCGGTATCTTCGGCGGCCCGCTCCCAGGTGAACCCGGTCGCGAACTGTCGCGCCGCCACGCCGAGCCGCTCCACGAGCGACTGGTCGGTGGCAAGGCGGCGCATCGCCTGCGCCATGGCCACGGTGTCCCCATGACGGACCAGATACCCGGTCACCTCATGCTGGACGGATTCGCGAATCCCCGGCGAGTTCGACGCAATCACCGGTGTCCCGCTTGCCGCGGCCTCGAGATTGGTAATGCCCCAGCCCTCCTTGGGTGATGCGAACGCCAGAGCCCATGCCCGTCGCAGCAGGGCCTGCTTCTCGACTTCGTCGATCCGTCCAAGAAACCGTACCCGGTCGGCCACCGCGAGTTCTCGCGCCAGCGCCTCGAGCGACGGTCGAAAGTTGCCGGCCCCGGCGATCTCCAGCACCGCGTTCGGCAGCGCGGCCTCCGCAAACGCCCGGAGCACGATGTCCACACCCTTGTACTTCTGCAGTCGGCCAAGGTACGCGAAGGTCGGCGATTCGGCACGCGTCCCGGCTTTCGGAGTGTACTGCCCGGTATCGATCCCGGGGAAGATCACCCGCACCAGTTCGCGCGCGATCCCGCGGGAGACGAGGTCGTCGCGGGTGCTCTCACTGATCGCTTCGAAAGGGACGCCCCGATACTGCCACGGCAACGGGCGTTCGGCCAGCCACACAGCCGAGGCCAGCGGAAAGGAGAGCTCCCGGAACGCCGTGGGTCCGAACAGGTGCGGCACGAGGGCGACCACCGGCACGCGCGTCCAGCGCGGCGTGTACAGCGGCACCTTGTTGATGTCCTCGACGAGCACGTCGGGGCGCCAGGCGGCGTGGTGCGCGTTCCAGTAGGCGCGCGCCTTGAACGGGAACGACTGCCGCGTGCCGACGCGGTGCACGGCGATGCCGTCGAGCGTCGTGCGCGGCGGACAGCCGGGCCACCCGCCGCAGAGCAGCGTGACCTCGTGGCCGGCCGCGGCCAGCCGGCCGAAGATCTCGTGCAGATGGATCTCCGCGCCGCCCGCGAGCGGATTCTCGCGGCACTGCCAGTTGACGACGACGATGCGGAGCGGACGGAGGGCGGACGCGCTGGAGGTCACCGGCCGCGGCCCCGACGGCCGCACGGGCCGAAGATCACAGCTGGCCCAGGCGCCGCGCGTAGGCGTCGAGCACGCCGTTCACGAAGCGCGCGCTGCGCGCGGTGCCATAACGCTCGGCCAGGTGAATGGCCTCCTGCAGCACCACGCGGGGCGGCGTGACGCCGCGCAGCAGTTCGGCCGCGCCCAGGCGCAGCACGCTGCGCTCCACCGCGCCCAGCCGCTCGAGCCGCCAGTTGGCCGTGACTTCGCCGAGGGTGGCGTCGAGCTCCGCCTGTCGCTCCACGATGAGCTCCACGAGACCGGAGGCGAACTTGCGCTCCTCCGGCTCGATCGCGAGGTCGTCCCACACTTGCACGGCGATGCGCCGCAGCTTGGTGTAGTCGCGCATGTCGGCGGCGTAGAGCGCCTGCAGCGCGCGGGCACGACCGCGGGTTTCCACGCGCTCGGCCCCGCGTCCACGCGACTTGCCGCCCCGCGCGGGACGCGCGCGACCGGCCGGCGCCTTGGAGGCGGGGGGCACCACCACCGACGCCGCCGTGGGGGCGTCCCAGAAGTCGTCGTCGCGCAGGTTGGGGGTGTCAGGCGTCATCATCGCCCTCCGCCTCGTCGTCGGACGGTTCGATGCGATCGAACAGGTCGAGCACCTCGAGCAGCGCGACGGCCGAGTCCCACCCCTTGTTGCCGTGGTCACCGCCGGCGCGCGCTTCCGCCTGGGCCATGGTGTCGGTGGTGAGCAGACCGAGCGTGACGGGGGCGTCGAACTCGCGGCTCGCCTCGGCGAGCCCGCGCGCTGCTTCGCCCGCCACGAAGTCGAAGTGCGGCGTGTCGCCGCGGATCACGGCACCCACGGCGACCACGCCGTCGTAGCGCCCCGACGCGAGCACGCGACGCACGGCCATGGGCAGCTCCCATGCCCCCGGCACCCAGCACACGTCCACGTCGCCGAAGTCGGCGCCGTGACGCACCAGCGCCTCCACCGCCCCCTCCGCCAGTCGCGTGGTGACCGTCTCGTTGAAGCGGCTCGCGACGACCGCAATGCGTCGTCCTTCACCGCGCGGGATTCCCGTGAAATCGGCCATGTGCCGTCAGATGGCGAAAAGGTGTCCGAGCTTGGTGCGCTTCGTCTCGAGGTACTCGGCGTTGTCGTCCGACGCCGGCATTTCGAGACGTACGCGATCATGCAGCACGAGGCCGTAGCCGTCGAGCCCCACGAGCTTGCGCGGATTGTTGGTGATGACACGAATGGTGCGCACCCCGAGGTCGAGCAGGATCTGCGCGCCGATGCCGTAGTTGCGCAGGTCCGCCTTGAAGCCGAGCTGCTCGTTGGCTTCGACGGTGTCCGCGCCGCGGTCCTGCAGTTCGTACGCCTTCAGCTTGTTGACGAGGCCGATGCCCCGCCCTTCCTGGTCGAGGTACACGATCACGCCGCGTCCCTCGGCCTGGATCATGCGCATGGCCATTTCCAGCTGCCAGCCGCAGTCGCAGCGGCGCGAGTGGAAGACGTCGCCGGTGAGGCACTTGGAGTGCATACGCACAAGCATGCCCGGCGGCTCGGCGGCTTCGGGCGAGGACACGTTGCCGTACACGATCGCCACGTGCTCGGCGTGGTCCACGTCGTTGCGATAGCCCACGATGCGCCACTCCCCGAAGTCGGTGGGGAGGCGCGCCTCCGCCTCGCGGTGCACGAGCCGCTCGGTCTGCAGCCGGTGCGCGACCAGCTGCGCCACCGTGATGAACGTGAAGCCGTGCTCGGCGCAGAACTGCTCGAGCTGCGGACGGCGCGCGGTGGTGCCGTCCTTGTTGAGGATCTCGCAGATCACGCCCGCGGGGCGCAGGCCGGCCAGTCGCATGAGGTCGACCGCGGCCTCGGTGTGTCCCACGCGCTGCAGCACGCCACCGTCGCGCGCGCGCAGCGGGTGGATGTGCCCCGGCACGCGCAGGTCACCGCGCGTGCTCGACGGATCGGCCGCGACGCGAATGGTCGTGGCGCGATCGCTGGCGCTGATGCCCGTGGTCACGCCGTACTTCGCGGCCGCGTCGATGCTCACCGTGAAGGCGGTGCGCATCGCCTCGGTGTTGTCGTCGGCCTGCGGCCCGAGCCCCAGATGGTCGACCAGGTCGCCGGACATCGAGAGGCAGATCATGCCCTTGGCATCGAGCATGAAGTTGACCATTTCGGGCGTGACGAGCTCGGCCGCGCAGACGAGGTCGCCCTCGTTCTCGCGATCCTCGTCGTCGGCCACGACGATGAACTTGCCGGCGCGCAGGTCCTCGAGCGCGCGGGCGATCGTGTTGGGAGCGGTTTCCGTGGACATCAGGACAGTCCGTGGGCAGCAAGATGAGGCGCCGCGAGGCGGGCGACGTGCTTCGCGATCACGTCGGCCTCCACGTGGACCCGGTCACCGGTGGCGAGCGAGCCGAGCGTGGTGTGGCGGCGCGTGTATTCGATGATGGACAGCTGCACGCCGTGATCCGGCAGCAGCGCGTTGACGGTGAGGCTGACGCCGTCGACGGTGAGGGAGCCGTGCGGGGCCATGAGCAGCGCGATCTCCGGCGTGAGCTGGAGGTCGAACAGCCAGGCGTCGTCGCGCACGGCGGCGTCACGCACGGTGGCGACGGTGTCGACGTGGCCGAGCACGAGGTGCCCGCCCAGCCGGTCACCGAGCTTCATGGCGCGCTCGAGGTTGACGCGGGTGCCTTCGGTCCACGCGCCGATGGTGGTGCGATCGAGCGTGGTGACGACGGCGGCACAGGTGAACCACCCCGGCCCGTACTCGCGCACGGTGAGGCAGGCCCCGTTCACGGCAATGCTCTCGCCCGGCACGAGGTCCTCGTACCGGCACGTCACGCGCAGGGTGCGCCCTGCCTCCGTGTCGGCCACCGATGCGATGGTCCCGACGTCGTCCACCAACCCCGTGAACATCCCGTCCTCACAGTTCCGAAACAGCGTACGTGGTCATCAGGTCGTCGCCGACGGCGCGGCGTGCGAGCACGCGGCACCGCACCGCCGCCGCGACCGAGCGGGGAGCGAGTCCCGCGAAGGCCGACAGTGCGCCGCCTCCCAGGATGACCGACCCTTGAAAGATAATCAGGCGATCGACCTGATTCGTGCCCATGAGTTCGCTGGCAAGGCCGGCGCCCCCCTCCACGAACAGGTGGCGCACCCCTTCGGCGTGCAGGGCACGCAGGGCGGCCTCGGTGCCCTCGGCCGGAATGAGGTGCACGCCGAGCGAGGCGAGCCGCTCCCGGCGGGCCAGCTCGGCCTCGTCGGCGGGCGTCGGGGCGACCACCAGCCAGAGCGGCGCCTCGGCGATCGTGCGGACGAGGCGGGAGTCGGCGTGCAGGCGCGTCTGCCGGTCGAAGACGACGCGCGCAGGCGGTACGCGCACGTGCTGTCCGTGGCGCACGGTGAGGTGCGGATCGTCGGCGAGGGCCGTGCCGATGCCGATGGCGACCGCGTCGGCGCCGGCCCGCAGGCGGTGCACCTCGCGCCGCGCCTCGGCCCCCGTAATCCAGCCCGGCTGCCGCGTGTGATCGGCGATCGCGCCGTCGAGCGAGACGGCGAGCTTGAGCGTGACCCACGGGCGCGTGGCGCCGCGCGCGGCGTACAGGAAGGGCGCGTTGAGCTCGGCGGCCTCGGCCTCGAGCACGCCGCCCGTCACGGCCACGCCTGCGGCGGCCAGCCGCTCGGCGCCGCCTGCCGCCACCGGATTGGGGTCGGCCACGGCGTACACCACGCGCGCGATGCCGGCGGCGAGGATCGCGTCCGTGCACGGCGGCGTCTTGCCGGAGTGGTTGCAGGGTTCGAGCGTGACGTAGAGCGTCGCGCCGCGCGCGGCCTCGCCCGCCTCGGCGAGCGCGATGGGCTCGGCGTGCGGCGCGCCGTGCCACGGGTGCCACCCTTCGCCAATGACCTCGCCGTCCTGCACGACGACCGCGCCCACGAGCGGATTGGGCGCGACGCGCCCCCACCCCTTGCGCGCGAGGCGGAGCGCATGCCGCATGAACTTCGCGTCGACGCGAGTGTCGGTCATGACGCAGTCACCGCGCGCGCGGGCGACGACGCATCAGAAGCGCAGGCCGATGCCGAGCGAGCCGTACCGGTACGCCTCATTGGCGCGGCGGTCACCGAACGAGTTGCTCGTGCTGCGCTCATCGCCGGCACGCGACTGCCCGACCTCGAGCACGACCTGCGCGCGCGGCAGCCCGAGCGAGATGTTGCCGAAGAACGTGGTGCGCGTGGTGGTGAAGCGATACTCCGGCACCGCCAGCTGCGCGCGCGCGGCGCGTCCGTCGACCGATTCGTTCACCACCGCCGTCAGCTCGGTGCGGCTGTCGTGCCGATCCTGGCCGATGCCACCGCCAAAGCCGATGAACCCGAAGTGCTTCTTGGCCGTGAGCCGCAGCACGGACGTGGCCACGCGCGCATCGATCACGCCGAGCGAGTCGTCGCCCGTGGTGTAGCGCGCCGTGGTGGTGGGCAGCCGGCGGCGCAGCCAGGACACGGCCACCCCCGGCACCGCGGCCGACTCCTGCAGCAGGCCGAGGCGCGCGCCAAGCGTGGCGGCGATGCCGTTGCCATCGGGGCGCAGCGAGAAGTCGTCGCGCGTGACGCTGGGCAGGTAGGTGACGCCGACCAGCAGGTCCACGCCGCCCACATTGGTGAGACCCACCGGCACGCCGCGCAGCAGGCCGATGGCGATGTCGAGCGACGGCACCGGCACGGGCACGCGCTGTGCGCCGAAGTCGACGGGCTCGAGGAACTCGGTGCCCGTGATCGCGATGGAGCGCTCCGGGACGTAGCCCTCCACCACGCTCGTGCGCAGCACGATGGAGCGCTTGCCCCACCCGCCGAGTGCGCCGCCTTCGCCGAGCATGACGTTGCCGCCGGAGAGCGCGGTGCCCACCTGCGGCGCGATGAACAGGAAGAGGTCGCGCGCCTTCTGGCACGCGTCGCTGCCGAACCCGGGCGGCACCGGGCCGCCGGTGATGCCGGCGCTGCACCCCTGCGCCTCAGCGACGGCGGGAGCGGCGACGGCGGCGCACGCCGCGACGACGAGCGCCGCGACGAGCGTGCGCCGCGACCTCACCGGCCGGTTCCCTCGAGCCGCACCACGCCAGTGCCGGGCACGACCTCGCCAAGCACCCATGCGCCGATTCCCTGCGCCGCGGCCTGCGCCGTGACCTTGCCCACGTTGTCCGCTTCGACGATGACGACCATGCCGACTCCCATGTTGAAGGCGCGGAACATCTCGTCGCGTGCGACCTGTCCCGCTGCCTCGAGTACCCGGAACTCCGACGGGATGGTCCACGTGGACGTGTCCACCACTGCGTCGAGGTGCGCCGGCAGCGCACGATTCAGGTTACCCGGCAGCCCGCCACCGGTGATGTGCGCCATGGCACACACGTCGCCGAGGATGGGGCGCATGGTCGGGAGATAGGAGCGATGCACCTTGAGCAGCACGTCGGCCACGCTGGCGCCGTTCGCGTCGGGGAACGGATCGTGCGCCGAGAGCTCGAGGCGCTCGCTCACGATGCGCCGCGCGAGGGAGTAGCCGTTGGTGTGCAGGCCGTTGCCTTCGAGGCCAACGAGCACCTGCCCGGCACGCACGCGCTCCGGGCCGAGAATGCGGTCCTCGTCCACCACGCCCACGATGAAGCCGGCCAGATCGTAGTCGGGCGCGGTGTACACGCCCGGCATCTCGGCGGTCTCCCCCCCGATGAGCGCGGCGCCATTCTCGCGGCAGCCGGCGGCCACGCCCGCGACCACCTGCTCCACCACGCTCGGGATGAGCTTGGCGAACGCGACGTAGTCGAGGAAGAAGAGGGGCGTGGCCCCCTGCACCAGAATGTCGTTGGTGCAGTGGTTCACCAGGCAGTGCCCGATCGTGTCGTGTCGGTCAGCCTCGATGGCCACCTTGATCTTGGTGCCCACGCCGTCGGCGCTCGACACCAGCACGGGCTTGGCGAAGCCGCCCGGCACGCGGAACATGCCGCCGAAGCCGCCGAACGCACCGCGCGCGCCTTCGGTGAGCGTGCTCTCGACGTGCTGCTTGAGGCGCCACTTCGAGTCTTCCGCCGCGTCGATGTCGACGCCGGCGCTGCGGTAGTCCATCGCCCCCTGCGACGAATCCTGCGGCGGCTGCGTCATGCGGGCAGGTCCGTGTCGAAGGCCACCAGCTGGCGGAACTCCTCCACGCGGCGCTCGATGGCGTCGCGATCGATCTCGAGCAGGCGCTGGTTGCTGAACTTCTCCACGGCGAACGAGCCCATGGCCGAGCCCACCACCACGGCGCGGCGCATGGCGCGGTCGCTCAGGTCGTTGGTGCTGGCGAGGTAGCCGATGAAGCCACCCGCAAAGCTGTCGCCAGCGCCGGTGGGGTCGAACACCGACTCGAGCGGGTAGGCCGGCGCGAAGAACACCGATTCGCGCGTGAACATGAACGCGCCGTGCTCGCCCTTCTTGATGATCACGTGCTTCGGGCCCTTGTCGAGGATCCAGCGCGCGGCGTGCACGAGGTTGGCCTGCTCGGTGAGCTGACGTGCCTCGCCATCGTTGAGCGTGATGAGGTCCACGCGGCCAAGCAGCTCCACGAGTTCGGGGCGGCGGCTCTCGATCCAGAAGTTCATGGTGTCGCAGGCCACGAGGCGCGGCGCCTCGACCTGGTCGAGCACCTGCAGCTGCAGGCGCGGATCGATGTTGGCCAGGAACACGAACGGCGCGCGCCGGAACTGCTCCGGAATCTTGGGCGCGAAGTGCGAGAACACGCCGAGGTGCGTCTCGAGCGTTTCGGCGGAGTTGAGGTCGTGGCGGTAGCGACCGCGCCAGCGGAAGCTGCTGCCGTCGGCGGTCTCGAGGCCGGCGAGGTCCACGCCGCGCTCGCGCAGCGACTCGAGCTGGTGCACCGGGTAGTCGTTGCCCACCACGCCCACGAGCTGCACGGGCGCGAAGTGCGACGCGCTGCTCGAGAAGTAGGTGCCGGAGCCGCCGAGCACCTCGTCGGCCTTGCCGAACGGGGTCTCGATGGAGTCGAGGGCGACCGAGCCCACGACGAGCACGGCGCTCGCGTCGGTGTGGGTGGGGTGCACGAGCGCAGGGTCGATATGGTCGGTGCTGGTCACATCCGCTCCGGTGCGGTGAGGCCGAGGGTGCGCAGGCCGGCGGCGATGCCGAGCTGCGAGGCGCGCGCGAGCACGAGGCGCGCCTTCGTGATGGCCTCGGGCTCGCCGAGGACGTGATGCTTGTGGTACCACAGGTGCGCGAGGCGCGCCGTTTCCAGCAGCCATCCGGCCACGCGATGCGGCTCGCACGCGGCGGCCGCGCCGGCCACGACGCTCGGGAAGTCGAGCAGCGCCTTCACGAGCTCCACTTCGGCGGGCTCGGCGAGCACGCCCAGGTCGACGCCCTCGCCGGTGACGGTGGTGGCATCGATCTCGCCCACGCGGAAGATGCCGCACATGCGCGCGTGCGCCATCTGGATGTAGTAGACCGGGTTCTCCTCGCTCTGCGACTTGGCGAGGTCGACGTCGAAGACGAGCTGCGAATCGCCCTTCCGCATGAGGAAGAAGTAGCGCACGGCGTCGCGCCCCACTTCGTCGATGAGGTCGCGCACGGTCACGTACGCGCCGGCGCGCTTGGAGATCTTCACCTCTTCGCCGCCGCGCGTGACGGTGACCATCTGGTGCAGCACGTACTCGGGGTAGCCCTCGGGAATGCCGATGCCGAGCGCCTGCAGTCCGGCGCGCACGCGCGTGGTGGTGCTGTGGTGGTCGGCGCCCTGCACGTTGATTGCGCGCCCGTAGCCGCGCTCCCACTTGGTGACGTGATACGCGACGTCGGGCACGAAGTACGTGAAGTCGCCACCCTTGGCGGCCGACTTGCGCATGACGCGGTCCTTGTCGTCGCCGAAGGTGGTGGTGCGCAGGAAGAGCGCGCCCTCCTCCTCGTACGTGTTCCCGCTCGCTTCGAGGGCGGCCACGGTCTTCGCCACGCGCCCGTCCTCGTAGAGCGAGCTCTCGAGGTAGTACGTGTCGAACTTCACGCCGAAGGCCTGCAGGTCGAGGTCCTGCTCGTGACGCAGCGCGGCCACCGCGAACACACGCAGCGCGTCGAGGTCGTGGCCCTCGCGATCGTGCGCATGCTGCTGCACGTAGTTGACGGCGATCTCGCGGATGTACTCGCCGTGGTAGCCGCCCTCGGGAATCTCGAGCGGTGCGCCGTTCAGTTCGCGCACGCGCGCCTGCACACTCTTGGCGAGGTTGGCGATCTGCGTGCCGCCGTCGTTGTAGTAGAACTCGCGGTCGACGTCCCAGCCAGTGGCCTCGAGCAGCGCGCTGATGGCGTCACCGAGCGCGGCCTGCCGTCCGTGTCCCACGTGCAGCGGGCCGGTGGGGTTGGCCGAGACGAACTCGACGCACACCTTGCGCCCCTGCCCCACGTCGCTGCGTCCCCACTCTGCGGGGCTAGCGAGAATGGCGAGCAGGGCGCGCGCCTGAAAGCCGGGGTCGAGGCGGAAGTTGATAAAGCCCGGGCCGGCGATCTCGGCGCCCGTCGCGCCGACGGACGCGAGGTCCATGGCGGCGATGAGCGCCTCGGCGATGTCGCGCGGCTTCTTCCCAAGCGCCTTGGTGAGCGTCATGGCCACGTTGGTGGCCCAGTCGCCGAACGCGGGGTCGCGCGGGCGTTCGAGGTGCGGCGTGACGTCGTCGGGAGCACCGAGCGAGCGGGCGGCGCGCGCGATTTCGGCGCGCAGGGCCTCAGCGTGAGTCAATGGACGCGGGGTACCGGGAAAATGACGAGGCGACAGACGCGGGGTGCGTCAGTCGGCCTTGGGCGTGGACGGCGCGGCCGGCTTGGCCTCGGCCTTGGGCGCGGGGGCGTCGGCCTTCGGGGCGTCGGCCTTGGGCGCGTCGCTGACGGACGCCGCGGCGGCCGGCTTCGCGGCGGCGCGCTGGTCCTTCTTGCCGTCCTTGCCGTAGTCGGTGATGTAGAACCCCTCGCCCTTGAACAGCAGGCCGACGCCGGCGGAAATCATGCGCTCGGCCACCGTGCCATCGTCGAGCGTGATGGACGGGGGAACCTCGGACATCTTGAAGACGCGTTCGTGAATCGTGCCGTCGGGGCTACGAAACTCGTAAGTTGGCATGGCTCAGGAACTTGAAGGGTTGAACGACAACCCTTAAACGTAGCCGGTCCGGGGTGGGGCTTCAACGGCTGCGGCTGGCGGCAGCAGCAGTCGGTCGGCGATGGCGGCGGTTCGTTCTGCCTCCTCCCACCGAGCATACAGCGCACCGAGTTCGCCAGCGAGGGCACGGCGCTCGTCGTCCTCGTGCAGGGCCATTTCGGCAGCGAGGCGGCTCACGGGAGAGAGCAGCCCGATCTGTTCGCCGGTGCCGAAGAGCGACCGCCGGTAACCGGCGATGCGCGGGGCGAGCAGGGCGACGACGGGATCGTCGACGCTGGGGGCGGCGCGCTGTCGCTCGACACGCGCGACGGCTTCCTCGATGAGCAGCCCCGATGCGTCGAACTGATTGAGCGCCGGCAGCAGCCGCGGCAGCAGGGCGTGTGCGTGCTCACCGGTCAGCAGCACCTCGCCGGGCATGTGCTGCGCGTCGGCCTGCACGCGAATGCCGACGCGTCGCGCGAGGGCATGCGCGGGGCGCACGATCTGTGTCTGCAATCGAAGACCGAGCCCCTGATCGGCATCGTAGGTGATGCGCGTGGCGCCGACGACGCGGGGGGTGACTCCGTGCAGCGCGCCGTCGTGGGTGAAGACCAGCGCGGTGGGTTGGCGGATGCGCCAGCGCATGAAGCCGGCGAACGCGAACAGCGACCCGGCATTGGCCGCGGGCAGCAACATGAGGCCGAAGGCACCGGGGCCCAAGGTCGCGCTCACCGCAGCGGTGAGCACGGCGTTGACGGCGATGACTGGCGTGAACCGCCGCACCGTTGCCCAGCGCGCGCGCCGCAGGAAGGTGCGGCTGTACCGCCAGGCCGCGAACTCCGGCAGCAGCGGCTGGCCGATGCGCACGAGGTCGGTGCCGTCCTTCAATCGTGCAAGCGCGATGTTGTCGGTGGACACACGTTTCGTCGCGGCGCGGTACGCCTTCTCGCACTCTTCCAACGCTTCCCAGCGTTCCTCGATGGGCGCGAGGTTCCAGCGTTCGCACCGCGGGCAGACGGCCCAGAGGCGACCGCGTTCACCGTCGAAGGCGAGTCGCTTCCCCACCGGGAAATGCTCGATGGCGTCGTTGGCGCCGAGCGATGCGTGGCAGACGAGGCAGGTGGAGAACACGCGCGCTACTCCTTCGCGGCGACGCGCGTGAGCTCGCCGTCGGAGATGCGCGCGATGCGCTCCGCCTCCTCCCAGCGCGCGTAGAGCGCACCGAGTTCGCCGGCGAGGGCGCGCCGTTCGTCGTCCTCGTGGAGGGCCATCTCCAGCGCGAGCGTGGACGCAGGGCTGGCCGTCGCGAGCGCCCCCCGATAGCTCTCCGAGCCAAGCCACGCTCGGTTGGCGATGGTGTCGAACAAGGCGTCGACATCGGGGGTGCGCTCGAACAGGTCGGCGCCTTCCCGCACCTCCACCGCATTGCCCCCCCACGGCATGATCGCGGCGAGCAGCGGTGGCAAGGCAGCGCGCGCCGCAGCACCGGTGAGCCGCACGGCGCGGGGATCGGCGCGCGGCCCTCGCCACGTGTCCATGTATCCCTTGCTCTCTTCGATCATCCACGTGCCGTCGTCCGCGCGGCCGAGCCGAGTGCGCCAGTGATGCGTGGCGAGTCGCCGTGCGGCGTCGTCGCGACCTGGCAAGACAGCGCTGAACGACCGGCGTGTTCCGCGACCTCGCCACCAGGCGAGGCCGCCGGAGGCCATGAGAAGCGGCGACAGCACCGCCATCGGCGCCGCTCCCGTCGCAATGGCAGTCCCAATCGCGCCAGCCGCGACGGCACCGACGAACGTGCCACCCCACTGATCCACGAGCGCGCGTCGCCGACGCTCGCGCACCGCATCGCCGTATCGCCACGCCGCAAACTCCGGCAGCAGCGGTCGCCCGATGCGCACGAGGTCGGTGCCGTCCTTGAGTCGCGCCAGCGCGATGTTGTCGGTGGACACACGCTTCGTGGCGGCGCGGTACGCCTTCTCGCATGCCTCGAGCGCCTCCCAGCGTTCCTCGATGGGGGCGAGGTTCCAGCGTGCGCACCGTGGACACACCGCCCAGAGCCGGCCACGCTCGCCGTCGAATGCGAGGCGCTTCCCCACCGGGAAGTGTTCGATGGTATCGTTCGCGCCGAGCGAGGCGTGGCAGAAGAGGCAGGTGGAGAACATGCGTTACTCGCGACCCTCGAGTCGCGTAAGTGCGCCGTCCGCGATGCGCGCAATGCGCTCGGCCTCCTCCCAGCGGGCGTAGAGCGCGCCGAGTTCGCCGGCGAGGGCGCGGCGTTCGTCCTCATCGTGCAGCGCCATTTCGAGCGCCAGCTTCGACGCTGGATCGGCCACACTGAGCGCGCCGCGATAGATGTCGGAGCCGAGGAACGCCTTGTTTGCGATGGCATCGAAGAGCGCCTCCACATCGGGGGAGCGCTCGAACAGGTTGGCGCCCTCCCGCACCTCGACCGCGTTGGCTCCCCAGGGCGTCATGGCTGCAAGCAGCGGTGGCAGCGCCGCCCGTGCCGCCGAGCCCGTGAGCCGAAACGCGCCATCTCCTCCTGGTGCGCGTCGTTGCCACCACGACAAGGCGCTCGCGTCTGTCTCGATGACCCACGCGCCATCGGTCTCCCGCCGGAGCCGAGCGCTGAGGTGCTGCGCCGCAAGACGCCGCGAGACCACATCGTTGCCGGGAAGCGCGGCCGCGAAGGGACGCCGCGCACGACGGCGGCTCCACCAGGCCAAGCCGCCTGACGCCAAGAGGATCGGCGTGAGGATGGGGGAGAGCAGCGCCGAGGTGGCGCCCGTCGCCACCCCCGTGCCGAGAATACCTGCACCAACGGCGCTGAGAAACAGTGTGCCGGCCTGCTCGTTGAAGAAGCGACGCCGGCGATTGCGCACCATGTCCCCATACCGCCACGCCGCATACTCCGGCAGCAGCGGCTGCCCGATGCGCACGAGGTCGGTGCCGTCCTTCAAGCGCGCAAGCGCGATGTTGTCGGTGGAGACACGCTTCGTGGCCGCGCGGTACGCCTTCTCGCAGGCTTCGAGTGCTTCCCAGCGTTCTTGAATGGGCGCGAGATTCCAGCGTGCGCAGCGTGGGCATACCGCCCAGAGGCGACCGCGTTCGCCGTCGAAGGCGAGGCGCTTGCCCACGGGGAAGTGTTCGATGGTATCGTTCGCGCCGAGTGCGGCGTGGCAGAAGAGGCAAGTGGAGAACATGCGTTACGCGCGATCCGGGAGTCGCGTGAGTTCACCGTCGGCGATGCGCGCGATGCGCTCGGCCTCTTCCCAGCGGCGGTAGAGTGCGCCGAGTTCGCCGGCGAGGGCGCGGCGTTCGTCGTCTTCGTGGAGGGCCATTTCGGCGGCGAGGCGCACGCGCATGGGAATGCTGTCGAGCGGGCGACCGTTGGGGAAGTCGCCGGGACGTCCGATCGCGGTGGCCTGATCGGTGAGCATGCGGACGGCGGCCTGGTCTGGCGGTTCGGCCACGCGCTGCACGCGCTCAACCATCACGTTGACGGCCTCATCGATCTGACGACGACCGAAGGCCGTGTGGGCGTGCGATGCGCCGAGCAGCGGCGCAAGCATCGTCGGCGCTTCCCTGCCGCCGTGCCACGACTCGGAGGCGGCACCACCGGTCCACAGGTAGCGGAGCCCCAGCACGCGTAGCGGCCGCGGTGCCGGCACGACCGGTCGCGAGCGCAGTGCGATCGACATCTGCCCCGCCGCGTCGAGCCGAACGCGCGTGGCCTTGGAGTCACCGTAGGTGACGGCTCGGGGACCGTGCTCCATGGTATGGACGATGCCGCGGGGCAGCCAGCGGCGGCGTGCCTCCGCGGCGATCGCTCCCCATTGCATCGCTGCAGTGAGCACGCCGATCCCGGCCAGCACACCAATCGGCATCGCAGCGCCCAGCATCCACTTTGCGGACATGGCCGTCACATAGACGGATTGCGAGCCGAAGGCGACTGCCAGCTCTCGCCGCTGACGCGCGAGGTAGCGCCCGCCGTATCGCCACGCGGCGAGCTCCGGCAGCAGCGGCTGCCCGATGCGTACGAGATCGGTGCCGTCCTTGAGTCGCGCGAGCGCGATGTTGTCGGTGGACACGCGCTGTCGGGTGCCGCGATAGGCGCGCTCGCACGACTCGATGGCCTCCCAGCGCTCCTCGATGGGCGCAAGGTTCCACTGGTGGCAGTGCGGACACACCGCCCACAGCCGACCGCGCTCGCCGTCGAACGCGAGACGGCGACCGACCGGAAAGTGCTCGATGGCGTCGTTGGCGCCGAGTGACCCGTGGCAGACCAGGCAGGTGGAGAACACGCGGCAACGATTCACCGCGAGCATGGCGCTCGCAAGTTGAAGCGCCAGCGGACTCAGCCGTGCGCGGTGCTCGCCACGATCGTCACGCGGACGGCTCGGCCCCTGCGCCCGCGGCGCCCGGCAGCACGGACAGCTCACGATCGGCAATGCGCGCCACGCGCTCCGCCTCCTCCCACCGCGCGTAGAGCGCGCCCAGTTCGCCGGCCATGGCGCGGCGCTCGTCGTCCTCGTGCAGCGCCATCTCGAGCGCGAGGCGCACGGGACGCGTGAGCGTGATCAGGGCGTCGGGCTTGGCCGATTCGCCGGTCCACGCCATGACCTCGAGCGAGGAGCGCCGCTTGGAGCGGCTGGCGCGGTCGAAGACGCGCCGCACGTCGCCCGCCTCCTCGATGAGTCCCACCGCCTGCTCCACATCGCGCGCGCCGCCGCCGCCACGGTTGAGCGCGGGGAGCAGTCGCGCCATGGCCTGCACCGCGTCCTCACCCACGAGCGTGGCCTCCTCCTTGCCTGTGAGCGGCTTCTGCCGCACGCCCAGCTTCGCGACGAGACCGGAGGTGGCGACCCAGCGCTGATGGCGAAAGCGCACGAGCATCTGGCCGGCGTCACGCGGCTCCCAGCGCGCCTTGTAGAGATCGTCGCGGCTGAGGCGCATCCAGTCGCCGTTGGCCGCGCGCACGCTCACCGTCGGCATGGAGTAGTGCCACAGCAGCGGACCGAAGTTCACGACCTGCGACAGCGCGCCGACGCCGAGGCCCACAGCCGGTCCGCCCACCATCACGCCGGCCGCGGCCGCCACGCCCATCGCCGAATACGTCCACAGCCGTCGCCGACGTCGCCCGAACTGGTCGCCGTAGCGCCACGCGGCAAACTCCGGCCGCAGTGGACGCCCGATGCGCACGAGCTCCAGCCCCTCGGAGAGCCGCGCCAGCGCGATGTTGTCGGTGGCGACGCGCCGCGTGGTTGCGCGGTACGCACGCTCGGCCTCCTCGATGGCCTCCCAGCGCTCCTCGAGCGGCGTGAGGTTCCAGCGCTCGCACTTGGGGCACACCACCCAGAGCCGCCCCTGGTCGGCGTCGAACGCGAGGCGACGACCGACCGGAAAATGCTCGATGACCTCGTTGGCGCCGAGCGCCGCGTGGCAGAAGAGGCAGGTGGTGTACACGCCGTCCCTACGCCCGTCGCAGCGCGCGCGGTTTCACCGTTCGCGGGAGAACGCCGACGCGTGACGCGTCACGCGCGTCGTGTCAGGTGGGCCGGTACTTGCCCCACACGGTGCCCAGCGCCGCGGCGATCTCCCCCACCGAGGCACGCGCGCGCACGGCCTCGATGATGAGCGGCATGAGCTCCACCCGCGCTCCGGTGTGCGACGGCAGGTACGACGGCGCCGCCTCGCGCAGAGCACCGAGCGTCTGCTCCACGCGCGCCGCATCACGCTGCGCCCGCGTGGCCTCGAGCCGCGCGGCCTGCTCGCGTTCAAGCGCACTGAAGTCGGGGGCGGGAATGATCGGCGGGTCCTGCCCATCGCCGAACTTGTTCACGCCCACGATCACCGTCTCGCCGCCCTCCACGCGCAGCTGCTGCGCGTACGCACTCTTCCCGATCTCCTCCTGGAAGAAGCCGGCCTCGATGCCGGCCACCGCGCCGCCCATCGCGTCCACCTGCTCGATGAGCGCGAGCGCGCGCGCTTCGATCTCGTTGGTGAGCTGCTCGACGTACCAGCTGCCGGCGAGCGGGTCCACCGTCTGCGCCACACCGCTCTCGTAGGCGAGCACCTGCTGCGTGCGCAGTGCAAGCGTGGCCGCCTCCGCCGTGGGCAGCGCGAGCGCCTCGTCGTAGCCGTTGGTGTGCAGCGACTGCGTGCCGCCGAGCGTGGCAGCGAGCGCCTGCACCGTGACGCGCACCACGTTGGTGAGCGGCTGCTGCGCCATGAGCGTCACGCCACCCGTCTGCGTGTGGAAGCGCAGCCGCGCCGACTTGTCGCTGCCGCCGAAGCGCTCGCGCACGAGGCGCGCCCAGAGGCGACGCGCGGCGCGGAACTTGGCGACCTCCTCGAACAGGTCATTGTGCGCGGCGAAGAAGAACGACAGGCGACCCGCGAAGTCGTCGATGGCCAGCCCGGCATCGAGCGCCTGCTGCACGTAGGCGATGCCGTCGGCAAAGGTGAACGCCAGCTCCTGCACCGCCGTGCTGCCGGCCTCGCGAATGTGATAGCCCGAAATGGAAATGGGATTCCAGCTCGGCACTTCGGTGGCACAAAAGCGGAACGTCTCGGCGGTGAGCGCGAGCGACGGCGCGGGCGGATAGATGTACGTGCCGCGCGCGATGTACTCCTTGAGGATGTCGTTCTGCGTGGTGCCCGAGAGCGCCGAGCGCGCGATGCCACGCTCCTCGGCGACCACGATGTACATGGCGAGCAGCGTGGACGCCGTCGCGTTGATCGTCATGCTCGTGGACACCTTGTCGAGCGGAATGCCGTCGAGCAGGACGTGCATGTCGTCGACGGTGTCGATGGCCACGCCCACGCGTCCCACTTCACCGGCGGCCAGCGGGTCGCTCGAGTCGAGCCCCATCTGCGTGGGGAGATCGAAGGCCACGGAGAGCCCGGTCTGTCCGGCCTCGAGCAGCAGCTTGAAGCGTTCGTTGGTGGCCTGCGCGGTGCCGAAGCCCGCGTACTGGCGCATGGTCCAGTGGCGGCCGCGGTACATGTCGCGCTGCACGCCGCGCGTGTACGGGAACGCGCCGGGGTCGCCCAGGTCGCGGGCGTAGTCGAGGGGCGCGTCGTCGGGACGCGCCACGAGCGGCACCGGAATGCCGGAGGGGGAAAGACGGTCGTCGGCCATGCCGTAACCTAGGCCGACGACCGGGAAATCGGGACTCGGCCGAACGCGAGTGCGCCGCTCGCTCGGCGGCGGTTCAGCTGTTGCGCAGAGGCGGCTCAGCGTCGGCCGTCGATGCTGAAGCGGCCGGGGCCGGCGATGAGCAGCGCGAGGAAGCCGGCCAGGAAGATGAACGGCAGCTCGCCGCTGCGCTCACCGGAGAGCGCCATGCCGTGTCCCACCACGTACGCGCCCAGCATCGTGGCCGCCGACAGGAACGCCGCCCAGCGCGCGCCCAGCCCGAGGATGAGCAGCACCGGCGCCACCACCTCGCCGACGACCGCGAGCGTGAGCGACACCGTGGGGCTGAGGCCAGCCACGCTGGCGAAGCGCACCTCGTCGGCCATGAGGCGCGGGATCTTGCCCATGCCATGAAGCCACAGCAGCGAGCCGCCGAGCCACACGCGCAGCAGGAGCAGGGCGACGTCGGTGCTCGAGGGGAGGAAATCGGCGCGGAGGAGTGACGGCTTCGTGGCCATGAACGAGGGGTCGGAGCGATCGGAAGAACGTGCATGGGCGGTCGCGTGCACGTGGCGTGCCTGTCGTGGTTACGGCGCATCGCGGCGCATCGT
This sequence comes from Gemmatimonas sp., assembly GCA_011390885.1. Taxonomy (GTDB): domain Bacteria; phylum Gemmatimonadota; class Gemmatimonadetes; order Gemmatimonadales; family Gemmatimonadaceae; genus JAABRT01. The sequence continues at coordinate 104,711 of JAABRO010000060.1, read as the reverse complement.
TCCCGCGCGGCCGCTGGACGCCCGCCTCGCGCCGCGGGAGATTCCCGTGAGACTTCCTCTTCTTTCCTCCAGCCGTCCGGCCCATGCGTCTCGCCCGCTCCGCGATTGCCGCCCTGCTCCTGCTCCCGATCGGTGCCGTGCTGCCTGCGCAGGACACCGACGCCCCCGTGCACGGTCCGCCGACCGGCAGCCTCGTGATCGCTGGCGGTGGCCAGCTCGATGGCACCGGCATCGTGGAGCGGTTCATCGCGCTCGCTGGCGGACCGGACGCGAAGATCGTGATCGTGCCCACGGCGGGGGGCAACCGCGGACGCGACGGCGCGCTCATCCCATACGACGCCCAGCGCGTGCTGGCCTCGTGGAAGGCGCGCGGCCTCACGAACGTGCACATGCTGCACACGCACGATCCGCAGGTGGCCGACCAGGACGCGTTCGCCGCCACCGTGCGCGACGCACGGGGCGTGTGGTTCAACGGCGGCCGCCAGTGGAACCTCGTGGACTCGTACGCCGGCACACGCACCTACCGCGCGTTCCACGACGTGCTCGCACGCGGCGGCGTGATCGGCGGCAGCTCGGCCGGTGCCACGATCCAAGGCTCGTACCTGGTGCGCGGCGCGGTCGCCGGCGCGCAGATCATGATGGCGCCGGAGCCCGAGCATCAGAACGCGTTCGACTTCCTGCGCCGCTCCGCAATCGACCAGCACGTGGACGCACGCAACCGGTGGAACGACCTCATACCCGTGATGGACAGGTTCCCGGACTACCTCGGCATCGGCATTTCCGAGGGCACGGCGATCGTGGTGCAGCGCGACCGCTTCGAGGTGATCGGCAAGGCCGACGTGGCCGTGCACGACCGCACACGACCCACGAACGGCGCCCCCTTCATGAAGCTGTCGCCCGGCACGCGCTACGACATGCGGGCGCGCGCGGTGCTGACCGCCGCCCCCGGTACGGACACCCTGCCGAGCGCACAGGCGGCGATCCGTGAGAGCGACCTGCGCCGCGACCTCATGCTGCTCGGCGGTGACGCGCTGCGCGGGCGCGAAGCGGGCACGATCGACGAACTGCGCGCTTCGGTGTGGATCGCCGAGCAGTTGCGACGCATCGGCCTCGAGCCGATGGGCGACGACGGGTCGTACTTCCAGTGGTTCGACCTGCGCCGCACACGCATCGGCGCGTCGAGCACGGTGCGCGTGGGCGACGAGGCCTTCACAATGTGGCGCGACGTGGCGGTGACCGGCACCACGCCCACCACCCTCACGGCGCCCTCCGTCTGGGCCGGCGACGGTCGCGACACCAGCATCGACGTGCGCGGCAAGGTGGCGATCGCGCAGCTCGTGCCGCCCCCCACGCCTCGGCGCGAGACGAGCGTGAACTCGCCGGAGTACCGATACGCACGCTCGGCCATGCAGTCGCTGGGCTTTGCGCTCACGCGCCGCGGGGCCGTGGCTGTGCTGCTGATAGCCGACTCGACGGCGGAGCTTGCGTTCGAGGGCGTGGCGAACATCGCCGGCCGCGGCACCTATCGATTGGACACGCCGACGGGTGGCGCGCCGGCAACGGCCGCGCCGGTCCTGCTCGTGCGGCGCGCGCTCGGCGAACGGCTGCGCACGGCCGTCGGGCAGCCCACGGCGATCAACCTGCATCAGGAATCGTTCACGTATCCGTCGCTCAACATCGTGGGACGGGTACGCGGCACCGACCCGGCGCTGCGCGACGAGCACGTGCTGTTCAGCAGCCACCAGGATCACGACGGCGCGCGCTACGACATCGGCGGCGACAGCACGTGGAACGGCGCCGACGACAACGGCACCACCAGCGTGGCGCTACTCGCGATCGCGCGCGCCTTCACGCAACAGCCGGGGCGACGCTCGGCGCTGTTCGTGTACCACGGCGCGGAGGAGCGCGGGCTGCTCGGCTCCAACTACCATGTGCGCAATCCGGTGGTGCCGCTCGACCGCATCGTGGCCGTGCTCAACGGCGACATGCTCGGCCGCAACAGCCCCGATTCGGCCGCACTGCTCGGTGTGCAGCCGCCGCATCGCAACTCGTCCGAGCTCGTGGCCATGGCCCTGCGTGCCAACGACCTCACCGGACGCTTCGCGCTCGACTCGCTGTGGGACCGGCCGTCGCACCCCGAAGGGTGGTACTTCCGCTCCGACCACCTGCCCTACGCGCGCGCCAACGTGCCGGCACTCTTCTTCACGAGCCTGCTGCACGCCGACTACCACACGCCGCGCGACGAGCCTCAGCGCATCGACTACGCCAAGCTCACGCGCATGACACGCTGGCTGTACGGCGCGGGCTGGCTGGCGGCCACGTCAGATCGACGCCCCGCGCTCGATCCCGGGTTCCGGCTGGAACGCTGACCACCGAGGTGGTCCCGGCGGATGCTCGCCCGTGCGAGCACCCGCCGGGACGAACTGCGATCACGGCAGGATGACGCCGTCGATCACGTGAATGACGCCGTTCTTGGCGACGATGTCCGTCGCTGAGATGCCGACGGGCGCGGTGTTGCCGGCGCCACGCACGCGAAGCGGGCCGGTCTGGATCGTGACGCTGCCGCCCTGCAGGGTGGGCACGCTCTGATTGTTCGACAGCCCGGTCGAAAGCGCACGCCCATTGACCACGTGCGCCGTGAGCACGTTGCTGAGCGCCGGATTCGCCGGCAGCGTGCCGAGCGCCGTGAACGCCGCGTTGGTCGGCGCGAACACGGTGATGCCCTGCCCCGCGCCGTTGCCACGAAGCGCATCCACGAGCCCCGCCGTCGCGACGGCATTGACCAACGAGCTGAAGCCGCGAATCGTGGCCACATCCACGATATCCAGACTCTCGGTGAGCACACCGTCGATGAGGTGCACGACACCGTTGGTGGCCTGGATATCGGTTGCCGTGATGCGCGCGTTGTTGACGCGTGCGCCACCGGCCAGCGTGATGCGCAGCGTGGTGCCCTCGACCGTGGTGACCTCCTGCCCTTCACGGAGATCGGCGGCCAGGACACGCCCCGGCACCACGTGGTAGCGCAGCACCTTGGAGAGGATGCCGACGTTGCCCGTCTCCAGCAGCCGCTGCAGCACATCGGCCGGCACGGCATCGAACGCGCTGTTCACCGGCGCGAAGACCGTGAACGGCCCCGCACCGCTGAGCGTGGCGCCGAGGTTCGCGGCGCCGATGGCGGTGACGAGCGTGCTGAGCTGCGGTGTCGCGCCGGCCAGCTGCACGATGTTCTGCGTGACGGGCGCGGTGGGCAGCAGCACGGCATCGATCACGTGAATCACGCCGTTCTTGGCCACGATGTCGGTGGCCGTGATGTTCACCGTGTTGGCGATGCCCTGCAGCCGCGTCGGATTCGTGCGGAAGCGCACCGTGCCGCCCTGGAGCGTGGTCAGCTGCTGGTTGTCGGTGAGCGACGCCGCAAGCGCACGGCCCGCGACCACGTGGTACGTGAGCACCTGCGACAGCGCCGGATTCGCCGGCAGCGTGCCAAGCGCCGTGAACGCCGCGTTGGTGGGCGCGAACACCGTGATGCCCTGGCCGGCACCATTGCCGCGCACCGCATCCACGAGCCCGGCGCTGGCCACCGCGCTCACGAGCGAGCTGAAGCCGCGAATGGTCGCCACGTCGACAATGTCGAGGCTCTCGGTCATCACCGCGTCGATGAGGTGGACGACGCCGTTGCCGGTCTGGATGTCGGTGGTGGTGATGCGGGCGTTGTTCACGCGGGCGCCGCCGGCGAGGGTGATGCGCAGCGTGGTGCCCTCGACCGTGGTGACCTCCTGGCCCTCACGGAGATCGGCCGCGAGGATTCGGCCCGGCACCACATGGTAGCGCAGCACCTTGGACAGGATCTGCACGTTCCCCGTCGCGAGCAGGCGCTGCAGCACATCCGCCGGCACGGCATCGAACGCGCTGTTCACCGGCGCGAACACCGTGAAGGGCCCAGGCCCGCTCAGCGTGCCCACGAGATCAGCCGCGGTGAGCGCACTCACCAGCGTGCTCAGGTTGGGAGAGGCCTGCGCGGCGGCGACCACCGTCGCCGGCGGCGTCGGCTCAACGGCCGATTCGTCATCGCCGCAAGCGGCAAGCAGAGCAGTGCCGGCCAGCAGCACCGGCGCAAAGCGCGTCCACGCGCGGCGCCCACGTCCGAACAGTCGCATGATGCGGTTTCCTCGATCTGAGTAGTGAAGTCGCGAGGCGCGCACATGCTGCGTGCCGCGCGTACCTTCACTACGCAACAACGATGCGCGATGACCAGCGCGTCAGCGACGCACGCGCGCGGCGAGGAGCAACTGTCGCGCGACACCGATGCGCGGTACGCGCGAGAACGACGCGCCTTCCGACGAGGGAACAAGCCACGCATCGATCACGTTCGCGCGCGCGAACAGATTCAACGCGCTCAGCGAGAGTTCTGCGCGTGCACTGCCGATCGCGAACGCGCGCGCGATCGCGACATCCGTTTCGTGCCACGCCGGCAATCGATCGTTCCCCGGCGTCGTCACTGGCAGCGCCGCGAGTGCCAGGTCGTAGTACGCACGCCGCAGGGCCCACGCGCGTCCCCAGGCACTTCGCGACTGCATCGAGAGCGTGAACGTACCGGGCAGGCGCGCCTCGATGGACGACGTGACGCGAAGCGACTCGTTCCACGGCGTCCGCGTGGGCCGGCCGTCGAATCGACCGGGAAAGGAGCGCACGGAGTGACCGACGTCGATCGCGAGGGAGGCCCGACCCGCGCGTGCCTCCTGCGCGACGCGGACTCCTGCGCCAGCCGTCCGGCCGCGACTGACGCCGATGAAGTCGGATTGCGTCAGGCCGTGAGGCAGCGCGCCGCCTTCGCCGAGCAGCACGCCGAAGTCGAGCGCCGGCAGTGACGTGAGCCATTTGTGGTACGCCTCGGCGCGCAACTCGAGCCCGCGGACATGACGCCAGACGACCTCGGCCGCCGCGTGGTACGTCTCGGCCGGCCGGATGGTGCCATCGACCGGCAGCCAGAAGCGCACGCCGCTCGCCACGGCCGTCGGACCGAGCGCCGGCAGGTCGAACTGCGAGACGAACTGGCGATACACACCGCCGGCGAGGCGCCATGCGAGCACGCCTCGCTCCCGATCGTGCTCGCCGAGCAGCGCGATGCGCGGCTCGCCATACACCGTCGCGAACGTCGGGACCCACGTGAGGCGCAGCCCTGCATCGATGCGCAGGCCGCGCGGCAGGCGCTGCCGCCACTCGGTGAACTGGGCCACGCGCCACGCGGCGCCCGCGCTCTGCATCGGCCGAAACACGCCGTTGTCCATGTCCATGCGGCTGTCGGTGCGCGCGAGCTCCGCGCCAACCGTCAGTTCGCCAGCGTCGGTGGCTGCCAGGCGCGTGATCGCGTCGAGCGACACTTCCGCCACCGCGTTGGACTCGTGGCGGTCCGGGGCCGCGGACGCGATCGGCCCGACCTCGGCGGCCGCGACGGCGTGATGCCGATGCGCGAGCTGATGCCCGCTCATGCGCAGCCGCAGCATCTGCTGCACACGTGCCGTCGGCTGCCAGTCGTGCCGCACCATGCCGCCCACTGTTTGCCATGCATACGCGTCGCGCGTCTCGAGCCGCACCGCGTCCTCACCGGCCGACGACGCGAAGGCGCGCACGTCGGCACTCACCGCATTGCTCGAAATGAAGGCGGACGCGGCGACGGACTGGAAGGCGCCCAGCTCGACGCGCGCCGCGCTGTGCACGTCCACGAAGCGCAGGCTGGGCGTATGCCGATCGATCGCGAACGACGCGTCGGGGCCGACCGCGACCGGCGCGCCGCTGACGCGATCGAGCAGCAGCGGGTCGACGCGCGCCCAGCCGTCGAATGCCTGCGAGAGCGAGGGCACCGCATTCACATCCCAGAGGCTCCTTCGCCCGGCGATCATGCCCTGGACACGGCGGCCACCAACCGTGCCGCGCGCGCTGTAACGCACCGAGGCCGCCACCGGGTCGAGGTGCGTCACGAGCCCGTCGCCGCCCGCGCCAAGGGAGTGCTCGAGATCGATCACGCCAGCCGTATAGCTGCCGTTCGTCACGCCGAATCCCGCCTTGTGCACGGTCAGCTGCCGGATGGCGAGTGGCGTGAAGGCACCGAACAGCCGCGCCACGGACACGGGATCGAACACCGGCACGCCATCGAGTCGGTACTGATGCTCGCCCGCTTCGCCGCCCTGGATGTGCAGGTCACCGGCCAGCGCGCGCTGGCCGACCCCCAGCTGGTACGCCGCGGCGCGCAGCAGCCCGCTCGCCGCGAGTGCCGCGGAGGTGGAGTCGACCGCGATCGTCTGGGCCCCCGTGGGCGACGCCCCGCCCGCCGGCGACAGCCCTGTCACCTCGACCAGCGCGAGCGTCGCGGGCAGCGGCTCGAGCGGCGCGCGCCATCGCTCGATCCGTCCCGGCGCCAGCTCCACCGTGTGAACGAGCGGGCGGTAGCCCACCGCCTGCACGCGCACCTGATAGCGCCCGGGCAGCAGCGCGGCAAACCGGAAGGCGCCGGCGTCATTGACGGTGCGCGCCCCGATGTCCTGGTCGAGGGACACGCGGGCCAGCGGCACTGGCTCCCCACTCGCCGCGTCGGTCACCTGCCCCGCGAGGGTCGCGAACTGCGGGGCCTGGGCGAGCGACGCGATCACCACGTACGTGCCGGACGACAGGCGATAGAAGTCCAGCCCGGCCTCGCGCACGATGCACCGCAGCATCGCTTCCGGCGGCGCCTCTTCGACCTGGCAGAAGACCCGTCCACTTCCGACGACGGCGGGGTCGAACACGAGACTGACCCCACTCACGGCCGCGAACCGGTCCAATGCCTCGGTGACCGGCACACCGCGCAGCGAGAGCGTGATCGTGGCCTCGACCGGTCCGCGCGGCGCCTGCGCGCGGACCTCCGAGGCAGACGGCACGGCGATGGCAGCCGCCACGAGCCAGATGAAGGCGCGTGGGTGCGGGGCGTGCCGATGTCGTGGCGGTGTCTGCATCACTGCGAACGCAACACGTACCCGTCGCGTCGGCGTTCCAGCACAAGCTCCTGCATCGTGGCGAGATCGGTGAGCACCCGCTCCAGCGCAGCGGAGGGGAAGTACAGCGTGACCCTGCGATCAGCGCGGTCCGGGGCCTCCAGGGTGATCACGGCTGCGAAGTGCCGCTCGAGGGAGCCCAACACGACCGCCAGTGGTTCGTCGATTGCGACGAATCCGCCCGTGCGCCACGGCGCCACGCGATCGACCGGAAGGGCTTCCACGTCTCCCGGCCCGAGCGCTCCGTGCGCCAGCACGGCCCGCTGACCGGCACCGAGGGTGACGCCAGACCGCGTCGTCCCGAGGAGCTCGACGCGGCCCTCTGCCACGGCAACCGTGGTGCCGGTGGTATCGCCGCGCCGCGCCTGTACGTTGAACGCGGTGCCAAGCACGCGCACCGACGCATTGTAGGTCCGCACGGTGAACGGACGCCCGTCTCGCGTGACCGCGAAATAGCCGGTGCCCTCGAGCTCCGTCAGACGCTCCGCCGGCCGGCCGAACCAGCCGCGGAAGCCGCGACGAAAGCGCAAGGTACTCCCTCCCTCGAGCGCGACGCGCGAACCATCGGGCAGCTGAAGCTCCTCCTGTCGACCGCGCGGCACCGTGACCTCCTCCCAGGCCCCGGGACGGCCGACGACGCCCAGCAGCACGGCGATCGCCGCAGCCATCACGCCGACGGCGGTGCGGCGTCCGCGCCGCGCCCAGGCGGGAGGCATCGGCGGCGACAGGCGCGGTGCGGCGCGGTGCGGGGGCCTCGCCGCCGCGCCCGCCACGTCCGTCGCATCCGGGTCTGCGACGGCGGGCGGCGATGCCGCGACATCGCCGGCCTGCGGCCGCGTCGCCGCGGCGATCGCCGCCCACATTGCCGCCCGCTCGTCGGTCGCCACGGCGGGTGCCGGACGCGCCGCCTCGAGACGCCCCCACACCTCCGCCAGCGCCGTGCGCTCGGCGTCCGAGGCGACCTCGTCACCGACGGGCTCCGGCAGCGCCCGATTCCGTGCGTCACTCATGCCTGCTCCTGCGTCCAGTTGGCATCGAACCGCGCGCGGAGGGCCTGCAACCCGCGGACGATGTGGTTGTTGACCGTGCGGGGGGCGATCTCCATCACCGCCGCAATCTCTTCGTGTGACAGCCCTTCGAACCGACTCAAGACGATCGCCTCCCGCTGTCGATCGGGGAGTTCCGCCAGCCACCCCTGCAGGGCGCGGCCGAGTTCACCTTCCTCGAGCAGCGCCTCCGGCTCGGGGGCACGCCACAGCGGGGCCTCTTCCCACGCTTCGAGTGACTGCGCCTGGTTGCGTTCATCCCGGATCCGGGTCAGGGCGAGGTTCCGCACCGTCCGGAACAGCCAGGCACGCACCGATCGTTCTGGATCGAGTGAGGTGCGATGATCCCAGAGCCGGATGAAGGCGATCTGGACCACGTCGCGCGCCTGCGCCACATCGCCCAACAGACGACGCGCGTAGGCCACGAGCGCGTCGTGCGCGTCGGCAAAGACGGCCTCCAGCGCCCCGTGGTCGGAGGCCTGCAGGCGACGCGTCCACTCCGGGTACGGATCGAGGGCGGGCGGTTGCTCGGTCATCATGTCCTTGAGCATACGCACCACCGGGACCCGGTGACCAGCGGCCGCGCCCCCGCCTCGTCGCGCGCCCCCAAACGGCCCGGCCTCGACTAGCTTCCGGCGTGGCCGCTCCCACCGCACTCACCACAGCCGAGGTGCTTGCCGCACGCGCCTCGCTCTCGCGCGCGGCACCGGACCGAGACGCGGTCTTCCGCGCGCTGCTCGGACGCTCCGCCGCGTCGCCCCGCGCGCTTCGCGAGTGGCACGACCTGCTGCTCTTCGTGCTTGCCCATCCGGGCGGCGAGCAGCAGCACAGGCTCGCGAAGCGGGAGCTGCTGCGTGTGGCGAGGCGTGCGGCAGCGATGTGTTCGTCCTCTCCGCGTCACGCGGCGGCGCTCGCGAACAGTGGCGTGACAGGCACGCGACTCGAGGCCTCGTTCTCGCACCGGCTCGTGCGTCGCCTGCTGCTGGGCCGGTGGCGTGGGCGCGCGGGCCTGTTGTCGCTCGAGGCCCCCGACGAGGAGGCGCGCGAGGTGCTGCGCACGCTGTTGCTCCCCGTGGAGCGGGAGGTGCCCGACCTGCTCGAGGGGAGCGCACGCGAACTCGCGGAGCGACTCCTTGGTCCCACGCCCGAAGCGAGACTGGCGCACCTCATGGTTCGCCTCGACCGGCTGGAGGCGAGCGAGGCGCTTCGCGCCCATCTGTTCGCGCGACTGCAACCGTACCTCACGGTGCCGCTCGGCACGCGTACCGGCGCCATGACGTCCGCGCGCGCGCCGCAGGGGCCAGTGTTCACCCTGCCGGACGGACCGCAGCGCGGCGTGCAGCTGGCCGCGGTGCTCGCCGAGCCACTGCCGGAGGCGGTGGCCCTCGACACGCGGCAGCGCAACGCCCTGATCGACACGGCGCGCGTGGTGCTCGCCTCGCTGCAGCGCGAAACGGACCCGGTCACGCATGCGAGCGACGTGACGCTGCACGACATGGGGCGCGGCCTGCGCATCGCGCTGTTCTCGCTCGACCTGGCCCATCGTCTGCCGTTCGACAGCTACGTGGGCTTCATGGCGTTTCGCAACGGCGTGCCGCTGGCGTACGGCGGCGCGTGGCTCTTTCCGCAGCGCTCGAAGGTGGGGATCAACGTGTTCCCCGCGCAGCGCGGCGGCGAGTCGGCGTGGTTCTTCGCGCAGCTGCTGCGCCTGTATCACCAGCGCTACGGCGTGTCCTGCTTCGAGGCGGAGAACTACCAGCTCGGCCACGACAACCCGGAAGGGCTGCGCTCCGGTGCGTACTGGTTCTACTACCGCCTCGGGTTCCGCCCCACCGATGCGCGGCTCGGGCGTGTCGCGGAACGGGAGTTCGCGAAGCTCACGACGCGACGCGGGTACATGGTGCCGATGCCTCGCTTGCGCGAGCTGGTGGTGGCGGGGCTGCAGCTCGTCGTGCCGTCGAGGACGGATGCCGCGACCACATCGCACGCGGCGCACCGCGCGCCGATCGACACGGCCGTCCTCACGATGGCGGTGCAGCGGCACATCGCGCACGCCTACGCCGGTGATCGCGACGCGGCGCAGCGCACCGCGGTGGCGCGGCTCGAGCGGGAGCTGCACACGTCCCGGATGCGCGACTGGCGCGGCGCGGCGGGCGAGGCGTTCGACCTGTGGGCGCTCGCCGTGGACCTCGTGCCGGACCTCGAGCAGTGGTCACCGCACGACCGCGACCTGCTCGAGCGGGTGATCCGCGCGAAGGGCGAGGCATCCGAATGGCAGCACCAGCTGCTGCTCACGCAGCACGTCACGCTGCTCGACGGCTGGCGCCGCGCCTGCGCCGCAGCGGCGACCGCGTGAGGCGAACCTCACCGGTCGCGCGCCGGGGTCCGCGGCGTACGGTCACTCGGGCAGGATCACCGCGTCCACCACGTGCACCATCCCGTTCGACGCCTGCACGGAGGCGACGATTCGGGCATCCCCGATGAAGGCGCCGTCGGCGGTCTTGCGGATCGTCTCCTGAGGCCCGTCGAGCATGCTGATCACTTCGCCATCAGCGAAATCATCGAGCGACCGCGACGAGGTGATGACGTGGTGGTACAGCACGGCCTTGAGCTTGGCCTTGTTCTCGGGCTTGAGCAGGTCGTCGAGGGCACCGGCCGGGAGCTTCTCGAACGCGGTATTGACCGGCGCGAACACGGTGAACGGCCCCGGATTGGCAAGCGCGTCCACCAGACCGGCGGCCTCGAGCGCCGCCACGAGCGTGGTATGGTCGGCCGAGCCGGCGGCGATGCGCACCACGTTCGGCATGGACTCGCCGTCGTCGGTGTTGGCCTGTCCGGCGGAGCGTGCTTCGGGTGGCGCTCCTGATTCGGCGCTGGAAGAATCGGCGTTCGATGCACCGCCGCCGCAGGCGAGCAGCAGAGGGGCGATGGCGAGCAGAGAGACCACGAGCGATCTGGACCGCATGGAAATACCTCGCGAGGGGAGTGCGGACGCGGAGCGTCCCTGGGGAGTGCTGCGGGTTGGACGTGCGCCGCTCGGCGTGAACGCGCGACCAATATGCAGTACATATACCAGTTGCTCGTCGGCGCTTCCCCGACAGTCCCGTCTGCTTCTCCCTGAGCCCCTCACACGACGACGCCCCCCGACCGCGTGGCGGTCGGAGGGCGTTCGTTCACGGCCCGCGATCAGTCCTCGCTGACCGCGACCGTGGCGTCTTCACGACGGCGACGCGGCGGGATTTCCTCACCCTGCAGGAACTCCGCCACCGTCTCGACTTCGTCCTTGCTGCCGATGTACAGCGGCGTGCGCTGGTGCAGTTCGGTGGGATCGATGTCGAGGATGCGGCGCGAGCCGTCGGTGGCGAGGCCACCGGCCTGCTCCACGATGAAGGCGAGCGGGTTGGCCTCGTAGAGCAGGCGCAGCTTGCCGCGCGGCGAGCGCGCATTGCTGGGATACGCGAACACGCCGCCGCCGAGCAGGTTGCGATGGAAGTCGGCCACCAGCGAACCCACGTAGCGCACGTTGAGCGGCTTGCGCACACCGTCGAGGCCACGGTAGCGGCGCATGAGCGCTCGGGTAGGCTCCGGCCAGTCCTGCTCGTACGCATCGTTCACCGACAGGTAGCGCCCGGTGCTCGGAATCCGGATGTGCGGATGCGACAGCAGGAACTCGCCGATGGACGGATCGAGCGTGAAGCCGTGCGCACCCTGCCCCGTGGTGTATACGAGCATCGTGCTCGAGCCATAGATGATGTAGCCCGCGGCCACCTGACGTCGCCCCGGCTGCAGCATGTCCTCCATCTCACCGCGCGGGCCGCGCGTGATCTTCTTGTACACCGAGAAGATCGTGCCCACGGGCACGTTCACGTCGATGTTGCTCGAGCCGTCGAGCGGATCGAAGAGCATGACGTACTTGCCGGTGCGGAAGCCGTCCGGGATCTGGATGATGCCGGGTTCCTCTTCTGACGCCATGGCACACAGGCGACCGCCGTGGTCGAACGCCTTGACGATGATCTCGTTGGAGATCACGTCGAGCTTCTGCTGGATCTCGCCCTGTACATTTTCGGCCCCGGCGGAGCCGAGGATGTCCGCGAGGCCGGCGCTGCGCACCTTGTTGGCAATCATCTTGCCGGCCAGCGCCATGTCGTAGAGGATACCGGAGAGTTCACCCGTGGCTTCGGGGAAGTTGCGCTCTTCCTCGATGATGAACCGTTCGATGGTGACGACGGATGTGGCGGTGTGCTTGACCACGGATGAGACCTCGCTCGGGAGACAGGACCGGCCGATCCGTGAAACTGGCGATCGTACGCGAGCGGATGCAAGAGCGCGCCCGCTTTTTCGGTGCCGTCAGGGCACCGGGCGGGTCCACCGGGCGTGGCGCGTCTCGAGCGTGAGCGACCGACCGTCGGTGCGCAGGACGATCGCCCCGTCGCGATCGGTGCGCAGGAGCTCCACCGCGCGGTCCCGCAGCGCCTCGACCACGGGCGGCGCCGGGTGGCCGTAGCGATTGCCCGCCCCCACCGAGATGAGGGCCACCTGCGGACGCACGGCGTCGAGAAAGGCGGGCGTGGAGCTGGTGCGGCTGCCGTGGTGGCCGACCTTGAGCACCGTGGCCTCGAGCGCTGCGCCCCACCGCTCGACCAGCCACGCCTCCTCGGCGGCTTCGGCATCGCCCGTGAGCAGGAACCGCACGCGCCCGTGCTGCACGAGCAGCACCGCGCTGGCGTCGTTCGCGCTCGACTGCGCGGCGGTCCACGCCGAGTCGGGGCCGAGCACGCGCAGCAGCACGCCGTCGATCCGGAGGGAGTCGCCGGCCTGCGCGCGCCGCCAGGGAATGGCGTGACGGCGGGCCACGGCGAGCGCCTCACGGTACACGTCGCTCGTGTGCACGAAGCCGGGGTCCCACCAGCGGGCCGGCCGCAGGGCGTCCAGCACGCTCGGCGCGCCCCCCACGTGATCGGCATCGGGGTGCGAGAGCACGAAGAGCGCCACGGCCCCGCCGCGGCGCCGCACGTACGGCACCACGGACCGGCGTCCCGCATCGCCACCCGTCCACGTGCGCCCGGCGTCCACGAGCACCCAGCGCCCGCGCGGCGTGCGCAGCGCGAGCGCATCACCCTGCCCGACATCGAGCACGTGCAGTTCGAGCTGCCCCGGGCCCGGACCGAGCACGGGGGCCCAGATGGCCACGACCACGGCGGCGGCGCCCACGAGCAGCGGCGGCATGATGCGCCGACGGGCCGTGGCGACCACGAGCGCCCCCACGGTCACACCCATGCAGAGCGCCGTGACGACACCGGGCGCGACGTCGAGCGCAGCGAACGGCACGCCGCTCGCCACGAGCGCAATCCGGTCGAGCAGCAGGAGCGGCCACACCGAGGCGTCCGCCACCCAGCGTGCCACGGCGGGTACCGGCGCGAGCACCAGGGCGAGGAAGAGGGTGGGCTGCAGCAGGGTGACCACCGGCGCCGCCGCCAGGTTCGCGAGCGGCGCGACGAGGCTGACCCTGCCGAACGCCCAGGCCACCAGCGGCGCACTCACGAGTGAGGCGATCGTGCCGACGGCCAGCTCCTGCACCACGACCAGGCGACAGCCATCGAGCCGCGGGCCGGCGACGCGGAGCCGCCACACCAGCCGTCCCGCCGCCGACCGGGTCGCGTTGGCCGGACGAACGAGCGGCCACGCGCGCCAGCGCCGCATGAGACCGCGTGCGCCCACGAGCGCCGCCATGCCGCTCGCCGAGAGCTGCCAGCCGAGCGAGGCGACCACCCGCGGGTCGAGCGTCGGCACCACGACACCGAGCGCGAGCGCCGTCCACGGATGCACGGGGCGGCCGAGCCGAGCCGAGAGCATGAGCACGGCCAGCATGGTGGCAGCGCGCACCGCCGGTGGCGGCAGCCCGAGCAGCGTGACGTAACCGCCGACGCCGAGCAGCGCGAGCAGGTCGGCGGTGGCGCGGCGGAGCCGCAGCGCGGCGCCAAGCGTGCGTAGGGCTCCCGCGATGATCGCGACGTGCAGCCCGGAGATCGAGAGCACGTGCACGAGGCCTGCCGAGGCGAATCGGTCACGCACGGCGACGTCGATGCCCTGCTGGTCGGCCACGAGCAGCGCACGCACGAGCGGGGCGCGCTCGGCGAACAGCGTGTCGATGGTGCGGCCGGTGCGCGCGCGCCACCCCTGCAGCCAGTCCACACTGCCCGTGGGCACGACGCGCGCCTCGTCGAGGCGCAGCAGCTGGCCCGTGGCGAGGCGCGTCGCCTCGACTCGCACCCACGCGCCGGCGACGGCGTCGCCCTCGCGCACCGCCACGGCAACCGGAACGCGACAGGGCGCGCGCGCGTCGTCTACGTCACGCGCCTGCGCACGCGCCTGCGCACGCGCATCCGCGCGCGCGACGCCACGCACCCACGCCCCCGGCTCGGCCTCGGCGTCGAGGCGCACCAGCAACGGCTGCGCCGGATCGCCGAGCGCGGCGAGGCACTGACGGTCGGCCTGCCACGCGCCGTGTCCGATGACGACGGCCCCCACGCCGATGGCGAACGAGGCGAGCACCGTCGACGACGTCGGCGTGCAGACGCCCGCGCGAACGCCCGTGCGCGCGTCGCGCACGAGGCGGACGACCGCGAGCAGCGCGGCGCCGAGGCATCCGGCCAGCAGCGCATCGGGCACGACCGTGCCACCGGCGCGCGCGTGCGCGTGCAGCACCGAGATGAGCGAGGCGCCGGCGAGCCAGGCACCGACGAAATAGACGAGGCGGGGCACCTCACAGGGTGCCCCGCCTCCGAGTCGAACGCACCATCATTCGTCGCCGCGCACCATCATGCGATCGCAGCGCCGACCCGGTCAGCCCGCCATCGGCAGCGGCTGACGCGAGGCGCGTTCGTCCTTCACGAACGCGCCCGTGAAGGTGCTGCCGGTGGTGCCGGTGAGTTCCACCATGTGGTACGTGTTCACCAGCGACGCATCACCGGGCACCAGCACGGTCTTCCAGTCGCGCGTGCGCCCCATGAGCAGTTCGCCATCGCGCGCGAGGCGCTCGATCAGCACCTCGGTGCGCGTGCCGAGCAGCGCGAGATTCTGCTCGCGCGACTGCGCGCGCACCACCTGGATGAGGCGCTGCAGCCGCTCGCCGGCGACGTCGTCGGGCACCGTGTCTTCGGCGGGCAGGCGCGTGGCCGGCGTGCCCTCTCGGGGGGAGAACTTGAACGTGAACGCGTCGGAAAAGCCCGCCTCCACCACCGCCGAGACCGTCTCCTCGAAATCCTCGTCGGTCTCACCGGGGAATCCGACGATGATGTCGGTGGTGAGCACGAGCGACGGCATGACGGTGCGCAGTGTGGCCACGCAGGCGAGGAACTCCTCGCGCGTGTAGCGGCGCAGCATGCGCTTGAGCACGCGCGTGGACCCGCTCTGCATGGGCAGGTGCATGTGCTCGCACACGGCCCCGACCTCCGCGTGCGCCGCGATGACGCGTGGGGTGAAGTCGTTGGGGTGCGGGCTCGTGTAGCGCAGCCGCCGCACGCCGTCCACGGCACCGACGGCGCGCAGCAGGTCGGCGAAGTCGTGGGTGCCGTCGTTGTACGAGTTCACCGTCTGACCGAGCAGCACGATCTCGGTCGTGCCCGTCTCCACGACCTGGCGCACCTCGCGCACCACGTCGTCGAGCTTGCGCGAGCGCTCGGGGCCGCGCGTGTGCGGCACGATGCAATACGTACACCGGTAGTCGCAGCCGCGCTGCACGGGGATCCACGCCTTGACCGGATCGGTGCGGCGCGGCGTGACGTCCTCGTAGTGCTCCTCGAGGTCGAACGTGGTGAAGATGCCGCGTTCGCCGTTGCGCGCGCCATCGAGCAGCTGCGGCAGGGCGCGGTAGCCGTCGGGGCCGACCACGAGCGAGACGTGCCGCGCCTTTTCGAGCAGGCGAGGCCCGAGTCGCTGCGCCATGCACCCGGTCACCCCCACGATCGTGTCGGCCTTCATGTGCCGACGCAACTCGCCGAGGCGCCCGATCACGCGCTGTTCGGCGTGATCGCGGATGGCGCAGGTGTTCACGAGGATCACGTCGGCGCCATCGGGCGACTCGACCGCGTCGTACCCCTGCGCGGCGAGGGTGCCGTACATGAGCTCCGAGTCGGCCACGTTCATCTGGCAGCCGTATGTCTCGATGTACACGGTGGGGCGCGGGGCGTTGGACATCCCGGAATGATAGCCGACCCGGCGACTCGGGTTCAACGCGCGCCCGCCGCCTACCGCGTGCCGGCCGCCCCTACCCCGCCGGCTCCGCGCGCCGCGCCCGGGCCACTGCCCGTTCGATCGCTCCCACGAGCTGGGCCGACGTGAAGGGCTTGGTCACCAGTTCCGCCCCCGGTTCCGGCATGTGCGGCAGCGGGAGCGCGTCGGCGGTGTACCCCGACATGTAGACCGCCGGTCGCCGGTCGCCAGCAGCACGTCGGGCCGCGACGAGCTGCGGACCGGAGACGCCGGGCATGACCACATCGGAGAGCAGCACGTCGATGTCGAGCGTGTCCGCGGCCAGCAGCTCGAGCGCTTCGGCACCGCTCGACGCGCAGGTCACCCGGTAGCCGGCGCGCAGGAGCAGCCGCTGTGCGGTGCTCAGCACGAGGGCGTCGTCGTCGATGAGCAGGATGTGCGCCCCGGGGCCCGGCGCCGCCGCAGGCGGCGTGACCGAGCGCACCGGGGCCTCCGGCGTCGCCGACTTCACCGGGGCATCGGCATCCTGCGCATCGCCCTCGCCTAGCGCCACGCGCGTGAGCGGCAGCCAGAGCGACACCTCGGTGCCGCCCTCGGCACGCCGGGCCACCGAGAGGTGTCCCAGCATGCGTTGCATACGCGCGAGCGCCACGGGCAGGCCGAGTCCCGTCTCGATCTGGGCGCGCTTGGTGGAAAACTCCGGCTCGAACAGGGAGCCGAGCACGTCTGCGTCGATGCCGGGGCCGTTGTCGCGACACCGCAGGACCGCCCAGTCACCGACCGGCACCTCGCCGTGCGCCTCCACGATGGGCGTGCGCACCCGCACGAGCTCGGTGTGCAGTGTGATCGTGGTCGGCTGGTGCTGCGCCTCAACCGCGTTGCGCACCACGGCGAGCAGCGTGGCCGCGAACGCGTCCCGATCGAGCAGCACCGGCATCGGCGCGTGCTCGGCGTTCGCCTCCACCCGCACCCGCGCACCGGTCGAGCGCGCGAGCTCAGGCGCGAGCTCCGCCACCAGCACCGCGAGCGCAACGGGCACGAGCGACATCTGCTCTCGGCCGCCAAGGGCGCGCAGTGCCCGCGTGAGTTCCGTGGCGCGGTCGATGGCGGCGAACGCGGCCTCGAGGTCCTCGCGCACATCGCCCTCGAGCCGATCGCGCATGAGTTCGAGCCGCGACTGCAGCACCGTGTACAGGTTGGTGAAGTCATGGGCGAGGCGGCCGGCGAAGTGCGTGACGCCGCCGAGTCGCTGCCGCACGGACTTGCGAGCGTCGTCGGCCACGCGCGAATCGGCCGACCGCGAGGTGGAGACGATGCGCAGCGGCATGTCGTCCGTGGCCGGCACGATCGCGGACGTCGTCTCCAGCCAGCTGAAGCTGCCGTCCGCACGCCGGAAGCGATACGTGATGGTGTGCGAGTCCGTGCCCTGCAGCGTGGGTTCGTGCGACTCCCGGCGAATGCGCTCGCTGTCATCCGCGTGAAAGAACTCGTAGGCATTGCGACCGAGCAGCTGCGCCGGCTCCCAGCCAAGCACCTCCGCGGCGCCTTCGCTCACCCAGCGATACGTGCCATCGGCCTCGTGGAGGCAGATCGCCTCGCGTGCGGCATCGGTCACGGCCCGCAACTCCTGCTCACTGGCGCGCAGCCGCTCCTCGGCGAGTCGCTGCTCGGTGATGTCGACGAAGGTCACGACCACGCCGCGCTCATGCGCGGGGCCCGGCAGCGTGATCGGCAGCGCACTCACGCGCAGCCAGACATGACTCTCGTCCGGCCGGGCCACCCCCATGATGGTGCCCGAGACCGGCTGACCGGTGCGCAGGGCGATCGACGCCGGATGCTGGTCACCACGCAGCGCGCGCCCGTCGGCATCGACGGTACGCCAGCGGGGATCGGTGGGCGTGACGCCGCGCAACTGCTCGGCCGTCAGGCCGAGAATGTGCAGGGCGGCCGGATTCCAGAGCGTGACCGCGCCGGAGGCATCGTGCATCACGATGCCCTCCTGGATGGTGCCGAGCACGGCGCGGAAGCGCTCCTCGCTGAAGGCCAGCGCGTCCTGCTGCGCGCGCGCACTCGTGATGTCGGCCACCACGCCCACCTGGCCGCGGATCGAGCCATCGGAGTTGCGCAGCACGCGGGCGCGCACACTTCCGGTGTGCGGCTGGCCATCGGCCCCGAGGTAGGACACCTCGACGGGCCCGAGCCGCCCCGTCCGCGTCAGCTCCTCGACCGCACGCGCCGAAAACTCGCCGCCGCCCGCCAGCAGCACCGCGCGCCAGCCGTCACCGAGCAGCTCCTCTGCCGAGCGTCCGGTCATTTCGCAGTAGGTCGCGTTGACCCACTCGCACTTCCCCTCGGCGTCGTTGACGAAGACACCGACCGGCACGGTCTCGGCGATCGCGCGCAGCTGCTCGGCGACCTTCGCCTGCTCGCTCAAGTCCTGCAGCGCCGCCGAGAAGCCGGCGAGTCGACCCGCCGCATCGCGATGCGGGACGAGCACCTGCCGCACCGGGCGCTCCGGCTGACCGGGGAGCGCGATGGCGGTCTGGCCCACCCAGTACCCGTCGCGCAGTGCGGCCGGTCGTGCTTCGACCTCGAGCAGCACGCGCACCCAGTCGGGGCGGAACAACTCCACGCTGCGGCCCACGAGCGGCTCGCCCGCGAGGCGCTCCATCGCGGGGTTCGCCCAGAGAATCGTGCCGTCGAGCGAGGTGGAGAAGACGTAGTCGGGCGTGGCCTGCGGCAGCTCGAGCAGGCGCAGGTACCATTCGGGGAGCGCTTCCCGAAGAGCGGCGGGGAGATTGCTGGGCACGGAGGGGAGTCTCGACAGGACGGCGCACGTTCCGAAGCGCGGCGGCATCGCCAGCGCTGGCCGCGGCCGGGGGGGGGCCTCCGGGACCGTCCCGGAGGCTTCAGGCGGGGGGCCGGGAGTCGTCAGGGGCGGATGGTCAGTCCAGCCGTCAGGCTCCACGCATCCTCGCTGGCCGCGTCGCCGGTCACCCGGCGCTGTGACCGCTGCACCGCGAAGTCGACCACGGCCGCCTCACCGGCGAGTGGAATGCCTAGGCCGGCGTGCAGCGCCCGCTCGGAGACGGGCTCGTCGCGCAGCAGGAAGGGCAAGTCGCGCCGCGCGTAGCCGACGCGCCAGAACACCGGAAAACGACGGATGCTGCCACCGACGAACTCGGCGCCGAGCGACCAGTTCGTCGCGTCCTGCGCCGTCGACGCCTCCGAGCCGAGGCCGTTCATCGCCGACCACGACACCCGTTCGACGGACGCCGCAAGGATGGTGCCCGCCAGGCCGTCGTACAGGACGCCGAGGCCGACGCGTCCCGGCACGTTCGCCTTCGCGATCGCCGTGTCGCGTCGCACCGCGTCGAGCCCGCCGCCCACGCGCACGCTCGCGCCGAGCAACAGGCCATCGGTGGGGCGCCAGTTCAGGCCGAACGACGCGCCAATCCCCTGGAATCCGACGCTGGCCGTGTCACGCACGGAGCCGAAGCGCAGCGAATCGGCAAATGAGCGCGCCCGCACGACGGTGTTGTCGCCGGTGATGGCGACGGCGGCCGCCCCCATGCGCAGCGACTTCCACGCCCAGCCGGCGGCGAGCCGCATCTCGGTCATGGCGCCGCGCGCCTCGAGTTCATCGGTGGTCGGCACGGAGACGCCATCGATGACGGCCGAGCCCACGGAGCGTGTCGAGAAGGAGCGATCGAGCAAGGTGGTGCCCGACGCGAGAATGGCCACGTTGCGCACGCGCAGGCCGGCGGCCACCAGCGGGATGCGCTGCACGCGCGACCGCTCGGACACCTCGCCGATGCGCACCGTCCGCAGTTCGGGCTCCCCCTGCACGCTCACGATCGCCGAGCCGATGTCGCCGACGGCGGCCGGGTTGCGCGCCGACAGCAGGTCGAACTCGCCGGTGGCACCGGCGGTCCCGAGCGCGCGCGCCGAGAGGCCCCCCGTGGGATAGCCGAACCCCTGCGTGCTGAGCGTGCCCTGGGCCACGAGCGCAGCGGGCGCGCCCAGCGTGGCCACGAACAGGCCGATCGGCAGGCACGCGCGGCAGCAGCGGAACGGGCCTGACGCCTCGCGACGCCGGTTCAGAGAAGCAGGTCGAGTGCTCATGGCAGCGTGAACTCCGTGCGCGGCATATAGGTGACGCGCAGGCGCGGTCGCTGGGCGAGCGGCGCCGACAGGTCGTGAAAGCGGATCTCGTGGGCGAGCGACCCTTCACCGGCAATGCGAAGCGCCAGGAACCGGGTCACCCCCGAACTCAGCGTGGACCAGCCACGCACCAGATTCACGATGTTCAGCACCGCGAGGCCGCTGTCCTGCGGCACGAGTCGAATGGAGTCCACACCGGCGAGCAGGCCGTTGACGGCCAGTGCCGTGGCGAAGTACGGATCGGTGACCACACCCGTCGACACGCCGACGAACGGCTGGACGGTGACCGTGTCGGCGCGATCGGCACCACCGGCCGGCTTCTGCGTGAGCAGGAGATCGGCGCGCACGACGGTGCTGGAGTCGAGAATGGCCGCCGGCACCTCGAAGCGGAAATACGCGCGCTGTGAAGGCCAGCCGCCCACGCCCAGGGTGCCGGCGGGCAGAGGCGCCGTGCCGCGAGCGGTGAGCGTGTAGACCGTGTAGGCCAGCCGCAGCACGTCGTCGGATTCGGCACCGGCGATCGTGGTGATGGGCGTGACGTCGAGCGGCCGGTACGTGGTGTCGGACGCCGGGTCGAAGGTGAGGCGCGGCGCCGGCTGACCCGAGATGAGCGCGCCGAGACGCAACTGGCCGTTGACGCCCGGCGCGATGCGCAGCCCCACGCGCAGGCGACTGCGAGCCGTGATGCGTGCGAGCAGCACCGAGTCGGGGATCGGGATGCGCATCGAGTCGGTGAGCGTGCCCGGCGCGATCGTGTACTCGCTCAGCTTGCGATCGGCGCGGAACAGCGACCGCACCACGGCCGCCGCGGAATCGGTGTCGGCGGTGTCCACGTCGAACACCTCGATCGTGAGCGGCGCCGTGACGCGCGACGCGACCGTGTCCACGAAGAAACGCAGCACCGTGGAGTCGACCGCGGTGATCGCCTCGGTGATCGCGAGCCCGTTCGGATTGTAGGTATCCGGCAGGTTGTCGAAGCGCACCACGACATAGGTCTCGACGGTGTCGCCGCGCGCGGCAAGCAGCGCGCCGCTCGACACGCCAAGCACCGGGAAGGGCCCGATCGTGGAGTCGACCACGATCGCCTCGAGGATCGTATCCCGGAACGTGGCCTGCTGCTGCGGGCAGAGCACGGGGCACCCCTCACCGCCCACGAGTTCCTCGGTGCAGGCGGAGGCGGAGGCGGCCAGCCCGACGACGAGCGCGAGCAGCAGGGCGCGCGGCGCCCGCGGCTGGCGCCACGACCCGGAGGTGGACCAGGCGACGAACGAACGAAGGAAACGCTCAGGCATTCGCGAGCGAGGAAGGCGTGAAGGGAGAGGGAAGCAGGTCGGCGAGCGACCAGCTGGCGGTGCGTCCACCGGCGGCGACGCTTACCACCTCGAGCGCGGGCGCGAACTCGACCAGCGCCTGCCGGCAGATGCCGCAGGGTGGCGTGGGCACGTCGGCCTCGGTGGCGATGACGACGCGCGTGAACTCGCGCGCGCCGGCCGCCACGGCCGCCGCCAACGCGCCCCGCTCGGCGCAGATGCCGGCCGGGTAGCTCGCGTTTTCCACGTTGCAGCCGGCGAAGCGCCGCCCATCGGGCGTCTCCAGCACGGCCCCCACCAGGAAGCGGGAGTACGGCGCCCAGGCACGCGCGCGCACCTCCCAGGCCAACGCGATGAGTTCCTGCACCGAGGACGCGTGCCCGGCGTTGGGGTCGGCGTGACTCATGCGAGCCCGCAGGCCGGCAGGAACGACTGCCCGGCACCGCGCCACGCGACGCCGAACCACTCCGCGACGGACGCCCCCACATCGGCGAACGTGTCGCGCACACCCAGCGCGACGGGACGCACGCGGGGGCCGGCCACGAGCACCGGCACCCGCTCGCGCGAGTGGTCGGTGGAGGGGGTGGTCGGGTCGTTGCCGTGATCGGCGGTGATGATGAGCAGGTCGTCCTCCCTGAGGGCAGCAAGCAGGCGCGGCACGGCAGCGTCGAACGCCTCGAGGGCGCCGGCGAATCCGGGCACGTCGTTCCTGTGTCCGAACAACTGGTCGAAATCTACCAGATTGGCGAAGCAGAACCCATGCGTCGCGCCTTCGAGCCACGCGAACAGGTGCTGCAGCCCCTCGGCGTTGTCCCGCGTGTGCCGCGAGACAAGGTTCCGGCCGGCGAAGAGGTCGTCCACCTTCCCCACCCCACATCGTGGCACGCCAGCCTCGGCCAGCACGTCGAGCAGCGTGGGCTCGGGTGCCGGCACCGAATAGTCGCGGCGGTTGGCAGTGCGCTGCCACGCGCCCGCGTCACCCGTGAACGGGCGGGCGATCACGCGCGAGACGTCGTGCGGCGGCACGAGCTGCGCCCGGGCGATCTCGCAGGCGCGGTAGAGCTCCTCGAGCGGAATCCACGCCTCGTGCGCCGCAATCTGGAACACGGAATCGGCCGAGGTATACACGATCCAGTCGCCGCTCGCGCGCTGCGCCTCGGCATGTTGCGCGATCACGGCCGTGCCGCTGGCCACGCAGTTCGCGAGCACGCCGCGGCCGGTGGCCGCAATGAAGGGCGCCAGGACCTCGGGGGGGAACCCGTGCGGATAGGTGGGGAACGGGCGCGCCAGCTGCACGCCGGCCAGCTCCCAGTGTCCGGTCGTGGAATCCTTCCCGGCCGAGTTGGGGAGCGCCGCACCCCAGGCGGCCGCGGGCGCGTCCGTGGGCGGGACGCCGACGAGCGGCGCGATGTTGCCGAGGCCGAGCGCAGCGAGGGCGGGCAGATGCAGCCCAGGGCGCTGCCTCGAGAGGTTGCCCAGCGTGTCGCTGCCGGTATCCCCGTAGGCGTCGGTATCGGGCGCGGGGCCGATGCCGACGCCGTCGAGGACGAGCAGCAGGGCGCGGCGGCCGGTCGCGGAAGCGTGGTCGGAGTGCATGATCACGGTCGATACACGCGAGGGAGGCGCAAGCGCCAGCCCACGAGCAGTTCATAGGGGGACAGTTCGCCGAGCGCCGCGACCTCGTCGAGCGTGAGCGGGTCGGAGCCGAGCGCATCGCGGCCGAGCAGCGTGACCACATCGCCCACGGCGCAGGGCACGTCGGCGACGTCGAGCATGGTCATGTCCATGGTCACCACGCCGACCACGGGCACGCGCCGCCCGTGCAGCAGCGCCACGCCGCGATTGGACAGGGCGCGGCGGTAGCCGTCGCCATGCCCGATGGCGATGGTCGCGAGCCGCGTGGCGCGGGTGGCCGTCCAGGTGGCCTCGTAGCTCACCGTGTCGCCCGGGGTCACGTCGCGCAGGTCGACGACGCGGGCATGCACGTGCAGCACGGGTTGCAGGCCGAGCGGGCCGACGCTGGGCGACCCGTAGAGCGCGATGCCCGGACGCGTGAGCTCCCACGGTGACGGGACGCGGGCCACGTGCGCCCACGAGTTGTCGGTGTGGCGCAGCGTGCCGGCGGGGAGCGGCAATCGCGCCAGCGCCTCGCGGAAGCGCGCCTCCTGCACCTCGCGCGTGCCATCGGCGCGATCGGCGGAGTGGAAGTGCGTGAACACGCCCTCGGGCGGATGCTCGGCCACCACGTCGCGCAGCGCCTCGACCGCGCGCCACGGCACGCCCGCCCGCTGCATGCCCGTGTCGATGGACAGGTGCCACGGCGCCTCGGTCAGCGCACGCCAGGCGCGCACGTCCGCCTCGAGGTGCAGCGATGGCGTGGTGTGCGCCTGCACGAGCCGGTCGAACTCCTCGGGAAGCACGGGCGAGGTGCACAGCAGGCGCCCCGTGGCGCCGAACGCGCGCAGCTGCTCGGCCTCGCGCACCGTGGCCACCCCGAGTGCCCACGGCGCATCGTGGCTCGTGGGCAGGTCGGGCACGCCGGCAATCTCGCCGGGCGTGGCGAACGGGGCGCCGAGCGCCCGCGCGACGGCCTCCACGCCAAGCCCGTACGCGTCGGCTTTCACCATGGGCACGAGTGGCACACCGGCCCGCGCGCGCAGCAGGGCAGCGTTGTGCCGAAGCGCCGCCAGGTCGACCGTGCACCACGCCCGCTGGCCGTCGGGGCCGGCCGGCGCGAGCGCGCGATCGGGATCCTGCACCGTGGCCGGTTCGTATATTGCCGCGTTCATGCCGAGGCGTACCCCGCGAGCAGCGGGAGGGTCACCCGGGCAGCAGGGAGGGAAGGCATGGGCGGGGAGACGTTGACGCGCAGGGCGCAGCGATCGAGCCGGGCCGCCGCAGCGCGGCAAGGCAACCGGCGAGTCTATGGACGGGAGAGAGGGGATGCAAGACGAATCGCGACAGGACGGCGGGACCACCGACCGCCGACGCTCGCTCGACGACGCGCTGGCCCTGATGCGCGACCTTCGCGCCCGCTGCGAGTGGGATGCGGCGCAGACGCACCAGTCGCTGCGCCCGTACCTGGTGGAAGAAGCCGCCGAGGTGGATGACGCGATCGCGGGCGGCGACGACGCGACGCTGCGCGACGAACTCGGCGACGTGCTGTTGCAGGTGCTCTTCCACGCCGTGATCGCCGAGGAACGTGGCGCCTTCGACGTGCAGGACGTGGCGGGCGCGCTGGTATCGAAGATGCGCACGCGTCATCCGCACCTGTACGGCGACGGCGTGAAGCGGGATTGGGAGACGATGAAGGCCGGCACGCGCCGCTTCATCGACGAAGGGCTGGCGAGCGGCCTGCCGGCGCTGCACCGCGCGCATCGACTGCAGGATCGCGCGGCGGGCGTTGGCTTCGACTGGCCCGATGCAGTCGGCCCGCTCGCCAAGGTGCGCGAGGAAGTGGAGGAGGTGGCCGAGTGCCTCGCGCCGTCGGGCACCGTGCCCGACGCCGCGCGATTGGAGGGGGAGCTGGGCGACCTGCTCTTCTCCGTCGTGAACCTGTGTCGCAAGCTCGGCGTGCACGCCGGGCTCGCGCTCGACGGTGCGAACCAGAAGTTCGCGCGCCGCTTTCGCGGCATGGAGGCACTCGCCGAGTCGCGCGGCGTGGTGTTTCGCGACCTGTCGCTCGCCGAGCAGGATGCGCTCTGGAACGAGGTCAAGACCGGCGAGTGAGCCGAGCGACGCGGGGGTCGCGGTGCACGTGGCACGCGCCCCCCGCGCCGCCGGCGCTCACGGGCGCAGGCGGTGCATGAGGCGGGGGAACGGAATCACTTCGCGGATGTGGTGCAGCCCGCAGATCCACGCGATCGTGCGCTCGAGGCCGAGTCCGAAGCCGCTGTGCGTGAACGTGCCGTACTTGCGCAGCTCGAGGTACCAGCCGTACGACTCGACCGGCAATCCTTCCTCGTGGATGCGCGCGAGCAGCTTGTCGTGGTCGTCCTCGCGCTGCGAACCGCCGATGATCTCGCCGTAGCCTTCAGGCGCCAGCAGGTCGTCGCACAGCACCGTGCGCGGATCGGCCGGGTTCTCCTTCATGTAAAAGGCCTTCGCCTGCTTCGGGTAGTTCATCACGAACACCGGGCGGTCGTAGTCGGCCACGATGAGCGCCTCGTCTTCCGCGCCGAGGTCGTCGCCCCACTGCGTGGTGCTCCCCTTCGACTGGATGAGCGGAATGGCATCGCTGTAGTCGAGGCGGATGAAATCGCCGCTCACCTTCTCGAGCGGTGCCGTGTCACGCTCGAGCAGCTTGAGCTCCTCGCCACGCCGCTCGAGCGCGCGACCCACCAGGTACTGCACGAACTCCTGCTGCAGCCGCATGTTGTCGTGCGTGTCATACCACGCCATCTCCGGCTCGATCATCCAGAACTCGGTGAGGTGGCGACGCGTCTTCGACTTCTCGGCGCGGAACGTGGGGCCGAAGGTGTAGATGCGCCCGAGCGATGCGGCCAGCGCCTCACCGTAGAGCTGCCCCGTCTGCGCAAGGTAGGCCATGCCCTCGTCGAAGTACTCGGTGGCGAAGAGCCCCGCGCGCTCGCCGATGGCCCCGGTGAGGATCGGCGTGTCGGTGCGCACGAAGTCGCGCGCGTAGAAGAAGTCGTGCACGGCCTGCTCGAGTTCGGAGCGGATGCGCATGATCGCCGCCTGTCGGGGGCTGCGCAGCCAGAGGTGCCGATTGTCGAGCAGGAAGTCGATGCCGTGCTCCTTGGGCTGGATCGGGTAGTCGAGCGGGCTCGCGCCGACGACCGCGAGTTCGGTCACGCCCAGCTCATGCCCCCCCGGCGCGCGCGCGTCGGCGCGTACTTCGCCGGTGACCGCGATGGACGTCTCGAGGGTGAGCGTGCCGAAGCGCTCCCACGCCTCCGCCGGCAGCTGCGACTTCACGAGCACGCACTGCAGGATGCCGGAGCCGTCGCGCATCACGATGAAGGCCACCTTGCCGCTGGAGCGCACGTGCGTGACCCACCCGCGAACGGTGACGAGGGTGCCCACGTGGGCGTGCAGGTCGGCGATTCGGGCGAACGGAACGGTCACGGCAGGGTCGGCTGAGGGTGAGCGAAGCGAGCGGGTAAGCTACGAAGGGCCGCCGACGCGTGGCAACGGACTCGCGCCCGGATCGAGCAGCGCACGCACGTGCACGAGCAGGTCGCCGGGGGTGAACGGCTTGCTGAGCAGCGGCACGTCGGGCGAGGGCACGCCCGCCTGCGATGCGGGATAGCCGGACATGAGCAGCACGGGCAGTCCGGGACGGCGCGCTTCGAGGGCGGCGGAGAGTTCGATGCCGCCAAGCTCGGGCATGACCACGTCGGAAATCACGAGCGCGATGCGGCCCGCCGCCGTGGCGTCGCTCGTGGCCTCCGCCATCGCGATGCGCGCCTCCTCCTCGTCGAGCAGCTGGAGCGCCTCGCGCCCGTGCACCGCCGTGCGCACCGCGTAGCCGGCGCGTTCGAGAATCTCCGCCACGAGGCGGCGCACCCCCGGCTCGTCCTCCACCACGAGAATCGTCTCGCTGCCGGCGCGCACGGCGGCCGAGCCGGAGGCGGGCGTGCGCATGCCGACGGTGCCGGGCACACTGGGCAGGAAGACGCGCATGACCGTGCCCTGCCCTTCCGCCGATTCCACCACGATGTGGCCGCCGGCCTGCGTGACGATGCCGTACGCGGTGGACAGTCCGAGGCCGGTGCCCTTGCCGCGCGGCTTGGTGGTGAAGAACGGATCGAAGATGCGATCGCGAATCTCCTCGGGGATGCCGACGCCGTCATCCTCGACGCGCAGTTCCACCCACGCGCCGCTGCCGAGCCGGGACGGCCGATCGCCGCTGGCGAGCCGCCGTTCCTCGTCGTCGATCGCCTCGAGCCGACGCGTGGCCACGACGATGCGACCACCGTTCGGCATCGCATCACGCGCGTTCACCACGAGGTTGAGCACGACCTGCGAGAGCTGGCCCGGGTCGCCACGCACCCACAGGGGCTCTGGGGCGAGCTGCAGCGCGAGCGCGATGCGCTCGTCGAGCAGGCGACCGAGCATGCGCTGCAGCTCCTCGACGACCGCATTCGTGTCGAGCACGACGGGGCGCACGATCTGCTGGCGGCTGAACGCGAGGAGCTGCGTGGTGAGCAGCGCGGCGCGATCGCCGGCGCGGATGAGCTCCGACAGGTCATCCGACACGCCGAGCAGCTGCTGCTGCACGCGCGGCTCGACGCGCTCGCGCGCCGTCGCCCCGCCACCGTCCGCCGCGGTGATCCCGTCGCGCCCGGGCGCGGCGAGCGGCATCAACGACTCCTGCGCGAGTCGCGCGAACCCGAGGATGGCGGTGAGCAGGTTGTTGAAGTCGTGGGCGATGCCGCCCGCGAGCGTCCCGACAGCATCCATTTTCTGCGCCTGCCGCAGCTGCTGCTCGAGCTGCACGCGCGACGTCACGTCCATGACGATGCCGAGCAGCCGCTCGGGGCGTCCGCCCTCGTCGACCTCGAGCTCGCCGGTGGCGTACAGCAAGCGGTCGTCCGCGTCGGCGCTGCGCACGCGGTGCTGCACCTGCAGGGTGGCCCCGTGCGCGAGCGTGGCCTGCACGGCCTCGTGCAGCGCGGTGCGATCCTCCGCATCGAGCAGGTCGAGATAGGCCTCGTAGGTGGCGGGCGGCGCACCGGTCACGCCGTACAGCCGCGCCGCCTCGTCGCTCCAGCGAATGCGCCCCGTGCCGAAATCCCAGGCCCACAGCCCCATCTGGCCGGCGTGCAGCGCCACGCGCAGTTCGTCCGCGCGGTCGCGCAGCGCGCGCTCGGCCGCACGCCGCTCCTCCACCTCACGTCCGAGTTCGGCGTTGGTGTGGCGCAAGGCCAGCGTGCGCTCGTCCACGGCGCGCACGAGCCGCGCCTGCCGCCCGCTCGAGAGCCCCGCGATCCCGACCAGCAGGAGGGCGATCAGCGCGGCACTCACGCGCAGCAGCCGCCGTTCGCGCTGGGTGGTCACCCCCCAGCCGCCTTCCGGCACGGAGGCGAGCTGCCAGTTGCCGTCCTCGAGCTCGATGGCTGTATAGATCGGATCGACGAGCGGCTCGGTGGTGCCGAGGACGAGCCCGCCGGCGTCGTCGCGCAGCGAGAAGGACGCGCCGCGCTCGGCATCGGCCAGGCCGGCGTCTGCGAGCAGGCTCGGCACGTCGACGATGACGGCGATCTGGTCCGGGTAGCTGCCGGGCTCGCCGCCAACAGCGAGGCGGGCGAGCAATCCGGTTCCTCCCTGGACGAGCGCGACGGGGCCGGTGATGACGACGCCCTGCGCCTCGAGCGCGCGTGCTACATCGCGGCGAACGCGCGGGTCGGGGTGTTCGGATAGGTCGTAGCCGAGCGCGGCCTCGTTGCCTACGAGGGGCCAGGTCGCGGCAATACGTCGCTGATGCACCAGCTGCAGAGCGCGCACCCCGTCCAGTCCGCTGATCAGGCCGGCGGCGAAGACGGGAAAGTCCCGGTCGAGCAGCGCCCGGTCCCCGCGGTACGAGCGGGCGAAGGCGCGCAGGCCGGTGAGAAGGGCGACGCGCTGCGAGTGCTCGCGCTCGATGGCGCGGCCCAGGTTGGCGGCCGCAGCCTGCACGGTGGCGCGTTCGCGGTCGAGCAGGAGACGTGCGTACCAGCCATCGACGAGCCACGCCACCGCCGCGCAGGCGACGGCCACGAGCAGCAAGGTCGTGGCGGTGGAGAACGAGCGTCCGGGAGCGCGAGTGGGCACGGATTCGGGTGACGGCGTGGCGAGGCGGGCAGCGTCGGCGCTCCCGCGTCCGGCTTGGAGTATCGACCGCTGCGCGGCCGGACGCGAGGGAACGCTTGACAGTTCGTTACTTGCTTATTTAGTTGATTGCATGACCAGACACCCACTCTTCACACGGGCCCTGCGCGCCGTCCGGAGTCCCCGGCGCGCGGCCCTGCTGGTGGCGCCACTCGTCGCCCTGGCCGCCCCCCTGGGCGCCCAGCCGACTCGAGCCGATCGCCCCGCACTCCGACTCGCCGACGTGCTCCGCGCCGTCGACGCCGAAGGCTACGCACCGGCCGCCGCGCGCGCCGATGCCGACGCCGCCGGTGCCGACGTCACGGCCACGCTCCAGGGACTCCTCCCCACCCTTCGCATCGAAGGCGGCACCGCGCGCACCACCGACCCGATCGGCGTCTTCGGCGCCCGCCTGCGGCAGCGGGCCGTCACCGCCGCCGATTTCGACCCGGCGCGCCTCAACCGCCCCGACGCTCTCACCCTCACCACCGGCGCACTCGTGCTCGAGCAGCCGGTCTTCGTGCCGCAGGCGCTGCTCGGACGTCGGGCCGCCACGTTCGCCGCCCAGGCGGCCGACGCGATGGCCGACCGCACGGGCGAGCAGTCGCGGCTGGCCGCCGCGCGCGCCTATTACGGCGCCGTCGTGGCCGTGGCGGCGGTCTCGGCGCTCGACTCCGCGCTCGCCGCGGGACGCGCCCATGTCAGCCAGGCCGCCACGCTCGAGCGCAATGGCGTGGTGACCCGCTCCGACATGCTGCTCGCCCAGGTGCGCGTGGGTGACCTCGAGGCGCAGCGCGCCAGCGCCGCGGGCAACGCCATCGTGGCGCGCCTCGGCGTGGCCGTGCAGATGGGCGCCCCGGCGGACACCCTCGCCGCGCTGCCGAGCACGCTGCCCAGCACCGCCGAGATCACCGCCCTCGTGAACGCCGGCTGGCCGCACGCCACCGGCACCGAGGCACGACGCGACGTGCAAGCCGCGCAACTGGGCGTGCGGGCCGCGCGCGCCGACGTGCAGCGCACGAACGGCAGCTGGCTCCCGACCGTGGGGGCCGTGCTGCGCAACGACTGGGCCACCGTCGACCAGCCGTTCGGCGGCTCCCCCTACTGGACCGTGGGCGTGATGGCGTCCTGGTCGGTGTTCAAGGGCGGCGCCGATGTGGCCGACCGGCAGCGGGCCGCGGCGCGCGCCAGGGCCGCCGCCAGCCGAGCCGACGGGGCGGTCGCCCAGGCCAACCTCGAAGCGACGCAGGCGCGCATCCAGCGCGAGGTCGCCATCGAGCGGCTGCAGATCGCCGATCGCTCGCTCGAGCAGGCCCGCGAGGCGCTCCGGCTCGTGCAGCGTCGCTACGACGGCGGGCTCGCCGCCATCACCGAACTCCTCGATGCGGCCGCCGCCCGTACGGCCGCCGACCTCGCCACCGTCAGCGCGCGACATGACGCGCTCGTGGCCCTGGCCGCCGAACGCGTCGCGCTCGGCCTCGACCTGACTCCTCTCCTGGCACTCGACCGATGATCCGACTTTCCTCTCCGATGGCAGCCCTGTTCCGGCGCGGACCGCTCGTCGCCGGTCGCACCGCCAGCACCCTGCGCACCGGCCTCGTCCTGCTGGTCGGCGGCGGCACGCTCGCGGCCTGCGGCGGCGACTCGACCCAGGACGCCCCCGAAGCCACGCGCGTCGTGGCCTCGACCGAGGGCATGCGCGAAGTCGCGGTGGTGGACAGCGTGCTCCCCGATGTGAACGACGCCGTGGGCACCGCGACACCGCTGCTCAGCGCCACGCTGTCCACCAAGCTCATGGCGGCCGTCACGGCCGTGCATGTGAAGGAAGGCGACGTCGTGCGCGAGGGGCAGCTGCTCGTCTCGCTCGACGTGCGCGACATCGACGCCAAGGCCGCCCAGGCCACCGGCAACCTGCAGAGTGCCGAAGCGATGCTGGCAGACGCCGAACTCCAGACGGCGCGCATGCGCGCCCTCTACGCGGACAGCGCGGCGCCCAAGGCGCAGCTCGACGCAGCCGAGGCCGGCCTGGCGCGCGCGAAGGCGATGGTGAGCGCGGCACGCGGCGGCGTGGCGGAAGCCAGTGCGGTGCGCGATTACGGCGCGCTGCGCGCTCCGTTCGCCGGCGTCGTCACGCAGCGGCTCGTGGATCCGGGCGCGTTTGCCGCTCCCGGCATGCCGCTCATCACCGTGCAGCAGTCCACGTCGCTTCGGGTCTCCGCGATGGTGCCGCCGGGCGCCGCGCAGCAGGTGAAGCGCGGCCAGTCGGTCTCGGTCACCATCGAGGGCGTCGAGGCCACGGGCACGGTGGAAGGCGTCGTCGCGGCTGCGAGCGGCGGCCTCTTCACCGTGAACGTGATCGTGAACAATCGTGAGGGCCGCTATCCGACCGGCGGATCGGCCACGCTCTCCCTCGTCGGCGCCCCGCGCGCCGTGCGCCTGGTGCCGCTCGCCGCGGTCACGCGTGAGGGCGACCTCACCGGCCTGCTCGTGCGCACGCCCGATGGCGGCGCCGACCGTCGCTGGGTGCGGCTGGGCCGCGTGCGCGGCGACTTCGTGGAAGTGCTCTCCGGCGTGAATGCCGGCGACCGAGTGCTCATCTCGACCGAGTCGGAGGTCCGCACATGAGTGCCGCGACGGGTATCGCAGGGCGCGTCGCCAAGGCGTTCCTGCACAGCAAGCTCACGCCGCTGGTCACGATGGCCTCGCTCTTCGTGGGTGCGATCGGGCTGATCGCCACGCCGCGTGAGGAGGAGCCGCAGATCTCGGTGCCCATGATCGACGTGTTCGCCGGCCTGCCCGGCGCGTCGTCGGCCGAGGTCGAGCAGCAGGTCATCAAGCCGCTCGAACAGGCGCTCTGGGAAGTGGCGGGGGTGGAGTACGTGTACTCCATGGCCGGCGATGGCGGCGGCATGGTGACGGCGCGCTTCGCCGTCGGTGCCGACCAGACGGAGAGCGTGTCCAAGGTCCACGCCAAGGTGTTCTCGCGCATGGACGCGTGGCCGGTGGGTGCACCGCCGCCGCTGGTGCGGCCGCACGCCATCGACGACGTGCCGATCCTCGCGCTCACGGTCTCGGACGCGCACGCCGAGCCCGGCGTGGTGCGCCAGGTGGCCGCGCACATGGCCGAGGAGCTGCGCACCGTGCCCGACGTGGCGCAGGTGTTCCTGGTGGGCGGCGAGCCGCGGCAGGTGTCCGTGCGCATCGATCCGTCACGCCTCGCGGCCACGGGCGTCACGCCCGGCGAGATCGCGAAGGCGCTGATGGGCGCGAACGCGCGCCTGCAGGCCGGTGAGTTCGCGGCCGGCAACGAGGCGGTGCGTGTGGACGTGTCCACCGCATTCGCCAGCGCCGGCGACGTGGGCGACGTGATCATCGCGGTCCGAAACGGTCGCGCGATCGCGCTGCGCGACGTGGCCCGCATCGAGGACGGCTTCGCCGAAGTGTCGCAGTACGTGACCACGGCCATGAAGGGCGATACCTCGCCCCGCTCGGCCGTGACGATCGCCGTGGCCAAGCGCCCCGGCGCGAACGCCACCACGGTCGCGCACGCGGCGGTGGAGCGCATCGAGGAGTCGCGCGGCCGCATCGTGCCCGAAGGCATGCGCGTGGACGTCACGCGCGACTATGGCGAGACGGCCGCGGAGAAGGCGTCGGAGCTGATCCTCCACCTGGCGATCGCGACCCTCTCGGTGACGCTGCTGGTGTGGTGGTTCCTGGGGTGGCGCGAAGCGGTGGTCGTGCTCGTGGCCGTGCCGGTCACGCTCGCGCTCACGCTGTTCGTGTACTACCTGATGGGCTACACGCTCAACCGCATCACGCTGTTCGCGCTCATCTTCTCGATCGGCATCCTGGTGGATGACGCGATCGTGGTGGTGGAGAACATCGCGCGGCACGTGGCCATGCGGGACCGGCCGGCCGACGTGGCCGCCGTGGAGGCGGTGGACGAGGTGGGCAACCCCACGATCCTCGCCACGTTCACGGTGATCGCGGCGATCCTGCCGATGATGTTCGTGTCGGGCATGATGGGGCCGTACATGCGCCCGATCCCGGTGGGCGCGTCGGTGGCGATGCTCGCGTCGCTCGGTGTGGCCTTCATCGTGACGCCGTGGCTGGGCTACCGGCTGCTGCGCAAGCAGGCGGCGCACGGTTCGGGGCATGGCCATGGGCACGAGGAGGGCGGCGAACAGGTGCTCGCCTCCGGCTTCGGCAAGTTCTACGCCGGCCTCATGACACCGCTCATCGAGCGCAAGTCCCGTCGTCGCGCGTTCTACGCCGGCACGATCGGCCTGCTGGTTGCGTCGATGGCGCTGGTGGCGGTGCGTGTGGTGCAGGTGAAGATGCTGCCCTTCGACAACAAGTCGGAGTTCCAGGTGGTGCTCGACTTCCCGGAGCAGACCACGCTCGAGACGACGCTGGCGGCCTCCGAGGCGATCGCGCGCGAGCTGCGCACGGTCCCCGAGGTGGTGAGCACGCAGGTGTACGCGGGCACGTCGGCGCCGTTCAACTTCAACGGCCTCGTGCGCCACTACTTCCTGCGGCGCGGCGCGAACGTGTCGGACATCCAGGTGAACCTGGCGCCCAAGCACGACCGGTCGCGGCAGAGCCACGAGATCGCGGTGGCGGTGCGCCCGATGGTGGACTCGATCGCGCAGACGTTCGGCGCGAGCGCGAAGGTGGCCGAGATCCCGCCGGGCCCGCCGGTGCTGTCCACGCTCGTGGCCGAAATCTACGCGGCCGACGATGCCACGCGCCTCGCGGCGGCGGAGAAGGTGAAGGCGGCCTTCGAGGCCACGACGGGCGTGGTGGACGTGGACTGGACGGTGGAGGCGCCGGCCGCGCAGCTGGCGCTGCGCGTGGACCGCGCCGCGGCGGCGCGCGCCGGTGCCGATGTGCCGCTGCTCACGCAGACGGTGGCGATGGCGGTGAGCGGCATGCCGATGGGCGCGCTGCAGTCGGGCACGTCGCGCGAGCCGGTGCTCGTGGTGCCGCGCCTCGACGTGGCCGATCGCTCCAGCATCGAGCGCCTGCTCGCGCTGCCGGTGACGACGGCGATGGGACCGCAGCCGCTCGGCCGCTTCGTGACGGTGGACTCGGCCCAGCGCGCCACGTCGCGGCACCGCAAGAACCTGCGCCCCGTGATCTACGTGACGGGTGACGTGGCCGGTGAAGTGGAAGCGCCGGTGTACGCGATCCTCGCGCTCAACCAGGTGCTCGACACGCTGCGCGTGGAGGGTGCCGAGATCACGCGCTACAACGCCGTGCAGCCGGATCGCCTCGACGAGACGGCCGTGAAGTGGGATGGCGAGTGGCAGGTGACCATCGAGGTGTTCCGCGACCTGGGCATCGCGTTCGCAATCGTGCTGGTGCTCATCTATGTGCTCGTCGTGGCGTGGTTCCAGTCGTTCACGATTCCCCTGGTGATCATGGCGCCGATCCCGCTCACGATGGTGGGCATCCTGCCGGCGCACGCGCTGACGGGGGCGTTCTTCACGGCCACGTCGATGATCGGCATGATCGCGCTGGCGGGCATCATCGTGCGCAACTCGATCCTGCTGGTGGACTTCATCCAGCTCGCCGAGGCCCGCCAGCGTCCGCTGGTGCAGGCGGTGCTCGAGGCCGGCGCGGTGCGGTTCCGTCCGATCGCGCTCACGGCTGCGGCCGTGGTGATCGGCGGCCTGGTGATGGTGCTCGACCCGATTTTCCAGGGCCTCGCGGTGGCGCTGATTGGCGGCGCGATCGTGGCCACACTGCTCACCATGGTGGTGGTGCCGCTCCTGTACTGGGAGCTGCGCCGCCGCGAAGAGGACAAGCTCGATGTCGAAATTGCTGCTGCTGATGTACGCGGGCGAGAGTCCGCAGCGCATCTCGTTGGTGCTTGAGGCGCACGGAGCGCCGGGCTACTCGGTGCTCCATGACGTGACCGGCGCCGGTTCGCACGGGCGCATCGAGGGAAACCGCGCGTTCCCCGGCATCGGCACCATGCTCGTCACCGTGGTGCCCGATGACCAGGTGGCGACGTTGCAGGCGGCGCTGCGCACCGCGGGTGCGCAGCTGCCGCCGGGCGAGTCGCTGCACGTGGCCGTGCTGCCGGTCGAATCATTCGTATGATCTGCCTACTTTTTCACGGAGTCGAACACATGTGTGCTGACCAGGTCATCCGCCGCTTCGCCGGCGTCTTCATCCTTCTCTCGGTGGCGCTCGGCACGTGGGTGAACCCGTGGTGGTACGCGTTCACCGCGTTCGTGGGGCTCAACCTCCTGCAGTCGAGCTTCACGAACTTCTGCCCGCTCGAGAAGGTGCTCGCGCGCGTGGGCTTCCCCGGGTGCCGCGTGCAGTCGCGCTGAGCGATCGGCGCGCTCACCCCACGCGGAACAGCTCCAGCGCCCGCTGGTAGCCCACCGTGAGCAGCTGCCGGAGCCCGGCGTGCTCCGGTCGTTCGAGGTTCGGGTCGCGGTCGAGCACACGCTCGGCCGCGACCCGTGCCGTTTCGTTGAGCTCCTCATCCTGGATCGGATCGGCGATGCGGAACGCCGGCAGTCCCGACTGCCGCGCCCCGAACAGGTCGCCCATGCCGCGCAGGCGCAGGTCGGCCCGCGAGATCTCGAAGCCGTCGTCGCTGTCCACGATGATCTGCAGGCGCGCGCCCGCCTCGGTGCCCACGTCGCCGAGCAGGATGCAGTACGACTGCCCCGCCCCGCGCCCCACGCGGCCGCGCAGCTGGTGCAGCTGCGACAGCCCGAAGCGCTCCGGATGCTCGATCACCATGACCGTGGCGTTCGGCACGTCGATCCCCACCTCGATCACGGTGGTGGCCACGAGCACCTGGATCTCGCCGTCGCGAAAGGCGCGCATGATCGCATCACGCTCCTCCACCGGCAGGCGCCCGTGCAGCAGCGCCACACGCCGTCCGGCCAGCGGACCCGCCACGAGCGCCTCGTACGCACTCGTCGCGTCCTTGAGGTCGGTCTTCTCGCTGGCCTCGATCACGGGGTACACCACGTACGCCTGCCGTCCCGCATCGAGCTCGGTGCCCACGAAACCGAACACACGCGCGCGCGCCGCTTCGCGCCGGTGCACCGTGGTGACCGGCTGGCGACCGGGCGGACGCTCGTCGAGGGTGGACACGTCGAGGTCACCGTAGAGCGTGAGCGCGAGCGAGCGCGGGATCGGCGTGGCCGTCATGAGCAGCACGTCGGGGGGCGCACCGTCGGCGCCCTTCGCGCCAAGCGCGGCACGCTGCTCCACGCCGAAGCGGTGCTGCTCGTCGATGAGCACGAGCCCGAGCCGCGCGAACTCGACGTCCGCCTGGAAGAGCGCGTGCGTGCCGACGGCGAGCACGGACTCGACCGAGGCGAGCCGCGTGAGCGCGGCGCGACGATCCCTCGCCCCGAGCCGCCCAGTGAGCAGCACCGGAGTGATGCCGAGCGGCGCCAGCAGCCGCTCCGCGGTGCGCGCATGCTGCTCGGCGAGCAGCTCCGTGGGCGCCATGAGCGCCGCCTGCCAGCCGTTCTCCATCACCAGCAACGCGGCGAACAGCGCGACCACCGTCTTGCCGCTGCCCACGTCACCCTGCAGCAGCCGGTGCATGCGCGTGGGACTGCAGAGGTCACCCACGATCTCGCGCACCGCGCGCTTCTGCGCGCCCGTGAGCTCGAAGGGGAGCGTGTCGCGCAGCTGACGCGTGAGCAGCCGCCGATTCTCGAAGGGCGTGCCCGTGCGCGTCTCGCGCGCGATCACGTTCGCGCGCCGATGCAGCAGGTGCACGCAGAACAGCTCCTCCCACGCGAGCCGCGCGCGCCCGATGCGCGCATCGGCCACGGTGGCCGGTCGATGCACGCGCCGCAGCGCGTCGGGGAGAGGCGGCACGCCCGCCTCGGCGAGCAGCGCGGGCGGCATCGGCTCCTTCACCAGCGGCAGCAGCGCATCGAGATGCTGTTCCACGAGCGTGCGCAGCCAGCGCACGCTGAGTCCCTCGGTGGCCGGGTATACGGCCAGCACGCGTCCCTCGAGCGTGCTCTCGTCGCCCGGGCCCAGGTTCACGAACTCGCGCGGCTGCACGCGACGCCCGTGATGGAATCGCACCTCGCCGGTGCACAGCAGCCAGTCGCCCTTGCGGATCGTGCGTTCGAGGAACGGCTGTCCGGGCCACGCGAGCTCGAGCAGGCCGCTCGCATCCTTGATCACGGCCTGGAACACCCGCAGTCCCTTGCGCGTGGGCAGGATGCCGGTGGCGATGACCTGGCCGAGCACGGTGACGTCGGCGCCGATCGCGGCCTGCGCGATCGGCGTGACGGTGGTGGCATCCTCGTAGCGATGCGGCACGTGGCGCAGCAGGTCGCCCGCCACGCGAATGCCCAGTCGCGCCAGCGACTCGGCGCGCGCGGGGCCCACGCCCTTGAGGTACCCGACCGGCGTGTCGAGGGTGAGCCGTGGCGGTGGACCCGTCCGGCGTCGCCGGCGCTCGCCACCGTCCCGGTCGGTCACGGCGCGACGAACTCCGCGGCCTGCGCGCCGTTTCGGGTCACGACGCGACGAGCTCCGTGGCGTAGCGCTCGGCGTCGAACGCCTCGAGGTCGCCGGCCTTCTCGCCCACGCCCACGAACTTGACCGGCACGTCGAGCGCCTCGTGCACCGCCACCACCACCCCGCCCTTCGCCGTGCCATCGAGCTTGGTGACCACGAGCCCGGTCACCGGCACGGCCGCGCTGAAGGTGCGCGCCTGCGCGAGCGCGTTCTGACCGATCGTGCCGTCGAGCACGAGCAGCACCTCGTGCGGCGCACCGGCAAGTCGCTTGCCGAGCACGCGATGCACCTTCTGCAGCTCGGTCATGAGGTCGTGGCTCGTGTGCAGACGGCCGGCGGTGTCGATGATCACGACGTCGCAGCCGCGGTTGGCGGCCGCATCGACCGCGTCGAACGCGACGGCGGCGGGATCGGCGCCCGGCTTGCCGCCCACGAACTCCACGCCCGCGCGCTCGGCCCACACGCGCAGCTGGTCGATCGCACCGGCGCGGAACGTGTCGCCGGCGCCCACGAGCACCTTGCGCCCCTCGCCGCGCAGCCGCGTGGCCAGCTTGCCGATGAACGTGGTCTTGCCCGCGCCGTTCACCCCGATCACGAGCAGCACCGTGGGAGCCGTCGCGGCGTAGTGCAGCGACGGATCGCTGCGCCCCGCCGTGAGCGCATCACGCACGCCCACGCGCAGCGCGTCGCGGAACTCGTCTTCCGTCTTGATCGCACCGCGCTTGGCGAGCCGCTCCACCTCCTCCACGAGCTTGAGCGTGGTCGGCACGCCGAAGTCGGCCTCGAGCAGCAGCGCCTCGAGCGCCTCGAGCGACCCGGGGTCCACGCCGCCGCGCAGCAGCACACCGAAGTCGGTGCGCGCGAGATCCTTCACTCGCTGCCAGAGCGAGCGCTTGGGCGTGTCGCCCTCGCGCTTGAAGAGACGGGCCATGATGGTTCAGGAGTTCACGGTGAAGTCGGGCGATCGACGTGTCGGGGACGACGCCAGGGCCGTCATCACCGCACGCCACGCACCACGTTCGATCAGCGCAGCCCCGCGCGGCGGCGCAGCAACCATTCCGCGCACAGCAGCAGCAGGGCCGCGACGAAGGGCCAGTTCGACTCGCGCAGCGGACGCGCCGGCGCGGACGGCGCGCCCGCCGCCTCGACGGCAGGCGCTGCGAGCGGTGCCTGCGGCACCCACTCCCGCGACGGATTCACCACGAGCCGGAAGGACGCGTCGCCCTCACGCACCGTGTAGAGCCCCTCGTCGAGCGCCGGCGAGTCGGTGCGATCGGAGCCGCCCACGAACCGGAGCGCCAGCGAGTCGACACGACCGTCCGAGCCGGTAAGCGTGAGCGTCACCAGCGAGTCCGGGCCACCGCGCCGCCACTGCAGCGGCTCGCCCGCACGAATCGGATCCGTGTCGAGCCGCACGCCACTGCCCGCGCCTTCCGACGCCACTGCCCAGTCGAATATAGCGCCCCACAG
Organism: Gemmatimonas sp.; assembly: GCA_011390885.1. GTDB lineage: Bacteria > Gemmatimonadota > Gemmatimonadetes > Gemmatimonadales > Gemmatimonadaceae > JAABRT01. Next base: position 65,147 of record JAABRO010000060.1, on the reverse strand, counting down.
CGCCGCGAAGGCGTCCGCACTGCGGCCCCCGCGCTGCACCCACGCCGCAAACCCGGTGCCCGAGACGCGCACCGTGCGCGCCCCCTGCCCGTCGCCGACCGATGCGATCGCGCGCGCCGCGCCAGCCCGTCCCATGCGTGCCTCGAGCACCGGCACACCGTCCGAGACCGGTTCGCCAAGCGCGAGCGGCGGCAGCGAATCGAAGGGCAGTGCGTCGAGCGAGGCCGAGAGCGGCGACGCCGGTGCTCGCTGCAGGAACCACTCCACCGGACGCGCAATCTCGCCGGCCCGCGGAGGAGCCGGCGGCGGCGCCGGCGTCCACAGCACCAGCGCACCGCGCCGCACCCCGGCCACGCCGGCCCAGGCGGTGTCACCGTGCAGCACGAGCATTCCCGCCTCGCGCGCGCGCCGTTCCACCTCGGCCTGCGTGATCGGGGCGAGTGTGCCTTCCTCGCGCCACACGTTGGGCGCCACGCGCAGGTAGCCCCGCGTGGGCACCGCCACCGCGCCGCGCAGCAGCCGCAGCGCCTCGCGCACGTCGAGGTCGGGCGCCGTGGAGACGAACACCGCGCGCGGGCGGTCGGTCACGTCGAGCGCGGCGGAGAGCGTGTCGTTGCGCCCTTCGACATCGTCCGGCGCCGACGCGGCGAGCGAGAGGATGAGTCCTCGCGCGCCACGCGGGAGCGGCACGCGCACCGAGACGCGACGAGCATCGAACGGTTCGAACGGCGCGAGCGCCACCCGCGCCGCGCTCGACCCGTCGAGCAGCACGTCCAGGCTGCCGGCCCGCACCGCCGACGCGCCGGCCACGAGCGTCGCGTGCACGTCGATGGTGTCGCCGCCGGTGGCGATCGACGGCGCTTCGACATCGGCCACCGCGAGGTCGATCGCCGGCGCGCGCTCGAGCACGACCGCGCGCGAGCCACGGCCGAGCCGGGTGAACGCCGTGGGGTCTGCAGGCTCGCCATCGGTGACGAGCACGACGGCCCGTCCGAGGGCCGCGGCGAGGTCGAGCGCCGGCTGCAGCCGGCTGTTGGGGTCAGTCGGCCCGACCGCCTTGGCCTGATCGAGCGAACCGATGCGGGCCGAGTCGCCCGCGAGGATCACCGAGTCGCCGCCGAGCGACCGCACCGAATCGAGCGCGGCGCGCCAGGCGGAGCCGTCGTTCGCGCGCTGCCAGCTGGCCGACACGTCGAGCACGGCGAGGGGCGCGAGCGGACTTGGGCGTCCCGCGGGGGCACCGAGCAGGATGGCCAGCAGCAGGAGATACGCCGCGCCGCGCAGGGCGCCGAGGCCGACACGCGCCGCCCGGTTCGCGACGGGCAGGGCGAGGCCGCTCCGCTCCTGCGCACGCGCCAAGGCGAGCGGGCCGTAGGCGATCCACGCGCCGACCACCGCGCCGGCGAGGGCGAGCAACCACGGAATCATGAGGCGGACGCGTCGCCGCGAGGGCGCGGCGACGGAATCAGTTGGTGGCGCCGGCGGCGCGCGACTCGACCGGACGCATGCCGGCGGGGCGCAGTCCCTCGGGGCCCATCGCAGGCGCCTGCATGGCGAGCACGCGGGTGTCGAGGTCGCCGAGCAGCGCGCTGCGGCGCATGGCGAAGGCGGAGCGCTGTGCGGCGGGGAGCGGCTCACCGCCCACGTTCTTGAGCGCGACGCTCGGATTCCGGTGCGTGCCGCCGATGAGCGTCTCGAAATGCAGGTGCGGACCCGTGGCCAGCCCCGTCATGCCGACCTTGCCGATCGTGCTGGCCACCTTGACCGTGGCCCCGACCTTGATGCCGGCACCGAAGGCGCTCAGGTGGGCGTATCGCGTGACCATGCCATTGGGATGGCGCAGCTCGACGGTGCGTCCGTAGCCGCCTTTCCACCCGGCGAAGATCACCTTGCCGTCACCGATCGCGCGTACCGGAGTGCCCGTGCGCGCTGCGTAGTCGACGCCCGTGTGCTGGCGCCACGTCTTGAGGATGGGGTGCTTGCGCGACCCGAAGGTGCTGGAGATGCGACTGAACTCGAGCGGCGAGCGCAGGAACGCGGCCTTCATGCTGCGCCCCTCGGCATCGTAGAAGCGCTCGGCCCCGTCCTCACCGTCGAAGCGCACGGCCTCGTAGCGGGTGCCGCCGATCATCGCACGCGTGGCGAGCATGCGCCCGGCCCGCACGTGCCCCTTGGCGGTGGCCTCGCGCTCGACGAGCGCCACGATGGAATCGCCCACGCGCAGGTCGCGGCTCATGTCCACGCGATACTCGAGCACGTCGGCAATGCGATAGGCCACTTCGGTGCGCACGTCCGCAGGGAACGCCTCGGCGGCCTTTGCGATGGCGTCGGTGAGGGTGGACGTGACGACGCCTGCCACAGCGACGGTGTCCGTCGTCCACGGCAGGCGCTCTTCGACTTCGACCCATCCGTCGGGCGACCGCATGAGGCGCACGACCCGATCGATGGCCAGCTGGAAGGTCACGTTGGTGACGCCGGAATCGGGGTGCACGGCCGCCGTGACCTCCGTGCCCGCGCGGACCTTGCGCGCGTCGAGCAGCGAGAGTCCGGCGACGGCACGATTGGCGTCGTCGTGCTCGAGGCCATGGCGCTGCAGGACCGCGAGCAGCGGCTCGCCGCTGTGGATCGTGTCCGTGCGGAACGCCACGACAGGCTCCGGCGGCGCCTCGACGACGAGGAGCTCACCAGCGGCGCGTTGGGGAACAGGGCGCCCGATTGCGAGGGCTCCGAGGGCGAGGGCGACGAGGCCCCCGACGATCAGTCCCTTGGTTAGCGCCCGGCTCAATCCATCTGTCTCCGAATGAAGGTCGGGATTTCCATGTCGTCCAGTTCTACGCTGGCGGGCGGCGGAACGTTCGGCCGGATCGGCCGGGCTACTGGTGCCGGGCCGCTGGGAGGCAGACGACCGGGTGCGCCAGCGGGTCTCGGAGCCGGTGCCGCGCCACGGTCACGCGCCGCAGGAAACGGCAGCACGGCGGCCTGTCGAGCCGGCGGCGACTGCGGCTGCGCCGCGGCACCGCCGAAGCCCTGCCCCATGCCCCCCGAGCCCAGCCCGCCCTGGAGGATCCGATCGAAGCCGGTCGCGATGACCGTGACCCGGATCTCCCCCTGCATCGCCGGCTCGTGCACGGCGCCGAAGATGATCTCGGCCTCGTCGCCCACGGCGTCGTGCACGATCTCGTTGATCTGGTGCACTTCGCCGAGCGTGAGGTCTTCGCCGCCGGTGATGTTGACCAGGACGCCCGTGGCGCCGGAGATCGATACGTTGTCGAGCAGCGGCGAGGCGATGGCCTGCTGCGCCGCCTCGGTGGCGCGCGATTCGCCGCGCCCGATGCCGGTGCCCATGAGCGCCGAGCCGCCGTTCTGCATGACCGTGCGCACGTCGGCGAAGTCGACGTTCACCAGGCCCGTCTCGCTGATGAGCACCGAGATGCCCTGCGTGGCGTGCAGCAGCACTTCGTCGGCCTTCTTGAGCGCCTCGTGGAACGGAATGCCCTTGCCCACCACCGCGAGCAGCCGCTCGTTGGGCACGATGATCATCGTGTCCACGTGCTTGCGCATTTCGGCGATGCCTTCTTCCGCCTGCCGCATGCGCTTGCGTCCCTCGAAGAGGAACGGCCGCGTCACGATGCCCACGGTCAGCGCGCCCGCGTCGCGCGCCAGCTGGCAGATGACGGGCGCCGCACCGGTGCCGGTGCCGCCGCCCATGCCGCAGGTCACGAACACCAGGTCGGCGTTCTGCACCACCCGCGACATCTCATCCTTGCTCTCCTCGATCGCCTGCCGCCCGATGTCGGGACGGGCACCGGCGCCGAGACCGCGCGTGAGCTTCTTGCCGATCTGGATCTTGACGTCGGCCTTCGAGTGCATGAGCGCCTGCGCGTCGGTGTTCACCGACACGAACTCCACGCCCTCCAGATGCTCCTCGATCATGCGATTGACCGCGTTCCCACCACCGCCGCCGACGCCCACCACCTTCATGCGGGCATTCTGCGACGCGCTCTCCTCCAACTCGAACGGCATGCGGGGTAGCTCCATCGGGGCGATCGAAACGCAAGGGTGAGTCATCGGGCCGGCGGCGACACGCGGCGTCGCGGCGACCTCGGGCGGGTCTCAGGGAAGCGCCGAGAATATACGTCTCCGGCGCGAACTGCGCGACCGGCACACGGAAGTTTTCTCGTCCGGCGACCAAAGTACGACAACTGTCAAGCCCTTTTCTCCACACAACTTGCGGCGCCTTCACCGATGTGATGTGTCAAGCCCCGAAACGACACCGGGCGCGCCCCCACCATCACGCGACGGGCACCACCGCTCGCCGCGTGACGACCCTCAGAAGAAGTCCTGCAGCCAGTCCTTCACCCGCTGCGCCAGCTTGTCCACGCTCGTGCCCGACAGCCCCGCGCGGCGCACCACCGCCCCGCCCAGCGCCATGCGGTGCGCGCCGAAGAGCGCCAGCCCCGTCACCGTCGTGAAGCGCGGCTCGTCCACCAGCTCGCGCAGCCCCGACAGGCGGCCCGCCGGCAGCCCCACGCGCACCCCCATGCCGAGCACGTCGGCGGCCAGGTCGGCCACCCCCTCGAGCGACGCGCCGCCACCGGTGAGCACCACGCCCGCGTTCAGCTTGCCCCGATAGCCCGCCGTGTCGATCTCGCGCTGCACGAGGTCGAAGATCTCGTCCATGCGCTGGTGGATGATGTGCGTCATCAGCTCGCGCGAGAGATGCCGCTCGCCGTGCGAGGCCGTCGCCGGCACGGCGATCAGCTCGTCGCCGCCACTGAGCGGCTCGTAGGCGCACCCGTACGCCTCCTTGAGCTGCTCGGCATCCTGCTGCGTCACTCCGAGGCCGTGCACGATGTCACCGGTCACGTTGTTGCCGCCGTACGGCAGCGACCCGATGTGGCGGATCTTGCCCTCGTGGAAGATGGCGACGTCGGTGGTGCCGGCCCCGAGCTCCACGAGCGCGACGCCCAGCTCCTTCTCCTCCTCGTTGAGCACGGCGAGCGCGCTGGCCAGCGGCTCGAGCACGAGCTCCTTCACCTTGAACCCCGCGCGCTCCACGCTGCGCCGCAGGTTCATGGCCGGCGCGCTGCCGATCGTCACCAGGTACATCTCCGTCTCGAGCCGCGTGCCCACCATGCCGACCGGATCGCGGATGCCCAGCGTCTGGTCCACGCGGTACTCCTGCGGAATCGCGTGCAGCAGTTCGCGGTCCTGCGGAATGGCGAGCGCGCGCGCCACCTCGTTCACCCGCTCGACATCGGCGCGCACGATCTCGTTGCCGCTGATGGCGACCACGCCGGCGCTGCACATCGCGCGCACGTGCTCGCCGGCAATCCCGACGTACAGCGCATCGGCCTGCACGCCGGCGAGGCGCTGCGCCTCGTCGAGCGCCTTGCGGATGGATCGGGTGGCCTCTTCGATGTCGGACACGACGCCGCGCCGCAGCCCCTGCGTGCGCGCGTGCCCCACGCCGAGGACGCGCAGCATGGGGGCGCGCGGCAGGTCGCCCCCGACGGAGGCCACGAGGGCGGTGGTATGCGCGGTGCCGATGTCGAGCGCGGCGACGATAGGATCGGTAGTCATGGGAGTCTGGCGATCACCTGGTCTCGGAAACGCAGGTCCAACTCGACCGCCCGCAGGCGACGCCGCGCAAGATCCGCTTCAACGGGAAATATGTCGCCAAGACGCGCCACGGTCACGTCGGGGCGTGCCCGAACGGTGACGCCGTCCAGCACGAGGCGCACCTCGCGCGTGCCGTCACGGCGCGCTTCGGAGAGCCGCGACCAGAGCGACGGTGCACCGGCGCGCACCTGGTCGAGCAGCTGCAGCAGCGCCGAGTCCGTCTCCGCGACCACCGGCACGTCGACCGGGGCCGACGCTGGATCGATCGGGAGCCGCTCGCCGCTGGCGTCCACGGCCACGAGGCCGCGCTCACTCGGCACGAGCGCCACCGGCAACCGCTCGGCCACCTCGATGACCAGGGTGGACGGGAGCCGCCGTTCCACGTGCGCCGCGGTGATCATCGGGTGCTCGGCCACGCGCGCCTCGATCGGCGCGAACGGCATCCACACCGACGCCGTCGTGTCGATGGCGAGCAGCGCCATGAGCTCCGACGGATCGGTGTAGCGCAGCCCTTCGAACTCCACGCGGCGCACGTGGAAGAAGTCGAGCTGCGCGAGCACCGGCGGCCCCCACCACGGCGCCCCGAGCACCAGCACCGCCGCCGCGCCGATGGCGCCGCGTCGCAGCCACGGCGGCAACTGCGGCCACCGGGACCGCTCACCCTCCGGCACCGCCTCGTCCTGCGTCACGCGCCGAGTGCCTCGAGCAGCTCAGGGCCGGTGCGCGTGATGTCGCCGGCGCCCATCGTGACCACGAGGTCCCCTGCGCGCACGAACGCGCGCAGCGACTCGGCGCACACGGCGCGCGGTCCGGCCCACACCGGCGCGCGTCCCTGCGCGCGCATGACGTCGGCGATGAGCGCCGAGGTGACGCCGGCGATCGGCTGCTCGCGCGCCGGATAGATGTCGCAGAGGAAGCAGGCGTCCGCGCCGGCGAGCGCCACGCCGAAGGCCTCCGCGAAATCGCGGGTGCGCGAGAAGAGATGCGGCTGGAACGCCACCACGAGCCGGCGCGCCGGTTGCGCGGCGCGCGCAGCCGCGATCGTCGCGGCCACTTCGGTGGGGTGATGCGCGTAGTCGTCGACGACGAGCACGTCCCCATGCGTACCGATGCGCTGGAAGCGGCGCTCCACGCCGGCGAAACGCGCGAGGCCCGGCAGCATGTCTGCCACCTTCGCCCCGACCATGAGGCCGGCGCCGAGCGCCGCGAGCGCGTTGCGCACGTTGTGCACCCCAGGCACCTGCAGCACGAGCTCGCCCTGAGGACGTCCGTCGAACTCCACGAGCGCGCGGGCACCATGCGCATCGAGCACCACGTCGCGCGCCACGAGGCGCGCATCGCCCACACCACTCGCGCCGGCCACATCGGCGGCGTAGCGCACGAGTTCACGCGTGGCATCCTGCGGCAGCGCCGACGCGCCCGCGTCGTCGTTGCACAGCACCACCGAACGCGCGGGCTGCATGAACTGCGTGAAGGTGCGCGTGATGTCCTGCACGTCGGCGTAGATGTCGAGGTGGTCGGCCTCGACGTTGAGCACGACGGCCACGGTGGGCGTGAGTGCGAGGAACGACCGGTCGTATTCGTCGGCCTCCACCACGTACAGGTCGTGCGCACCAGCGCGCAGGTTGCCGCCCCAGGCGCCCACACGCCCGCCGGCGATCCCGGTGGGTTCGAGGCCGGCCGCGATGAGCGCCTCGGTGGTCATCACGGTGGTGGTCGTCTTGCCGTGCGTGCCGGCCACGGCCACGAGCGTGCCGCCGCGCACGGCCTCGCCGAGCGCTTCGGCGCGACGGATCACCGGCAGCCCCAGCTCGCGCGCGGCCACCAGCTCGGGGTGCGACGCCGGCACGGCCGACGAGTACACCACGGCGCGCGCGCCGCGCACGAGCGCCGCCTCATGCGCGTGCACGGCGATGCCGAACGCCACGAGATCCGGCGCGCCCGACGGGTTCGCATCGGTGCCCTGCACGCGCGCACCGCGGCGCGCCAGCAGCTCGGCGAGGCCGCTCATGCCGGCGCCGGCGATGCCGACGAAGTGGATCGGACGCGGATCGGACGGGTCGAGCAGCGGCATCAGGGAAGTCGGAGAACGTGCGTGGCGATGGCGTCGGCAATGCGCGCGGCGGCATCGGGGCGACCGCGTCGGCGCGCGGCTTCGGACATCGCGCGACGTGTGTCGGGCTGCTGCAGCAGCGCCCCGAACGTGGCCTGCAGCGCCGCGCCGTCGAGCCCGGACTGTGGAAGATGAATGGCGGCGCCCGCCTCGGCCAAGGTGCGGGCGTTGTGTGACTGATGATCCTGCGCTGCGGTCGGGAGCGGCACGAGCACCGCCGGAACTCCCCACGCGCACAGCTCGGCGATCGTCATCGCGCCCGCGCGCGTGAGCGCGACGTCGGCTACGGCATAGGCCTCGGCGATGGGCGAGAGGTAGGCCTCCACGTGCACGCGCGGCGAGGCCAGCGCGGCGTACTGCGCGTGGTGCGCGCGCCCGGTCGCCCAGATGAGCGTGATGCCGTCGGGAATGCCCTCCGCGACCCACGCCGCGACCGCCGCGTTGAGCGCGGCCGATCCCTGGCTGCCACCGACCACCAGCACCGTGAACGTGCCCGCGTCCAGCCCCCAGCGGGCGCGCGCGGCGGCGCGCTGCGCCTCCGTGATCGACGGCACGGCGATGGGATTGCCGAACGGCGCCACGCGCGTGGATGGGCCGGGCGCAAGGCGTTGCTCGGCTTCCGGAAAGCCGAGCGAGAGCAGCGCTGCACGCGGCGCGAACAGGCGCGTCACCTTGCCCGGGAAGCTGTCGCATTCGTGCAGGACGAGGGGCACGCCGGCCCACCGTCCCCACGCGAGCGCCGCCGCCGCCGCGTACCCCCCCGTGCCGACGATGCACGCCGGACGCGCGTGGGAAGCGAGCTGCCCGATCGTGCGCAGCGCGCCGACGCCGCCGGTGAGCGTGCGCCAGTTGCGCCACGGTGCCGAGCGGTAGAGCGGATGCAGTTCGAGCAGCGTGTGCGGAAACTCCGTGCCCGGCAGCACGTCGCGCTCGATGCCGCGCTTCGCACCGATGAAGTGCGGCTGCACCGCCGGGACCCGCGAGACCAGCGCCCGTGCGATCGCCAGGCCGGGATAGAGGTGACCGCCGGTACCGCCACCCGCGAAGAAGACGCGCATGCGGTCAGGGCGTGCCGGATGCGAACGGATCGGTGGCGCTCACGCCGTATCGGCGCTCCCGCTCGCTGCCGATGTTCACGAGGATCCCCGTCATGAGCATCGTGAGCACGAGGTTCGAGCGCCCGTACGAGATGAACGGCAACGTGAGCCCCGTGTTCGGCAGCAGGTCGAGGGACACACCCACGTGCACGAAGGCGGTGAGCACGGTGATGTACGTCAGGCCGATCGCCACCAGGGACTGGAACGGCGAGCGCGCCATGCGCGCGATGCGGAAGCCGAGCCACGCGTAGGCGGCGAAGGCGAGGATGAGCAGCGCAATGCCCACGAACCCGAACTCCTCGCCGACCACGCTCGCGATGAAGTCGTTGTAGGCGAGCGGCACCCACCGCTGCTGGTTCCCCTCGCCAAAGCCCACGCCGAACAGCTGGCCGCTGCCCATGGCCAGCAGCGACTGGTATTGCTGGTCGGCCACGGCCGCCACCGCCTGCGACGCACCGCCGGCCGCATCACCCGCGAACCAGCTCTCCACCCGCTCGCGCAGGTACTTCGTGTTGAGGATCTTCTGCACGAGCAGCGGGAAGCCGAGCATGCCCAGGAACACGAAGTGCGCCGTGCGCGCGCCGCCGGCGAACAGGATGATCGCCATGAGCAGGCAGAAGGTCAGCGCCATCGACAAGTCGGGCTGCAGGACCGCGATCAGCGACAGGAATCCGATCACGACGAGGAACGGCCCCAGTCCCTTGCCCAGCCGCCGGAGCGCCGGTCCCTTCTTCACGAGCAGCATCGGCGTCCACACGATCACCGCGAGCTTGGCGAACTCCGCGGGCTGGATCGAGCCGCCAAAGAGGAAGCGCCGCGCGCCGCCGATGGACGGCGCGATGCTTCGCGTAAAGGGCAGCACGGTGACAAGCATCATCAGCAGGCTGAGCCCCATGAGCGGCCACGCCCACGCCCGCCAGCGCTCGGCGTCCACCTTGGCGGCGAACGCGAACGCCACGACGCCCACAAGCAGCCCCTGCGCCTGTCGCAGCAGGAAGAAGTGCGGCGCGTTGCCCGCCTCGATCGCCGGCAGCGCGCTCGCGCTGTACAGCACCACGAGTCCGATCACCGCCAGCGCAAAGCTCACGGCCACGAGCGCACGCGCCTCGGTGGTCATGCGCCAGCGTTCCCGTGCGCCGCGCACGGTCGAGGCCGTGCCCGCACCGCGCGGCGCGTCCTCCACCGCCCCGCCATAGCCGCCGAACACGCCGACGGTCATGCCTCCCCCCGCGCGAGCGCGGCGAAGCGGCGACCGCGTTCGATGTAGTTGGCGAACATGTCGTAGCTCGAACAGGCCGGCGAGAGCAGCACCGCGTCGCCCGGCTGCGCGAGCTCGGCCGCGCGCGCCATGACCTCGGGGAACGTCGCCTCGCGCATCCACTCCACCCGCACGGACGGCTCGAGCATCGGGCCGAGCTGCGAGGCCGCGAGTTCCCCCGCCTCCCCGTAGCACAGCACCGCGCGGCCGCAGCGCGCCAGCGGCGCCGCGAGTGCGGTGTACGGTTCACCCTTGTGCCGGCCGCCGAGCAGCAGCACGGTGGGCCGCGTCATCCCGTCGAGCGCCACGAGCGAGGAGTCCACGTTGGTGGCCTTGGAGTCGTCGATGTACAGCACGCCATCACGCGTGACCACGGGCGCCAGCCGGTGCGGCAACGCGGCGAACGCGCGCACGGCATCGGCCATGCGCGCGCGCGACGGGGCGATGCCGTGCTCGGGCGCAGCCCGCGTCACCGCCAGCGCGGCGGCGAGCACGTTGGCCACGTTGTGGTCGCCGAGCAGCGGCACATCGGCGCGCGGCATGAACGGCGCCCCGTCGAGCATGAGCAGGTCGGCGTCCCGGTCGAACCACGCCGCCGCGTCGCGTGCGCGCGTGGAGAAGCGCGCGATCGCGCCCGGCACGCCGTCCATCATGCGCGCGATGTCGTCGGAGTCGGCGCTGACCACCCACTGCGAGCGGTCGTCGGCATTGGCGAAGAGGCGCGCCTTGTCGGCGTAGTACGCGGCCACCGACGGATACCGATCGAGGTGGTCGGCACTGAGCGTGGTGAGCACGCCCACGCCGGGCTGCAGCCCCGGCGTATCGTGCAGCTGAAACGACGACAGCTCGAGCGCGCCCCAGGTGGGCTGCGGCGCACGCAGCACGAGGTCTGTGACGGGCACGCCGATGTTGCCCGCATCGACGGCGTCGTGGCCGAGCGCGCGCAGCATGTGGCCGATGAGCGCCGTGGTGGTGGTCTTCCCGTTGGTGCCCGTCACCGCGATGACGCGCAGCGCCGGCATGAGCCGGAGCGCCACCTCCACCTCGCTCACCACGGGCACGCCCGCCGCGCGTGCCGCCGCGATCGGCGCGGCCTCGGGGGGAATGCCGGGGCTCACCACCACGAACGTGGCCCGTCCGATGCGGGCGAGGTCGTGCGCGCCGAGATCGACGTCGATGCCGATCGCGCGCAGCGCCTCGGCGCTCTCGCGCTGCGCCGCGCCGTCGAGCGCCTCCGAGGCGTACACGCGAAACGCGATGCCGCGCAGCAGGCGCGCCGCCGAACGGCCGCTCGCGCCCAGGCCGAGCACCGCGACCTCGCCCTCGCACAGCGACAGCGCGCGCGCCACCTGCGCGGCCACCTGTCGGTCGCGGGCAGCGTCGGCGATGTAGAGGGCGGGTTCCGGCGTGACGGATGATTCGGCGGCCATGGTCTCAGCGCAGCTTGAGCGTGCTCAGGGCGACGATCGCGCACAGGATGCCCACGATCCAGAAGCGCACCACCACCTGCGCCTCCGGCCAACCGAGCATCTCGAAATGATGGTGGAGCGGCGCGCGCCGGAACACCCGGTGCGTCTTCGCGTACTCGAGACCGAACCGCTTGCGCCGGTACTTGAACACCGAGCGCTGCAGGATGACCGAGAGCGTCTCGGCCACGAACACCGCGCCCACGATCGGCAGCAGGAACTCCGACTTCAGCAGGATCGCGATGGCGCCCAGGGCGCCGCCGAGCGCGAGCGACCCGGTGTCGCCCATGAAGACCTGCGCCGGATGCGTGTTGTACCACAGGAAGCCGATGCACGCGCCCACCAGTGCGGCACAATACACCGTGAGCTCGCCCGCCCCGCGCAGGTAGAACAGCTGCAGATAGGCGCTCGTATCCACGCGTCCGTGTACGTACGCGAACAGCCCGAACGTGAGCATCGCGATCGCCACGAGTCCGGTGGCGAGGCCGTCGAGGCCGTCGGTGAAGTTCACCGCATTGCTGGTGCCGGCGAGGATGAACGTGACGAAGGGCACGTACAGCCACGCCGCCCACGAGGCGACGGGCACGATGAGGAGGTACTTGAAGAACGGGACCGTGGTGGACGCACCCGGCAGCGCGGAGAGCGGATTGAGCCAGATGTACAGCGCGAGCGCGAGGCCGCACGAGATCTGGCCGGCCAGCTTGTAGCGCTCGACCAGTCCCTCGTTCTTCTTCCCCTCACGCTTCTGCTTGAGCTTGAGGTAGTCGTCGAGAAACCCGATGCCGCCCATCCAGACGGTGACGCCCATGGCGAGCAGCACGTAGCGATTGTCGAGCCGCGCGAAGAGCAGCGCGGGCAGGATCGCCGCCACGAGCACGATGAGCCCGCCCATGGTGGGCGTCGAGCCCTTCCCCTGATGGGAGTCCGGTGTGCCCTCGCGCACGACCTGATGCACCGCCATGCGCCGCAACCGGCCCAGGATCAGCGGTCCGATGAGGAACGTGACCAGCAACGACGTCACGAAGGCCGCAGCCGAGCGGAACGTGATGTAGTTGAGCAGGTTGAAGAGCTGGAACTCGTTCGCCAGCGGCTGCAGCAGGTGGTAGAGCACTCAGGACGTCGCCCAGGAGGTGAGGGAGGGAAGCAGTCGTTCGAGGCGGACGCCACGCGATCCCTTGAGCAGCACCGTGGCATCGGGTGTGAGCACGGAGGCGAGCACCGGCCACGCCGCGTCCACGTCAGCGGCCGCGCGCACGTGTGCGGCCTCGGGCGCCACGCGCGCAAAGGCGCTGGCGAACTCGCCGACGGCCACGATGGCATCGAATCCCGCCGCGAGCGCATCGCGCGCGATGTCGTCGTGCAGCGCGGCCGTCTGCGCGCCAAGCTCGCGCATGGTGCCGAGCACCGCGACGCGCCGTCCCGTCGCGGCCATGCCGCGCAGCAGCGCGATCGCCGCGCGCATGGACGGCGGGTTGGCGTTGTACGCGTCGTTGATCACGGTGAGCGCGCCGACGCGGCTGAACTCGCCGCGCATGTGCGGCACCGGCATCGCCGCCATGCCGGCCAACGCCGCGTCGAGTGGCACGCCAAGCGCCCGCGCCACAGCCAGGGAGAGCGTCGCATTGGCGCCCTGGTGCGCGCCGCGCAGCGGCAACGTGACGGTGTGTCCCTGCACCGTGAGCACCACGCGCCCCTCCGCATCGAGCGTCCACGCGTCGGGCGAGACGTCCCCCGTCTCGAGCCCCGCCGTGACGAGCCGCGCTCCCGCCGCGCGCGCGGCGTCGACAAGCGCGGGCTCGCCGGCCGGCACGATGGCGAGGCCGACGTGCGCGAAGATCGCCGCCTCCTCGCGCAGCACACCCGCCAGGTCGCCGAGGCCCTCGAGGTGCTCCTCGCCGAGCGACGTCACCACCGCGAGGTCCGCCTCGCAGATGGCGCGCAGCGCCGCGATCTCCCCCGGCGCATTCGTGCCGACTTCCACCACCGCGACGTCCGCGTGCGCCGGCACGGCGAGCAGGGTGAGCGGCACGCCCACCAGGTTGTTCTCGTTCGCACTCGTGGCGTGCACCACCAGACGCGCACCGAGGGCGGCGCGCAGCAGTTCCTTGGTGGACGTCTTGCCGTTCGACCCGCCCACGGCGACCACCGTACCGCGCCACGCGCGGCGCCAGCCCCGCGCGAGCAGGCCGAGCGCCTCGCGCGTGTCGCGCACGACGAGTGCCGGAATGCCGAGGCCGACGGCACGCGCCGGATCGTCGACCACCACGGCCGCCGCGCCCGCGTCCCGCGCGCCCACGAGCAGGTCGTGCGCATCGAAGCGCTCGCCGCGCAGCGCCACGAACAGCGCGCCCTGCGGCATCGTGCGCGTGTCGGTGGCCACGCCGGACAGCGCACGATCGTCGAGGCGCGGCCCCGACACGAGCGCCCCCTCGAGCGCGGCCGCCGCGCGGCGCAGCGTCCACCACACGTGCGGCACCGACGGCCGCACGATTGGCGTGCCTTCGACCGCGATGCCCGGACGGACCATCGTGCTCATGCCACCACCTCGTCACCAGGGGAACGACCGCCCGAGGCCTCGCGCACGAGGTCGGCCACGATCTCCGCTTCATCGAACGGCAGCTTCTCCGTGCCGCGCACCTGGTACGTCTCGTGCCCCTTGCCGGCGAGCAGCACGACGTCGTGCGGCGCGGCGCTGCGCAGCGCGAAGGCGATGGCGTCGCGCCGGTCCTCGATGCGCACCATCGGCGGCGCCTCGGCGCCGCGATGCATGCCCGCCTCGATGTCGTCGAGAATGCGCTCCGGATTCTCGGTGCGCGGATTGTCGCTCGTGAGGATCACGGCGTCCGCGAGGCGTTCGGCGATCGCGCCCATCTCCGGGCGCTTGCCACGATCGCGATCGCCGCCGCAGCCGAACACCACGTGCACGCGCGTGCTCGCGCCCGACTCGGTGCGCGCAAAGGGGCGCACGGCCTGCAGCGCGCGCTCGAGCGCATCCGGCGTGTGCGCGTAGTCGCGCAGCACCGTGGGCGCATCGTGCAGCCGCTCCAGCCGCCCGGGCACCTGCGGCACCTGCGCCAACGCCTCGGCGAGCACCGGCAGCGGCAGGCCGAGCGCCCACGCCGTGGCCACCGCCCCGGTGGCGTTGGTCACGTTGAAGTCACCCAACAGCGGGAGGCGCGCCGTCGCGTGCAGGCCGTGAGGCGAGCCGTCGCGCGCCACCAGGTCGAACCGGCTGCCGCGCGCGTCGTACACCACCTGCTCAGCGCGCAGCGTGGCATCGGCCGCCGCCTCCGGTCGCTCCCCGATGCCCGCATGAAAGCGCAGCAGGCGGGGCGGCGTGGGAAGGGCGCGCCAGGCCGGCTCGGCGGCGTTCACCACCGCGACGCCGTCGGGCTTGAGCAGTCCAACCAGGCGGGCCTTCGCGTCGAAATACGCTTGCATCGTCGCATGATAGTCGAGGTGGTCACGCGAGAAGCTCGTGAACACCGCCACGTCGAAGGCCACGCCCTCCACGCGCGACTGGTCGAGCGCATGCGACGACACCTCGAGCGCGGCCACGCGCACGCCGGCGTCGACCAGCACCCGCAGCAGGCGCTGCATTTCGATGGGACCGGGCGTGGTGAGCCCCTGCCCGCCCGGCATGGCCTCACCATCGCGTCCGATCAGCACCCCGAGCGTGCCGACGGAGGCGCTGGGCGTGCCCGCCTGCGCCAGCAGGGCACGCACGAGGTGTACCGTGGTCGTCTTGCCGTTGGTGCCGGTCACCCCGACGAGCCGCAAGCGCTCGGCCGGCCGGTCGTAGAACGCGGCGGCCAGCAGCGCGGCCGCGCGGCGCCCCTCGCGCACGCGCACGACGGGCACCTCGCACTGCACGTGGTCCTCGGCGAACACCACGCTGGCGCCTCGACCCGTGGCGTCGCGCACGAAGGCGTGCCCATCGATGGTGGAGCCGCGCACGGCCACGAACGCACCACCGCGAGACACCGCGCGACTGTCGTCGGCGAGACCGGTCACGCGCTCCGGCAGCCGCGGCGGCTCGGTGGCCAGCAGCTCGGCACTGCGCAGCGCCTCGACGAGGGTGGCGGTGTCGATGACGCGGCCACTCATGATCCGCGCTCCAACACCACGAGGGAGCCTTCGCGCGCCGAGGCGCCCGCCGCGGGTTGCGTGCGGCCGCGCACGCCGCGCGCGAGTTTCACCTGGAAGCCCGCCGCGTGGAGCGTGCGCACCGCCTCGCGCACCGAGAGGCCGCGCACCGAGGGCACCGGCGTGAGCGCGCGTGGTCCGGCCGCCTCCTGCTCGGCGGCGAACGGCAGGGTGACGACCACACGCCCGGGGGAGGGCGCGACCTCGCGCGGCGGCGGCACCGCATCCAGCTCGGGGAGGGCCGGCTCGTCGCGCGCCGACAGCACCCGCACGGGAGGCGCGGAGTCGGAGACCGACGGCAGCTCGACCGCCTTGGCGACGCGCGCCAACACCTTGAGGTCGAGCGCCGCGTCGCTCGCGGCCATGGCCCCGAGCAGCACTTCCCGCACCATCGGGCCAGCCACGAGGCCGCCAAAGATCTGCGTGCGCGGCTCGATGAGGCGCGCCACGATCACGAGCTGGGGATCGGACATGGGAAACATGCCGGCAAAGGTGGCGTCGTAGTCGTCGCGTGAGTACCGACCGTTCACCACGCGCCGCGCCGTGCCGCTCTTGCCCCCCACCTCGAAGGCCGCGAGCCCGGCGGCGCGTCCGGTGCCGCTGTCCACCACCGCCTTCAGCATGGCGCGCACCTCGGCCGCACTCTCCTTCGTGGCGACGCGGCGCAGCACGCGCCGCTCGTGCCGGAACACCGACTGACCGTCGGCGGTGCGGATCTCGCGCACGAGCGCGGGCTCGAGCATTTCGCCGCCATTCGCGATCGCCGAGTAGGCAGCCGCGAGCTGCACCGGCGTGACCTGCAACTCGTAGCCAATGGACAGCGACGCGGCGGAGGGCGCACTCCATCGGCTGGGGTCGCGCAGCTGGCCGCGCGACTCCGAAGGATACGGGAGGCCGGTGGACACGCCGAAGCCGTAGTCGCGAAGCAGCTCGTACTCCTCGCTCGGCTCCATGCGCTCCGTGACCAGCTTCACCGTGCCCACGTTGCTCGACCAGCGTACGACGTCGAACACGGACATCGCCGCTTCCTTGTGCTCGTCGGAGAAGGTCGTGCCGTTGAGGCGATACGAGCCGTTCTCCGTGTTCAGCATCTCCGACGGCCGCGTGCGTCCCTGATCCATGAGCCAGGCCACGAACATGGGCTTGAGCACCGAACCCGGCTGGTAGGGCTCCGTGAGCGGCGTGACGGATGGCGCAATGCGCCCCTTGCGCGCACCGGCGAGTGCGAGGATGGCGCCGTCATTGGGATCCATGACGACCAGGTCACCACCGGATGCCCCCGTGCGCTCCATGGCGTCGAGCAGCTCGCGCTCGATGAGTTCCTGCAATCGCCGATTCACCGTGAGCTGCACGGTGTGGCCGGGGCGCGCGTTCACTCGGGAGCCGGACGGCGAATCCCACGGCGCGCGGCCACGCCGATCGCGCACCGCGCGCCGCTCGCCCTGCGTGCCGGTGAGCAGCGAATCGAGGGCCCGCTCGAGGCCGCTCTGCGCCTTGCCGGTCGCGTCGAGCGCGCCCACGAGACGCTGCAGTCCGTGGGAACCGGAAGGGAGCCGCTGCATGGTCCAGTCGGCGCGCACGCCGCGCAGCGCCATGACCTTGCGCGCATCGCTGGGGAGGAACACCCCCGGCACCGCCACGTACTTGCGCGTGGAATCGAGCGCCTTCGCGATGACCGCGCGCGACACGCCGAGCGCACGCAGCTCCTTGGCGAGCGAGTCGCGATCGTTGCGCTTCGCCGAGGGCGGCCGCACCTGGTTGGGCGCGATCGTCAGGCGCAGCACCTCGCGACTGATCGCGACGGGCTCCCCCCGGTCGTCCACGATGGTCCCGCGCGGGGCGGGCAGCGCGGCCACGACCATGTGCTGCTTCTCCGCCTCCGCCGCCCACCGGTCGCCGTCGAGCAGCTGCACGCGCGCCGCCTTCCCGAGCAGGGCGAGCGCAAAGACGACGAGCGAGAGGTGCAGCAGCACGGCGCGCGGCCGAGAGGGCCGCACGCTATCCGCGACGGACGGAGTGGACGAATCGCTCACGAGCGACGGGTTACGGGGTGTCGGCGACCGTGGCTCCGGCACCACGCGCCCGGATCAACGTGATGATCTGCGAGTCGGAAGGCGCGCGCAGGCCGAGGCGACGCGACGCCGCGGCCGCGATGCGATCGGCGCTCGTCGCGCGCTGCAGCTCGCCCTCGAGCGAGATGCGCTGCGCGTCGAGGTCGCGCCGCTCACGGTCGAGGGCCACGATCCGCTGCTCTTCCGCGAAGCCACGCCCGCGACGCCAGACCACGATAACAGCCGTCGCAACGAACGCAAGCAGGCCGATCGCGAGCCACCGGCCCGCCCGCGACGCGGACGTGGAGGAACGGCGCGCGCTCACGCCCCGCGCCGCCACGCCCGCAGCTTTGCGCTGCGCGCCCGCGCGTTGTCCGCGACCTCCGCCTCATCGGCCACGATCGCACGCCGCGTGAGCACCTCGCCCGGCGCCACGCCGCCGCAGGTGCACATCGGCTGCCGCGGCGGACAGGTGCAGGCCCGGCTCCACTCGCGAAAGGCGTGCTTGACCAGCCGATCTTCGCCCGAGTGATAGCTGATCACGGCCAGCACCCCATCCGGGTTGAGCCGGTCGCGCAGGGCGGGCAGCGCGCGCTCGAGGCCGGCGAGTTCGTCGTTCACGGCGATGCGCACCGCCTGGAAGATGCGCGCGAAATCGGGCGGTCCGCTGCGCGGGCCGAGCACGGCACGGATCGCATCGACGAGATCGTCCGCCGTGGCGAACGCGCGGCGCTCGCGACGACGCACGATCTCGCGCGCGAGCCGCGCGGCACGCGGTTCGTCGGCGAAGTTGCGCAGCAGCGCCGACAGGTCCACTTCGTCGACGGTGTTGAGCAGTCCCGCGGCGTCGAGCGCCGCATCGTCGCCCATGCGCATGTCGAGCGGCGCGCCTTCGCGGAACGTGAAGCCGCGCCCGGGATCGTCGAACTGGTGCGACGACACGCCCAGATCGAGCAGGATGCCGTCGAAGCGCTCGGCAGCGGCGAGCCCGGCACCATCGAGGTTGGCGTAGTTGCCGAGCAGGGCGCGGAAGCGGCCCGCGCGCTCGGCGTCGACCAGACGTTCGCGGGCGGCCGCGAGGGCTCGTGGGTCGCGATCCACACCCGTGACGCGCGCGCCGTGCTCCACGAGCGCGGCCGAGTGCCCGCCGCCACCGAGGGTGCAGTCGAGGACCGTCTCCGCATTGCCGAGCAGGGTCAGCACGGGCTCGAGCAGCACGGGCACGTGGTAGACGCCGGGGCGGCCGGCAGATGCGGAACGGACCGGGGTCACGGGCGATGGAGCGGGCAGAGGAATCGGACGAGCAGCAGGGGTCGACGACAGGCCCCGGAAAGATGCACGGGCCCGCCGTCGAAAGCGACGGCGGGCCCGTGTGCGCCGAAGCGCGGAAACTGCCTTACTTGCAGACGGCCGCGATCACCTGGTCGGCGAATCCGTCGAGCTGCATGGCCAGCGCGATGTACTGCTGGGCCTGCTGCGGCGCGAAGGAGCCGCCGGCCGGCAGGTTGATCTGCGCCTCCACGAGGTAATCCTTGGACTGGCGCGCCATGGCGCAATCCCGCTTGGCGGCCGCCTCCTGCACGAGGGCGCGAGCGGCCAGCGCGTTGGCGGCGCCGAACAGGAACTTGGCCTGCACCCGCTGCTCGCCCTTGTTCACTTCATCGGCGTACTTGAGCACCTCGATGGACTTGGCAAAGCCGATCGTGGAGTCGGCCGAAGCCGCCTGGAAGAGCGTGTTGCCGATGGACAGCACCACGATCGCCGGGCTCGAGTCACCCTTGGCGATGAGCTCGCGCGCCGTGGCCAGCGCGCCGTCATTGTCGCCGAGGTCCTTCATGAGCGTGACGCGCAGCAGGCCGGCGTCCTCGATGGCGACACCGCTGCTCGTGGCCTTGTTGAGCACCTCGAGCGCCTGCTGCAGCTGCCCCGACGAACGCAGCGCTGCGACGAGCGTGTAGTTGAGCGAGCCATTGTCGGCGAACTTGGCCACGCCGCGCGCCGCCGTCTCGGCCGCCTTCTGCGGCTGGCTGTCGGCCGCGTAGGCCGCCGCCGTGCGGATGAAGTACGTGGTGTCGGCGAACGCCGTGTCGAGCCGCACGAGATCGTCACCGGCCTCGAACGCTTCCTTGAAGTCGCGCACCGCGAGCAGGATCAGCCAGCGGAGGCGCAGCAGATCGGCGTCGCCCGGGTTCCGCGCCACGGCCTCTTCCACGATCGGGCGCGCGATGCGCGGGTTGCCGAAGGCGGTGATCGCGTCGATCACGTCCTTCTGCAGGCGGGCGTCATTCGGGTTGGTGGCGAGCAGCGTGGTGAGCGTGGTGATCGCCGAGTCCTGCATGTCGAGCGCGCGCAGCGCCTGCGCCTTGAGGGCGAGTCCCGGACGGCTGTTCGGATTGATGTCCACGATCTCGCGCGAGATCTTGAGCAGCTCGTCGTTGCTCGCCTTCTGCTCGACCATCACGTTGGCGAGGCAGACGCGCGCCAGCACGGCCTTCGGATAGGCGGCAATGCCCTCACGCGCGGCGGCGGCGGCGGCATCCCACTCCCGCGAGCGCGCCGAGTTCACGCAACGCTGCTCGAAGGCGAGCTGGGCGCGGGCCAGCTCGAGTTCCGCGGCGAGCTGCTCGATCGCCTGGTCGTACTTCTTGGTCGTGAACTCACCGAGCGGCTGCACCAGCGAGTTGTCGCGGGTGAGCACGAGGTTGGCGGCCACCGTGTAGCTGGTGTCGTTCTTGATCACCTCGCCGGTGATGTACTCGTCGGCGCGCAGCTGCGACGCGAGGGCGCGCGCATCGTGCGGCTCGAGGGGCACGTCGGCCGGGAAGCCCGAGGCCTCGAGGATGGCCTTCATCTCTTCCTTGGGGACGAGATAGACCTCCTTGGACGGGATCTCGCGACCGATGCGGCGCCGCATCGCATCCGCCGCCTTGCTGCCGAGTTCCTTCTCCGGCAGCCCGCCCGCCTTGAACACCTCGACGAGCATCCACTTGGCGTCCGGGTGGGCCGGACGCGGCGCCGCCTGCGCGGACAACGTGGCGGAGACGCCAAGGAGTGCCAGCGTGCTGACACCAGCGAGCAGCGAATGGAATGACCGAGCGATCAAAGTCGTAGCCTCCGCACCGTGAATCCGGTTCGAGATGCCCAGCCGCGCGAATGCATGGGCAGGACGAGCGGAACGCCGACCGACGATCGACCGGCTGTTCTCATAGAACTGGGGAAGTTGCCTCGTCACGACACGCATGGCAAGCCATCCTGCGCTATCGTCTCGTTGTGAGGGATCGGGACCGAACTGCGCGTTCGATGCACCGACCAGTGGGCGAAGAGGGACTCGAACCCCCGACATCCTGTGTGTAAGACAGGCGCTCTAACCAACTGAGCTATTCGCCCGGCGGGACCACCCTCCAACGGCTACCTCTCTCATACCGTTGAGCGGTTCGGACTGTTCCCGGTGCGACTCAACCCCGAAGGATCGCGATCGGCACCGCCGCCCCGTAGGCCAGCACGAGGCACACGGGGCCGATCGTCACCCCGCCCCGCCAGAGATCGGCGTACCCGATGGCGAGCAGCAGCACACACGCCCCCCACCAGACCAGGGGACGGCGCGGTGGGCGTTCGCGATCGAGAGGCTCCGTTGTCACGCGCTCACCCTACGGGACTCACGTCGGGCTGTCAACGCGCGGCGGCGTCGACGACCTGGTGACGTCCACCGGCCCCTCCGGCTCCCCCCGTCCCTGCGGCAGCACCGACACCACGTCCTCGGCCAGCGACGCGGCCACGTCCGACGGCACCCCTGCCGCCAGCATCGCCTCGATCGCGCTCGCCCGCTGCGCCGCCTCCTGCGCGGCGTCCGCCACCCGCAGCGCCTCCAGGCGCCGCTTGTCCCGCCGACGCCGATTCCAGAGGAACGGTCCCAGGACCACCGCAAAGACGCCGAAGCCGAGCGTCAGATTCGCCAGCAGCGCGAGCGCGCCGTACCGGCGCCGCGTTTGACGCTGCCACTGCTGCTCGAAGCCGAGCGAGGTCACGCCGAACGACTGGCGCACCGCCCCCTCGAACGACTGGGTCGCCTTCCAGTTCCGGAAGAACAGCGTGAGCCCGCGCTGCGGATCGAGCGTCATCAGGTCGGCCACCGCCCGGTGCGCCAGCGCGTACGCCATTTCGGCGTCGCCCGCACCGCGATAGAACAGCAGCTCCAACTCGTCGAGGGTGGGCGTGCCGCGTACGGCCAGCCCGATGCTCGCCGCCAGCGCCTCCTCGCGCCCCCACTCCCCGGCGGCGACGCTGGCGTACCCCTCGTCGAACCAGCGCGGCGGCAGGTCGCCCAGGGCTTCGTACAGTGCCAGATGCGCCAGCTCATGCCGCAGCGTCACGAGCGGATCGCCGGCGTCGCTGCCGGCGCGGCGCCCCTGCATGACCACCCGCTGCCGCGCCGGGAACGCCACGGCCGCACCCCACGCAGGCGCCGCTGGGCCCGCCCAGGCGCGAAAGCGGTCGGCGTCGGGGGCGATCGCGATCAGGACCGGCGCGGACGGGCGCGGCAGGCCGGGAAAGCTGTCGGCCGCGCCGGCCGCCTGCAGCACGCTGCGCGCCAGCCGCTCGTCGCCCGGATAGGCCACCACGGTGAATCGCCCCGCGTCGAAGCGCAGGGCACCGCGGAGTACCGAGTCGTCGGTCGCGCCGCGCCCCGAGCGCACCACGTCGCGCTGCGCCTCGAGTGTCGTCGGATGCACGGCGAAGGCCGCCACCAGCAGGAGGGCGATCGACAGCAGCCGACGGCGCGCAGCGTGCGCGATACCCCGCCCTCGCGTCACACCTCGCGCGGTGGCCCTTCCCCCCGATCGACGGCTGCCAGCTGCTCCGCGCACCGCTTGCCCCATGGATTGAACGTGTTCGCCGCGGCGCCCTCGCGCCACGCGGTGCGCGCCGCCTCCCGCTCGTGCGCGAACCAGTGCGCCCGCCCGAGCTCGTACCACGCCTGGAGCAGGTTCGGACCGAGCGCGAGCGCCTTCCGGAAGAACAGCTTCGCGTCGTCGAACATCTCCCGGTCGAAATACACCAGCCCGAGATAGAGGTGCGCGTACAGGCTGGCCTTCGCATCATTGTCCACGCGGATGGCGCGCGACAAGTGCTCGATCGCTTCGCCGTAGCTCTTGCGCCGCAGGCAGATGAACCCCACGTGCGCCCGCGCGAGGGCGTGCTGGGGATCACGCAGCAGCACGTGGTGAAAGCGGAGCAGGGCCTCGTCGTCGCGCCCCTGCAGCAGCAGCGCCCAGCCGAGCATGGCTTCCGCCTCGCTGTCGCCGGGGGCGAGCGCGAGCGCCTTGAGCAGCGCCTGCTCCGCCGCCGCCCCGTCCCCCAGCGCGATGCGCGACCACCCCTTCTCCACGAACGTGGAGGCGCCGAGGTGGTCCACGCGCGCGCTCTGGCCGGCCCGCGCCATGCCGCCGGACGGCGCGGCGTCCCCGGTGCGCCACTGGCTGGCCAGCGCCTTCACCGCGTCCTTGAGCGACGCGACCTCGCGCTCCGCGCTTTCGACGGCGCGAAACAGCGCCACGATCTCGTCCTTGAGGCGCGCCCGGTCGGCCGGATCGCGGGTCACGGCGAGTCGCGCGCGCAGATCGCGTTCGGTCGCGGCGAGCGCCGCGAGGTCGGGCGCCTCGACCGTCACATCGGACACCGGAGTTGGGGAGGTCACGGGGAACGCCTCAGGGGGTCAGCGAAGGAACCGGCTCGGCGACCGCGACGAGCGGCGTCGCCCCCGACGCGAGGCGGCGCACGGCGGCCTCCACGGCGGCCGGCGCGGTGGCGAGGGACACGATACCATCCGCCCCCGCCAGACGCAGCGCCGACTCCGGCATGCCCGGGATCACGGCCTCGGCCGGGTCCTGCACGAGCGCCATGCCACCCGCGCCGCGCACGCGGCGCAGCCCCTCCGCGCCGTCGCGCCCCATGCCGGTGAGTACGACGCCCACCACCGCCGCCCCGAACGCCTCGGCCGCCGATGCGAACAGCGGATCGGCGGCCGGCCGCACGCCCCACAGCGACGGGCTGCGATCGAGGGCGATGCGAGGTCCGTCCACGGTGGCCATGATCCGCAGATGCTGGCCGCCGGGCGCGATGTACACGGTGTCGGTCAGGACGAGGTCCCCGTCGCTCGCCTCGCGCACGCGCAACGCGCAGCTGCCGTCCAACCGCTGGGCGAGACTGGCCGTGAACCCTTCGGGCATGTGCTGCACGACGAGCACGGCCGCCCCGAGCGGTGCGGGGAGCGCGGGCAGCAGCTGGCTGAGGGCGGCCGGCCCCCCGGTGGACGCGGCCACCACGACGACGCGCGTGGCCGCGATGTCCGGGGTGGCGCACGCGGAAGCCGGCGTGGGGCTGGTCGCCCGTGACGCCTCGCCGTGTGCCGAGATCATGCCGGGCGCGACCGGCCGACGCGCCAACACCTGCACGCGATGGACCTGCATCACGCTCGCCGCGCGCAGCGCGTCGAGCAGCTGGTCACCCACGGACGCGAGATCGAGACTGATCGGCCCCGACGGCTTGCGCACGAAATCCACAGCACCGAGTTCGAGCGCGCGCAGCGTGGCTCGCGCACCGCGATCCTCCCCGCCGGCACTGAGCATGATCACCGGTCGCGGCGCCTCGCTCATGATGTAGCCGAGCACCTCGAGGCCGTCGAGGCCGGGCATGTCGATGTCCAGCGTGACGATGTCCGGATCGAGCGCATGCACCTGGCGGATCGCATCGTCGCCGTCGCGCGCGGTGCCGACCACCTCGAACTCACCGCTCGCCATGACGAGGTCACGCACCAGTCGGCGCATGAAGGCGCTGTCATCCACCACGAGCACGCGGCGCACGCGCGCCGGCTCAGAGCGTGCGATCACCGTGCAGCACGGAGCGCACGAGCACGCATCCGGCCTCCACGTCGAAGTACACGCTGCGCCCATGTCCACCACCGGTGTCCTCGGCCACGACCGCGATGCCCGCATCGGCACACGCCGCGCGCGCCGCCACCACGTTGCGCGATCCCAGCGGCACGCCGCCCGGCGGCAGCAGCTGCTCGAACATGGACGCGCCCCCCACGAGCCGCGCTTCGAGGCGCCCCGTCACGCCGAGCGCGCGCAGCTGTTCGACCATGTGCGGCACCGCCGTGCCGGCGAACTTGCCCGGACTCGACCGATCGTTCGACAGGGCCGCGTGCGGCAGCATGATGTGCGCGAGCCCACCGGCCCGATGGGCCGGCGCGTGCAGCGCGATCGCCACACAGGACCCGAGCCCCACCGTCACGAGGCGCGTGCCGGCGCGCGCGACGGCGTAGTCGGAAATGGACACCTGAATGTCCGTCACGCGACGCGGCGGTAGATGCGCTCGCGTGCGTCGATCGGCACGAAGCTGCGCCGCGCCGGACCGGTGAGCAGCTCCGACTTGCCGAGCACGAGCACACCGCCGGGCGCGAGCGCGTCGGCGAAGCGCGCGTAGAGCGCCTCCTGCGCCTGGCGCGTGAAATAGATGACCACGTAGCGACAGGTGACGAGGTGCAGGCCGGTTGCAGGCACCGCATCGCGCAGCAGATCGTGCCGCTGCACGGTCACGAGACCGCGCAGCGCCGGCACGACGTGCACCGGGTCGACGCCCGCGAACCACCGGGCGCGCAGCGACGCCGGCACCGGCGACACGGCGTGCGCCGCGTACACCGCAGCGCGCGCGCGGGCGAGCGAGCGCTCATCGACATCGGTGGCGAGCACTGCCGTTCGCTCCACGCCGGCGCACTCGGCCAGCAGCATCGCGAGCGCCCACGGTTCCTCGCCACTCGCGCAGCCGGCGCTCCAGGCGCGCACGGGGCCCTCGACCTGTCGCGCCAGCGCCGGCAGCACCTGCTCGCGCAGCTGCGCGAAGACCGCCGCATCCCGAAAGAATCCGGTGACATTCACGGTGAGCGTATCGCGAAGCGCCGTCCATTCCGCCGGGTGGGCGTCGAGCACGTGTGCGTAACGCCCGAAGTCGCCGGCCCCCGTGGCCCGCACCCGCACGCCGATGCGCCGTCGCAGGCACGATGGCTTGTAACCCGCGCAGCACACGTCACCATCGCGCGCGAGCTTGTCGAGCAGCCGACCCAGCCCGTCTTCGACGCGCAGATCCCCATCGCGCGACGCGGCCTCGATCACGCGGCCGCCCCGGACACCGCGAGCGCACCCTCGGCGGCGGGCTTCGCCTCCAAGGTGGTGGCGTCGTCCTGACGGGCGCCCGTGAGGATGCCGAGGTTGCCGCGCGCGATCACGTGGCCGGGCGCGATCTCGAGCGCCGCCTCCCACGCTTCGCGCGCCCCGTCGGCGTCACCGCGTCGATAGCGGATGTTGCCGAGCTTGAGCCACACATCGGGGCCGTGTCGCGGGGCGAGCCGGACCACACGTTCGTAGGCCTCGGCCGCCTCGTCATGCCGCTGCGCGCGGTAGAAGTAGTCGCCGATGTTCTTGTGCAGGTGCGGCAGGGTGCTTTCCTCGAGCAGCGCGTGCTCGAGCGTGCGCGCCGCGGCCTCGTGCAGTCCGCGCCGCTCCTGCACGACGGCGAGGTCGTTGTGCAGCGCGGCGACATGCGGATGCACCGTCACGCCCTCCTCGAGCAGCGCGATCGCGCGGTCGAGTTCGCCGCGCATGGCCGCAGCCAGACCGGCGTAGTGGAACCACACGGCCGCCGGCAGTCGCGCCCCCCACCAGGTGCGCGCCGTGGCCAGCCGCTCCTCGGCGCGCGGCAGGTCTCCGCGGCGCATGGCGATCACCGCCTGCGACAGCGCGATCCGCGGCTCCTGGCCCGCACCGCGCCGGATGGCCTCGGCCAGCTGCGCCTCGGCGGTGTCGAGCTGCCCGCTGCCTTCGTACGCATGCGCGAGGGCGAGCAGCATCGCCGGCCGCGCGTCGGGCTGCTGCGCCGGCTCGCGCAGCACCTCGATGGCGTCGGCCCACGCGCGGCGGCGCAGGTGCACGAGGCCGAGGTGAAAGCGCGCGGCCATGTCGTCGTGGCGCAGTTCGAGCACACGGCGAAACTCGCGGATCGCCTCCTCGAACATGCCGGTGCGATAGAACGCGATGCCGAGGTTGCGATGCTCCGCCACGCGACTCTCGGGTGCCGGCTGCCGGCGCGCCGCACTGCGCCCCACCCGCTGCGCGAAGCCCGCCGTGACCAGCCCGAAGACCACCTTGCCGACCGCAAACTCGCCGAGCCCGGACCGCTCGATGATCGACGCCACGTCGTGCGTGCCGTCGAGCCAGGGCGCGATGCGTGCCTGCTCCTCGGTGAGCGTGATGCCGCTCTGCTGCAGCCGTGCGCCGTCGAGCTCGAACAGCAGGTCGAGCGACGGGATCTTCTTTTCGATCTGCGTCCACTCGTCCACGCGCCGTGCCGCCTCCATGAGCAGCGAGTCCGCAGGGAGCATGACGACCGGCGGTTCGGCGGGCGAGGGCTGCGCCTCGAAGGCGAAGGTGCCCGTATTCCACGTGAACAGCTGGCAGACGGCCTCCTCCACGAGCGCGCGATACTCGCGCGCCAGCAGGTCGTGCTCCACGAGTCCGGCCTCGAGCAGCGCCTGCGCGAGGTGCCGGTCGTCGTCGTCCGGAAGCTGGGCCGCCGTCGTCGCCAGCTGGTCGGCGTCGAGCACTCCCGCGCGCACCAGCCGGTCACCGAGCCGGTCGCGTCGGTTCACGATGGCCGCGTGCCACACGGCCCCGCGATCGAAGCATACGGCGCCGAAGCTGTCCTCCCGCGCGAGGCTCAGCACGCCCGTCTTCTGGCCAAGCGCGAGGAGCTGCAGGACATCGGCGAGGCTCGCCTCGCTCAGGCTGCCGCGAATCGCCATCAGCGCCACTCCTCGAGAATGCGGTCGGACAGCTCGGGCCACTCCCAGCGCACCTTTTCCTCGTCGAGGAAGAAGGCATCGTGCGACCCGTCGGCGAGCGGTACGCCGATGCGCGGTGTGGCCGCCGCGACGGGCGCCGTGCCTTCGAGTTCACGGCGCGCCAGCGGCAGGTCGAGCGGAACGGCAAGCAGGTCGGCGGCGGCGGCGAGCCGGGTGATCATGCCGCCGAGTTCGCGGGCACTCCGCGCCTCGCGATCGGCGAGATACGACACCAGCGCCCCCTCGGCACGGTGCCCCGCCTCGAGCAGCCAGCGGCGCACGAGGCGCTCCTTGAGCGCGCGGTCGGGCGCCTGCAGGGCCACGACGAGTCCTCCCTCGAACCGCGACCGCAGTCGGTCGGCGAGGCCGCGCACCTCGCGCGGCGACCGGTCGCTCGTGAGCACGATCTGCGCGCCCCGATCATGCAGGACGTTGAAGAGGTGGAACAGCTCCTCCTGCGTGCGCTCCTTGTCCGCGAGCTGCTGCACATCGTCGAGCACGAACACTTCGGCGGCCCGATAGCGCGCGCGCCAGCGCTCCACCCCGCCCTCCTGCATCGCGGCCACGAACTCCTCCACGAACGCGCCCGCCGACAGGCACGCCACCGCCGTGCGCGGGCACATGGCCTGCAGCGCCGACGCGATCGCGTGCGCGAGGTGCGTCTTGCCGGTGCCGCTCGCGCCGTGGATGAACAGCGGATTGTAGCGCTGGCCGGGGTGCTCGATCACGGCGTCCGCCGCCTTGAGCGCGAGCTGGTTGGCCAGCCCGACCTCGAGTCCGCTGCGCGCGAACGCCGGATTGGGCGCGGGCAGCGGCATCGCCGACGCCAGTGCGCGATCGAGCAGCCGCTGCGCTTCGGCCACCCGCTCCGGGTTGCGGAACGCGGGATTGCCGCGCACCCCCGGATCGAGCGTCACCGCCTGCATCTCGAGGCCGCGCAGGTGTTCGATCGCGGCGGCGTAGGTGGCCAGCAGTCCGTTCACGTCGGGCGCGGCGGGCAGCTGCATGGCGCGCTCGAGCACGCGCGTGTCGTATCCCTCCGCACGCCAGAACGCGCACGCCTCCCCGATCGTCACCCGCCAGCGCTCCACGCGCGTTTCCACTTCCTGCGTCACATCGGCGAGGAAGCCCGCATATTCGGCGGGACGCTCAGGGCCCGTTGGCGTGACTGCGCCGGCGGGCGCGGACTCGCGCACGGCCGGTATGCCGCTGGCCGCGGAGATGCGGCGCTCGCCGAGCACCGCGCGCACATCGGCGGGCGCGATGGGCGCCCCTTCGAGCTGCTGGTACGCAGCCAGCCGGTTGAGGGCGCCCTTGAGCTCCCGCACGTTGCCGAGCGCGAGGCGTGCGACCTCGTCGAGCACGCCCTCGCCGAACTCCAGGTCGCGCTCATGGGCGCTGTTGCGCAGGATCGCCAGGCGCATTTCGAAGTCGGGCGCGCCCACATCCACCACGAGGCCGCCCGCGAGCCGCGACGCGAGCCGCTGGTCGACGTCGGGAATTTCCGTGGGAGGACGATCGCTCGTCATCACGAGCTGCCGGCCGCTGCCCTGCATCAGGTTGAAGAGGCGCAGCAGCTCGGTCTGCGTCTCGCGCTGGCCGGTGAGGAACTGCATGTCGTCGAGCAGCAGCAGGTCCACCTGCTGAAAGTGCGCCGCGTACTGCTCGCGCTGCCCGGAGGCGATCGCGCGATGCAGCCGCTCCACGATGTCTTCCGCGCTGGCGAGTTCGACGCGCAGCGCGGGATGCGCCTGCCGCGCGTGATACGCGATGGCCGCCGCGAGGTGTGTCTTGCCGAGCCCGGAGCCGCCGTAGATGACGAGCGGGTTGTACGCCGCGCCGGGAGCGTCCGCCACGCGCTGGGCCGCCGAGTGCGCCAGGCGATTGGAGGCTCCCACCACGAAGTTCTCGAAGCGATACCCGCCGTCGAGGACCCGTCCCGTCACACGCCGACTCCTCCAGCCATCGCGAGCGCCGGCGTCGTGACGGCAGAGGGTCGGGCCACCTTCCGGTGCGCCGCCATCGGGAAGATGCCCTCACCGCGCGACTCGATGCCCACCGGCTCCGGCGTGGTTACCGGTGCCGAGCTCGGTGTGCGGAGCGCCTGCTGCGCGCGCGCGCCGGCCGCGGTGCCGTCCTCCGCGCCGAGGCGCCGGAGCACCTGCACGCCGAGCGAGCGCAGCGTGTCGAAGACCCCGCGCCCGCGCAGCGCGTCGGCGGCGAACTCGGGACGCGCGCGAAAGTTGAGCGAGGCCGACAGCTCGGACACCGAGGCGACCAGCGACTCGGGGAGATCCTGCTTGTTGTATTGCAGCACCATGGGCAGGCTGCGCGCGTCCACGCCGTGCTCGGCGAGGTTGACGTGCATGTCCTGCAGGCTCTCGATGTTGTCATCCCAGCGGTGGCGCTGGCTGTCGGCGACGAAGGCCACGCCGTCGGCACCCTGCAGCACGAGCTGGCGGATGGCCTTGTAGTACGGCTGGCCGGGCACCGTATAGAGCTGGAAGCGCACCTTGTACGCCCCGACGGTGCCGAGGTCCACGGGCATGTAGTCGAAGAAGAGCGTGCGGTCGCGGCGTGTGGCGAGCGAGGTCAGGTGACCGACCTGCTCACCCGGCAGCGCGGAGTGCAGGTAGGACAGGTTCGTCGTCTTCCCCGATCGACCGGGCCCGCAGAAGACGAGCTTGCAGGTGATCAGTCGGGTTGCGTGATCCACGATGGGCATGCGCCCGCTCCTCGGCGATGCGCTGGGCGCGCATCAGTCTGGTCCCCGCCGTCCCGCCGAACGGCGGGTGCGTCAGGCGCGCGGCTCCGGATGCAGCAACGCCTGGAGGCGCGCTGCGAGTCCGAGTGCCTCACGCACACGGTCGGCATCGGCGGCGCGCTCCTGCACGCGCAGATACCGGCTCCAACAGGTGAGGGCCGTCTCGAAGTCCCCGCGCCGCGCCGCGGCGTCTCCCGCCTCGCGCAACGCGATCGCTTCCGGTGCCGGGTCGGGCACCGGTTCGTTCCGGCCGTCGTGGGATGACGGCTCGGAGGGGCCGGAGGCAACGGGCCCTGGGGCCGGCACCGTGACGGTGGCCGGTGCGCCTGACGCGAGCGGGCGCGGCGCGACGTCATCGTCGGCGATGCGGGGCGCGGCGAGCGGCGTGCCACGGTGCGACAGCAGGCCCGCGCGCTGTGGATCGAACACCTCGTCCGCCCCGAGCGCCCCGAACTCGGCAAGCTCCGACGGCGCGGGAATCCAGAGGTCATCCCCGTCCGAATCGAAGACGGCCTCGGACATGAACGGCTGCCGCGGCGCACCATCGAGGTCGTCGAGCGCGCCCACGCCCACCGGCGTGATGCCGCGTGGCACCGTCGCGCGCACCGGCGTCTGCCCGTCGCGCACGGTGAGCAGTCCGGTGCCCACCAGCCCGTGCACGATCTCCCCCACCTCCACCACATCGCGCTGCAGCAGGCCGGCCAGCGTGCGCAGGTCGCGATCCCCGTCCACGCGCGTGAGCACCTCCCACTCCTGCGGCACGAGGTGCAGCAGCGGCAGCGACTTGGGCTCCACGTCCACGAAGGACGGAATCGCCGCCGCCGACGGAACCCGGTCGCGGATGCGGCTCCACGCATCCTCGCGGCGCGCCGACTCCACCAGCATCGCGTCGGTCGGGATGCGCACGCGACTCGCACCGGCGCCCGGCGCGGTGGCCGGCGTGAACGCGAACGTGCCCTCACGCCACGCGAGCACGTCGAGCACTACCTCCTCGACGGCCGGCCGGTCGCCCGCCATCGCGGGCGCGGAGCACGCGCCGCCATCGAGCGCGTCCCCTTCGCCGGCATCCACGATCGCGCCCTCGGCGAACCGGATCCACGCGCGCGCGCCGCGCAGCGCGGAGCGCACGGAGAGCACGCCACTCTTGCGACTCAGCGACAGCAGCTGCCCCACCTCCTGCAGCCCGAGATCGCGGATCGTGCCCTCGAGACTCATCCCGCCCTCCGCTGTTCGGACACGGCAGCGAATGCCGAGCCGTCGTCGAACGACCGATCGAGCGCCGCGAGGGCGTCACGCGCGCGCGACGCGGGGGCCGACCCGGGCGACGTCGCGATCAGTCGTCCCCAGCGCGAGCGCGCCTCGCGCGCGCGTCCCTGCTCGGCGAGCAGGCGACCGTCCAGCCAGAGTCCCGTCGGGTGATCCGGCTCGACGCGGCGCACGCGCTGGATCGCGAGGCGGGCATCGCCATCGCGGCCAGCCGCAAGCAGCGCCTCGGCGAGCAGCGCAAGGGCGTCGGTGTCGGTGGGCGACTGGTCGACGTGCGCCGCGAGCACGCGCACGGCCTCCTGCGAACGACCGGCCGTCTGGTGCAGCGCGGCGAGCGCCAGCCGCGCCTCGCGCCACGACGGCACGGACGCGAGCGCGGCCACCAGCTCGAGGTGGGCGGCCAGCAGGTCGCCGCGCGCCTGCAGCAGCCGCGCGATCGCGAGTCGCGGCGAGGGGCGCGTCGGGTCGAGCGCCAGCGCGCGCCGATACAGCACCAGCGCCAGCGTGCCCTCACCGAGCTGCACCGCCGCATCGCCGGCGAAGTGCAGCAGCGCTGCGCTGCGCGGCTCGAGCCGCAGGAGCCGCGCGAGCGCTTCCTTCGCCACGCGCACGCCGTACGCATCGCCGAGCGCGGCATGCGCGGCCGCGAGCAGCGCCAGCACGTCGGGATCGGCGGTGTCGTGCGAGCCGAACCGTTCCACGAGCGGCACGACCTCCGCGCCGCGACCGAGCAGGCAGGCCGTGCGCACCTCGCCGAGCAGCGCGCGGCGCGCGGTCACCTGCACCGCCTCATCACGCGTCCAGCCCTCGCCCGACGCCATCGCCTGACGCACCTGCGCGTACCGCTCGTGCGCCTCGCCGTGCACGCCCAGCGACGCCCACGCGTCACCCGCGAGCCGCAGGGCCTCGGCCTCGAGCGCGGGCGCGTCGCGCCGCAGCTCCGGGGTGCACCGCGTGAGGATCTCCTGCGCCTCGCGCAGCGCGTGGGCGGACTCGCCCTGCACGAGCGCCGCATCGGCATCGTGCAGTCGCGTGTTGAGCTGCGCGGCAATGTCCGTGGGTGAGGCGTCCGGCTCCACCGTCGCGATGCGCTCCGGCAGCAGCGCCCCGATGTCGGCCTCCGACACCTCGGCGCCGAGCAGCGGCTCTGCCTCCACCACCGACAGCAGGTCGAGGCGCCCCACCGATTCGGGGCACTCGTCGTGCAGCGCGATGCCCACCGTGAGGCGCGGATCGACGCGCACGGGCGCAAGACCGAGCGCATGCTGCGTCTCGCGCAAGGCGCCGTCATGATCGCCCAGCGAGCCGAGCACCTCCGCCAGCGTGTAGCGCGCCTCGGCGTGGTCCGGTCGATGCTCGATCGCCGTGGTCACCGCCTGCCGCGCCTCGTCGGTGCGGTCGAGCGCGAGCAGCGCGAGTCCCATCTCGTGCCACGCGTCGGCCAGCGTGGGGTGGAACGAGACGAGGTCGCGCAGCACGGTGAGCGCCATGAGCGGGTCCCGCTGCCGCAGGTGCCAGCGCGAGAGGTTGAGCCTCGCGCGCAGCAGCGACGGATCGAGCTGCGCGGCGCGCTGCAGCGCCTCGCGCGCCGGCACCGCCTCGCCGAGATCGGCGAGCGCCACGCCGAGGTTGTTGTACGCGAGCGCATGGCGCGGGTCCACACGCAGCGCGCGCCGATAGCTGTCGGCGGCCGCCGCGACGTCGCCCCCCTGGTGCAGCGCGACGCCGTGCTCGTTCCAGAGGCGCGCATCGTCACCGCGATCCGCGAGCAGCTGCTCGTAGCGCTGCCGCGCCGCGCGATGCCCACCCTGCACCAGGTCGAGCTCGGCGAGCGCGTGCTGCACGAGCAGCGGGTCCTCGCCCTGCGCGTCGGCGCGCTCGAACTCGCGACGCGCCTCGACGAAGTAGCCACGCTGGCGGAACGCGAGACCGAGGCTGTAGCGGGCCAGCGACTCGTTGCTGATGATGCCGGCGATCGCCGGCGTTTCCATGAGCCCGCGCGTGATCGGGATGGCCGGCACGCTGCCCGCCGGCGCGCCGGCCGTGGGGGCCATGCGCGGGTCGAGCGAGAGATCGGGCTGCAGCGCGGCGAGCGCCGGGTCGAGCGCGTTGGCGCGACGTGACGCCTCCAGCGCCGCCTCGGGACGCCCCATGTCACCGAGCACGAAGCTGCGCAGCAGGTGCGCATCGGCGATGCCGTCGTCGCGCCGCAGCAGTTCGTCGAGCTCGGCGAGCGCCTGTTCGTTGGCGCCGCGATGGTAGTACACCTCCGCGAGATGCAGGCGCGCCCAGCTGTCGTCCGGCGCCACGGCCAGCGCGCGCTCGAGCCAGCGCTGCGCCTTGCGCAGGTCGCCGCCGGCCTGCTCGAGCAGGCCGAGCTCGCGCAGCGCGACCATGTCGTCCGGATCGGCCTGCAGCAGCGCGTCGAGATGCGCGGCCGCGTCCGCCGGCCTGCCCAGCAGACGATGGAGCCGCGCGAGCTCGCGTCGCGCCCCATGGTCGGCGGCGTTCGCATCGAGTCGCGCCTGCAGCACGGCGATCGGCGCGTCGCAGGCACCGGCGTGCGAGGCCGCGACCTCGAGATTCCGCGCGGCCACACGCATGCGCGGCGCGAGCGCGAGCGCGCGCAGGAACGCCGACACCGCCTCGGCGTGCAGCCCCTTGGAGTAGTACAGCACCCCGAGGTTGTTGCACGCGCCGGGATCGGTGGCGTCGATGCGATCGGCGAGCGCGCGCAGCAGCGCGACGTTGCGATCGGGCTCCGGCGTGATGGACATGGCGGCGTTCCGGCGACCCGCCGTCAGGCGAGGCGAAGGGCCCGCAGCATCACCTGCAGCGACGCCGGGTCGGGCAGCAGCAGGAAGAACCCGCGCAGCGACTGCGCGCGGTCGGTGAGCATGAACTCGCTCTCCACGCAGAGAATGCAGTCCGGGTCGCTGGCGAACTGCGCGTAGGCGCTGCTCAGCACGGCGCGCGACATGTCGATCACCAGCGACGGCGGCGACGGCAGCAGCAGCATGCCGAGGAAGTCCGAGAGGGCGTTCATGTACGCGCCGCTCAGGATGTTGCCGGCTTCCTTGATCGCCGACGTCTCGAGCTCGCCGAGCGCCGTGGACGAGCCGAGCGGCCGCCGCAGCATGAGCTCGGCCAGGCGCATCACGGCGGGCTTCGGGAACACCAGCAGCGTGCGGCCGCTCAGGTCGCCGAGCATGTGCATCATGACGGCGGCGACCGGCTCCTCCTCGTCACCGAACTGCGACGGGATCGCCTCCATGCGCACGACGTTGATCGCGGGCACGTTGATCATGATCGTGCTGCCGGTCATCTGGGACAGCGCCGTCGCGGCGTGTCCGGCCCCGATGTTCGCCGTCTCGCGCAGTGCGTCGAGCTGGATGGACTTGAGGGAGGTGATCGCCTCCATGTGTGCACTCCGGGGGAAGTCGCGCGCCGCGCCGCGGTCAGGCGAGGCTACCCACATCGACGATGAGCGCCGGGCTGCCGTCACCGAGGATCGTGGCGCCGCTGAAGAGCGCGGCCGCGCCCCGCACGCTGTCGAGGCGCTTGACCACGATCTCCTGCTGGCCGAGCACGGCGTCGACGGCGCACGCCACCCGGCGGCCGGCCGCCTCCACCACGAGCAGCTGCGTGCCCGCGTCCTCACGGATCGGCTCGCCGAAGCGCCGGCGCAGGCGCACCACGGGCAGTGCCTCCGACCGCACGATCACCCGTTCCGTGCCCTCCTCCTCCAGCCGGTCGACGTCGTCGAACTCCACCGCTTCGACCACATGCGCCGCCGGCACCGCGTAGGTGCGCTCGGCCACCTCGACGAGCAGTGCCCGCACGATCGCCAACGTGAGCGGCAGCCGCAGCGCGAAGGTGGTGCCCGTTCCCGGCGAGGTGGACATCTCGAGCCGCCCCCCCATCGCGCGCACGCGGCTCGCGACCGCGTCGATGCCCACGCCACGCCCCGACACGGCCGTGACCTGGTCGGCGGTGGAGAAGCCGGGCTGCGCCAGCAGCGCCATGAGCGCGTCGTCCGACAGGGCGTCGTCCGACAGGACGTCGGCCGACAGGACGTCGGCCGACAGCCCGCCGGACGCGCCGTCGAGGCGTCCGGCAGCCAGCGCGCGGTCGCGCACGCGCGCGCGGTCGATGCCGCGTCCGTCGTCGGAGACCGCGATCACGATGGCGTCGCGCTCGCGCGCGGCGCTCAGGCGCACGCGACCCGCCGCTGGCTTGCCTGCGGCGAGGCGCTCCTCGGCCGGCTCGAGGCCATGATCGACGGCGTTGCGCAGCAGGTGCACGAGCGGATCGCCGATCGCCTCGAGCATCGAGCGGTCGAGCGCGAGCTCGCGGCCGGCCATCTCGAACGCCACGGGCTTGTCGAGCGTTCGCGCCAGATCGCGCACGAGACGCGGGAACCGGTCGAACACCTGCCCGACCGGCACCATGCGCGCGGCGAGCACCTCCTGCTGCAGCGCGCCCACGAGCCGCGCGAGATCCTGCACGGCCGTGCGGATCGGCCGGTCGGCAGTGCCCTCGTGCAGTTGCAGCAGGCGGTCGCGCGCGATCACGAGCTCGCCCGTGAGCTCGAGCAGCGCGTCGAGATGCCGCAACTCCACGCGCGCATCGCGCAGTCCCTCACGCCGCCCGTCCGGCGCGGACTCGCCCGCGGGGGCGTCAGTGGACGGCGCCTGCTCGTGCACCTCCACCGAGACGTCGGAGGCCTCGCCCGGCTCCGCCGCCAGCCGCGCCAGCAGCGACGCCGCCACCGGCGCGTCCTCGCGGCCATCGACCGCGTCGTCCACGTGCTGTGCGAGCGCATCCGCGGCGTCGTACAGGAGCGCGATCACCCGCGCATCGGTCGTGCCGTCGCCGTCGCGCAGCGCGCCGAGCCGCGACTCCCACGCGTGCGCGAGCGTCTCGACCGAGCCGTAGCCCATGGCGCCCGCCATGCCCTTGATCGTGTGCACGTGACGGAAGAGCGCGTCGATCGCTGCGCGTCCCCCACCGTCGGCGAGCTGCGTCAGCGACTCGTCGATGCCCGCGAGATGCTCTCGTGCCTCGGTGCGGAACAGCTCCGCGTAGCGGGCGAGGTCCACGGGCCGAGCGGCTTACGCCGCGAGCACGCGCTGCACCGCTTCCAGCACGCGGCTGGGCTGGAACGGCTTGACGACGAAGTCCTTCGCGCCGGCCTGGATGGCCTCGACCACGAGCGCCTGCTGCCCCATCGCGCTGCACATGAGGATGCGCGCGCCCGGATGCGACTTCGTGATCTCCCGGACCGCGTCGATGCCGCCCATGTCGGGCATCACGATGTCCATCGTCACGAGGTCAGGCTGCAGCTGCTTGTACTTCTCGACCGCCTGCACGCCCGTCTCGGCCTCGCCCACGATCTCGAAGCCCGCCTGCTGCAGGATGTCGCCGACCATGGTGCGCATGAAGATCGCATCATCGCAGATCAGTACTGTCCGACTCACCGTCCGTCCTCCGCAGAGAGCATCACGTGCGCGAGCAGGGCCGTCGGATCGAGCACCGTGACCGGCGTCGCGTCGCGCGCGACCGCCGCCTCGTCCGGTGCCGCTCCGCCCTGCGCCGGCGTGTCGTCACCCGCATCGAGCGGGCGCACGCCGAGCACCGCATCGACGGCCACGCCCACGGCGCGCCCCCGATACTCCAGCAGGACGACCGACACGACGGGAACGGCACGCGCCAGCGGCGCGATCGCGTCACGCGGCGCGCCCGCTTCGTCACGCAACAGCGCGCCAAGCGCGAGCACGGTGACCACGAGACCGCGCACGTTCACCAACCCCAGCACGAACGGCGGCGCGCCAGGGATCGGCGTGAGCTGGCTGGCCCGGATGACGCCCCGCACCGACGCGATCGGCAGCGCGTACGCGCGCGCCTCGACCTCGACGACGAGCGCGCGTGGGCGCTCGTCCTCGAGGTCGGCGTCCTCAGGGATCGTCGGGGTCGGCGTTGAAGAATCCAAGGGCGTCGAGCGGGTCCGGGTGATGCTGCAGGTCGGGCAACCGCGCCACGGCGAGCAGCGACGCGCGAAGGTCGTCGGGGAGCGGACTGCGCAGCTCGAGCAGCGCGCCCGTGACCGGATGCGGCAGCCGCAGCCACGCCGCGTGCAGGAAGTGACGACGCGGCGGCAGCGCCGCCAGGCGACGTCCGCCCCCGCCCCCGTACGTGTCGTCGCCCACCACCGGATGTCCGAGCGAGGCCAGGTGCACGCGAATCTGGTGCGTGCGTCCGGTGTGCAGGTGCGCGCGCACGAGGTCCACGCTGTCGAAGCGCGCGACACGCACCAGCGTGGTGCGCGCAACCTTCCCTCCCGGAACGATTGCCATGCGCTGCCGGTCACGCGGATCGCGCGCGAGTGGCGCATCCACGCCCACGCGCTCCTGCGGGAGGTGCCCCCAGCAGAGGGCCGCGTACACGCGCCGGATGGTGCGCGCGGCGAGCGCGGCGCTCAGCGTGCGATGCGCCTGCTCGGTCTTCGCGACCACGAGCAGCCCCGATGTCTCCTTGTCGAGCCGGTGCACGAGTCCCGGACGCTCGTCGCCGCCGCCGGTGGCCAGTGCCCCGCCGCGCCCCACGAGCGCGTTCACGAGCGTGCCGCTCCAGTTGCCGGGCGCCGGATGCACGACCATGCCCGCCGGTTTGTCCACCACCAGCAGGTCGTCGTCTTCGTACACGACCGCGAGCGGGATGTCCTCGGGCACGATGTCGCGCCCGGGCGGCGGCGGAATGAACACCTCGACCACGTCACGCGCGGCGGTGCGATAGCCCGCCTTTTCGGCGCCACCGTTCACCGTGACGTGCGCGCCCGCAATGAGCGTGGCGGCCTGCGTGCGCGAGAGCGCGCAGGCATTCGCCACGAACAGGTCGAGCCGCTCGCCGGCCCGCGCGCCCACCGTGTGCGACGAGCGGGTGCCCGCGCCGGCGTGGTCCGTCATGCGCGCGTGTCCGCGCCGTCCGCCTGCCACAGCGCGAGCACGAGGCACGCCGCGCCGACGGTCACGCCCATGTCGGCCACGTTGAAGGTCCAGAACCGCACGTCGCCCACCCCGATGTCGATGAAGTCGACCACGCCGGCGTTGCTCCGCACGCGGTCGAGCAGGTTGCCGATCGCGCCACCGATCACCAGCGGCAGGCCCAGCGCCGCGAGCCGCGACTCGCGCACGAGGTCCCGCGTCACGTACAGCATGAGGCCGATCACCAGCACCGCGAGCACACCGAAGAAGACGCGCGACATCGACCCGACCGACATGCCGAACGCCGCGCCGGGATTGTACGACAGCGTGAAGCGCAGCACGTCGCCGATCACCTCGTGCGGCACATGGCGTGGCACGAGCGCTCGCTCCGCCCACGCCTTCGTGAGCACGTCGGACACGAGCACCGCGAGCAGCAGGGCCCAGAAGGTCGGCCCGCCCGGTCGCAGTGCGCGCAGCGGCGCAGCGTCCATCACTTCGACCGGTCGGCCGACGTGCCCGTGGCCGATTGGGCCTCGGCCGGTGCCGGCTCCTCGGCCCCCTCGTTCCACAGCACCCACGCGAGCATGAACGCGCCGGTGCTCACCGCCATGTCGGCGATGTTGAACGTGGGCCACCGCGACGCACCGATGCCGACGTCGATGAAGTCCACGACGCCGTACTCGTGCCGCACGCGGTCGATGAGGTTGCCGAACGCGCCCGAACTCACCAGCGCGATCGCCGTCGTCCGGATGTAGTCGCCCGACACCGTCTCGCGGTACATGCGCCACAGGATGATGAGCGCGGAGACGCTCAGCGTCAGGAAGATCCAGCGCGAGTACTGCCCGAGGTACAGCCCGAAGGCCGCCCCCGGATTGTAGACGAGCGTCCAGCGCAGCCACTCCCCCACCACCGGGCGCGGAATGCCCGACGGCGAGAGCGTGGCTACGGCCACGGCCTTGGTGAGCAGGTCGGCCAGGATCACCACGACCATGACCGGCCAGTAGATCAAGGCGTTCACGTCACCCCTTCTTGGCGTCTTCTTCGCGCTGCTTGCATTCGATGCAGTAGCGCGCATGCGGCAGTGCATCGAGCCGCTCGAAGGCCACGTCCTGGCCGCACTGGTGACACTTGCCGAACGTTTCCGGGGAGCGATACAGCCGGCGCAGCGCCTGGTCGATGTGCCACAGGAAGCGCCCTTCCTTGCTCGCGAACAGGAACGCCTTCTCGCGCTCCATCGCGTCGGTGCCCTGGTCGGCCATGTGGAACGAGTACGAGGACGCGTCCTGCCCCTCGCCATCGGCATTGGCCCCGAAGCCCTCGCCGTGGTGACCAAGGTCCTTCATCACCCGACGCCGTTCCTCGAGCAGCCGCGCCTCGAAATACGCGAGGTGCTTCTTCGACATCGACTTCGGCTTCTTGGGCGCGTTCGAACCAACCATCAGGCTCCGTCCTTGGTCAGCGCGAGCCGAACGGCACGTCCATCGACGTCACCATCCTGCGTCGCAGTCCATGTAGATGCGTCCGCTCCGTCGCGGAACGGGGACCCTTCGTCGACTCCCACCACCACGTCCGTGGCCAGCACTTCCCCGGCGATGTGCGCCGCGAACTCCCGCGCCACCGCCTCGATCTCCGCGTCGCCGGCCACCGCGAGCCGGATGCGATCGCTGACCGCGAGCGCGGCGTCGCGCCGAAGACGCTGTACCCGGCTCACGATCTCGCGTGCCAACCCTTCCGCGCGCAGCTCGGGGGTGATCGACGGATCGAGCGCCACGCCGTAGCCGCCGTCCTCCTGCACCACGGCCGCACCGGCCGCGCGCCGCAGGATGGTCACATCCTCCGGCGTGATCGTGCGCGGCTCGCCGGCCACCTCCACCTGCACCTCGCCGCCGTGCGCGAGCACGCGCAGCGCCGCGTCGTCGAGCGTGCCGACCGCCGCCGCGACCTGCGGCGTGATGCCCCCGAACTTCTTGCCGAGCACGCGGAAGTTCGCCTTGGCCTCGAGCGAGACCAGCGCATCCGTGCTTGTCACGAACTCGATCCGCTTCACGTTCAGTTCCGTGGCCAGCAGCGGCGCGAGCGCCTCGAGCGGCGCCGAGTCGCCCGGCACCACGCACTGCATGGACGGCAGCGGCTGGCGCACGCGCACGTCGGCGGTGTCACGCGCCGCGTGGCCGAGGCCGGCCAGTGTGCGAATGGACGCCATGGCCTGCTCGAGCGCGTCGTCGGTCGCGCGCGCCGACGCCTCGCGCACGTACGGCGCGAGGTGCACCGAGCCGCCCGTGAGCGCGCGGTGCAGCCAGTCGCTGATGAACGGTGCGAACGGGGCCAGCAGGCGCGACGTGACCACCAGCACCTCGTGCAGCGTGGCGAACGCGGCGCGGTTGTCGGCGCCGTCCACGTCGTAGAAGCGCGCGCGCGACAGTCGCACGTACCACTTCGACACGTCATCGTCCACGAACTGCATGACGCGACGCGCCGCGCCCGTGGCGTCGAAGCCCTCGAGCAGCGCATCGACCTCCGCCTCCACGCGCGCCAGTCGCGACAGGATCCAGCGGTCGAGCGCCGCGCGATCGGCCACCGCCGGATCGAGCGCCGACGGCGACCAGCCGAAGTTCGCGTACTGCGCGAAGATGCCGCCGTACACGTTGCGCAGCGTGAGCAGGAAGCGCCCCGCCGTCTCGCGGATCGCCTCCTCGTCGAAGCGACGCGGCGTCCACACCTGGCTCGACGCCACGAGGAAGAGGCGCACCGCGTCGGCCCCGTGGCGCTCGAGCACCTGCCACGGGTCCACGACATTGCCACGGCTCTTCGACATCTTCTGCCCGGTGGCGTCGAGCACGAGGTCGTTGACCACCACGGCCTTGTACGGTGCCGCACCGCCCGTGTTGTTCGGCAGCGCATCGCCGAGTCCGGTGGCGATCGCGAGCAGCGAATAGAACCACCCGCGCGTCTGGTCCACCCCCTCGGCGATGAAGTCGGCCGGATACTGCGCCGCCACCACGTCGCGGTGCTCGAACGGATAGTGCCACTGCGCGAACGGCATCGAGCCGGAGTCGAACCAGGTGTCGATCACCTCGTTCACGCGGCGCATCGTGCCCGTGCCGCTCGGCGCGGGCCACGTGTACTGGTCCACATACGGCTTGTGCGGGTCGAAGTCGTCGCCGAGCGCACGCCCCACCTTCTCGGCGAGTTGCGCGAAGCTGCCGATCACTTCGTACTCGCTCGGATCGGCGTCGTTCACCCACACGGGCAGCGGCGTGCCCCAGTAGCGGTCGCGCGAAATCGCCCAGTCCACGTTGTTCGACAGCCACTCGCCGAAGCGGCCCGCGCCGATCTCGGACGGGTTCCAGTTCACGGCCGCGTTGCGCGCGAGCATCTGCTCACGCACCGCCGTCGTGCGGATGAACCACCCCTCGCGCGCGTAGTACAGCAGCGGCGTGTCGCACCGCCAGCAGTGCGGGTAGGCGTGCAGGAACTTCTGCGCCTTCCACAGCACGCCCAGCCGCTCGAGCTCCTGCACGATGAGCGGGTCGGCATCCTTCACGAACTTGCCCGCCACGAGCGGGATGTCGTCGGCGAACTCGCCGCGCGAGGTCACCGGCTGCAGGAACGCGAGCCCGTGCCGCTGGCCGGCCGCGTAGTCGTCGGCGCCGAACGCCGGCGCCATGTGCACCACGCCGCTGCCATCCTCGGCCGTGACAAACTCCTCGCCCACGATGATCTCGTGCGCGCCCTGCTCGGGATACGCCACCCAGTCGAGCGGCCGCGTGTAGCGCCGCCCCACGAAATCGGCGCCCGTGTGCGTGGCCACCACGTCCCAGCGATCGGCCCAGTCGGCGCCGAGCACGCCGGGCACGCGCGCTTCCGCGAGGATGATCGTCCAGTCGGGCGCGGCCTTCTTGCGCAGCTCTGCGTACGCGAGCGAAGGGTGCACCGCGAGCGCCGTGTTCGACACGAGCGTCCACGGCGTGGTCGTCCACACCAGAATGCGGCGACGCAGCGTCTCGCCCTCCTCGGGCACCAGGTCGAGCGCCACGTACACGCTCGGGTCCTCGACGTCCTCGTAGCCCTGCGCGACTTCGTGGCTCGAGAGCGCCGTGCCGCACCGCGCGCAGTACGGCAGGATCTTGTGCCCCTTCACCAGCAACGACTTCTCGTGCAGCGTGGCGAGCGCCCACCACACCGATTCCACGTAGTCGTTGTGATAGGTGACGTACGGCGTGTCGTAGTCGAGCCAGTAGCCGATGCGCTCCGACAGCGACTCCCAGTCGCCGCGGTAGCGCCACACACTCTCGCGGCAGCGGCGGTTGAACTCCGCCACGCCCGTCTCCTCGATGAGCTGCTTGCCGCCCAGCTTGGCGACGTCGGCCAGGTCGAGCCCCTCGCGCTCCGCCTTCTCGCGCTGCAGCGCCTTCTCGACCTCGATCTCCACCGGCAGGCCGTGCGTGTCCCATCCGGCCTTGCGCGGCACGAAGTACCCCTTCATCGCCCGGTGGCGGCAGAAGAGGTCCTTGATCGCGCGCGCGAACACATGATGGATGCCCGGACGGCCGTTGGCCGTGGGCGGCCCTTCGAAGAACACCCACGGCGTCGCGCCGGCGCGCGCGGCCTGCACCGCGGCGAAGAGGGACTCCTCCTTCCACGTCGTGAGCAGCTGCTGCTCGAGGTCGTGCGGCCGCTGCTCGGCCGGCGGCAGCGGGAACGCCGCCGTCGTCATGCCGGCCTCGCTCACAGGCGCTCCACCACGCCGCGGACCACGGCGGTGAGCTTCGGCTCCGCCTCGCGCGCCACGCGCAGGATGTCGTCGAGGTTGGTGGGCTCGAGCGCATCGGGCAGGCACAGGTCGGTGATGATCGACAGGCCGAGCACGCGCATGCCGCCGTGCCGCGCCACGATCACTTCGGGCACCGTGCTCATGCCCACCACGTCGGCGCCGATCGTGCGCAGGAAGCGATACTCGGCGCGCGTTTCGAGGTTCGGCCCCTGCACCGCCACGTACACGCCTTCGCGCAGCGTCACGCCACGCTCGGCCGCCACCTTGCGCGCGAGCGTGCGCAGCGCGGCGTCGTACGGCACGGACATGTCGGGGAAGCGAGGCCCGAGCGCGTCGTCGTTCGGCCCGATGAGCGGATTGTCGCCCAGCAGGTTGAGGTGATCGGCGATCAGCATGAGGTCGCCCGCCTGCCACAACGGGTGCATGCCGCCGCAGGCGTTGGACACCACGAGCGTCTCCGCGCCCAGCGCGCGCAGCACGCGCACCGGGAAGGTGACCTGCTGCAGCGAGTAGCCCTCGTAGCGATGGAATCGCCCCTGCATGGCCATCACCGTCTTGCCGCCGAGCGTGCCGCACAGCAGGCGGCCGCGGTGCGACTCCACCGTGGAGAGCGGGAAGTTGGGCAACTCCTCGTAGCCGATCGCCACCTCGACGTCCATCTCGTTTGCGAGCGCGCCGAGCCCGGTGCCGAGGATGATGGCCACGTCGATGG
This sequence comes from Gemmatimonas sp., assembly GCA_011390885.1. Classification (GTDB taxonomy): domain Bacteria; phylum Gemmatimonadota; class Gemmatimonadetes; order Gemmatimonadales; family Gemmatimonadaceae; genus JAABRT01. The sequence continues at coordinate 21,003 of JAABRO010000060.1, read as the reverse complement.
GCCGGGCGAAGCGCTGGCGCACCGCGTACGCGGCGGCCTCGATGCGCTCGCGCGCGTGCAGGCCGAGCGCAGGGTGCGCGAGGCCGACGGCGGTGTGCTCCTGCGTGTACTGCAGCTGCGGGAAGCCGTGCGGCGTAGTCATGACTGGTCTTCTTCCTCGACCGCGTCGAGCCACGACGGGGTCGGCATGGAGGGACGGACCCGCGGCTCGGGCGACGCCTCGTCGAGGCGCGGCGCGCTCGGCAGCGTGGTGTCGATGGAGATCCGGAAGCTCTCGCCCTCCGCCACCGGCTTGGGCGCGGGAATGGCGGGGATCGGGAACGCCTGCGTGGGATTGAGCGACGCGGTGGCCGGCACCTGGAACGCCTGCGTGGCATTGAGCGCCGGACGAGTCGACGGCTCCGCGCCGGCGATGCCAGGGGGCGCGGCACTCTCGGCGGCGTCGAGCTCGGTGCCCTGACGCTCGAGCAGCGTCCGCATCTGCGCGAGGAACGACTTGCGCGCCCGCCAGAGCTGCTGCAGCTCCTCCTCGGCGCGCTTCACCTCGCCCTGCACGCTCGACACGATGCGCTCGGCCTCGCCCTGCGCCTCGCGCACGATGAGCTGCGCCTCGCGCTCGGCCTGCGCACGAATCTCGCCGCGCAGCTGCTGCGCCGAGACGAGCGCCTCGTTGAGCGCCTTGTCGCGATCGCGGAACACACGCAGCTGCTCGAGGAAGTTGCTCACCTTCGTCTCGAGCTCCTGGTTCGTGCGCGCCATGCGCTCGAGCTCCTCCGCCACCTGCTCGCGGAACTCGTCCACGCGCGCGCGATCGTAACCGCGCAGCGCGTTGCCGAAGTCCCACCGACGCGCGTCGAGCGCCGTCAACCGAAACCGATCGTCACTCATGCCAGCTCCCGCGGCGGAAGGTGAGCGAATGTCCCTGATGCGTCGTCACGCGATCACCCCTCGCGCGCGCCGAAGAGGATCGTACCGAGCCGCACGTGCGTGGCGCCTTCCTCGATCGCGATCTCGAAGTCGCCCGACATGCCCATGGAGAGCACGTCGGCGGCATGGCCGGCGGCGCGCACGTCCTGCGCACAGGCGCGCGCACCGGCGAACACGCGGCGCAGCATCGCCTCCTCGGCATCGAACGGCGCCATCGTCATCACGCCGCGCACACGCAACGAATGGAACGCGCGCAGCTGTTCGGCGAACGCGGGCACCTCGGCGGCCGGCAGGCCGAACTTGCTGGCCTCGCCGCTCACGTTCACCTGCACGAGCACATCGCACGTGCGCGACGCCGCCTGCGTGGCGTCGTGCAGCGCCTCGGCGAGACGCAGCGAATCGAGGCCATGCACGAGGTCGAAGGAGACCGCCGACTTCGCCTTGTTGCGCTGCACGTGCCCGATGAGATGCCAGCGCACCGGCAGGTCGGGGAGCGCGGCGCGCTTCTGCTCCGCCTCCTGGATGCGATTCTCCCCCACGTCGAGCACACCGGCCGCGTGGGCCGCGAGCACCGCCTCCGGCCCGTGCGTCTTGGTGACCGCCACCAGCGTGACCTCCTGTCCGTGCCCGCCACGCGCGTGCGCGGCCGCGATGCGATCGCGCACCTCGCGCACGCGCTGCGCCACCTCGTCGGCGAAGGCCGACGCGACTGGAATCGTGGGGAGGGAGTCGGACACGAAGGACGAAGGGCGTGAGGGCGTGGCGCCGACGCGCGCGCGAGGCACGCGCCCCGCGCGAACGAGGCCGAAATTGGCCTAACTCATGAAGTTAGAAACAGGCCAAGAGGGCGACAAGGGACGCGGTGGCGCGCCCCGTCACCGGCGCCCGAGCGTCGGCACCGAATACTCGGCGGTCGCCCGCGGTTCGCGGCCGTCGAGCAGGTCACGGACCTGCAACGGCGTGAGATCCTGGCGCAGCCGCCCGCCTTCGGCGAGGCTGATCGACGCGCGCTCCTCGCTGATCACCACGACCGCCGCGTCCGACTCCTCGGTGAGGCCGAGCGCCGCCCGGTGGCGCGTGCCCAACGAGCGGTCGAGCGTGACGGACTGCGACAGCGGCAGGATGCAGCTCGCGCCCACGATCATGTCGCCGCGAATGATCACCGCGCCGTCGTGCAGCGGCGAGTACGGCGTGAAGATCGTGGTGAGCAGGTCGGCCGACACCTTCGCGTCGAGCGACGTGCCGCTCTCCACGAAGTCGGTGAGCGGCACCTCGCGCTCGATCACGATGATCGCGCCCACGCCCGAGCGCGAGAGCCGCTCGACGGCGTCCACCACTTCGTCGAGCACTTCCCCGCTCTCGAGCCGTCGCACCACGCGCGCCATGCGCGCGGGCCCCAGGTGCGCGAGCGCGGCCCGCAGCTCGGGCTGGAAGATCACGAGCAGCGCGAAGGCGCCGTACGTGAAGGCCGCGCCGAGCAGGTAGCTGATCATCGTGAGATCGAGCAGCCACGCCAGCGCGTAGGCGAGCGCCAGCACGCCGATGCCTCCCAGCATCTGCAGCGCCCGCGTGCCGCGAATGAGCAGCAGCACGCGATACGTGAGCGCGGCCACCACGAGGATCTCGAGGAGGTCGCGCCACGTCACACGGAGCGCCTGCAGCAGCACGAGTTCGGGCACGCGGGGGGAGTGAAAGGGCGGGAGTGTCGCGCGGGGGCTGCGGAAAGATGCACGACGGGCGGCCTCGGGATACTTCCCGATGCCGCCCGTGTACGGACCTCGCGTGAGGTGGCCGGTGGCCGCTCGCTGCAGGTTACGCGGGGGACGGCTCCGGACCGCCAAGCAGCGGAGGCGGCACCGGACGGGCCGGTTGCGCCGCCACCGGCACGGCCGGCGGGAGCGTGGGCGCGCGACCAGGCTCGGGCGGACGCGGCGGCAGCGTGCCACCGTCACGCAGGACGATGAAGTCCTCGCGCGTGAGCGTCTCGCGCTCGAGCAGGCCGTGCGCCACGGCGGTGAGCAGGTCGTGGTGCTCGGTGAGCACCGTACGCGCCCGCGAGTAGGCCTCGTTGATCACGCGCGAGACTTCGGCGTCGACCAGCTGGGCGGTCTTCTCGGACACCTCGCGGCGGCTCTGCAGCTCGCGCCCGAGGAACACCTCCTGCTCGTTGTCGCCCACGAGAATCGGACCGATGGCGTCGCTGAGTCCCCACTGCGACACGTAGCGGCGCGCGATCGACGTGGCCTGCTGGATGTCGCTGGCCGCGCCGGTGGTGACCCGGTCACGCCCGAACACCAGCTCCTCGGCCACACGACCACCGTAGGCCATGACCAGACGCGCCTCGAGCTGCTCGCGCGTCACCGACACCCGGTCGTCCTCGGGGAGCGTGAAGGCCACACCGAGGGCCCGGCCGCGCGGCACGATCGTGACCTTGTGCAGGGGATCGTTGCCCTTGACCATCATGGCGCAGACAGCGTGGCCGGCCTCGTGGAAGGCCGTGAGGCGACGCTCCTCCTCGCGCATGACCAGCGACTTGCGCTCGGCACCGAGCATGACCTTGTCCTTGGCCTCCTCGAGGTCGGACATGTAGATCTTGTCGTGTCCCTTGCGAGCCGCGAGCAGCGCGCCCTCGTTCACGAGGTTGGCCAGGTCGGCACCGGCCATGCCCGGGGTGCCACGCGCCAGCGAGAGGATCTCGACGTCGTCGGCGATCGGCTTGTTGCGCAGGTGCACCTTGAGGATGCCCTCGCGACCACGCAGGTCCGGCGCGTCCACCACGATCTGGCGGTCGAAGCGGCCGGGGCGCAGCAGCGCGGGGTCGAGCACGTCGGGGCGGTTGGTGGCCGCGATGAGGATGACGCCTTCGTTGGACTCGAAGCCGTCCATTTCCACCAGCAGCTGGTTGAGCGTCTGCTCGCGCTCGTCGTGCCCGCCGCCGAGGCCGGCGCCGCGATGACGGCCCACGGCGTCGATTTCGTCGATGAAGATGATGCAGGGCGCGTGCGCTTTGCCCTGCTCGAACAGGTCGCGGACGCGCGAGGCGCCCACGCCCACGAACATCTCCACGAAGTCGGAGCCCGACATCGAGAAGAACGGGCGGCCGGCTTCACCGGCCACGGCCTTGGCGAGCAGCGTCTTGCCGGTACCCGGCGGGCCCACCAGCAGCGCGCCCTTGGGCAGGCGGCCGCCAAGCTTAGTGAACTTCTGCGGGTCCTTGAGGAACTCGATGATCTCCTGCAGCTCGACCTTGGCCTCGTCGGCGCCGGCCACGTCGGCGAAGGTGAGCTTGGGCGTGTCGCCGCTGAGCAGCTTGGCCTTGCTCTTGCCGAACGAGAACGCCTTATTGCCGCCCGACTGCATCTGGCGGAACAGGAAGATCCAGAAGCCGATGATGATCAGCCACGGCAGGAAGCCGAGCAGCATGCTCGTGAGGTTGGCGCGCGACTCCTGCGCGTCCACCTCGACGCCGTACGTGAGCAGCTTCTCCACCTCGGCATCCGAGTTCTCGACCGGATAGCGCATGGTGAAGCGGCTCACATCCTTGCCGTTGGCCTTGATCGGCGTGCGGAACGCCCCCACGGCGACCTTGCCGCCCTGGATGGTGACGTCCTTGATGTTGCCGGCCTTCAGCTGCTCGATGTAGAACGTGTACTTGATCTGGGGGGCCGCATCGGACTTGCCGCCCGTATACGACACGATCGCCATCGGGATCAGGAAGACCAGAACCCAGAAGGACATGGTGCGCGAGAAGCGCCCCCAGTTGAAGGGCTTCTTCGGCGGCGGAGACATGGGCGAGGGCATAAGACCTTATTCCAGGCTGGCGACGTACGGCAGGTGCCGAAAATGCTCGGCGTGGTCGAGACCGTAGCCGACGAGAAACTCATGGGGCGCGTCGAAGCCGACGAACCGGACAGGGGAGGCGAGGTGCTCGGCAATGTGCTTGTGCAGCAGCGCACAGATCTCCAGCGAGGCCGGCCGGCGCGCGGACAGCAGATCCATGAGGCGCGCGAGCGTGCGCCCGGAATCCACGATGTCTTCAACTAGCAGAATGTGCTTGCCCTGCAGTTCCGTTTCCGGATCGTAGAGCAACCGCACCACGCCGCTGCTTTCCATGGCGTCCCCGTAGCTCGAGGCAACCAGAAAATCGACCTGCAGCGGTCGCGCGATGTGGCGCACGAGGTCACTGAGGAAGATGAAGCTGCCCTTGAGCAGCCCGAGCACCAGCAGGTCGCCATCGGGGTAGGCGGCGGTGATCTGCTCACCGAGTTCGCGCACCCGCGCCTGGATCGCTGCTTCGTCGTACACAATGCGCCGGACGGCTCGGCCGTCGAGGCGCGGATCAACCGAACTCGCGCTCACTGCGATACCAGATGAGGTCCGACCTGCCGGATCGGTGCGGCGCGGCGAGGCCGCGACAGATTCCGGGTACCCACGCGACCTCCCCATCGGCGAGGACGACCGGCCAACCACTCCGATCACGTCGAGGCACCCCAGCTTCCGAAAGATACCGACTGATGCGCCGTCCCGCCTCCATGCGTGGCGTCGCGATGCGGTCGCCCGGCTGCCACGACCGCACCTCGAGCGCCGCGCCCTCTGGAAACGCGGCAAGTGAGCAGTCCGCCAACGATGTCGCGTCGCACGCTGGTGCGGCCACGCGATGGAATCGCCATCCGGGCCACGCGAGCGTGGCACCCGCGACGCACGACCGCGCGGCGGCGCGGCGCGCCGCATCGCGCACCGCCGTCGCCTCGGGCAGGCGCACTTCGAACACGGCACCCGCCCGCACCACCACCACCCCGCCCGGCAGGCGCAACTCGCCCGCGCGCGCATGGCCGATGGTAAACCGAAGCAGCCGCCGCGTTCCGTCCCCGGTGAGCGTGACACCGAGCGGCGCGAGCAGCGCCGGCCACACCACCGCGAGCATCTCCTCCGTCCAGCCGGCGACGGCGTCGCGGGGCAGCTGCCAGGTGCCGGCAGCCACCTGCCGCCACGGCAGTCGTGCCGCGAGCGCATCGGCGTCGCGTCGCCACGCGGCGGCCCGTTCACCGAGGTCGCGCATGGCCGCCCCGAAGCCGGGATCGACGCGCTCGATCGCCGGCAGGAGGTCGATGCGCAGGCGCACCCGCTGATGCCGCCGGTCCGCGTTGGCCGGGTCGTCCAGATACGGCACCCCCTCGGCGACGACCCACGCGCGCAGGTCGGCACGCGACAGCTGCAGCCACGGGCGCACCACCGGCCCCGGCGCCGCGAGCGCCGCGAGCCCGCGCGCCCCCGTGCCCCGCGCGATGCGCTGCACCATGGTCTCGAGCTGGTCGTCGGCGGTGTGCGCCGTGGCCACCCGGGCGCCGTAGGCGCGCGCAATGCGCCAGAGGAAGCGCCACCGTGCCTCGCGCCAGCCAGCCTCCGTGCTCGCCGGCCGCCACGCGCGTTCGCGCACGACATTCAGGCCGAGCCGGCGCGCCTCCGCCGCCACGAGCGACGCCGCCTCACGGGCGTGCGCCCCGGTGCCGTGGTCGTACGTCGCAACGACCGCGATGCGTTCCGGCGCCCAGCGGGCCATGGCGAACAGCAACGCCATGCTGTCGGCGCCACCGGAGACGGCAAGCACGAGCCGCACGTCCTCGGGGCCGAGCGCGCGCAGCGATGCGCGCAACGCGTCACGCAGCGAGAAGTGCAGCGTGTCGCTCGGTGGGTCGTGCGCCATGGCGGGCGTTCGGTCGGTCGACGGCATGCGGACGTAGTATAGACGAGGGCGAGCGCACGACGCACGGCGAAGCAGAGCTGTGGCCTCGGAATCGGTACTGCGGAAGACGCGATGGCGCGATAGGCGCGATGGCGCGAACACTGCCTGCCGAAGCCGGCGGCGTCTCCGATCGCCGAGCCCTCGCACCGTCGCCGCCCATGCATGCTGTGTTCGCGCCATCGCGCCTATCGCGCCATCGCGTCTTTCGCAGTTCCCCCGAGCTGCCCGTCGGGAACCGGCCCGACGGCCATGCGAGTTCACTGTGGTGTGGCAGGGACTACCCTCCTGCCGAGTCCCGGTTTACCTTCCCCGCGGTCCTTCACCAACGGAGACGGAAGAGTGGAAAACGCTGGCACGTTCGGAACGCTGTGGGCATCGCTCGGGCTGACGGCCTATTTCATGGCCCTCACCTGGATCAACATCCTGCTCGGCCTGTTCCTCACGCCGCTGTTCATGATTCCGCTCAGCTGGCTGAAGAGCCGTCAGGGCGGTCAGGAGAACTGACCGCTCGGCAGGACCTGGTGCGGCAAGAGAAAGCCCCGATCTCGCGATCGGGGCTTTCGTGTATGCGGCACCCATGTCCGGCGGGGAGCGCCAAGGCGACCTATCGCCCCAGCGCCCCCGACGGCTCGAGGGCGAGGTCACGCGCCGGGAGCAGCACCGGCTCGCCCAGCGACACGCGCTTGCCCGTGAGATCGCTCAGGTCGCTGCCATGGTACGCCTCCTCGCCGTGCTCGCTGAGGTCGATGCCCACCACCTCGGCGCTCACCGGCACGCGCGCCGGCATGATCGCGCGCACAATCGCGAGGATCGCCACGCTGGCGGCGGCGGCGAACAGCATCGTGGCCACCACGGCCACCGCCTGCACCCAGAGCAGCCCGACGTTGCCGTAGAGCGCGCCGTTCGCGCCATCGGGGTTCACCGTGGTGGTCGCGAACACACCCGTGAGCAGCGCACCGGAAATGCCGGCCACGCCGTGGCAGGCGAACACGTCGAGCGTGTCGTCCAGCTGCGACTTCGCGCGCGCATGCAGCGCGAGGAACGACAGCGGCGCCGACAGCGCGCCGATCGCGAGCGCACCGAGCGGCGTGACGAAGCCGGCGGCGGGGGTGATCGCCACGAGTCCGACGACGGCGCCGGTGGCCGCACCCACGGCCGTCGCGCGACCGCTCCGCCATATCTCGCACACGAGCCAGCCCACGATGCCCGCCGCCGCGCCCGCGTGCGTGGTGAGCAGCGCGTTGGCGGCCACCCCGCTCGCGCCGAGCGCCGAGCCCGCGTTGAAGCCGAACCAGCCGAACCAGAGCAGCCCCGCGCCCAGCAGCGTGAACGGCACGTTGTGCGGCACCGTGGCCATGCGCCCGAAGTCGCGGCGCGGACCGAGCTGGCGCGCGAGCACCAGCGCCGTCACGCCCGCGCTGATGTGCACCACCGTGCCACCCGCGAAGTCGAGCGCGCCGAGCTCGCGCAGCCACCCGCCCTCACCCCACACCCAATGCGCGAGCGGATCGTACACGAACGTGGACCACAGCACGCCGAACAGCAGATACGCCGTGAAACGCATGCGCTCCACCACGGCGCCGGAGAAGAGCGCCACCGCGATGCCGGCGAACATCCCCTGAAACGCCGCGAACAGCACGTGCGGAATCCCGCTCGCATACGGTCCGCCCTCGGCCCCCACGCCCATCAGGCCGAAGAAGGAGAAATCGCCGATCCATCGCGTGCCCTCACCGAAGGCGAGGCTGTACCCCACCAGCACCCACTGCACGGTGATGACGGCGAGCGCCCCGATGCTCATGAGCATGGTGTTGAGCGCGCTCTTGCCGCGCACGAGCCCGCCGTAGAAGAAGGCGAGCCCCGGCACCATCACGAGCACGAGCGCGGTGGACACGAGCACCCAGGCCGTGTCACCCGCCGAGATGGACGCCTCGGCGGCCTGCGAGAGGAGGAGCGGCGTCATGGTCAGCGCCCCAGCGATTCGCGCGTGGGCACCGCGTACTGCGCCGTCTCGCGCTGCACGAGCTCCGCCGTGACCGGCGTGAGCGCCGCCCCGTCGCGCTCCCCGGTGCGAATGCGCACCACCTGATCGAGCGGTTGCACGAAGATCTTCCCGTCCCCCACCTCGCCGGTGCGCGCTCCCTCGAGGATGGCCTCGATGCACATCTCCACGAAGTTGTCCGAGCACGCCATCTCGAGGCGCACCTTCTCGTGGAACTCGAGCACCACCGTGTCGCCTCGATACTGCTGCACCACGTCGCGTTCGCCGCCGTGTCCGCTCACGCGAGAGAGCGTGATGCCGGTGACCCCGATGCGGAAGAGCGCCAGCTTCACCTCGGACAGACGCTCGGGACGGATGATGGCCGTGATCAGCTTCATGCGCAGCGCGGGCTGGGGACGTCGGAGAGGGACCGCGGGAGGATGCGGCCGGGCGGGAGGGCGGCGTCGCCTATATTGAGACCGAACACGAGCGCGCCACCGACAGTTCCTCCGCCGGTGGCGCGACAGCGCCGTCCTGCTGGCAGCGGCGCTTCTCACGATGTGCCTACACCTGGGAGCCCCGCAATGACCAAGCCCACCGTGCTCGTGCTGGCCGGACCGGAGTACGAGGATCTCGAGCTGTGGTATCCGAAGCTCCGCCTCGAGGAGGCCGGATTCCACGCCCCGATCGCCGGCATCGGCAGCGAGCGCTACCTCGGCAAGTGGGGCTACCCCGCCGCCGTGGACGTGCACATCCGCGATGTGGACGTGGACGCGCTCGCTGGCGTCGTGGTGCCCGGGGGCTGGGCGCCCGACAAGCTCCGTCGCGTGCCCGAGGTGCTCGACTGCGTGCGCCGCGTGCACGACGCCGGCAAGCTCGTGGCTACCATCTGCCACGGCCCGTGGGTGCTCATCTCGGCGCGCATCGTGAAGGGACGCACGCTCACGAGCACCGTAGGCATTCGGGACGACATCGAGAACGCGGGCGCGACGTGGGTGGACCGCGCTGTGGTCACCGACAGGAACATCGTCTCGAGCCGAGTCCCCTCCGACCTGCCGGCCTTCGGCGCGGCGATCACGGAGTGGCTCGCGCGATGATGCGCCCGAGGTAGCGAACCGATCGCGGTCCGCCCCTGCTCCGCCGGCGTCCCGAGCAGGCGATGCCGGCGGGGGGAACCGCATGTCCGACGCAGGACTATGTGCCGCAGTCCTCTTCATCACGGAGTGTCGTTCGTCATGTCCATGCGTTCCCGTTTCGCGGCCGCCGAGCCGCTGTCCGACTTCGTTGCGCGCACCGTCGCCAACCATGACCTCTGGGTCATGACCGACAAGCGCGCCGCGCTCTCCCCCGAGGCCGAGGCGCGCGCGGCGGCCATCCCGTGCCGCTGGCACCTGCTCGTGCTGCTCGAGGACTGGTGCGGGGACGCCGTGAACAGCGTGCCGGTGATCCAGCGCATTGCCGACGCGAACCCCGGCATCGAGCTGCGCGTGCTCGAACGCGACCGGAACCTCGACCTCATGGACGCGCACCTCACCAACGGCGCGCGCGCGATTCCCCTCGTGATCCTGTACGACGCCGAGTTCAATGAACGCGGCCAGTGGGGCTCGCGGCCGGCGCCGCTGCAGCAGTGGGTGCTGGAGCACGGCCTGCAGCTGGACAAGGATGAGCGCTACAAGCAGGTGCGCACCTGGTACGTGCGCGACCGCGGCGCGACGATCGCCGACGAGATGCTCACGCTGCTCGAGCAGTGCGCGGCGGCTGAGGTACTCACGCAGGCCGACGGCGCCGAGGCCGCCGCCGCCCAGGTTGGCGCCGCCGCGAGCGGCACCCCTGGATCAGCTACGACTCAGGTCGCGGGCTCGAGTCCGCTGTAGGCGCGGCCGCGCCACGCCTTGGGCTGCCGTGCGGTGCTCAGCGTGAGCCGCACGGCGGCCGGGATGTCGCCCAGGAAGGACAACCAGAACGGCCAGCCGCGCTCGGCGTACGACCCGCGCAGGGCCACGAGCATGAGCAGGCGCGCCGTGAGTGCCGTCAGGTTCACCGCGGCCAGCGCTTCGCCCGCGCCCCAGGCCCCCGGTTCGAACAGCTGCGGCGCCCCGCCGAGGAGCGCGAGGGTGACCAGCACGGGAATCGGCAGCGCCTGCGTGCTCCACACGAGCGCCACGTCGAACCAGCGGCGCCAGATCGGGGTGGCGTCCTTGAGGTCGAACGACCGCCCCCACTCCCGCCACATTTCCGCGAGCGACGTGTAGGCGCGCACCTGGATCACGCGCGAACCGTCCATGAACCCCACGCGCCCACCACGCGCAGCGATGTGGCGCGCGAGGGTGACGTCGTCGCAGAACGACGCGCGCGCCGGTGCATAGCCGCCGTTCTCCTCGAGTACCGACCGTCGCGCCAGAAAGCACTGCCCGTTGGCCATCACGCGATCGGGCGGCGGATCCTCGGCACCGGCCGCCCCGCAGCGGTACACGAGCGTGAGCAGCATGGCCGGCTGCACGAAGCGCTCAGCCTCCGACTGCCCCGCGAACTGCGGCCCGAACGAGACCACGTCGTAGCGCTCCGCCTCGGCCGCATCCACGATGGCGGGGAGCATGCCCGGCTGCGGCTCGGTGTCGGCGTCGATGCCGAGCACCCACTCGCCGCTGGCGTGGCGCAGACCGGTCTCGAGCGCCCACACCTTGCCCACCCACCCGCTGGGGAGCGGGTCGTCGGTGATGAGGCGGATGCGCGGGTCGCGCGCCGCGGCCGCCTCCACGAGTTCGCGCGTGCCGTCGGTGGAGCGGCTGTCCACCACGAGGATCTCGGTGAGCGGCGCCGTCTGGCGCATGAGCCCCTCGAGGCACGGCCCGATGCGCCGCGCCTCGTTGAGCGTGGCCACGATCACCGAGACCGAGGTGTCGGTGCGCGGCGCCGCACTCGGCGGCACGGCGGGGCGACGCGTGCGCCCCGGCAGCAGCCGCCAGATGAGGGCCGCGAAGAGTACGCCCTGCATGGCCACGAGCAGCCAGGTGACGACCACGGCGGGGCTCACGCGCGGTACTCCGGCAGCCCGGCCGCCGCGGGCGCGCCGTCGCCGGCCCGCGCGCCCGACGGGGACGCGCCCGACGGGGACGCGGACGACATGCGGGGCGCGGACGGCAGCGCCGACGCCGGCTCCGACCGCGCGAGCTTCGCAATGGCGCGTACCATGTCGCCGAAAATGAAGAGGTGAGCCGGATACATGGCGTACCAATAGAGGAGTCCGAGCAGCCCGCGCGGCGCGAAGAGCGCCGTCTGGAGGAGGCGCGTCCCGCCGCCTTCCGGAATCGCCGTGAACTGTAACCACGCCTTGCCGGGAACGCGCATCTCGGCGCGCAGTCGCAGCAGGCGCGGGGCCTCCACGAGGTCCACCCGCCAGAAGTCCACGACCTCGCCCGGCAACAGCTGCTCCGGGTCGCGCCGTCCCCGTCGCAGCCCCGGCCCGCCCACCAGCCGATCAAGGAAACCGCGCACGCGCCAGAGGAAGTTCCACGCCAGCCACCCCTGGTCCCCCCCCAGCTTGCAGAAGGCGCGGAACACCTGCTCCGGCGTGGCGTCCACGTACTGCGCACGCGTCTCCTCGAGCACCCCCTCGCGGTCGGTGAGTTCGTACGACTCGCCCGCGCCCAGCGCGTCGCTCCAGCGCGACTCCACGGCCCGCTCGCTCATGCGGGCGAGCGCCCGTTGCACCGCCGTGCGGTACCCCATGGGTTCGATCTCGGGGAAGAGCGCCCGCGCGCGGGTCGTGTCGGCCACCACGGGGTGCACGATCCCCTCGACGAGCGGCTCCACGACCGAGCGCGGAATGGGCGTGATCTTGTCGATCCAGAGCGCGGCCAGCGACGGCGCCAGCACCGGGGCCGCCACGATGATGCGTGTGAGCCCACGCACCTCGCCGTACTGCCGCAGCATGTCGCGAAAGGAGAGCCGGTCGGCCCCGCCGATCTCCACCACGCCCAGCGCCTCGCGTGTGCGCGCCGCCAGCAGGTAGGTGAGCACGTCGCGCACCGCGATGGGCTGCACCTCGTTCGTGATCCACCGCGGCGCGAGCATGAACGGCAGTCGCTCGGTGAGATAGCGGACCATTTCGAAGGAGGCCGAGCCGGAGCCCACGATCGGGCCGGCGCGGAACTCCGTGACCGGCAGCCCCTCGCGCAGCACGGCCCCCGTGTCGGCTCGGCTCTGCAGGTGGCGCGACACATCGTCGACCGGCGGCACGAGCCCGCCCAGGTAGATGCAGTGCCGCAGCCCCTGCCCCGCGCGCACGAAGTTCCGGGCGGCAATGCGATCGCGCTCCTCGAAATCGTCGCCGGCGGCCATGGAGTGCACGAGGTAGTACGCCTCGGTCACGCCGTCCATCGCGCGCTCGAGCGAGGGGAAGTCGAAGAGGTCGCCCTGCACCATCTCGACGTCGTTCTCCCACCACCGCCCGCGCAGCCGCCGCGGGTCGCGCACGAGCAGCCGCACGCGCAGCCCGCGCTCCACGAGTCGGGACGTGAGCCGCCCCCCGATGTAGCCGGTCGCCCCGGTCACCAGTACGGTCATGTGTGGAGTCTACCTCCGCCCGAGCCTGGCCGCACTGGCGCGCCTTCCCTTCTCCCCCAAGCTTGGGGGCATGGATCCCGTTCCCGCATCCGGGCTGGCCACGCCGCTCACGCGCCACGCCGGCATCCGCGTGCCCCTCATTGGCGGGGCCATGTACCCCTGCTCCAACCCCGAACTGGTCGCAGCGGTCTCGAAGGCGGGCGGCATCGGCATCATCCAGCCGATCGCGCTCACGTACGTGCACAAGCGCGAGTACCGCGCCGGCGTGCGCGAGATCGTGGCCGCGGCCGGCGGCGCACCGGTGGGTCTCAACGCGCTCATCGAGGCGTCGTCACGCACGTACCACGAGCGCATGGTGCGCTGGGTGCAGGTCGCGCTCGAGGAGGGCGTGCGCTTCTTCGTCACGTCCCTGGGCAATCCACGCTGGGTGGTGGACGCGGTCGCGCCACACGGCGGCGTGGTGTACCACGACGTGACCGAGCGGAAGTGGGCGCTCAAGGGACGCGACGGCGGTGTGCACGGACTGATCGCGGTGAACGATCGCGCGGGCGGACACACGGGCGGACGTTCGGCGCACGCGCTGCTCGAGGAGCTCGGCGACCTGGAGCTGCCCGTGGTGGCCGCGGGCGGCGTGGGGAGCGGCGCGCAGTTCGCGGACATGCTCGCCATGGGCTACGCCGGCGTGCAGATCGGCACGCGGCTCATCGCCACGCACGAATGCACCGCCGACGCGCACTACAAGCAGGCCATCGTGCAGGCGAGCGAGCGCGACATCGTGCTCACGGAGCGGCTCACGGGCGTGCCGGTGTCGGTGCTGCGCACGCCGTACGTGGAGCGGCTCGGCACGGGCGTGGGGCCGATCGCGCGCGCGATGTTCCGCGGGCGGAAAACCAAGCACTGGATCCGCACGTGGTACGCGCTGCGGTCGCTGCGGCAACTCAAGCGCGCGGCGCAGGGGGCAGCGCGTGCGGATTACTGGCAGGCCGGGAAGAGCGTGGGCACGATCACCGGGATCGTGTCGGTGGCGGCGGTGGTTGGGGAGTGTGAATCCGCGGCACGCCAGCGATTGGTCCAAAGCCCCGAGGCTCGAGCCTCGAGGCTTTGATCTCGGGTCCGGGCACGCGCGATGGCGGCGTCTCCAGACAGGCCGAAGTGGTTCCAAAGCCCCGAGGCTCGAGGCTCGAGGCTTCGATCTCGGGTCCGGGCACGCGCGATGGGCGCTTCTGGTGGCAGACCCTGCAGGGCATACGGGCATCACACCCGCCGCACATATCGCGCAGCACGGACCCGAGCGGGAAGCTGCGAGGCTCGAGCCTCGGGGCTTTGACCTGCTTGCTGCAGTGTGATCACGATGACGGGCATCACACCCGCCACACACATCGCGCAGCACGGACCCGAGCGGGAAGCCTCGAGGCGCGAGCCTCGGGGCTTCAACCGCTCGCGAACCTGAGTTACCGCCCGCCCCCCGCCGCCCGCACCGGCGCGGGATCCACCGGCTTCACATCCTGCAGCCAATACGCAAACCACTGCCGCAGGCGCCCGAGGCGATCGACGAGCAGCCAGGGCTCTCCCGTGCGGGACAAGTCGTGCGTGCTGCGCGGGTACCGCACCAGTTCCGCCGGCACGCCGTACTTCTTGAGGCCGAGGAACCACTGCTCGGCGTCGGTCATCGGCGTGCGGTGATCCTCTTCCGACTGCACGATGAGCGTGGGCGTCTTCACCTTCGGCAGGTAGCGGATCGGCGAGAGCGTGTCGTACATGGCCGGGTTCTCCCACGGCGTGCCGTAGAACTCGAACTCCGTGAGCCCCTGTGCGTCCGAGCTGCCGTACCACGACCACCAGTTGGAGATCATGCGATCGGCCTGCGCGGCCTTGAAGCGGTTGGTCTTGGCCGTGACCCACGCCGTCATCACGCCGCCGTACGAGCCGCCGGTCACGCCCATGCGCGTGGAATCCACGTCGGGGCGCTTGGCGGCGATGTCCACCGCGCGCATGAGGTCGTCGTAGTCCTCGGCGAACCAGCGACCACGCGTGCTGTAGGTGAAATCGGCGCCGTAGCCGCTCGAGCCGCGCGGGTTGGTGAACAGCACCCACATGCCCTGCGCGGTGAGGTTCTGGAACTCGTCGAACCAGTTTTCGCCGTAGGCCGAGTGCGGGCCGCCGTGAATGTAGAGCACGAGCGGATACTTCTTGCCGGGCTCGTAGCCGTACGGCTTCATGAGCCAGCCTTCGATCTCGAGATCGCCGATGCCCTTGTAGGTGAAGCGCTCGCCATCGCTCCAGGCAACTTCCTTGTTGAGCGCCTCGTTGAAGCGCGTGAGCTGACGCTCGCCGGTGCCGTCGGCGTTGGCGATGAAGAGCTCGGTCGGCTTGGCGAGGCTCGTGGCCACGAAGGCCATGGCCTTGCCGGCCGCATCGTACGACACGCCGTTGATGCGGCGGCGCCCGCCGAGCACTTCACGCGGCGCGGTCCTGCCGGTGAGATCCACGCGGTAGACGGCGGTGCTGCCCCCCTTCGACGCGGAGAACTGCAGCGTGCCGTTGGGCAGCCACTCCATGTCCTCCGGCTCGAACTGGAAGTCCCCGATCACGTTGAGCGGCGTGCCGCCCTCGGCGTTCACCACGTAGAGACGCGCCGAGCTCGTGCGTCCCGCGCGGCCCACGAAGGCGATGCGCTTGCCATCGGGCGACCAGGTGACGTTCGACTCGCTGCCCACCCACTCGGCGAGCTTGCGCGGCGCGCCGCCGGCCACCGGCACGATGTAGATGTCGGCGTCATTCCGCACTTCGCGATCGCGCTCAATGCTGAACGGCAGCTTGCGCAGCGAATCCTGCTCCGCCTGCACGATCGAATCGGAGCGCAGCGCCGCATCGGCCACGAAGGCGATGAAGCGCCCGTCGGGCGACACGACCGGGCTCCGGTGCGAATAGCTGGTGCTGGTGAGCATGGTGCGCGCCGTGTCGCCCATGTCCTGCCGCCACAGCTGCTGCGTGCGGATCACGCGCGCGTCGCGCGGGTTGGCGATGTAGTCGCGCCCGTTGGACTTGATGGGCGTCTCCACGTAGTGCCGCCCATCGAAGCGCGCCGGGTCGGTGGGACGCGTGATGGCGCCAAAGGGCGGGCGCGCGTTGGGCTGCATGCGGGCGTACGGATCGGCGCCGCGCGTGGGGGCCGTGTCGCCGCGCGCCGGCCCGGTGAAGATCGCGAAGGCGCCGCTCTTCGGCATGCTGCCGGTCGGGATCCCCTCGGGCTGGGTGGCCTCGCCGCCGGGCGCATCCATGCGCAGCGCCCACGTGTTGCCGCGTCCGCCTGGCCGGTTGGAGGAGAACAGCAGGTACTTGCCGTCCGGGGTCCAGCGCGGGCTCGAGCTCTCCGTGCCCGGCGACGTGTAGCGCTGCGGCTCGCCGCCGGCGGTGGGCACCACCCACACTTCCTGGTGGCGCTCGTTCTTGCCGGTGGGGATGGTGGTCACGGTCATGGCCACGTGCCGCCCGTCGGGGGACATCGCGGGCTGGGACACCTGGGTGACGCGGTACCAGTCGTTGGGCTGCATGGCGCGCGGCTGGGCGCCCTGCGCCGACAGGATCGAGGGGATGAGCAGGACGGTGGCGGCGCGCAGGGCAAACCCGCGCGCGGTGACCGTGGGGGGAGTCGAGAGCAGAGAGGACATGGCGGGACAGAGCCGAGTGGCGGAAGGGACCGCGAACGGACTGCGGGACGAAAGGACAACGAAGCCGCCAGCGCGAGCGTTGGCGCCCCTATCACGATACCGGACGCAGCCCGGAAAATTGAGGGTTGCCGAATCCGCGGGCCGATCATACCGTGCAGTCGGCAGGCAGCCCGACGTGAAGCGGACGTTCGGCGTTGTCTCGTTCCGCCCGCAGTTCCACCCGCAACGCAGGAGGTGATCCATTGTCTAGTCATAGTCCCTCGGCCGGCTCGTACTGGGCAGGTGGTCGCCTGATCCTCGCCCGTTAAGTACGGGGTCCCGGTTCGGGTAACCACCACGAGCCGGCTCAGGACAAGAACGGCCGTCGCGGAGTCCGCGGCGGCCGTTTGTCGTATCGTCCCTGCCCCCTCGCGCTCAGGGCTTCGCCGGTCGCGCCGCGTGTACTGCCCCGAGCTGCGCGTCCAGCGCGCGCACCAGTGCCTCGGTGAACGAAACGGTCGCCGAGTAGAACGCCGGGTCCACCTTGTCGGCGTCGTCACCCGGCTTGTGGTAATCCGGGTGGTCCTCCACGCCCAGGTACAGGAACGGCACGCCGACGCGGTGGAACGACGCGTGGTCGGAGGAGTTCGTCCAGTCGTCGCTCCGCCGCGCGCTGGCCGTGTCGTGGCCGAATCGGATCGGGATCGTGGCGCGCGGCACGGCCGCCTCGGCGATCGGGCGCAGGAACGGGTAGTGCGCCGTGCCCGCCACCCAGAGCGCGCCGCCCCCTTCGTGCCGTGACACCATGTCGAGGTTCACGTTGAGCGCGATGCGCTCGATAGGCACCGGCGGCGCCGCCACGAAGGCGCGCGAGCCGAGCATGCCGCTCTCCTCGGCCTCGAACCACGCGAGGATCACGTCATGCTCGAGCGGCTCGGCCTTGAACCGTTCGGCGAGCGCCAGCAGCGCGACGGAGCCGGAGGCATCGTCGTCGGCACCGTTGTAGACGGTGTCGTTGCGAATGCCGAGGTGATCGTGGTGCGCGCTGAGCACGAGCACGGGACCGCCGGTCGTGCGCCCCGGAATGCGGGCCACCACGTTGGCGCCGAGCGAGTCGGCACCGGGGCGCGCACGCACGCGCACGGGCACCTGGTAGCGATCGCCGGCCGGCGCGACGCCCATGGCGCGCAGTTCACGTTCGATGTAGGTGCGGCCTCGCATGCCGCCGCGCGTGCCGGCGCCGCGCCCTTCCATGGAATCGTGCGCGAGCGCCTGCAGCCGCGGCATGAGGCGGTCGGGCGTGATCGGACGCACCGCGGGAGGCGTCGCAGCGGCCTGCGCGTGAAGTCGCACCGCAGAAAACCCGCTCGCGGCGAGCACGAAGGTTGCGACCGCCACGATGCGGGTCCGGACCAGAGCGTGTGGGACGAAACGAACGGGGACGGGACGGACAGCGCCCATTTGAAGCCGGTCTGAACGGTTCGAAAAAGTCGGCGCATTGCGCCGTGCACGACGGCGAAATATGTGACCGCGCGACGCGCGGACAAAGCGCGTTTTCACTCTTGCGCAACGGCGGCCACCGTCAAGATTGCGTCTCGTTATCCCTCCCGGTTCTCGGAACGCGTGCAACGATTGCCCACTGCTCGCCTTCCCGAACCGACTACATCCCCATCCTTTCGTTGGAGCGCGCATGCCGCGTCGTGGTACCTCCCGCCGGCCATTGGGTTGGCTTCTCTCCGCACTCGCCGGCCTCGCCCTCGCGGCGCCCGGCACCGAGGCCGAGGCACAGACCGTGCGCTCGGCGCGCATCACGGGCACGGTCACCGATGTCGACACCAAGCTGCCGATCCCGGGCGTGACCGTCCGCCTGGTCGGCACGACCGTGGCCGCCACCTCCGGTGAGGACGGCCGCTACATCCTCACGGCCAACTTCACCGGCGTGTACGGCGTGATCGCGCGCCGCATCGGCTACGGCGAGCGCTCGGTGGACAACGTCCGCCTCGTGCTCGACTCGGTGCAGACGATCAACTTCCAGCTGTCGCAGAACCAGCTGCGCCTGAACCAGGTCACGGTGTCGGCCGCGGTCGATCCGACCTCCGGCCGCAAGACGCCCTACACGGTGGACAAGCTCACCGCTGCCGACCTGCCGGTGCCGACGACCACGTCGGCCGCCGGTGCGCTCATCGGCAAGGTGGCCGGTGCGAACATCGTGCGCGCGAGCGGTGCGCCGGGCTCCGGCGTGTTCGTGCAGCTGCGCTCGCCCGTGTCGCAGTTCCGGTCCAACGGCCCGCTGTATGTGGTGGACGGCGTGTTCCTCAACTCGGAGCAGTCGGTGACCACGCAGGACATCGAGGCGCTCGACATCGAGAGCATCGAGGTCATCAAGGGTGCGGCCGCCGCGGCGCTATACGGTTCGCGCGCGGCCGGCGGTGTCATCTCCATCACCACGGCGCGCGGCAACAACCTGGCGCTCGGGCAGACGCAGTTCACCCTGCGCAACGAAGCCGGCTTCGACCAGTTCTCGCGCTTTCCGGAGAAGCCGCTGGCTCACAACTTCCGGGTGAATGCGGCAGGCCAGTACGTGGACCTGAACGACAACGTGGTGCCGCGCAACTCGCGCATCGTGTCGCCCACGGGCATCATGGAGAACGACTACATCGATCCCACGTTCGACCACGCAAACCAGTTCTTCAAGCCGGGCACCTTCAACGCCCAGACGCTCACGCTGCAGCAGAACAGCGCGTCCACGAACTTCACCATCTCGTACACGCGCAACCAGCAGCCCGGCGTGGTGGAGGGGTCGAACGGCTACCTGCGCCAGCTCATGCGCCTGAACGTGGACCACCGCATCAAGGAGAAGCTCAACGTCGGCCTCTCCGTGTCGCACACGCGCGCCAAGGAAGACCCGGCCCGCATCTCGTGGGTGAACCTCTTCCGGCAGAACCCGGACGTCGACCTGCTCGCGCCCGATCCGCTCGGTCGCTTCAAGTACAACATCATTCCCGACTCGCTCTCCGGTTACACCAGCCCGTTCTACACGCAGGCCTTCCAGCAGAACGAGACGCAGCGCATGCGCACGCTGTTCAACATGAACGCGTCGTATCGCCCGGTGCAGTGGCTGTCGTTCGACGGCTTCGTGTCGTACGATCGCGGTGACCGGCAACAGACCAGCTTCACGGCGCGTGGACAGACCAACGAGAGCGGCGACGGCACCACCACGGGCGCCATCAGCATCGTCGATGACGATGTGGACGGCATGAACGCCCAGGTCGGCGCCACGATCACCAAGGCACTCGGCGACATGACGGTGCGCTGGACCGCGCGCGGCGAAATGCAGCGCGAGGTGAACCCCTTCACCAGCGCTTCGGGCACCGAGTTCACGGTCACGGGCGTGAAGTCCGTGGGTGTGGCCGTCAACCGCAACGGATCGTCGAGCATCACCGACCGTCGCACGAACGCCGGTTTCACCAGCGTGGCGGTGGACTACGCCGGCAAGTACATCGCCGACGGCCTCGTCCGCCGGGAGGGCTCGTCGCTCTTCGGCCCCGACAACCGCTGGAACACCTTCTATCGTGGCTCGGCCGCGTGGCTCATGAGCGAGGAAGACTGGTTCAACGTGAGCTGGCTCGACCTCTTCAAGCTGCGCTACACGATCGGCTCGGCCGGCGTGCGCCCGGGCTTCTCCGACCAGTACGAGAACCTGTCGCTCTCGCAGGGCGCCGTCACGCGCACCTCGCTCGGCAACCGGCTCATCGAGCCCGAGATCGCCACCGAGCAGGAAATGGGCCTCGACGTGATCATCGGCTCGCGGGTGTCCGCCTCGGTCGTGTACGTGAGCACCAAGACCAACGGCAACCTGATCGAGATTCCGGTGGCTGCGCTCGCCGGCTTCAACACCCAGTGGCAGAACGTGGGCAGCATCACCGGCAACACGTTCGAAGCCACCGTGCAGGCGCAGCTGCTCACCAACCCGGACGGCCTCCAGTGGGAGGTGCTGTTCACCGGTGACCGCACGCGCAACTACATCGGCGAGTTCGGCCGCACCTGCTACTTCAGTGGCCCGAACTACCTCTGTGACAACACGCGCCGCGGCGAGTGGTACGGCAACAAGCACGTGCGCAGCATGGACCAGATCCGCA
>JAABRO010000059.1 GCA_011390885.1 Gemmatimonas sp. | reverse complement strand
CGAGGACGACCACACCCGCGCCTTCGCCCATCACGAACCCGTCGCGATGGGCGTCGAAGGGGCGCGAGGCGCGCGCCGGGTCGTCGTTGCGGGTGGAGAGCGCCGTCATGTTCGCGAAGCCGCCGATCGCCATGGGCGTCACGGCGGCCTCGGCGCCGCCGGTGATGATCACGTCCGCGTCGCCGTACTGGATGGCCCGGAACGCCGTGCCGATCGCGTGACCACCCGTGGCGCAGGCCGACACCGTGGCGAAGTTCGGACCGCGCGCGTTGAAGCGCATGGACACGACGCCGGCGGCAATGTCCGAGATGAACATCGGCACGAAGAACGCGGAGATGCGCCGCGGGCCGTTGTTCATGAGGTTCGTGTGCTGCTCCTCGAACGTCTGGATGCCGCCGATGCCGGAGCCAATGATGACGCCGGTGCGGTCGGGGGCGTATCCGCCGTCGAGCAGCCCCGCATCGGTCATGGCCTGCACGGACGCCACCATGGCGTACTGCGTGTAGAGGTCGGACCGCTTGACCTCCTTGCGGTCCATGGCCACCAGCGGATCGAACCCCTTCACCTCACAGGCAAAGCGCACCGAGAACGCCGAGGCGTCGAAGTGCGTGATCGGGGCCCCGCCCGATGCGCCCGCCAGCAGGTTGTGCCAGGTCGTCGCCACATCGTTGCCGACAGCCGTGAGGGCCCCGAGGCCCGTGACGACGACCCGACGACGCATCAACCCGCGACCTTCGCCTCGAGGTACGCGATGGCGTCACCCACGGTGCGCAGCTTCTCGGCATCCTCATCGGGGATGTCGATGTTGAACTCCTTCTCGAACTCCATCACGAGTTCGACGATGTCGAGCGAATCCGCGCCCAGGTCCTCGATGAAGCTGGCTTCCGGGGTGAGCTTCTCGCGCTCGACTCCGAGCTCCTTCTCGATGATGTCCTTGATCTTCGCTTCGTGCTCCGCCATGGGAACGGTTCCTCGTGAATGTGACTGAAAGGTGAACAGGGAAACTTAGCCCCGGACGGGCGTCCGAGGGAGTGTTTGGACCGCGTTACATGGCCAGGCCGCCGTCCACCACGAACACCTGGCCCGTGATGTACGACGCGTGGTCCGAGGCGAGGAAGGCGACCATCCCCGCGATATCCGCCGGCGTGCCGAGGCGCTCCAGCGGGATGCTCGACGACAGCGCCGCCTTCGCCTCGGCGGGCATCGCGGCCGTCATGTCGGTGTCGATATAGCCTGGCGCCACCACGTTGGCGGCGACGCCGCGCGAGCCCAGCTCCTTGGCCAGCGACTTGGTCAGGCCGATCAGCCCCGCCTTGCTCGCGGCGTAGTTGGTCTGCCCCTTGTTGCCCATGAGCCCCACCACGCTGGCGAGGTTCACGATGCGACCGGCGCGGCGCTTCATCATGCCGCGGCTGGCCGCGCGGCAGGTGGCGAACGCCCCGCGCAGGTTGGTGTTGATGACCGTGTCCCAGTCCTCGTCCTTGAGGCGCATGATCAGGTTGTCACGCGTCAGGCCGGCGTTGTTCACCAGCACGTCGAGCCGACCGAAATCGCGCTCGACCGCCTCGACCAGTGCGGTGCACTGCGCGACCTCTCCCACGTCGGCGGCGTAGCCACGCGCCGTCACGCCGTGCGCGGCGGCGATTTCGGCCGCGGCCGCGTCGGCGCGCGCCGCGTCGCGGCCCGAGACCGCCACGTCCGCGCCCGCGGCGGCCAGCGTGTCCGCGATCGCGCGGCCGATGCCGCGCGTGGAGCCGGTGACCAGCGCCACCTTGCCACTCAGGTCAATGCGCATGCGAATGTCCCTCGGCGTGAACGAGCTCGAGCAGCGTCTCGACGTCGGCGAGCGTGCCGGCGGTCATGGTGCGGGTGCCCGGCGCGATGCGGCGGGCGAGTCCCGACAGCACACTGCCCGTGCCGAGCTCCACGAAGAGCGCGTCAGGGAAGGCCGCCACGAGATTTCGCATCACGAGCGTCCAGCGCACCGGCGCCGTGAGCTGCTGCACGAGCAGCGGGCGGGCCGCCTCCGCGCTGGTGATCGCCGCGCCGTCGACGTTGGCGAACACGGGCACGCGCGGATCGTGCATGGTGGCCGAGTCGAGCACCGAAGCGAGTCCCTGGACGGCGGGCTGCATGAGTGGCGAGTGGAAGGCACCACTGACGGGGAGCGGCAGGCAGCGCTTGGCGCCGGCTTCCTTGCACAGCGTCATCGCGCGCTCGACGCCGGCCGTCTCCCCTGAGATCACGACCTGCTCGGGGCTGTTGTAGTTGGCCGGCACGACGAGCCCCGCCTCGGCACTCGCCTGCGCGCAGAGCTCCTCGATCGGGCTCGTGAGCGTGCCCACGATCGCGCTCATGGCGCCCGGGCGGCTGGTGCCGGTCTCGTACATGAGCTCCCCGCGCCGACGCACGATGCGCGCCGCGTCCGCGAGGGCGAACGACCCGGCCGTGTGGTACGCGGAGAACTCGCCGAGCGAGTGACCGGCGGCGGCACGCACGTGCGGCGTGAGCTCGTGGGCGAGCATCGACCACGCGGCGGCGCTGTGGGCGAGCAGCGCGGGCTGCGCGTTGTGCGTCCGGCGCAACTCCTCCTCCGGCCCCTCGAAGGCGAGGGCGGAGAGGGCGCTGCCGATCGCGGTGTCGACGGTTTCGAAGGCCTCGCGCGCGGCCGACGAGGCGTCGAACAGGTCGCGGCCCATGCCGACCTTCTGCGAGCCCTGGCCGGGCAGCAGGAGTACGATGTCCATGGTGTGTGCAGTCGTCGGGAAGCGGTCGGAAGGCGCGCGGCGGGTCAGAACCGCACGACCATCGAGCCCCACGTGAACCCCGCGCCGAAGGCCGCGAAGAGCACGAGCGTGCCCTCGGGCACGCGCCCCTGCTGGCGCGCATCGGCGAGCGCGATCGGAATGGAGGCGGCGGAGGTGTTGCCGAAGCGATCGACGTTGACGAACACGCGCGACATGTCGAAGCCGGCGTGCTTGGCCGTGGCCTCGATGATGCGCGTGTTGGCCTGGTGCGGGATCATGAGGTCGACGTCGGCGGGCGTGAGCTTGGCCATGTCGAGTGCCCGGTCGACGGCGTCGGCCATGGACCGCACGGCATGCTTGAAGACCTCGCGGCCTTCCATGCGCACGTACTGCCGGCGCGCCGCGTAGACGGCGTCGCTGAACGGCTCGGCGACACCGCCGGCGGGACGCCACAGCAGGTCGTACAGGTTGCCGTCGCTGCGTCCGTAGCTGGACAGGATGCCGCGCTCGCGCGATTCGCCACGCGGCAGCGTGCGCACGTGGCGGATGATCGTGGCGCCGGCCCCATCGCCGAAGAGCACGCAGGTGTTGCGGTCGGTCCAGTCGACGATGGTGCTGAGCACTTCGGCGCCGATCACGAGCACGGTTTCGGCCATGCCGGTGGCGATCATGCCCTCGGCGACCTGCGCGCTGTACAGCCAGCCGCTGCAGGCGGCCCCGAGGTCGAAGGCCATGGCGCGGCCGGCCCCGAGGGCCGCCTGCACTTCGACCGCCGTGGCGGGGAGCAGGTGGTCGGGCGTGGCGGTGCCGAGCACGATGAGGTCGATCTCGCTCGCCGTGATGCCGGCCTCCGCCATCGCCAGGCGCGCGGCGTTGGTGGAGAGCACGGTGAGCGTCTCGTCAGGGGCGGAGACGTAGCGCTGCCCGATGCCGGTGCGATCCCGGATCCAGGCGTCGTTCGTCTCGAGTCCCTGGGCGGCGAGGTCGTCGTTGGTGACGGCCCGGCGCGGCACGGCGTAGCCCGTGCCGGCGATGTACGCGATGGGGCGCTTCACGCCGCGGACCCGACATCGCTCGTGGGAACCGATTCCGAGAGCCGACGGCGGATGTGCGCCGTCATGTCCGAATCGTACGCGCGCTGCGCGACGCGGATGGCATTCTTGATCGCCTTGGGCGAACTCTTGCCGTGCGAGATGATGCTCACGCCATTGACTCCGAGGAGCGGCGCGCCGCCGTACTCATCCGCGTCGAGTTCGTGGAGCGCGCGGCGGATCGCATCGCGATCGAGGCCGGCGTGCTGCGCCACGAGCCCGATGAGGGTGGGGGCGAGCGCTTCGTAGAACTTGAGCAGGACGTTGCCGGTGAAGCCGTCGCAGACGACGACGTCGATGGGCCCACGATCACAGGTGCCCGTGGCGATGTCGCGACCTTCGACGTTGCCGATGAAGTTGAGGCCGGCGTGCAGGAGCCGCTGGTGCGCGTCCTTGACGACGGCATTGCCCTTTTCGGCTTCCTCGCCGATGGAGAGCAGGCCGACCGCAGGCGACGAGCGGCCGAGCAGGTCCTGCGCATAGGTGGCGCCGATACGCGCGAACTGCACGAGTTCCTCGGCGGAGCAGTCGACGTTCGCGCCCGAGTCGAGCACGAGGATCGGCTGTGCGGCCGTGGGGAAGATCGTGCCGATGGCGGGGCGCGTCAGTCCGGGGTGCAGCTTGAACGCCATGAGCGAGGCGGCCATCTGCGCGCCGGTGTTGCCGGCGGAGACGAACGCGTCGGCGAGGCCGTCGGCCACGCGGCGCAGGCCGACCACCATGGAGCTGTTCGGCTTGCCGCGCAGCGCCACGGCCGGCTTGTCGGTCATGGCGATGACGTCCGGCGCCTCGACGATGAGGACGCGGTCGCGCACGTGCGCCAGCGACGCCAGCTCACCCTGGAGCAGCTCGGTGAGCTGCGCCTCGATGACGGCGGTCGCGCCGACGAGATGGAGTTCGAGCGGCGCCGGCAGCTCTGCGAGCGCCAGCAGCGCGCCCGCCACGGGGGCCCGGGGGGCGAAGTCGCCCCCCATGGCGTCCACGCAGATGCGCGCCAAGCTTACGCTTCCTGAGCGGCCACTCGCTGCTCACCCGCGTAGTACCCGCACTCGAGGCACACGCGGTGGGGACGCTTCATCGTGCCGCACTGCGGGCACGTCTGGATCACGATCGCCGGCGCGATCTTGTGCGTGTTGCGCGCGCGCTTCTTGCGCTTGGAGGTGCGGCGCTTCGGGACGGCCATGGGAACACCCTGGAGAAAGATCGAAGAAGATCGGCGCGTCAGGCCTGCGTGTCGCGCAGCGCGCGCAACGCATCCCACCGCGCATCGGAGCCGCCTGCGCCACAGCCGCAGGCAACCTCGTTACGGTCGGCACCACACGTGGGGCAGAGCCCCCGGCACTCGTCGCGGCAGGTGACGAACGCCGGCACCGCCAGCAGCCACGCCTCCCGCACCGCCGACCGAAGGTCGATCGTGCGGGCGTTCGCCGCCAACGGGTAGACGTCGTCCTCGTCCGCATCGTCGAGCCCCGGTTCCGCGAACAGCGCCGAGAACTCGTCCGACACCTCGGCGGTCACGTCGGTCAGACAGCGCCGACAGGCCACCACCGTCGAGCCCGAGAGATGACCGGTGAAGTAGAACCGGCCCTGCCCCGCCACCGAGAGACGCCCCTCCACCGTGACCGCAGGCTGCGGCCGGGGATCGCCCTCCTCCCAGATCGGATCGTCCGCCGGCAGCGTGCCGTGCACCGGCTGCGCCTGCGACTCGATCGCTCGAATGTCAAAGTACAACATAGCCCGGAAACGTAGAGCCGACGGAGTCCGGACACAAGGCCCGAACCCGCCGGAATCCCACGACAAGTGCCCACCGGGCTGCAAGTTACGAGCGGACTCGGCCGTGCGGTGTCCATCCCGCCGCCGAGCCCGCCGCGTGACGGCGCCTCAGCTGCGGATCGTGTCCGCGCCGGCGAAGAAGAACGCCGCCTCGCCCACCGCGTTCTCGTCCGAGTCGGACGCGTGGATCGCGTTCCGCCCCTTCGACTCCGCGTACAGCTTGCGCACCGTGCCCTCGGCCGCCTCGGCCGGATCGGTGGCGCCGATCACCGTGCGCAGCGTGGCCACGGCGTCGTCGCGCTCCAGCAGCAGCGGCATGCACGGCCCGCTCGACATGAACTCCACCAGCTCGCCGTAGAACGGCCGGCCGGCGTGCACGGCGTAGAACGCGCCCGCCTGCGCCGCGGAGAGGTGCAGCACACGCGCCGCCTTCACCGTGAACCCGTGCTGCTCGAGCAGCGCCAGGATGAGGCCCGCCTTGCCGGCCCCGAAGGCGTCCGGCTTGATGATCGTGAGGGTATGACGTCCGGCCATGAGAGTCAGGATCCGATGAGATTGCGAACGATGTCACCTCGCGTGAGGAATCCCACGAGGATGCCGTCCCGGACGACCGGGACGCGTTCGACGTCCTTGTTGAGCATGAGGGAGGCCACTTCGGCCAGCGGCTGATGCGGCGAGACGCACAGCACCTGTCGCGTCATCACGTCCCGCACCGTCCGACGGCCCGCCGCCCCCGAGGGACCGCCAGTGCGCGGTCCCCCAGCCCGGGGAAGGTAATGCGTCAGGAGGTGCCGCAGCAGTTCCCGCTCGCTCAGCAGGCCGATCACCCGATTCTCGTCGTCGACCACCGGGAGCGCCCCCACCCCGCTCCGCCGCATGTCCATGACCGCCGACCGCAGCGGCGCGTCGGCCCCGATCGAGCGGGGGCGCTCCGACATGATGTCGCGCACGGTCAGCTGCGGCTCCAGCGCCACCTCCGCCCAGCCGGAGGCGGCCATGAGGTCGGGCGCGCTGCCGGCCGCCTCCAACGAGGCGGTCGCGGCCGGCCGCTGGAAGAGCTGGCCCAGCGCGCTCACCACCTGCAGGTGCCGCGCGGCCTCGCGGCGCGGCGAGATCACGACCGCGACGACGCGCGCGCACTGCGGCTCGTCCCCCTCGCCGAACTCGCGGCACACCGGGCGTGCGGCGACGCCGACCGCCACCGCCAGTGCGGGCGCCGCATCGGTGCGGTAGTGCAGCACGAAGCCGCGGTGCCCGTAGCCAAGCACGTCCTCGGGGCGCGCATCCTCCACGCGCTCGCGCAGGCGGTCCGGGTCGTCGACGGCGCCGTCGCCGACGAGCGCCTCCACGAGCAGGAGGCCCGCGTCGGCCAGCGTGCTCGCCGGCAGCGGGACGAGGCAGCGCGCGGGCGACAGCAGTTCGTTCAGGTGCATCGAGGCCTCCGGCCGCTGGACGACGTACGGGACGCACGAATGATGCGCCGCGCACGGGACGAACGCCCGCAGGCCCGGGATCCGCCACTGGCGGACCGGGCCTGCGGGACCGTAGCATGGCGACCGGCGCCGCCTGGCGCCGGTCGCTCCGATCTCAGCCGAGTCGCGCCGAGATCAGTTCCACGAAATCGACGGGGCGCTGGGCGACGCCCATGCCGGCCGCCTTGAACGCGTCGATCTTCTCGGCCGCGGTGCCCGAGGACCCGGAGATGATCGCGCCCGCGTGTCCCATGCGGCGCCCCGGCGGGGCCGTCTGGCCGGCGATGAAGCCCACGACCGGCTTGGTCATGTTCTCCTTGATGAACGTGGCCGCCTCCTGCTCGTCGGTGCCACCGATCTCGCCCATCATGGCGATCGCCTTCGTGTTCGGGTCCGCCTCGAACGCGGCGAGGCAGTCGATGAAGTTCGTGCCGTTGATCGGGTCGCCACCGATGCCGACGCACGTGCTCTGGCCGATGCCGGCGCGCGTGAGCTGGTGCACGATCTCGTAGGTGAGCGTGCCCGAGCGGCTCACGATGCCGACGTTGCCCGGCGTGCAGATGCGCCCCGGAATGATGCCGACCTTGCTGGCGCCCGGCGTGATGAGGCCGGGGCAGTTCGGGCCGAGCAGTCGCGCACCGTGCTCCTTCACGTAGGGATACACGCGCGTCATGTCGAGCACGGGCACGCCTTCGGTGATGCAGACGATGAGCTTGATGCCCGCGGCCGCGGCTTCCATGATCGCGTCGGCCGCGAACGGCGGCGGCACGTAGATCACCGACGTGTTCGCGCCGGTGGCCTGCACCGCCTCGAACATCGTGTCGTAGATCGGCACGGTGCCGTCGAACTGCTGGCCGCCCTTGCCGGGCGTGACACCGCCCACGACGTTCGTGCCGTACTCGATCATCTGCTTGGCGTGGAACGAGCCGTCACGGCCCGTGATGCCCTGCACCAGCAGCGTCGTGTCCTTGTCGATGAAGATGCTCATGCGGCCGCCCCTCCCTTCGCCAGCGCGACGGCGCGCTGCACGGCTTCGTCCATGTCCGACGACGCCGAGAAGCCGTTGGCCTTGAGGATCTCCATCGCAATCTCTTCGTTGGTGCCGGTGAGGCGAATCACGATGGGCACGGTGAGCGGGTTCTGCTTCGTGGCGGTGACGATGCCGTTGGCCACGTCATCGGTGCGCGTGATGCCGCCGAAGATGTTGAACAGGATGCACTTCACGTTCGGGTCGGCGGTGATGATGCGCAGCGCGTTCACCACCTTCTCCGGGTTGGACGAGCCGCCGATGTCGAGGAAGTTCGCCGGCTCGCCGCCGTAGAACTTGACCAGGTCCATCGTGGCCATGGCCAGGCCGGCGCCGTTGACCACGCAGCCGACGTCGCCGTCGAGCTTGATGAACGTGAGGTTGGCCTTGCGCGCGTCCACTTCGCTCGGCGCTTCCGACGACTCGTCGCGCAGCGCCGCGATGTCGGGGCGGCGATCGAGTTCGTTGTCGTCGATGACCATCTTGCCGTCGACGGCCACGAGCTCGTTGGCGGGCGTCACGACGAGCGGGTTGATCTCCGCGAGCGAGCAACCGGCGGCGATGAACGCCGTGTAGAGCTGCTGCATGATCTTCGCGGCGCTGCGGGCGAGCTTGGCGTCCTTGTAGAGGAAGAAGCCCATGCGGAGCGCCTCGAACGACAGCAGGCCGTAGCGCGGATCGACGGGCAGGTAGAGGATCTTCTCGGGCGTGGTCGCCGCGACTTCCTCGATGTCGATGCCGCCGGCGGCGCTGACCATGAACACCGCCTTCTTGGTCGCGCGATCGACGATGATGCCGACGTACGCCTCCGATGCGATGTCGGCGGCGACGGTGACGAGCACCTTCTCCACCGTGAGGCCCTTGATGTCCATGCCGAGGATGGCCTGCGCCTTCTCGCGCGCCTCGCCGGCGTTCTTGCAGTACTTCACGCCGCCGGCCTTGCCGCGGCCGCCGGTGTGCACCTGCGCCTTCACCATCACGGGCACGCCGTACTCGGTGGCGATCGCCTCGGCTTCATCGGGGGTGTGCGCGACGCGCCCGGGCGGAACGGGCACGCCCGCCGCCTGCAGCAACTCCTTCGCTTGATACTCGTGCAGATCCACGCGTTCTCCGGTGTCTGGGGGGTGTCAACCAGCCTTCAATGCTACGCAGCCGCACACGCCGGGGGCAACTCGCCTCACGGCGTGCGGTCCAGCACGCGACCGAGGGTGTCGAGCGTGGCGCCGAAGCGGAGCCACTCCCCTCGACGCATCGCGTCACGCAGGCCGTCGTACAGCCGGCGCGCCTCCATCGTGCGCCAGCCGTCGGTGCGCTCCACGGGGGACGGCAGCCCCGGGTCGGCGTTCGACCGCGCGCCGGTCAGGGCCTCGAGCGAACCGGCGGCGCGCGCGCTCGAGTCGGACGCCACGGCCAGCGCCACCAGGTGCAGGCCGTCCACGTCCGCTGTGTAAGCCGGCCGCATGAGCCACGGTCGCCCGCCGATCGCGTGCACCGAGGTCGTGCCGGTCACCAGGGGGCCATCCGTGCCGCCGGCCGCCGTGGTCGTGACGCTGTCCAGCGCCGCGCCAAGGCGACCGGCCAGGGCGCTCCAGCGCGGGAGCGGCTCGGCCATGGCATGCCACGTGGAGCGCCGGTCGAGCCCGCCGCGCGCCTCGAAGATGCCCACGACCTGATCCGCGTCATCGACCACCGGCACGGACCAGGCGATGGCCCCATCATCGGCGAGGGCGACCGGGAACGGCTCCACGCCGGGCAGGCTGTCCGGCACGTACCGCGGGGTACTGCCGGTGCGCCGCGACCCAACCCGCGTGAGCGCGCGCAGCTCGGCGAGCGCCCCGTCCGTCGCGATCGGCAACTGCTCGCGCAGCGTCGCCGGCAGCTCGTCCGGCGTCACCACCAGCGCCGGCACGAGGGAGAAGGCGGTGCGCGCGATGGGATCGGGCTGCGCGGTGCGCACGATGCGCACGGCGCCCGTGCGCGCCTCGACGAGCACAGTCGCTGCGTGGCGGAAATAGCTTCGCGCCTCGCCGGCGAGCGCGAAGCGGATGCTGAGCGGATAGTGCTCGGACGCACTGTACACGTCGATCGCCCACAGCAGCGCACCGGCGTGCATGATGGGGGTGACGGCGCCGCCCTGCGCGAGCTGTGGCACGAGGCGCGCCACCCGAGTGCGCACGTCGCGATGCATCACCACGGCGGCCTCCTCGACATCGACGTCGCGCAGGAGCGAGACATCGCGCGTCGCCCACGCGTGGGCGAGACGCACGCCCGGATTCGTGAGACGTGCCGCCGGGATTCGCCGGTCGGTGAAGGGCGCGAGGTGCTGCGCGCTGTCGGCGGCGCCGCGGCCACTCGTGACAGCGGGCTCGGCGTCGACGAGGCGGTATCCGTCGAGTCCGGGGGCGACGAGCGGTTCGGGGAGCGCGATGCCGCGCAGTGCGGCGTGACGGTTGATGATCGGGCCGCCGCGCTCGCTCACGGCGCTCCCGGGCACGACACGGACGTCCCAGACGGGGTCGATTGCCGTGGTGCGGGTGACCACGATCGCTTCGGGGCCGTTTCGCCCGCGCTGCCACACCGGGGGCGCGACCGGGGAGAGCGGCACCTCCCCCGCCCCGCCCAACCGCGCGAGCGCCGCCGCGTTCCAGAGTGCGGCGCGTCCGAGTCCATCGGGCAGCGTCGTGGCGCCGGAATCCGGCTCGCTGACCGGATCGCGGAAGGCCATGGCGTCCACGCCGTAGGCCCGGCGAGTGAAGAGCGCGCGTGTGGCCTCGTAGTCCCGCGCGCGGCCTTCGTCGGCGGTGCCGAGCAGCGCGCCGTTGCGCACCACCTCGGGGCCGGCCTGGCGCAGTGCGAGCGAGGCCACGAGCACCAGCGTGACCGTGATGAACGCCGCGCGCACTTGCCCGATCCACCCGGTGCGCAGCACGATCAGCGCCGCGGCGAACGTCGCCACGGCGAGCGTGAGGTCGATGCGCGCGGTGTACCGGTGGTCGACGGCGGTGAAGAGCCCGTCGAAGCCGCTGCCCCACAGCAGCAGTTCGTAGGCGTCGAGGCGGTAGCTCCACGACAGCAGGAGCAGCACCAGCGCGCCGAGCGCCGTGAGGTGTCGGCGCACATGCACGCGCGCCACGAGTTGTCGCCCCTCGAAGCGCAGGCTGCGCGTGAGGGTGTACAGCAGGGTGACGAGCATCGTGACCACGACGATCGCGACCAGCGCCCACGTGTAGAGCGCCCCCTCGAAGGGAAGCCAGTATACGTAGAAGCCGAGATCCCGTTGGAAGTAGCCCTCGTATTCCGCGAAGGGCTCACCGCGCCACGCCGCCGATAGCAGCGTCCAGTCATCGAGCGGCACCATCAGCACCACGCCGACCGCCGCCGCCGCCGCGAGCGTGATGAGCAGCAGCCGCCTCGACGGCACCTCCTCGATGAACTCGAGGTCGGCCACGCGCGTCGGCACGGCGATCGAGCGGATCGTGCGACGCACCGCCCAGAGATTCGCGAAGGCGAACGCGCTGCCGGCGAGCCAGGCCGCCCCCTTGAGGGTGAGCGTGGCGAGCACCATTTCGCGCCAGACCTCCGGCGCCCCCATGGCGGTGTACCAAGCGCGATCGACGAGCAGGGCGCTGAGCGCACGCCCGACGAGCAGGAGCAGCGCCGCAACGCCGATCGCGGCAGCGAGCGTGAGCCGTGACCGGATCACGCGCGCCTCGCGCGGCACACCATCACCGGTGCCGCCGGATGACGGTCATCCGTGCACGCTCGGCGTCGGGTCCACACCGCGGGCGCGCAGCCACGCTTCGAACTCACCGCGAATCTCGGCGAGCCGCGCCTCGGAGCGCGCCTCGAATCGCAGCACGAGCACCGGCTGGGTGTTCGACGCACGAATGAGCCCCCACCCGTCGCCGAAGAGCACGCGCACGCCGTCCACGTCGATGACGTCGTACTTCGCGCGGAAGTGCGCCACCGCGTCGGCCACGATGCCGAACTTGATCGCGTCGTCGGTGTCGACGCGGATTTCGGGGGTGGAGACGAAGTGCGGCACGTCGGCGAGCAGCGCGTCGATCGGGGCGTCGGCATCGGCGAGAATGCGCAGCAGCCGCGCGGCCGCATAGAGCGCATCGTCGTGCCCGTAGAACCCCTCCTCGAAGAACATGTGTCCCGACATCTCGCCGGCGAGCGGGGCATGCGTCTCCTTCATCTTGTCCTTGATGAGGGAGTGCCCCGTCTTCCACATCACGGGCACGCCCTGCGCGGCCGTGATGGCGTCGGAGAGCGCCTGCGAGCACTTCACGTCGAAGATGATCGGCTGCCCCGTGCCCGTGCGCGCGAGCACGTCGCGCGCGTACAGGATCAGGATGTGATCGCCCCAGATGATGCGTCCCGCGGCATCCACCACGCCGATCCGGTCCCCGTCGCCGTCGAAGGCGATGCCGATCTCCGCGCCGGTGCGCTGCACGGCGGCGATGCAGTCGGTGAGGTTCTCCGGGACCGTGGGATCCGGGTGATGATTGGGGAACGTGCCGTCGCTGTCGGTGAACAGCCCGGTCGATTCCACGCCGAGCCGCGCGAAGAGCTGCGGGGCCACGAGCGCGCTGGCGCCGTTGCCGCAGTCGTACACCACCCGCATGGGGCGCGCGAGCGGCCCGGTGCGCCGCACGATGTCATCGAGGTAGCGCTCGACGACCTCGACGTGCCGCACCGTGCCCGGCGCGGGGGCGTCGGCACCGCCGGCCGCGGCGAGCGCGTGCAGGCGCTGGATGCCGGCGCCGTGCAACGACCCGGTGCCGACGCAGATCTTGAAGCCGTTGTACTCGGGCGGATTGTGTGATCCGGTGATCTGGATGCCGCCCACGACCGGCTCGTGATGCAGCGCCCAGTACACGAGCGGCGTGGGCACGACCCCGATATCCACCACGTCACGGCCGGCGGCCGTCAGTCCGTGCACGAGCGCGTCGCGCAACGCATCGCCGCTCGGTCGATTGTCGCGCCCCACGACCACGGCGCCCTCGATGCCACGTTCCGTAAGGAGGGCGGCGAACCCCCGACCGATCGCGGTGGCGACGTCGGGGGTCAGGTCGCGGCCCACGATGCCGCGCACATCGTACTGTCGGAAGATGGAGGCGTTCAGGGACATGCGGCGGGTTGGCGGGAAGGGAGGACGCCGCGGATCAGGGTGTCGACCCCGCGTCCTCGGTTGCGGCGACAGTCGGTGCGGACACCGTCATCGTGCCTGCCACCGGCGTCGCGAGCGGCGCGGCCCGCAGCGTGGCGGCGGCGGCGAGTCGCGACGCCGGGGTCGGGAACACGCCCAGCACCAGCAACGCAACGACGGCCACCACCATCACGATACCCGACAACAGCGGCGTTTGCACGGGCATCGGCAGCTGCGACGGCCGCGGGCGGTTGAACATGGCCGAGATGGCCGTGAGGTAGTAGCCTGCCGACACGACGCTGGCGAGCACGAGCACCACGACCAGCACGGTGAGCGGGGTGTGCGAGGCCAGCGCCGCCTGGATCACGTACCACTTCGCGAAGAAGCCGGCGCCGCCGGCGATCGGGAAGCCGAAGAACGCCAGCAGGCAGACGGAGAGCGCCACGGCGAGACCGGGGCGCACATGCCAGAGACCCGAGAGGTCGTCGATGGTGACCGTGGTCTCCCGCCCTTCGGAGACGATACCGAGCACGGCGAAGGCACCGATCGTGGCGAGCGTGTACGCCAGCAGGTAGAAGACAACGGCCGCCGCCGCCTCCTGCGAGTAGGCGAGCACGGCCACCAGCAGGTACCCGCTGTGCGCGATGCTCGAGTACGCCAGCATGCGCTTCACGTTCGGCTGCGCCAGCGCGACGACGTTGCCCACCACCATCGTGATCGCGGCCAGCCACCACACCACCGGATGCCAGTGCACGATGGCCGGTCCGATCCCCTCCGCCATGACGCGCAGCAGCATGGCGAACGCCGAGGCCTTCACGCAGGCGGCCATGAAGGCCGTGATCGGCGACGGCGCCCCGTCGTACACATCGGGGGTCCAGAGATGGAACGGCACCGCGCCCACCTTGAACGCGAAACCGACGAGCAGCAGCGCCACGCCAACGAGGTACATCGCGCTCGGGGTCGCCGCGCCGAGCGCGGACAGGCGCGTGTCCCCGACGGCCCCGTAGAGCAGCGCGATGCCGTAGAGCAGGAAGCCCGAGGCGAAGGCACCGAGCAGGAAGTACTTGATCGAGGCTTCGGCACTGCGGGCCGAGCTGCGGTTCGCGCCGGCAAGCACGTATACGGCAATCGACATGAGCTCGAGGCCGATGTACGTGAACATCAGGTCCCGCGAGGCACTGATGATCATCATGCCGCTCAGCGCGAGCAGCATGAGCACCGGGATCTCGGCCTGGTAGGCGCGCGTGCGCAGCTGTTCCGTGTCGAAGATCGCCAGCGCACCGGCCGTGCCGAGCAGCAGCACCAGGTCGATGGCCCAGCGGAAGCCATCACCGGTGAGCCGGTCGTCGGTGGTGAAGCCGTCGCCGCGCAACCAGGCGAACACCACGGCCACCGCCGTCACGCCCACGATGCCGAGGGCGAATCGGGCCGAGCGGCGCGTTGGCGAGGAGGATTCCCCGCCCCACGCGCCCACCAGCAGCAGGATGAGGGTGCCGAGAAGGAGCGTGATCTCCGGCAGCAGCGCGCCCAGCAGCGCGCCAGGTTCGGCGAAGTCGGTCATGGCGTCACGGCTCCGATGGTCAGCGACGTGTTCACCGAGGTGCCGCCACCGTCGAAGTTCGCGAACGCCGTCTCACCGCCACGCACCCGTTCGATGAGTGCGCCGGACGCCACCTCCATGCGTCGCAACACCGACTGCGGCGCGATCCCGAGCCACAGCATGGCCACGGCGAAGACGGTCATCACGGCCAGCTGGCGACCCTGGAGATCCGTCATGGTGCCATGACGGGCCGTGTCCGTGGCGGCGAACAGCAGGTGCTGCAGCGCGCGCAAGGCGTACACCGACGCGAACACCACGCCGGAGGTGGCGACGATCGCCAGCAGCGGCTCGGCGCGGTACGTGCCGATGAGCACCAGGAACTCGCCCACGAACCCGTTCGTGCCGGGCAGGCCGATCGTGCTCAGCATGGAGAGGATGAGCGCCACGGCGAAGAGGGGCATCACGCGGGCCAGGCCGCCGAAGGCGTCAAGCCGGTCGCTTCCGCCGCGCTCCTTCAGGATGCCCGCCAGCAGGAACAGGGCGCTTGTGGTGATGCCGTGGTTGACCATGATCATCACCGAGCCCTGCACACTCTGCTGCGTGAGCGCGAAGGCGCCGAGCATGATGAAGCCCAGGTGGCTGATGCTCGAGTAGGAGAGCACGCGCCGGAGGTCGGGCTGCACGATGGCCACCAGCGCACCGTACACGATGGCGATCACCGAGAGCGCCAGCACCACCGTGCGCACCGTGTCGTGCATCGCGGCGGCCGGGAAGAGGGGCAGCGCGAAGCGCAGGATGGCATACGTGCCGACCTTGAGCCCGAGCACGACGGCGCCGATGACCGGCGCCTCGAACTGGGCGTCCGGCAGCCACGTGTGGAACGGCACGAGCGCGGACTTGATCGCGAAGGCGAGGAAGAACGCGCCGAAGAGCCAGAGCTGCGGCGCGAGCGGGATGTTCAGGCGCAGCAGGTCGTCGAGGTGGAACGACGTGGCGCCGGCCTGCACATACAGCACCGCGATCGCGGCCAGCATGAGCAGCGACCCGAACATGGTGAGGATGACGTACTTGATCGCGGCGCGCGTGCGATGCTCCGTGCCCCAGATCCCGATGATGAAGTACATCGGAATGAGCATCAGCTCCCAGGCGAGGTAGAACAGCAGCAGGTCGAGCGCCACGAACACGCCCACGAGTCCGCTCGTGAGCGCCAGCAGCAGGGCGCCGAAGCTGGACAGGCGCGTGGTCACCTGGTGCCAGGTGGCCAGGAGCGCGAGCGGCATGAGGCTCGTGGTGAGCACGAGCATGGGGAGCGAAATGCCGTCGACCGCGAGGCTGAGGCGCGCCCCGAGGTCGGGCAGCCAGGGCAGATCCACGCGCAACTGCCAGCCGGCAGCGGAGGGATCGAAGGCGCCCCACGCCATCAGGCCGAGCGCGGCCTCCACGAGCAGCACGGAGAGCGTCAGCGTGCGGGCGTCGGGCCCGCCGCCGCCGAGCGCGTCCGCGGGCAGCGCCGTGTCCGCGGCCACCGGCCGCCGATCACGACCAATGAGCCATACGAGCGCTGCGCCGACGAGCGGCCAGAGCACCAGTGCGGGCAGCAGCCAGCTCTGCACGCCGAAAGAGATCAGGGATTCACGCATCGCTCACCGCACCGTGAAGGCTGCGAGCAGCGCCAGCGCGCCGATCGTGATCACCCAGGCGAATCGTCCGACGTCGCCTTCGCCAAGCCGGTCGTGTGCATAGCCGGCCGCGCGCGCGAGCGCCTGCCCTCCCGACACGAAGGCGCGATCGAGACGCTGATCGAGGCCCTTCCACAGGACACTCGCGGAGAATGCACCGAGCGGGCGCACCACCAGCCGGTCGAGTCCGGCATCGACGCGATACGCGTCGTGCACGAGGGCGCCGATGCCCAGCTCCGGTGCGGACTCGCTCGCGGTGCGCACCGGTGAGCGATACCGAAGGAACGCGATCACGATGCCGACGGCCGCGATGGCGACGGCGACGCCGATCAGCGCCATCTCCGTGCCGTGATCGAGGTGTGCCTCGCCGGCGAGCACGCGCGTGGAGGCGCCCGTGACCGGCTCGAGCCAGTCGCCGAGCAGGTGCGCCGGGCCGAGCGGCAGGATGGCGGGCAGGTTGAGCCAGCCGCCGATCAGCGTGAGCAGGGCAAGCACCAGGATCGGCGCCGTCATCACGGACGGCGCCTCGTGCAGCGCTTCGGCGGCCGGAGCACCCGTGCGATTGGCTCCGGTGAAAGCCAGCAGCATCAGTCGCGTCATGTAGATGGCAGTGAGCAGCGCCGTGACCAGGCCGATCGCATAGACGCCATAGAGCAGCCCTGAACCACTCACGCCGAGCAGACTGGCCTCGGCCAACGGTGAGCCGTGCGCGCGCGCGAACGTCGACGCGAGGATCTCGTCCTTGGAGAAGAAACCGGCCAGCGGAGGCACGCCGGCGATCGCCAGCGTGGCGACCCACATCGCCCCCGATGTGAGCGGCATCCACCGCGAGAGCCCGCCCATGTTCCGCAGGTCCTGCGGATCGGAGGTGTGGTCGTGCGCGTGGTGGTACGCGCCGTGCATCGCGTGAATCACGGCACCGGCGCCGAGAAAGAGGAGCGCCTTGAAGAACGCGTGCGTGACGAGGTGGAAGACGCCCGCCGCGTAGGCGCCCGTGCCCACGCCCACGAACATGTAGCCGAGCTGGGAGACCGTGGAGTACGCCAGCACCTTCTTGATGTCCCACTGTCGGAGCGCGATGGTCGCGGCGAAGAGCGCCGTGACGGCACCGATGACCGCGATCAGGAGCGACACCTCCGGCGCGCCGGCAAAGATCGGGGCGGCCCGGGCCACCAGGTACACACCCGCCGTGACCATTGTCGCGGCGTGGATCAGCGCCGAGACCGGCGTCGGGCCGGCCATGGCGTCGGGGAGCCAGATGTACAGCGGCAGCTGCGCGCTCTTGCCCGTGCACCCCAGGAAGAGGAACAGCGCGACCGCGGTCAGCACCGCCGGCGTGGCGATCGCCATGCCGGCGTGCGCGCCCGTGAAGTCGAGCGTGCCCGTGGTGGAGAACAGCAGGAACATCGCCACGAGCAGGCCGAAGTCGCCGATGCGATTGACGATGAACGCCTTGCGGCCGGCTTCGGCGTTGGCGCGCTCGCTGAACCAGAAGCCGATCAGCAGGTACGAGGCCAGGCCGACGCCTTCCCACCCCACGAACATCACCGCGTAGTTCGCGCCAAGCACCAGCACGAGCATCATCGCGACGAACAGGTTCAGGTACGCGAAGTAGCGCGCGTAGCCGGCATCCGCCGCCATGTAGCCGGTGGAGAACACGTGGATCAGGAAGCCGACGCCGGTGATCACGAGCGTCATCAGCATGGACAGCTGGTCGAGCTGCAGCGCCCAGTCGATCGTGAGCGAGCCGGCCGGCATCCAGCTGCCGTAGCTTCGGATGAAGGGCTCCGTCAGCGCGTCGGCGCCGCGCATGGTGGCGAACAGCCCCAGCGCCAGCCCGAACGCGAGCAGGAGCACGCCCGGCCCCACGAGGGTCGTGAGCAGGCGCGAGCCCGTGAGTCGGCGCTGGACCTCTGCCTCACGCGTCTCCAGCGACGCGTCCGGCGCGCCGACGAGGCGCGGCCAGAGCACGAGCGCGCCGTTGACCAGCGCGCCGAGCAGCGGGAGCAGCGGGAGCAACCACACCCACTCGGCGAGCGTGCCGTCGAGCGGATGCCCGGAAGCGGTTTGCAGGGAGGCCATCAGCGTCGCAACAGCTTGAGGGACTGCAGGTCCACGGCGCCGAAGTGCCGGAACACCGAGATGACGATGGCCAGCCCGACGGCGGCCTCGGCGGCCGCGATGGTCATGACCAGGATGACGAACACGTGGCCGCTGACGCCGTGCAGCTTGGCAAACGTCACGAACGACAGGTTGACGGCGTTGAGCATGAGCTCCACGCACATGAACAGGATGATGGCGTTCCGGCGGGTGAGCACGCCGACCACGCCGATCGTGAACAGGATCGCCGACACGATGAGGGCGTCTGCAAGCATCATGGGGCCGCCTTGCGCTTGGCCAGCACGACCGCACCCACGACGGCGACCAGCAGCACGATCGAGGTGAGTTCGAACGCGAGCAGGTAGTCGCTGAAGAGGAGTTCGGCCACCGGCGTCACGACGTTGTCGGCGTGCGGCTCGAGGGCCACGGTGGGCAGCGCGTCACGGCGCACCGCGAGCAGGTTGGCCAGGATCGCGATGCCCACGACGCCCGCGCCGAGACGAGGCGCCACCTCGCGCAGGTCGGGGAGCTGCCCCGGGCGTCCGAGGTTGAGCAGCATCACGACGAAGATGAACACCACCATGATCGCGCCCGCGTAGACGAGCACCTGCACCGCGGCCACGAACGGCGCGTCGAGCATGACGTACAGTCCGCTCAGGGCGAACATGACGTTGACCAGCCACAGGGCCGCCGACACGGGGCTGCGACGCGTCACGAACAGCAACGCCGCCCCGATCGCCATCAGCGCGAACAGGTAGAACTGGAATCGATAGAAGGGCGTCATTCGCTCTTCGGGTCGGCGGGGTCCCAGAGGTCGCTCACGGGATGCGTCTGGGCCGTGAGGCGCTCGAGGTCGTACACGAACGCCTCACGCGAGAACTCGGCGTTCTCGTAGTGGCGCCCGAGGTGGATGGCCTCCTCGGGACAGACTTCCTGGCAGTAGCCGCAGAAGATGCAGCGGAACTCGTCGATCTCGAACAGCAGCGGATAGCGGTTCCCCTCTTCATCCTCGCCGGGCACGAGCTTGATGCAGTTGGCCGGACACACGGTCGGACACAGCCCGCACGCCACGCACTTGGCCTTGCCCGATTCCGTGGTGAGCATGCGGTGCGTGCCGCGCCAGCGCGGCGACAGCTCCCACTTCTCCTCCGGATACTGCATGGTGACCTTGTGCGGATCGACCAGGTGCTTGAGCGTGGTCATCAGTCCGCTCAGCGTGGAGCGCACGTAGCTCACCTGCTCGATCGGGCGATCGAGGACCTTCACGCGAATCGTCATGCGCCGACCTCCTGCGCCGCCGGCGCCTGCTGCGCCTCGGTGTCACTGGCGGTGGCGAGCACGCGCGCCGAGGGCGCGCCCATTGCCGTGGAGGGCGCCACCGTGGAGCGGGCGCGACGGCGCGCGAGCTCGCGCGCGTCGAGACGCGCGCTGGCCGGGCTCACGAGGCGCCCACGATCGCCCCACAGGAGGAGTAGCGCCGTCAGCACCACGTTGAGGGCGAGCAGCGACATGGTGAAGCGCCAGTCGCGCGGCACGCCGAGCCAGTCGAGTGCGAGCGTGGCGGTGGCGACCACGAGGATGTAGCCGAGCGCGAGCGGCAGCATGATTCCCCAGCCCAGCGTCATGAGCTGGTCGTAGCGGAAGCGCGGCAGCGTCCACCGCACCCACATGAAGAGGAACAGGAAGACGCCCGTCTTGGCGGCAAACATGGAGAGCGTCGCCAGCGTCTTCAGCACCGAGTAGGGCGCCTCGTTGTCCCACTGGGTGAAGGGAATGTCCCAGCCGCCGAAGTACAGTGCGGCCATGAGGCCGCTCATCGTGGCCATGTTCGCGTACTCGGCGATGAAGAACATCGAGAACTTCATGCCGCTGTACTCGGTGTGGTAACCGGCCACGAGTTCCGCTTCGGCTTCCGGCAGGTCGAACGGCAGGCGGTTCGTTTCGGCGAAGGCGGCCACCAGGAAGATGAACCAGGCCACCGTCAACGACAGCACGTTCCACCCCATGTGCGCCTGCTGCGCGATGATGGCATCGAGCGACACGTTGCCGGCCAGCAGCAGCACCGGAATGGTGCTCATGCCGAGCGCGATCTCGTACGAGACCATCTGCGCGCTCGAGCGCAGCGAGCCGAGCAGCGAGTACTTGTTGTTCGACGACCACCCCGCGAGCACCATGCCGTACACCCCCAGCGACGACACGGCGAGCATGAACAGGTAGCCGACGGGAAGCGTGGCCACCGCCATGTCGATCAACCCCCACGGCGTGGGGAGCGGCGTGGCGAGCGGCAGCACCGCCCAGACGAGCATGGCCGGGATGAAGGCCAGCATCGGGGCGATGATGAACAGCCACTTGTCGGCGCCCGCCGGCCGGACCTCTTCCTTCATGAGGTTCTTGAGGCCATCGGCCACCGGCTGAAGCAGTCCGAACGGACCCGCGCGGTTGGGACCGCGACGGTCCTGGATCCAGGCCGACACCTTGCGCTCCGCCAGCGTGAGCAGCGCCACCCCCAGCATGTACAGCGTGAACACGATCAGCATCTTGATCGCGCTCGCCACGGCGAAGGTGTAGACCGACTCGGGAGCCTGCTGCGGATCGTGTCGCGGGAACCACGCCGCGAGGTCGACGGCGAGCGCGGAAAGCACCACGGGGGCGGTCATGCGGACACCGCGTCGGTCACCGTGAGACCGCGCGCCTCGGCGTCGAGCACCGGCAGTCCGCGCAGGCCGAGCCGCTCGTACGCCAGCCCGCTGAACGCCGCATGCGCCGATGCCATGGCTCCGAACACCTCGGCAGGCAGCGCAAACCCGGCGGAGGCATCGAGCCGCTCGGCGAGGTCGCCGAGCACGAACCAGCTCGGCCGCGCCAGCCCCGGCGCGGTGCGCGACTGCAGGAAGCGCTGCACGCGACCGCGCAGGTTCGTGAAGGTGCCTTCTTCTTCCGTGTGATTGGTGAGCGGCAGCACCACGGACGCGCGTCCCGCGATCGCCGCCGGCAGCGTGGTGCCGGCGTGCACGAGGGTTGCGCCCCGGACGAGCGCCTCGACAAGTCCTGCCGGCAGTTCGCCGTCGAGCGTGTCGTCGAGCACGAGCACGGCATCGGCCGGCGCAATGGCCGGCGTGCCGGTCAGTTCCTCGAAGCCGAGCAGGCGCGCGCCCGTGGCGTTCGCGGCGCGCTCGGCGCGCAGCGACAGGTCGGGCACGCCGGGCAGCGGTGCTTCAGCGCCGCGTGCGATGCGGAACCAGCCACGTCCGCCGGAGGCGGCCATGAGGCGTTCCGCGAGGAACAGCGCTTCGTTGCTCGCGTTGGCCGAGGCCAGCACGTGCACACGGCGTCCGCGCAGGGTGTCGGCGGCCGCGTCGAGCGCCTCCTCCCAATCCGCCACGCGTAACGCCCCATCGGCGCGGCGCACCTGCGGCTGGTCGAGCCGATCGCGCCGGTTGATCCACCGGTAGTCGAGCCGGCCGTGCTCGCACATGAAGTACTGGTTCACCGCTTCGTTCGGGCGCGGCTTGAGGCGCAC
This sequence comes from Gemmatimonas sp., assembly GCA_011390885.1. Taxonomy (GTDB): domain Bacteria; phylum Gemmatimonadota; class Gemmatimonadetes; order Gemmatimonadales; family Gemmatimonadaceae; genus JAABRT01. The sequence continues at coordinate 149,687 of JAABRO010000059.1, read as the reverse complement.
GACCGTGTTGTCGCGCGTCTCGACCGTGATGTTGCACCCCTGCGAGCACCCCGTGCAGATGCTGGCGCTCCGGTCGAGCTCCCAGGCGCGCGCCTTGTTGAGGAAGTCCTTGCTCAGCAGCGCGCCGACCGGGCACAGGTCCACGACGTTGCCCGCCCACACGTTGGTGAGGTCATGCCCGTCGGCCTTGCCGATGAACGCGCGGTCGCCGCGCTCGGACACGTTCAGGACCGGGTCGTGCGCCACGTCGCCCATGAAGCGCACGCAGCGCGTGCACAGGATGCAGCGATTCGGCACGTACAGCACGTCGCCGCCGAAGTCCTCCACCGGGTTGAAACGCTTGGGCTCCTCGTAGCGCGACTCCGCGCGACCTTCCTGGAACGTGTAATCCTGCAGCTCGCACTCGCCCGATTGGTCGCACACGGGGCAGTCGAGCGGATGATTGATGAGCAGGAACTCCAGCACGCCCGTGCGCGCCTCGCGCGCCTTCTCGCTGTGCACGTGCACCACCTGCCCTTCCATGACGGTGGTGGCGCAGGCCGGCGCGAGCTTCGGGAACTTCTCCACGTCCACGAGGCACATGCGGCACACGCCCGCCACCGGAAGTCCGGGGTGGTAGCAGTAGTGCGGAATGAGCACGCCGACGGTCTTCGCGGCCTCGATCAGCGACGTGCCTTCGGGCACGACCGCTGTCCGCCCCTCGATGGTGAGCGTGACCATCTTCGGTCCCGTCGTCTCGCTCACGCGGCCGCCGTGCGGTTGGAGGTGAGCATGACGGGCACGACAGCGCGGCTGCGATCCGGCCCGAGCTTGGCCTCGAACTCGTGCCGGAACTTCTTGAGCCCTGAGGCCACCGGCGTGGCGCACGAGTCGCTGAGCACGCAGATGGTCTTGCCCGACATGTTCTCGCCGATGGACAGCAGCGTGTCGAAGTCGCGCGCGTGCCCCTCGCCCGCCGCGATGCGCTCGAGGATGCGGGTGGTCCACGCCGTGCCTTCACGGCACTGCGAGCACTGCGCACAGCTCTCGTGCGCATAGAACCGAGCCAGGCGCGCGATCTGCTTCACCATGTCCTGGCGGTCGTCGAACACGATGACGCCGCCCGAGCCGAGCATCGTGCCGGCCGCGACCATCCCCTCGTAGTCCATGAGGGCCCCCTCGGCTTCCTCGCGCGTGAGGATCGGCACCGACGACCCGCCAGGGATCACGGCCTTGATCTCGCGCCCGGGGAGCGCCCCGCCGCACAGTTCGTTGAGGAACTCGCCGAACGGGAAGCCCATCGTGACTTCGTAGTTGCCCGGGCGCGCGATGTTGCCGCACACCGAGAACAGCTTGGTGCCGCGCGAGCGCGGATTGTCCTCGCGCCCGAAGCCGTTGTACCACTCCGCGCCGTGCTTGATGATGTACGGCACGGTGGTCAGCGTCTCCACGTTGTTGATCGTGGTCGGCTTGCCGAAGAGGCCGGCGACGGCGGGGAACGGTGGCTTGATGCGGGGGTTGCCACGGCGTCCCTCGAGGGAGTTCATGAGCGCCGTTTCCTCGCCGCAGATGTACGCCCCTGCCCCGCGGTGCACGTGCACGTCGAGCCGGCGGCCCGTCCCCATGGCGTTGGCCCCGAGGATGCCGGCCGCGTACGCCTCTTCCACCGCGGCGGTCACCCGCGCGATGGGCTCGGTGAACTCGCCGCGAATGTAGATGTACGCCGTTTCCGCGTAGATGGCGTGCGCGCCGAGTGCGACGCCCTCCACGAGACCGTGCGGCGTCCAGCGCATGATCTCACGATCCTTGAACGTGCCGGGCTCCGACTCGTCGGCGTTGCAGCACAGGTAGTGCGTCTTGCCGTCGGGCTTCATGAAGGACCACTTGATGCCCGTGGGGAAGCCCGCGCCGCCGCGGCCGCGCAGCCCCGAGTCCTTCACGATCCCCTGGATCTCCGCCGGGTCCATGCCCAGCGCCTTCTCGAGCGCCTCGTAGCCGCCGCGCGCCCGCCAGCCGGCGAGCGTGCGTGCGTCGGGGTCGCCGAAGTACTTCGACAGCACCGGCGTTTCACGCCCGTGCGATGCATGCGGATAGCCCATCAGTCCCGCTCCGCCACGATCCGCGCCGCCAGCTCGGGCGTCACGGACTCGATGAACTCGTCGTTGATCATGACCGGCGTGGCGAACCCGCACGCGCCGAGGCACTCCACCTCGATCACCGTGAAGCGCCCGTCGTCGGAGGTGAGCCCGAGCTCGCCGCAGCCGGTGGCGTCGAGGAACGCCTTCACCACGTCTTCGGCGCCACACACGTTGCACGGCGTGGTCGTGCACACCTGGATGAAATGCTTCCCCACCGGATGCTGGTGGTACATGGTGTAAAAGGACAGCACGCCCTTGACGTACGCGGGCGAGAGGTCGAGCACCTGCGCCACCTCCTCCACCGCGTGCTCGCTCACCCAGCCGTGCCTGTCCTGCACCATCCAGAGGGCGGGCAGCAGCGCCGCCATCCTGGTGGGATAGCGCGACAGGATGACGTCCAGCTTCTCCCGCCGCTCGCCGGTGAACACCGGCACGTACGGCTCGTCGTGATGATGTGCGGGCGGCCGCACGAGCTGCCCTGCGCTCGGCCCGTACGTCATCGGTCGATCTCTCCCATCACGATGTCGATGCTCGCATTGATGGCGATCACGTCGGAGAGGAGGTGCCCCTCCACCATGCGCGGAATCGCCGACAGGTTCACGAACGCCGGGGGGCGAATGCGCCACCGCACCGGCTTGGAGGTGCCGTCCGACACCAGGTAGTAGCCCTTCTCGCCCTTGGGGCTTTCCACGGGCACGTAGACTTCGCCGGCCGGCGGACGCGGGCCTTCCATGACGAGCTTGAAGTGATGGATCATGCTCTCCATCTGGCTCGTGGCGCGCGTCTTCGCCGGCAGGATCACGCGCGGATCGTCCACGTTGAGCGGACCGTCCGGCAGGCGCTGCACGGCCTGCTCGAGAATGCGGATGCTCTGGCGCATCTCTTCCACACGCACGAGGTAGCGGTCGTACACATCGCCGCTGGTGCCCACGGGCACGTCGAAGTCGTACGTCTCGTAGTCGAGGTACGGGAAGTCCTTGCGCACGTCGTACGCCACGCCGGAGGCGCGCAGCATCGCGCCGGAGAGGCCGGCGTTGATGGCCTCCTCCCCCGTGAGCGCGCCGATGCCCACCGTGCGTCCCATCCAGATGCCGTTGCGCGCGAGCATCCGGTCGGCTTCGTCGAGCGTCTTCGGGAAGTTGCGGATGAAGGCGTTGAGCCCGTCGAGCCAGCCGTCGGGCACTTCGGCCGCCATGCCGCCCACGCGCGTGGCACTCGTGGTCAGGCGCGCACCCACCCATCCCTCGAGCAGGTTGTACAGGTTCTCGCGCTCCTGGTACAGCCACAGGAACGGCGTGAACGCGCCGATGTCGATGCACGTCGTGCCCATCCACACCAGGTGCGACATGATGCGCGACATCTCCATCGCGATCACGCGCAGCACGGTGCAGCGCGGCGTGATCTCGATGCCGAAGAGCCGCTCGCAGCCGAGCACGAACGCGACGTTGTTCCCGATCGAGTTGAGGTAGTCCTCGCGATCGGTCCACGGAATGATCTGGTTGTACTGCCGGTACTCGCCGATCTTCTCGAAGCCGCAGTGCAGGTAGCCGATGTGCGGCACGCACCGCACCACGGTCTCGCCGTCGAGCTCGAGCACGAGGCGCAGCACACCGTGGGTGGCCGGATGCTGCGGCCCGATGTTGATCAGCATGTGATCGCCCTCGAGCTCGGGCTCCGGCGGCGGCTGCAACGCCAGGCCACCGTTTTCGCGCACGGTGAGCGGCGCGCGGATCGGCCGACCGAGCGCGTCCACGCCCGCCGTGCCCACCGCCATCTCGATCGTGCGGCGGCTCATCGGGCGGCCTCCGAGTCATCGCGCTTCGCCAGGGCGGCCGCCGCGTGCTCCTCGGCAAGGCGTCGATCCGCGAGCCGGCGCTTCATGTCCTCGGGCAGGTCGTCGAATGCCTCGGCGATGCTGAGCTCGGTCATGGAGTACCGGCCCACCGTGTCGATCGACAGCGCCTGCGTGAGCTGCTCGGCGCGGCTGAAACGCCCGCGCAGCGGGAAGTCCTTCCGGAGCGGATGGCCTTCCTTGTAGGTGTCCCACATGAGGATGCGACGCAGGTCGGGATGGCCCGTGAAGGTCACGCCGAACATGTCGAAGCACTCGCGCTCGAGCCAATCCGCGCCGGCGTACAGGTCGGTGACGCTCGGCACCTCGAGCGACGCGCCGCGCGGCAACTCCACCTTCAGCCGCACGAATCGCTGCCACGGCAGCGACCGGAGGTGCCACACCAGCTCGATGGGCTGGTCGGCGTCGCGGTACTCCACCGCCGTGATGTCGACGAGGTAGTTGTAGGCGTGCGCCGGATCGTCGCGCAGGAAGCGCACCACGTCGTGGATCGCGTCGTGCGCCACGACGACGGTGGTCTCCCCCCACATCACGTGCGCCCGCACGATCGCGGCTGGAAAGCGCGCACGCAGCGCGGCCACGCACGGATTCTCCGGCCCGCCATGATGCGGCACGCCGTGCGGGGTGGCAGGTGCCGGCAGACCGGCGGCCTCGCGCGCGCTCCCCGGCATCGGGGACTGGTACGGCGGAAGCGAGGCGGTCACGGTGCGCTGCGGGTCTGGTGCACGGAGTTGCCGAACGGCTCCGACAGCTCGTCGATCCGCGAGGGCGGAATGTAGAGATGGCTCGCCGGATCCGGCTCCATTTCCTGATGGAGCGTGCCGTCACGCAGCCGTTCGGTCTGCACCTTCTTGTGCAGCATGAGGATGCCGTACATGAGCGCCTCGGGGCGCGGCGGGCACCCCGGCACGTAGACGTCCACCGGGATGATCGTGTCGATGCCCTGCACCACGGCGTAGTTGTCGAACATGCCGCCGGAGCTGGCGCACGCGCCCATCGAGATCACCCACTTCGGCTGCGGCATCTGCTGATAGATGCGGCGCAGCACCGGCGCGAGCTTGAAGGGCACGCGCCCCGCGCAGATGAGCACGTCGGCCTGGCGCGGCGAGAAGCTCAGCCGCTCCATGCCGAAGCGCGCGAGATCGTAGCGGCTCGCCGCGCTGGCCATGAACTCGATGGCGCAGCAGGCGGTGCCGAAGGGCATGGGCCACATCGAGCTGCTGCGCGCCCAGTTCACGAGGAAATCGAGGCGCGAGGTGACCCAGCTGTCCTGCGACGCGCCGTCGGGCACCACGCTGCGCGGCTCGGGGCCGCGCACGACCGTGGACTCGCCGGTGGAGATCAGTCCCACGAGAGGCCTCCCTTCTTCCAGACGAAGATGTAGCCCACGAGCAGGATGAGCGCGAACACCAGCATTTCGCCGAGGCCGAAGAAGGAGAGCTGGCCGGCGGGACAGGCGCCATCCACGAGCGGGACGGCGCAGGAGAGCTGCTGGTAGTGCACGCCCCAGGGGATCATGAACACCGTCTCGATGTCGAAGACGATGAAGAGCATGGCCACCAGGTAGAACTTCACCGAGAAGCGGTCGCGCGCGTCGCCAAGGGGCGCCATGCCCGACTCGTAGGGCTGCTGCTTGATCTCGGTGGGATGCGTGCGCGTGACGAGTTCCCCGAGGCCGAGAATGACCACCGCGTTGACGGCGGCGAAGCCGAGGAGCAGGAGAACCGGGAGATATTCGCGCAGCATGCCGTTCGTGGGACGACCTTGTGAATCAATTCACATGAGTGTGTCCCGGAAGGTAGTGGGCGGACCACGCGCACTCAATGCGAGCCAGTGGCGAGCGCGACGGTCTGGCATGGACTGTGCAGTCCAACCGGCAGTGATGCGACCGGGCCCGGTCGGCCGCTGTCGGCACGGCGGGGAAGCGCATAACTTGGCCCCGGCGGCACGCGTCGGTGCCACGCCGCCGGCTCGCGCGACCACGCGCCGGCCCCTTCCCTCCCGACCGCCCCCGAACCATGGGTCTCAAGAACGACCGCTGGATCACCCAGATGGCACGCGAGCACGGCATGATCGAGCCGTTCGCCGAGCGCCAGGTCCGCCACGTGGACGGCGCCCCGTCCGTGATCTCGTACGGTGTGAGCTCCTACGGCTACGACATGCGCGTGGCCCGCGAGTTCCGGATCTTCACGAACGTGCTCAACAGCATCGTGGACCCCAAGGCGTTCGACCCGAAGTCGTTCGTGGAGTACGAGGGCGACGTGTGCATCGTGCCGCCCAACTCGTTCGCGCTGGCGCGCAGCGTGGAGTACTTCCGCATTCCGCGCAACGTGCTCACGCTCACCGTGGGCAAGAGCACCTACGCGCGCTGCGGCATCATCACCAACGTCACGCCCTTCGAGCCCGAGTGGGAAGGCTACGTGACGCTCGAGATCTCGAACACCACGCCGCTGCCGGCCAAGATCTACGCCAACGAGGGCATCGCGCAGGTGTGCTTCTTCGAGGGCGACGAGCCACCCGAAGTGAGCTACGGCGACAAGAAAGGGAAGTACCAGGGGCAGGTCGGCGTGACGCTGCCGAGGCTCTGAGCGGCGCCGTCACGCGCACTCAGGTTTGGCGGACCTCCGGCCGACACTCGGGGAAATGTGCGGCGCGCCATGCGGCGCGTGACCGCGACCGTGCGGGCGTCGTCGTGAGGGGTCCGCGTCCCCTGTCCGATGTGTGAGTCCATGTCCCAAGACCGAGAGTGCCGCGCCGCTGTGGTTGCGTGCCGTCCCAGTGCCTGCGCACGCTGTGAACGACTCCCCATCGATGAGCCGCGCGCCGGCGACCTGTATTGCTGGTTTCCGGCACCGCATGTCGCCGGCAAGGCCGCGGCCGTCTTCCGGCGCTTCGGCATCAGGCCGCGACAGACCGTCGCCGATGGCGTGGCCTATCGCTTCTCGGAGCGGGAGAGCGAGCCGATCGCGGAAGCGCTCGAACAGGCGCTCTCGCAGATCGAGCGAGACGACACCCGCGCCCTGCTGTGCGCCGAAGGTGTGGCACCTTCCCCCACGGACCTCGCGCGCGTCGAGCCGCTGTCGCGCCTGGTGATGCGCGTGCGCAGCGGGTGGTTGCTCGGCGTGCTCGCCGACGAGCGACTGGTCACGCACTTCCAGCCGATCGTACACGCCGCGTCACCCGACGCGGTGTACGGACACGAAGCGCTGCTGCGCGGCGAATCGCCCACTGGCGACCTGATCCCGCCGGGCCGGCTGTTCGAGACGGCGCGTGGCGCGGGCCTGCTCTTCCAGCTCGACCTCGCGGCTCGGCGCGCCGCCATCGCCGGTGCCGCACGGCACGGCCTGCCCGGCGCCCTGTTCGTGAACTTCGCGCCCACGGCGATCTACGACCCCGCCTCGTGCCTGCGCACGACGGTCGCGGCCATCGACGCGGCCGGCATCGCGCGCGAGCAGGTGGTCTTCGAGATCGTGGAGACCGAACGCGCGCACGATCCCACGCACCTCCGGCGCATTCTCGATTACTACCGTGGCGCCGGCTTCCGCGTGGCGCTCGACGACGTGGGCTCGGGGTACTCCTCGCTCAACCTCATTCACCTGCTGCGCCCGGACATCCTCAAGCTCGACATGGAGCTGGTGCGCAACGTGCACGCCGATCCGTACAAGGCGCGCATCGCCGCCAACCTGCTCGACGTGGCGAACGCGCTCGGGATCGAGGCGCTCGCCGAGGGGATCGAGACCGAGGAGGAGCTCGCGTGGGTGCAGGCGCACGGCGCGACCTACGCGCAGGGCTACCTGATCGCGCGCCCGTCCGCCGCGCCGAGCGCGCAACTGGCCGGAGCGGGCACGTAACGAGGGCGATCAGGGCGTCGCGCCCTGCCCCTCCACCTCGCGCAGGAAGACGCGCAGCGCTTGCACGTACTCGAAAGTCTTCTCGCGCAGGACACCGTCGCCCACCACGCCGGTCTCAGCGGACGCATTCGGGACGCCCGGAACTCCAGCGCTGGGGTAGCGCTTGGTCAAGGTACCGAGGTTGCTCATGTCCCCCACAGCGTGGAGGCGATGATGTCAGTTGGCAGCGACGGGCGGCCGCCCGCCCCCCCCCGAAAGCTCCCTCGCAACTGAGGCGACGAGGTTCGCGACGGCTTCCGGTCCTTGTTGCACTCGGCGTCATCGTGGTCCTTGTGGTGATGTCAGCCGCTTCCGGCCATGCCCTCGGCAGTGCTGCCGCCAGGGGAGCCCTCTGGGAGTCTGGCGACGTTTCGCCGGTCCTGTGCCCGGCGGGTAGGCACACGCCCGCCGTCGTCAGTCAAGTGCCGGTTCCTTTCCGCGACGTCCCCGTCACCGGCGACGAACCTGTGTTCAGCGTCACCAGCGTCATGTACACAGGCGCGTACGCGGCGTTGTTCGGCTACGGTTGGTATGTGCCCGATCCGCGTGAGACCGTTCACTCCAACGATCTCACCTACGTCTGGGTCGGACCTGCCGCACACCTGCCGCCAGCCATGTACTTCGCGTGCAGCGAGTTGCGCGTGCCAGGGCTGACGACGCTGCGACTGATGACCCCTACCGGTCCCATCAAAGGGTGGGCGATCGTCAAGGGCACGCGCGAGAGCAGCACCGAGGTGACCGGTGGCGGCGGCGGCGAGGGATCAGGAGAAACGTGCTGGGCCCTGATCATGAGCGAGTGGGACGAGAACGGCTTCGTGGGCGAGACAGTCGTCGCCACGTGGTGCGAATCTCCTCCGAACGCAACTTGACGCATGGAGATCCCGATGCGAATCACCCATTGCACACCGTCGCTGGCTGGCATGCTGAGCCGAGCAACGCTGGCCACCCTCCTGCTCACCGCTGGGTGCGGAGATGCCCCGATGCCTCCCGGAATGGCAAACTCGACCTCCGATCTGCTTGGCCGCGCGTCTGCTGCTTCTGTCGCGCGGTTGGATCTGCGCGACCGGCAGGCGCTTCAGCAGGAACTGGTGGACGCCATCCTGCTGCACTCTCCTCAGGTAGATCGCCCCTTGCTGGCTGAGCAACTTCGGCCCGAAGTGCTTCGATACGTCGTGGACGTCGACACCGCCGCTCTGCTCGGTAACAACTCGCGGAACGCGTTGCGCGACTCTCTATTCGTTGCACTGATGAAGACGTATCTGCCGGTATCGGCATCGAAGGCACCCGTACCCGATGGCGACCGCTCATGGGACTCGCTCATGGAGGTGCGTGTCGTGCTCGAAGATCGACGCGAGATGCGGAACGAGCGAGCGCTGCTGATCCCTGGCGAGCATGATTCCGTTCCGCCGACGCTCGTCCTCCCGAAGGCCACCACGACCCCTCAGGAACTGCAGTTCGGATTGCGATTGGCCGCAATGTACGCGCGCATGTGGGAGACCGGTGCGAAGCCGAGAGAGCGCGTCGTGCTCTCGGCTTCGGCGAAGCAGGAGGCAAGCACACTGCGCGACGACGAGTCGTCGCCGCTCCTCGATGCCCTGAGGGCCGCAGAACGCCTGCGAATTCCTGGCGTAGCGGAAGGTCCCTCCATGCCGATCGCGGTCGAACGCCGCTAGCAACGCGTTGTGCGTCGCGGAGCGAAACGGGAGCCTGGGTCACCCCTTGACGGCGCAGCGACGCTAACGGCCGCTCGTGGCACTGTCGCGCGCTTCGATCTCGGTGAGAAACGCGCGCAGCGCCGCGATGTACTCCGCCGTCTTCTCCCGCAGCACGCCATGCGCCGCGCCTGGAATCACCACCAGCCGCGCATCGGGAATGCGCTGGCGGTACTGCTCCAGCCGCGCCGGACGCGATTCATCGAACTCGCCGGCGAGCAGCAGCGTGGGCTGCGTGAGACGACCCAGGTCCTCCGCGCGGCTCCAGCGACGCAGCGAGCCGGTGGACGAGAACTCGGTCGGTCCCCACATGTATTCGTAGATCGCCGAGTTCGACGACACGCCCGCGCACGTCGGCTCCGGGGCGACCGGCAGCCGCCGCACATACCGCGCGTAGAATGAATCGGTCGCCGCCTTGTACTCGGCGCTCTCGATCGTGCCGGCCGCTTCGTGCCTGTCGAGCGCGGCCTGCACATCGGCCGGCAGCGTGGTGCGCAGCGAATCGGCGTCGGCGATCCAGTCCGGCGTGCTGAGCAGCGGGCTGCTCAGGATCACCGACCGCACGCCGCTCGGCTGCGTGCTCAGCACGTACTCGGCGGCCAGCGCCCCGCCCCACGACGTGCCGAGCAGGTGGATGGAGTCGAGGTCGAGCGCGCGGCGTACGGCGTCCACCTCGTCCACGAAACGAGGCAGCCGCCAGAGCGTGCTGTCGTCCGGGGCGACCGAGCGACCGGAGCCGAGCTGGTCGTAGAACACGATGCGCCGCTCGCTCGCGAGCGGCGCCAACACCTCGAAGCGACACGACGTCCCGCCCGGGCCGCCGTGCAGCGCGAGGATGGGCGTGCCCGGACCGTCGCCGATCATGCGGTAGAAGACCTTGCCGCCGGGCACGTCCACGAATCCTTCGCGCGCCGGATACGGCGTGAGGGTCGCGCTCTCGCCCAGCACGACGGTCGCGGTGGAGTCATCGCCGCCCGATCCATCCGGCGCGGACGAGCCGCACGCCGCGAGCGCCAGGCACCCCGCTACGATGCCCGACAGATGGCGCAACGCGGCGCCAGCCCGAAGGCCGACGCCGCGAGTCGATGCGAACGGACGTGCGGGACGGCTCACCCGGCGCCCGCCGTCTCCTTCGGTTCCACGTACCGCGCCGCCGCCACGGCATAATCGCGGTTCATGCGCTTGATGACGTCGATGGAGATCTCCTTCGGGCAGGCTTCCTGGCACTCTCCCGTGAGCGTGCAGTGGCCGAAGCCTTCGATGTCCATCTGCTCCACCATCGCCAGCGCGCGACGATCGCGCTCCGGCTGCCCCTGCGGCAGAAGGCCGAGGTGCGTGATCTTCGCGCCCGTGAACAGCGACGCCGAGGCGTTCGGACAGGCGGCCACGCAGGCACCGCAGCCGATGCAGGTCGCGGCGTCCATGGACTCGTCCACGACCTCCTTGCCGATCAGGATCTCGTTGGCATCGCGCGCACCGCCGGTGTTCACCGAGATGTAGCCGCCGGCCTGGATGATGCGGTCGAACGCACTCCGATCCACGACGAGGTCCTTGATCATCGGGAACGCCTTCGCGCGCCACGGCTCCACCCAGATCTCGTCGCCGTCCTTGAACGCGCGCATGTGCAGCTGGCAGGTGGTCGCGCCCTTCCACGGGCCGTGGGCCTGCCCGCTGATCATCATGTTGCACGAGCCGCAGATCCCTTCGCGACAGTCGTGCGCGAACGCCACCGGCTCCTTGCCCTCGAGCGTCAGCTTCTCGTTGAGCAGGTCGAACATCTCGAGGAACGACATGTCCGCCTCGATCCCATCCATCGGATAGGTCTCGAGCTTGCCGGTCGCGTTCGGACCGCTCTGTCGCCAGACGTGCAGTGTGAGTCGCATTACTTGTAGCTCCGGGTGGCCATCTTCACGTTCTCGTACACGAGCGGTTCCTTGTGCAGGCGCTGCGGCTGCCCGTCGCCCGTCCACTCCCACGCGGCGACGTAGGCGAACTCGTCGTCGTTGCGCTTCGCCTCGCCCTCGTCCTGGTATTCCACGCGGAAGTGGCCGCCGCACGACTCCTCGCGGTGCAGCGCGTCGCGGCACATGAGCTCGCCGAGCTCGATGAAGTCGGCCACGCGGCCGGCCTTCTCGAGCGACTGGTTGAGCGACGCGCCGCTGCCCGGCACGTTCACGTTCCGCCAGAACTCCTCGCGCAGCTTCGGGATGGCCTCGAGCGCCTCGGTGAGCCCCTCGCGCGTGCGCGCCATGCCGCACTTGTCCCACATGATCTTGCCGAGCTCCTTGTGGAAGGAGTCGACGGTGCGCTTGCCCTTGATGTTGAGGAGCTGCTCCGTCTGCGCCTTCACGGCGCGCACGGCGTCGGTGAACGCTGGGTGCGCGTTCACGTCCACCTTCTCCGGCTTCACGCCGGCGAGGTAGTTGCCGATGGTGTACGGCAGCACGAAGTAGCCGTCGGCAAGTCCCTGCATGAGCGCCGAGGCGCCCAGGCGGTTCGCGCCATGGTCGGAGAAGTTGGCCTCGCCGATCACGTGCAGCCCCGGCACGGTGCTCATGAGGTTGTAGTCCACCCAGGTGCCACCCATGGTGTAGTGCACCGCGGGGTAGATGCGCATTGGCAGCTGGTACGGATTCTCGTCCGTGATGCGCTGGTACATGTCGAACAGGTTGCCGTAGCGCTCGGCGATGGTCTTCTGCCCCAGCCGCTTGATGCTGTCGGCGAAGTCGAGGTACACGCCGAGGCCGCCCGGGCCCACGCCACGCCCGTCGTCGCAGGCTTCCTTCGCGGCGCGTGACGCGATGTCCCGCGGCGCGAGGTTGCCGAAGCTCGGATACTTGCGCTCGAGGTAGTAGTCGCGCTCCGACTCGGGAATCTGCGAGGGCGGTCGGTTGTCACCCTGCTTCTTCGGCACCCACACGCGCCCATCGTTGCGCAGCGACTCCGACATGAGCGTGAGCTTGGACTGATGGTCGCCGCTCACCGGAATGCAGGTGGGGTGGATCTGCGTGTAGCACGGGTTCGCGAACGCGGCGCCCTTCTTGTGCGCGCGCCACGACGCCGTGACGTTGCTGTACATGGCGTTCGTGCTCAGGAAGAACACGTTGCCGTAGCCGCCCGTCGCGAGCACGACGGCGTCGGCCGAGTGCGCCGTGATGTCGCCGGTGAGCAGGTTGCGCACCACGATGCCGCGGGCGCGGCCGTCGGCCACGACCACGTCGAGCATCTCGCTGTGCGTGTGCATCTTCACCTTGCCGAGCGCGATCTGCCGCTCGAGCGCCTGGTAGGCGCCGATGAGCAGCTGCTGCCCGGTCTGGCCGCGCGCGTAGAATGTGCGCGACACCTGGGCGCCGCCGAAGGAGCGGTTGGCCAGCAGGCCGCCGTACTCGCGCGCGAACGGCACGCCCTGCGCCACGCACTGGTCGATGATGTTCACCGAGACCTGCGCGAGGCGGTACACGTTCGCCTCGCGCGCGCGGAAGTCACCACCCTTCACCGTGTCGTAGAACAGGCGCTGGATGGAGTCGCCGTCGTTCTGGTAGTTCTTGGCCGCGTTGATGCCACCCTGCGCCGCGATGGAATGCGCGCGGCGCGGCGAGTCGTGGAACACGAAGCACGACACGTTGTAGCCGAGCTCCGCCATGGTGGCGGCGGCACTCGCACCGGCAAGCCCGGCGCCCACCACGATCACATCGTATTTCCGCTTGTTGGCCGGGTTCACCAGCTTCATGTCGAAGCGGTGCTTGTCCCACTTCTGTTCGACCGGGCCGGACGGGATGTTGCTGTTGAGTTCGATCATCTCAGTGGCCCTCCGCCATCACGGGAGAGGGCGCTTCGGGGAAGGCGCCGACAAGGGCACCCAGGGGAATCGCGGCGAAGCCCAGCACGACCACGGCGGCGAGCACCACCGCGAGCCGGCGCTTGAGCGGCGTGGGCGACGGTCGGGCCACACCCAGCGTCCGGAACACCGCCCAGGTGCCGTGATACAGGTGCATGCCGAGCGCGCCCATGGCGAGCAGGTAGAAACCAGCCACGAGCGGGTTGGCGAGCCCCTGCCGCACGTTGTTGTAAGGATCGAGGTGCACGAAGCCCGGCGCGGCCACCTGGCCGAGCGTCATGTGCAGGATGTGAAACACGATGAACGCCAGCAGCAGCACCCCGCCGTAGCGGATGGTCTTCGCGGCGAAAGTGGTGACCTGCGGCGCGGACTTCGCATACTTCTGCGGACGCGCGGCATTGGAGCGTTGCGTGAGCTGGAACGCGGCGAGCGCATGCAGCGCAACGGCGGCGATCAGGCCGAGCCGGGCGGCCCACAGCAACGGCATGCTCGTGCGCAGCAGCAGCGCGTACTCGTGCATGGCCTCGGCGCCCTTGAACATGAGCAGGTTGCCGGACATGTGTCCGAGAACGAACAGGACGCCGACGATGCCCGTGATCGCCATGACGATCTTCTTGCCGATCGTGCTGTCCCAGAACCGTGCGAGATACGACATGTGCATTTGAAAGGGCCCGGGATCGCGCAGTGCGACGCCCGGGCCGGTGAGAGTTCGCTGGATCAGAACTGGAGGGTGGCCATCGGCTCGCGCACGGCCTGCGCGCTGCGCTCGAGGGCGGCGCGCTCGTCGGCGGTGAGCTCGACTTCGATGATCTGCTCGAGCCCGTTGCGGCCCAGCTTGCAGGGCACGCCGAGATACAGTCCCGACATGCCGTACTCGCCTTCGAGCCACGCGGCACACGGCAGGATGCGCTTGCGGTCACGCACGATCGCATCCACCATCTCGACCGCACCGCTCGACGGCGCGTAGTACGCCGAGCCCGTCTTGAGGTACTTCACGATCTCGGCGCCGCCATCGCGCGCGCGCTGCACGATCGGCGCGAGCTGCTCGTCGGACATGAACTGCTTGATCGGGATGCCCGAGATCGTGGTGTACGAGGTGAGCGGCACCATCGTGTCGCCGTGGCCGCCGAGCACCATCGCCTGGATGTCCTGCACGGACACGTCGAGCGCCTCGGCGAGGAACGAGCGGTAGCGCGCCGTGTCGAGCACGCCGGCCATGCCGATCACGCGCTCGCGCGGGAAGCCCGTGACGTGCTTCGCGACGTGGCACATGATGTCGAGCGGGTTCGACACCACGATGATGATCGCGTTCGGCGACGTGGCCTTCACCTGCTCGCACACCGACTTCACGATGCCGGCGTTCGTGTTGAGCAGGTCGTCGCGCGACATGCCGGGCTTGCGCGCGATGCCAGCGGTGATCACCACGATGTCCGAGCCTGCGGTCTCCTCGTAGCCGTTGCTGCCGATCACGCGCGTGTCGAAGACCTCGACCGGAGCCGATTCCCACTGGTCGAGGGCCTTGCCCTGGGGGATGCCCTCGGCGACGTCGACCATGACGACGATGCGGCTGAGCGACTTCTCGGCGATGCGCTGGGCCGTGGTCGCGCCGACGTTGCCCGCGCCCACGACGGTGATCTTGTTGACCATTTGAGAGTCCCGAGTTGGATCGAAGATTGGTGACGGAGGGAGTGTCCCGTTCAATCCAACATAGGGGGCTGCACAGAGGGCAGCAATCGGACTCGACCGAGGGGAACGGCGGTCGGCGCGGAACGCCGTGTCGGACCGGTCAGTCCGGAAACGCGCCTACCCGCCCACCTGACTCAGCGCGCGCAAACCACCCACCTGCATCTGCAGCAGTGCGTGCTCCTTCGGCTTCTCCGCCAGCGCCTTGCGGAAGAGCGGCTCGAGCGACTCACCGCGCCGCAGCGCGTCGCGCAGCGGCACCTCGTGGTCGCCGAACAGGCAGGTGCGCAGGCGACCGTCCGCCGTGAGGCGCACGCGGTTGCACGTGTCGCAGTACGTGTGCGTCATGGGCGTGATCACGCCGATCGTGCCGGCCGCATCCGGCAGCCGGTAGTAGCGCGCCGGGCCGTTGCCGCGCGCGGGACCGGCGTCGTCCGCCAGCGCTCCCAGGGCCGACACGCGCGCGAGCACCTCGGCGGTCGGCACGACGTGCTCCCACGTGAGCTCGCGCAACTCGCCCACCGGCATGAGCTCGATGAAGCGCACGTGCCACGGATGCACGCGCGTGAGCGCGGCGAAGTCGCCGATCTCGTCGTCGTTGATGCCGCGCATGACCACGACGTTCACCTTGATCGGATCGAGCCCCGCCTGCTGCGCTGCGAGGGCGGCCGCCCCGAGGTCGAAGCCCAGGTCGCGGCGGGCGATCGCCGCCACCCGTTCCGGCCGCAGCGAATCGGCGCTGATGTTCACCCGGTCGAGACCGGCCTCCGCGAGCGGCCCCGCGAGCTCCGGCAGCTTCACGCCGTTGGTGGAGAGGGCGATGTCTTCCACGCCCGGGATCGCGCGCAGCATGCGCACGAGCTCCACGAGCTGCGGCCGGATGGTGGGTTCGCCCCCGGTGATGCGCAGGCGGCGCAGCCCGAGCGGGGCCAGCTGCCGCACCACCTCGACGATCTCCTCGTAGCGCAGGATCTCGGCCTTGGGGAGCCACGGCAGCCCTTCGAGCGGCATGCAGTACTGGCATCGGAAGTTGCAGCGGTCCGTGACGGAAATTCGCAGGTACTCGATGCCCCGCCCGAACTGGTCACGCAGGGTGACGCGCGCCGTGTCGATGGGGTGCTCCGCTGGGGTGGTCATGCCGTCACCGCGGGCCGAGTGGGGTCCACCCATTCGCGCGTGCCATCGGCGTAGTGCTCGCGTTTCCAGATCGGCACGCGCACCTTGAGCTCCTCGATGCAGTGGCGCATGGCGTCCATGGCCGGCGCGCGGCGTGCGTGCGCGCAGGCGATGGCCACGCTGGCGTCGCGCACCCGGAGCGTGCCCACGCGATGCTCGACAGCCACCCGCACGCCGGGCCAGCGTTCGGTCACCTCGGTGGCCACCCGCTCGAGTTCACGCGAAGCCATCGGCTCGTAGGCCTCGTAGTCGATGCCAGTGACCGCGCGCCCATCGTTGTGCTCGCGCACGGTGCCGAGGAAGGTGGCGATCGCGCCCACGCCGTCGTCCTGCACGCGCGCGATCAGCGCCGCCACGTCGATCGGCGCGGTGACGACCGCGACGTGCGCGCCCCCCTGCACCGGAACGGGCGACTCGCCCGCCACGCGCTCAGCCACCGGCCACCGGCGGGATGAGCGCCACCTCGTCGCCGTCGCGAATGAGCAGGTCGGGCGCCGCGTACGCGTGATTCACGGCCACCAGTGGCTGCGCGGGGAGGCGATCGCCGCCGGCCATCGCGCGCATCGCGTCGACCAGCTCCGACACCGTGCACGGCGGTCGGATGGGCACGTCGATGGTGCGGCCGCCGAAGGCATCGGCGTACGACGCGAACAGGAGGACGGGGACGGAACTCATGCTGGAAAATATCCGGGAGCGGCGCGAAAGGTCCGGGGCCATGCACGGAAACGGCCCCGGCGCGGTGACCGCGTCGGGGCCGGAGGGAGAGGTGCCGACCGCAGTGGGCGGGTCAGCGCGAACCACCCTCGAGGGTGGGACCGGAGAGGCGCTGCAGTGCATCGGCCGCGGCCTTCTCCGCGATCTCGAGCGCCTCGTCGGCGTCGGCCACGAGCGTACGGAGTTCCTTGGAGGGCTTGAAGACGGGGACCGGGCGCGCGGAGACCTCGACCGGCGATCCGGTGCGCGGGTTGCGCGCCATGCGCGTCTTGCGCTGCCGGATCTTGAAGGTGCCGAAGCCGCGCACCTCGATGTTCTTCTGCTCGGCGAGCGCGTCCTTGATGGCATCGAGGAAGGCGTCGACGACCCGGGCGCAGTCCTTCTTCGAGATCGTCGGACCGGCCGTCCGCGCGATGCGCGCCGTGACGTTTTCCACCAGATCGGCTTTCGTCATGAGCTCTTCCAGGGGGCAAGCACACCAAACGGGCGTTCGGTGCGAACGGCGCATCGCGACGGCGACGCGCGCATGAACAGCGAACCTACGGCTTCAGGTCGCGCTAGTCAAGCGCTTGGCACACAAGCAGTTGTGGCCGTCAGACGCGAGCCGACTTCAAGGCGTCGAGGAACTCGCTGAAGTGCGGAATGGCGTCGTGCGGACCGGGGGCCGCCTCGGGGTGATACTGCACCCCGAAGATCGGCAGCGATCGGTGCCGCAGCCCTTCCACGGTGCCGTCGTTGAGGTTCACGTGCGTGACCTCGAGGTCGGGGGCGCCGTCGATGCCGCCTGTCTCGGAGCCCGCCACGGCGAAGCCATGGTTCTGCGAGGTGATGAGCACCTTGCCCGTGGACAGCTCCTTGACCGGCTGATTCCCGCCCCGATGCCCGAACGGCATCTTGGTGGTGTGGCCGCCGAACGACAGCCCAAGGAGTTGGTGGCCGAGGCAGATGCCGAACATGGGCACGCCCTTCGCCGCGAGCGCGCGAATGGCTGATGGCGCGTACGCGACGGCCTCCGGGTCGCCCGGACCGTTGGACAGGAACACGCCATCGGGACGAAGCGCCAGCACCTCGTCGGCCGAGGTGTTGCTCGGCACCACGGTGGCGCGAACGCCGTGCGCGTCGAAGAGGCGCAGGATGTTGCGCTTGATGCCGAAGTCGTACGCCACGATGTGGAACGGATGCTGCGCGTTCCCCCAGGCGTACGGCTCCCGGGTGGACACCACGGACGCCAGGTCGAGGCCGACCATGGAAGGGCAGCCGCCGAGCGCCGCGAGCGCCTCTGCCGTGGGCGTGGTGCCGGCGCCGATCACGCCACGCATCACGCCACGCGAGCGCAGGTGACGCGCGAGCCGACGCGTATCCACCTCTGTGAGCACCGGCACGTTCGACTCGGCCAGCCACTGGTCGAGCGATCCGGTGGCACGCCAGTTGGAATGCGTGCGAGAGAGCTCACGCACGACCACGCCGGCCACCTGGGGCCGCGCGGACTCCGGATCGTCGGCGTTGATGCCGTAGTTGCCGATCATGGGCGCGGTCATCACCACGATCTGCGCATTGTACGAGGGGTCACTGAAGACCTCCTGGTACCCGGTCATGTTCGTAGTGAACACGACCTCGGCCACGGTCGGTCCAGCGTTGCCGACGAGGCGACCAAGGAAAAGGGTTCCGTCCTCGAGGAGGAGGAACCCTTCCGGCGGCGGGGAGCCAGCCACGCGGCGCCCCGTCAGTTGTTCGGCGTGGGAGCCGGCGCGCTCGCCGGCTCGGGCGACGGCGTCGCCGGCGCTTCGAGCGGAAGCGCGGGCGCCGCGCCGCTCGGGGCGACCGGTGCCGGTGCCGTGGCCGGCGCGGACATGCGATCGAGCACCGACGTGGGCACCGCGGACCGCGCCGACATCAGCTGCAGCACGAAGGCCAATCCGAGGAAGATGCCACCGCACCACCAGGAAAGCTTCGTGAGCAGGTTCCCCGCCTGTCGCGTGCCCATGAGCGAGTCGGACGACGAACTCGCGCCCCCGAAGCTGGCGGCGAGGCCACCGCCCTTGCCGGCCTGCAGGAGGATCACGACGCCGAGCAGCAGCGCGTCGAGGACGAGAATGGTCAGGAGCAGCGTGTACATGGCGACGAAACAGGGGACCGATCAGGAAACCGACTGAGCCTCGAAACTTCGCCGCTCATCGGCACGGGCGCAAGGGCTCCCGCGGCATCACGTCGGCCGGTCCAACGCGATGCCGCACAAGCGGTTGCCTTCAGTGCGCGACCTCGGTGCGCACGATCGCGCTCCACCCGTCGGCATCGAGGCTGGCACCGCCCACCAGCACACCGTCCACGTCGGGAGCGGCGAGCAGCTCGGCCACGTTGCCGCGATTCACCGATCCGCCGTAGCAGATCGGGATGTGCCCCGCCCGATCGCCGGCGCGCGAGCGCAGCGCGCCGCGGAGCACGCCATGGATGGCCGAGGCGTCGGCGGGGGTCGCCGTGCGTCCGGTGCCGATCGCCCACACCGGCTCATAGGCGAGTACCACCTGGCTCACCTCCGCCACCGAGAGCGCCGACAGGCCGGCCTCGAGCTGCCGCAGCACCACGTGCTCGGTGGCCCCCGCCTCCCGCTCCGCCAGCGTCTCGCCCACGCACAGCATCGGGATGAGCCGCGCGTCGAGGGCGAGTCGCATCTTGCGGCCGGTGGCCTCATCCGTCTCGCCGAAGAGATGCCGGCGCTCCGAGTGCCCCACCAGCACGGCCCGGGCCCCCGCGTCGCGCGCGATGACGACCGAGTTTTCCCCGGTGAACGCGCCCAGCGACTCGGTGTGGACCTGCTGCACCCCGACGATCACGTCGGGGCGGTCCTTGATCGCGTCCACCACGGCCGCCAGCGACAACGCCGACGGGAAAATGAGCAGCGACCGGTCATCGACCCGCGGCACCTGCTGCAGAAAGCGCTGCATGAACGCGCGCGCATCGGTCGGGCCGTGGTTGAGCTTCCAGTTGGCGGCGAAGATCGGGGTGCGAAGCACGCGGGTCATTCCTGGTCGAGAGCGGCGACGCCGGGGAGCACCTTGCCTTCGAGGAATTCGAGGGACGCGCCACCGCCGGTGGAGATGTGGGTGAGACGCGACTCCAGCCCCGCCTCGGCGATGGCCGCGGCCGAGTCGCCGCCACCCACGATGGTGGTGGCGCCGGCGTCGGTGGCCCGCACCATCGCCTCGGCGATCGCGCGCGTGCCCTTGTCGAATGGCGGCTTCTCGAACACGCCCATCGGCCCGTTCCAGAGCACCGTGCGCGCGCCGGAGACCTCCTGCGCGAAGCGCGTGATCGAGGCCGGGCCAATGTCGAACATCGCCTCGCCGGCGACGATCGACTCCCGCGGCACCACGTGGGCGCGCGCCGCATCGTCCATGGACGACGCGACCATGGCGTCGAGCGGCAGCACCAGCTTGGCGCCGGCGCGCGCGATCAGGTCACGCGCCATGTCCAGCCGATCGGGCTCCACGAGCGACGTGCCCGTCTCGAGTCCCATCGCGCGGAAGAAGGTACACGCCATGGCCCCGCCGATGAGCAGGCGGTCCACCTTGGGGAGGAGCGCCTCGATGACATCGATCTTGCCCGAGATCTTGCTGCCCCCAAGCACGGCCACGAACGGCCGTTCCGGCGCGTCGAGCGCCTCGCCGAGAAACGCGAGTTCGCGCTCCATGAGCAGGCCGGCCACGGCGGGTCGCACGTACTTCGCCACGCCGGCGGTGCTGGCGTGCGCGCGATGCGCTGCACCGAACGCGTCGTTCACGTACACGTCGCCAAGCTCGGCGAACTGTCGGGAGAGCACGTCGTCGTTGCGCTCCTCACCGGCGAAGAAGCGCGTGTTCTCGAGCAGCAGCACGCTGCCGGGCGCCAAGGCGTGCGTGGCCGCCACCGCGTCGGGGCCAACGGTCGCCGCGAGGAACTGCACGGGGCGAGGCGCGAGGACCGACGCGAGACGGCGCGCGACGGGGGCCAGCGTGTACCGCGCATCGGGCGCGCCCTTCGGGCGACCGAGGTGCGACAGCAGCACCACCTTCGCCCCGCGATCGAGCAGCGCGTTGATGGTGGGCAGCGCCGCCAGGATGCGCGTGGCGTCGGTGACGTGCCCCTCGGCATCGAGGGGCACGTTGAAGTCCACCCGCACGAGCGCCCGGCGCCCGGTGAGTTCGGCGGACGTGAGATGACGGATCGTGCGAGTCGACATGGAGCGTCCGGTCAGAGTCGGGCGCCGACGAAGCGCAGCAGGTCGACGCAGCGCGAGCTGTAGCCCCACTCGTTGTCGTACCAGCCGGAGATCTTCACCATCGTGCCGTCGATGACGATCGTGCTGAGCGCATCGAGGGTGCAGGAGAACGGGTTGCCGATGTAGTCCACCGAGACGAGCGGCACCTCGCTGTAGTCGAGCACGCCGGCGAGCGTGCCCTCCGAGGCCGCCTTGAAGGCCGCGTTCACCTCGGCCTTGGTGACCGGGCGCTCCACGACGCAGGTGAGGTCGGTGAGCGACACGTCGGGCGTGGGCACGCGCACGGCCACGCCGTCGATCTTGCCCTTCACCTCGGGGATCACGAGCGAGGTAGCCTTGGCCGCACCGGTCGTGGTCGGGATCATGGACACGGCGGCCGCGCGCGCGCGGCGCAGGTCCTTGTGCGGCAGGTCGAGGATGCTCTGGTCGTTCGTGTAGCTGTGGATCGTGACCATGGACCCGTGCACGAACCCGAAGTTGTCGCGGATCACCTTGACCATGGGCACGAGGCAGTTCGTCGTGCACGAGGCGTTGGAGATGATGTGGTGCGACGACGGGTCGTACTTGTCGCTGTTCACCCCCATCACGATGGTGATGTCCTCGTCGGTCGCCGGTGCCGAGATGATCACCTTCTTCGCGCCCGCCTCCATGTGCCTGCGCGCATCCGCGGCCTTGGTGAAGCGCCCAGTGCTCTCGAGCACGATGTCCACGCCCAGCTCCTTCCACGGGAGCTTGCCGGGTTCACGCTCGGCGAGGATGCGGATCGTGTCGCCGTCCACCGTGATGCTGTCCGCATCAGCCGAGACCTCGCCGTCGTACGCACCGTGCACCGAGTCGTACTTGAACAGGTGCGCGAGCGTGTTCGTGTCCGTGAGGTCGTTGATGGCGACGAAGTCGATGTCGGCGACGCCCTGTTGCTTGGCGGCGCGGAGCACCTGGCGCCCGATGCGGCCGAAGCCGTTGATACCGACGCGAATGGTCATGGAGTTCAGTCCGGATCCGAAACGTGGGACGGCCGGTCGCCCGCACCGGGCGCACGACCGAATGTGAGGTAGCTGAGCAAGCGGACGCCGCGTTCGGTGAGCGCCGACGCGGCCGCGTTCAGGGTGGCGGCAGTCGTGAGCACGTCGTCGACGAGCACGAGATGGGTGCGCCGCAGGCGGGCGGAGACCCCGGGATCGGTGCCGAACGCACCGGAAACGTTGCGCGTGCGCTCGGAGGGTGTCAACCGCGTCTGCGTGCCCGTCGACCGAGTGCGTCGCAGGACGTCGGGCCAGACTGGGAGGTCCCAGACGCGACCGACCGCCTCGGCCAGCAGCAGGCTCTGGTTGAAGCCGCGCTCCCGCTCGCGGCTGGGGGCCAGCGGTACGGGCACGAGCGCGACCCGTTCGGCCACCACATCGTCGGGAAACGGCAGGCGCGCCATGCGGCGCCCCATCTCGTCGGCGACGGCCGTCCAGCCGCCGTACTTGAGCGCGTGCACGATGGCACCGCCCGTGCCCGCGTCCACGCGGGCCACCGACCGCACGGCGCGCACCGTCGTGGGCAAACGGTGGCACCACCGGCAGGATGCGAAGCCGTCGCCGGCCTCGTCGTCGGCGCGCGGCCCCGGCATGGCGCGGCGCGGGTAGCCGCAGCGCCGGCAGCACGGTTCCGGGAACGCCTCGCAGCGCGCCCAACAGGTGCCGCACACGAGGCCGGCGTGCGTGGCATCGAGCAGCGCGCGGCAGACGGCACAGGCACGCGGCAGCAGCAGGTCGCCCAGCCCGCGCGCGAGGGTGCGCCAGCGGGGGCGTACGGCGTCGTGGGCACCGGCCGATTCCGGGTGCGGACGCGCAACGCGACGGGAGGAATCGCGCGCCGTCATGTGTCCGACGTCACGATGGCGGGCTCGCGATCGAGCGCGCGCCACATGACCGCGCGATCGGGGGGCACGCCGAACCACCACGCGAACGCTTCGGCCCCCTGCTCCACCAGCATGCGCAGCCCGTCCTCGGCGCGGCAGCCGCGTGCGCGGCAGGCGCGCACCCACGGCGTCTCGCCCGGTCGGTACACGAGGTCGAGCACCGAGCTCTCCGGCGACAGCGTTGCCGGCGGCAGCGGCATGGCGTCGCCGTGCAATCCGAGCGGCGTGGTGTTGATCACGAGGTCGGCGCGCGCGATGGCCGCGCGCAGCGCGTCGGACGGCTGTTCGGCGTCGTGCGCAATCACATCGATCGTCAGCCCCATGCGCGCGCCGAGCCGCGTGGCGCGCTCCGGCTGCCGCGCCGCGATGGTGACGGATGCCGCGCCGAGCTCCGTGAGGGCCGCGAGCACGGACGCGGCCGATCCGCCCGCGCCGAGCAGCACCACGCGCGAGCTCGCGTGCGCACCCGTGCGGATCGCGAGGATTGCGGCGCGTGCGCCGGCCACGTCGGTGTTGTGGCCGATGAGCCGGCCGTCGGCGTCGTGCGCGAACGTGTTCACCGCGCCGACGCGTTCCGCCAGCTCGGTCGTGGTCGCGCACGCGCGGTATGCCGCTTCCTTGTGCGGGACCGTCACGTTGCCGCCGGCGCGTGCGGCGGCGAGTTCGGCGAGGGTGCTCGACCACGCGTCCGGGGCGGTATCGCGCGCGGTGTAGCGCACCGGCAGGCCGGCTGCGTCGAGCGCCGCCTGCTGGAAGCGCGGTGAGAGCGAATGCGCGACCGGATGCCCGAGCAGCACGAGCCGGGTCGGACGCACGTGCCGTGGCATGTGTGCCGCCGGGATGCGCGGCGCCTGCTCGTCGCGCGCGGCGTCGGAGGGCTCGTTCACGCGCGTGGTCTCCTGCCCTTACGGCGTCGTGCGCCCGACACGATCGGACTCGAACCGATCGAGCGCTGCACCCACGAGCGTGGACAGCTCCGCGAACGTGCGACGGTACACCGCGAGGTCGCCGCCGAACGGATCGCTCACCGCCTCCTGCGACGCCCCACGCGAGGCGAAGGTGGTCAGCTGCTGCGCGCGAGCGGCCCCTCCGAGCACGTGCACGCGCTCGAGGTGCGACGGCCCCATGGTGAGGATGACGTCAGCCTGCTCGACGATGCCGGGGGTGAGCATGCGCGCCTGATGCGCCCCGAGTTCGAGGCCGTGCTCCATGGCCACGAGCAGCGCGCCATCGGAGGCGGGGGCGCCGTCCCACGCGCTCGTGCCGGCGCTCGCCACGGTGACGCCGTCGAGTCCGCGCTTCGCGATCTCGTGCCGCGCGATCGCTTCGGCGAGCGGACTGCGACAGGTATTGCCGGTGCAGACGAACAGCAGGTGCATGGACAGATCGGGGGCGGGAGGAGTGGGCATCACAGGTTGCCGACGAGTTCGGGCACGCACTCGCGCAGGACGGCCGCGGAGAATACGCCGGGGCGAATCACACGGGGACGGCGACCGGTGCAGTCGACGACGGTGGAGGGTTCGGAAGGCGGCACGCGGCCGCCGTCGAGCACGAGCAGCAGGCCACGGTGGATCTCGTCGCGCCACTGCGTCACGATCTCCGAAGCGGCGGACGCGGGCGGAACTCCCGGCCGGTTGGCGGAGGTGGAGGTGATGGGCTCACCGTAGGCGTGCAGGATGGCCTGCAGCCCGGGGTGCGGCGTCCAGCGCACGGCGATGCCCCCTTCCGGACCGCGCAGCCGGGCCGGCACGCGATGATCGCCGCCGGGGAGCACGAGCGTGAGCGGACCGGGCCAGAAGCGCGCGGCGAGACGCGAGGCCGTCGGGGTGAGCACGAGTCCCAGGCGCTCCAGCATCGCGCTGCCGTTGATGAGCAGCAGGAACGGCTTGTGAGGCGGACGCTTCTTCATGCGCACGAGCGCCTCTACCGACTCGTGATCGACGGCGGTGCCGAAGCCGTACACGGTCTCGGTGGGATACGCCAGCACGCGCCGCTCCGCGAGGTGCGCCACGACGGGCCGCACCGCGGCCTGCACCTCTTCCGGCGACCAGAACGGGAGCGTGACGTCCCCGTGGCGAAGCGTGTGTGGCATGCGTGGCCTCAGTCCGTGAGCAGGCTGAGCGCCTCGGCGCGCGCGAAGTCGGCTTCCTCGGTGATCTTGAGCGCGCGCTCCGAGCCGCGCACGACCACGACCGGCTCGCCGATGCGCTCGCACAGCCCCGCGTCGTCGGTCGCGCCCACGCGTTCGCTGCGCGCCGCGATGTGCGCGCGCTCGAGCATCTCGCGCGGGAACGCCTGCGGCGTCTGCGCGCGCCACAGACCGGTGCGATCGACGGTGTCCGTGATGCGGCCGTGTTCGTCGACGCGCTTGAGCGTGTCCACCACCGGTAGTGCGGCGATCGCGCCGTGCCCAAGGCGCGCCTCGTCGATCACGCGCGCGATGGTTTCGTCGGTGACGAGCGGACGCGCCGCATCATGCACCACGACCACGCGCACCTCTTCGGGCAGGTCCTCGAGGCCGTTGTACACCGACTCGTGCCGCTCGCGGCCGCCCACGGATACGAGCAGCCGGTCCACGTCGCACTGGAACAGCCAGGGCGGCGGGTCGGCCGCGTACGCCTTCGGCAGCACCACCACGACGGTCGCGACATCGGGGCGCGCCATGAACGCCTGCACGCTGTGCAGCAGCGCCGGTCGCCCCACCACCCAGCGGAACTGCTTGAGTTCGTCGCCGCCGACGCGC
Source organism: Gemmatimonas sp. (assembly GCA_011390885.1). Taxonomy (GTDB): domain Bacteria; phylum Gemmatimonadota; class Gemmatimonadetes; order Gemmatimonadales; family Gemmatimonadaceae; genus JAABRT01. The sequence continues at coordinate 123,801 of JAABRO010000059.1, read as the reverse complement.
GAGCCGGAGCCACCGGCCACGATCACGACGCCGACATCGCGCACGACGGTGTCCCCGCGCGCGGGGGCGGCGTCGTCGCGCGCACGCACCATGGGAGGCGGAATCACGCGGCGGGGCGGTGTGAGGGGCGTCTCAGCTGTCATCGTCGGACCAGTCGCTCTCGGAATCGGAATCGAAGTCGGCGCGCGTGCGCGCGCCTGGTGCGCTGCGTGCAGCCGCGGCGTGTGCCGCACTCGCGCGCGGCCGCCCCGCGCCACTTCCCGCGCGTCGCGGACCGATGGTCAGCGCGAGTACGTCGGCCAGCGAGCGCACGCCGTGCACGATCATGCCCGCCGGCACGCGGTGCGGCACGGCGCGCTCGGCGAGATAGGCCTCGGTCATGCCGAGCTTGGCGGCTTCGGCAAGGCGCCGTTCGACCTGCGTGACGGCGCGCACTTCGCCACCGAGTCCGAGCTCGCCGAGGAACACCGCGTGGGCGGGCAGCGCCCGATCGGTCACGCTGCTCGCGATCGCCACCGCGACGGCGAGGTCCACCGCCGGCTCCTGCACGCGCATGCCACCCACGAGGTTGCAGAACACATCGAGGTCGGCGCAGGAGAAGCCGCCGCGCTTGTCGAGCACCGCCAGCAGCAGCGCGAGACGGCGTCCGTCGATGCCGTTGGCCACGCGCTGCGGCGTGCCGAAGCCCGCCCGCGCGGCGAGTGCCTGCACTTCCACGAGCACGGGCCGCGTGCCCTCCATGAGCGCACACACCGCGCTGCCGCTCGCCACGTCCTGACGGTCCCCCATGAACAACGCCGACGGGTTGGCCACCGGCACGAGCCCGCTGGGCGCCATGCGGAACACCCCGATCTCGTCCACGCTGCCGAAGCGGTTCTTCGTGGCGCGGAGGATGCGATGATCGAGCGAGCCCTCCCCCTCGAAGTAGAGCACCGTGTCCACGATGTGCTCGAGCGTCTTCGGACCGGCGATGCCGCCGCCCTTGGTCACGTGGCCGATCACGAACACCGCCACGTTCCGCTCCTTGGCGAACCGCATGAGCCGCGCCGCGCACTCGCGCACCTGCCCCACGTTCCCCGGCGCGCCTTCGAGCGTCTCGGTGTGCACAGTCTGGATCGAGTCCACCACGAGCACGGCCAGCGGACGCGCGTCGTGCGCATCCGGTGCGGCCGCCGTGGCAAGGATCCGCTCCAGCGCCGTCTCGGTCACGAGCGAGACGCCGCCCGCCGATTCGGTCAGCCGTTCGGCACGCAGCTTGACCTGCAGCGGCGACTCCTCGCCCGACACGTACAGCGTGCGATGACCGGCCCCATCGAGTCGCGCCGCGACCTGCAGCAGCAGGGTGCTCTTGCCGATGCCCGGTTCGCCGCCCACCAGCACCATGGCCCCTGGCACGATGCCGCCGCCGAGCACGAAGTCGAACTCGTCGAGGCCGGTGCGCCAGCGCATGGACTCGCTCCCGGTGACGGCGTCGAGGCGCACGGCGGGCACCGCCTCCGCCGTCAGCGCTTCCCGTGCGCGGCGACCGCCCGACGACGTGGCCACGGGCTCCTCGGCGAGCGTGTTCCACGCGCCGCAGGTTTCGCACCGCCCCGCCCACTTCGGATAATCCGCGCCGCACTCCGTGCAGCGGTACACCGATTTCGCGCGTGCCATGGGACGCCGCGTCAGTACGGTGGCTCGTCGCCGCCCGTCACGAGGCGCGGTCCGCCTCCGTACGACGGCTCGGGCGCGCGCGCGCTGTAGTTGTCGAAGCGCGTGTAATGCTTGTGGAAGTACAGCCGCACGCTGCCGATGGGACCGTTGCGCTGCTTGCCGATGATGATCTCGGCCTTCCCCTCGAGCCCCGGATCCTTGAGCCGTCCCGTCTCATCGCGCTCGGCGTACACTTCCTGCCGGAAGATGAACAGGATCACGTCGGCGTCCTGCTCGATGGCGCCCGACTCGCGGAGGTCGGAGAGCAGCGGACGTCCCTTGTCCTCGCCCGTGCGCTGCTCCGGCGCGCGCGAGAGCTGCGAGAGCGCCAGCACGGGCACGCCCAGCTCCTTCGCGAGCGCCTTGAGCCCGCGCGAGATCTGCGACACCTCCTGCTGTCGGTTCTCAGAGCCCGCGGGGCCGGACATGAGCTGCAGGTAGTCCACGATGATGAGGTCGAGGTTGTGCTCCGCCTTCAGCCGCCTGGCCTTCGATCGCATTTCGAGGATGCCGAGTCCCGGCGTGTCGTCGATGTAGATCGGGGCGTGGCTGAGGATGCCGGCGGCCTGCGCCAGCCGGGGCATCGCCTCGTCGAGCGCGCGGCCTCCCTTGCGGAGGGCCTGCGCGTCGATGAGCGCCTCGCTGGCGAGCAGTCGCTGCACCAGAGACTCTTTACTCATTTCGAGCGAAAAGAACGCAACCGATTTCTTGCTCGTGATGGCCGCGTGTTGCGCGATGTTGAGCACGAACGCCGTCTTGCCCATGGAGGGGCGCGCCGCCACGATCACGAGGTCGGCGGGCTGGAACCCCGACAGCATGTGGTCGAGGTCGTTGAAGCCGCTGGGCACGCCCGTGATCGCGCTCTCGCGCTGTGCGAGCGCCTCGAGCTTCTCCATGGCCGGCCAGAGCAGCTCCTTCACGCGCGCGAAGCCGGCGCGGTCGCGTGTCTGGCCGAGCTGGAAGATGCGCGACTCGGCGAGGTCGAGCAGGTCGTGCGCCGGCTGGCGCGCCTCGAACGCCTCTTGCACGATCTCGGTGCTCGTCTCGATGAGCCGCCGCAGGATCGCCTTCTCGCGCACGATCTGCGCGTGATACTCCACGTTGGCGACCGTGGGCACCGCGTCCACGAGGAACGACAGGTACTCGCGACCGCCGCACTGTTCGAGTTCACCGCGCCGCTCGAGTTCGTCGGCGAGCGTGAGCGTATCCACCACCGCGCCACGCTGCGTGAGGGCGGCGGCGGCCCGGAACAGCCGCCGGTGCCCCTCACGGTAGAACATCGAGTCGTCCACGTGCTCGGAGGCGCGCAGGATCGCGTCGGCGTCGAGGAGCATGGCCCCCAGCACGGCGCGCTCGGCGTCTTCCGACCAGGGCGGACGCCGATCCTTGTACGGGTCGCGCGCGAGTGCCGTGGAGGCGATCGCGGACACGGGAACCATGGTCATGAGCCGCTCGCTTCGCGTGATGCGTCGTGGATGCGCCGCGCGAGTTGCACGTCCTCCCACGTCGGGCGCTTCCACGCCTCGTTGCGCAGGAGTGCTGCCGGATGATACGTGACCACCACGGGCACGCCGTGGTAGCGATGGACCTTGCCGCGGAGCGCGCCGAGGCTCTGCGTGGTGCCGAGCAACGCGTGCGCGGCCGACGTGCCGAGTGCGAGAATCACGCGCGGCTGCAGGAGCGCCAGCTGCTGCTCGAGGAACGGCCGGCAGGCGCGCACCTCCTCCGGGGTGGGCGTGCGATTGCCCGGCGGTCGATGCTTGAGCACGTTGCAGATGAACACGTCCTCGCGCGCGAACTTGATCGCCCCGAGAATCTTCGTGAGCAGCTGACCGGCCGCGCCCACGAACGGTCGCCCCGTTTCGTCCTCGGTCTGTCCCGGCGCTTCGCCGACCAGCACGAAGTCGGCCTGCGGATTCCCCTCGCCGGGCACGTGGTTGGTGGCCGTGGCGCCGAGTGGGCAGGCCGCACACGCCGCGATGGCCGTGGCCACGTCATCGAGCGTGGACACGCCGGCCGGTGCCTGCAGCGCGCGGCCCACCGACATCCCGTACGGCAGCCCGAGGGCCGTGAGCCACGAGGGCAGCGGCGGTGCGTCGAGCCCGAGGCCGTTGGCCGCCGCGGCCTCGGCGGGCACGTCGGCGGGCGCCGGCGTTGCCGATGGTGTGGCGGGCGCCGCACCAGGCACGGACGGTTCTGGCGACGGCGCCGGCGTGTCGGGACGCGCGATCGAGCCTCCCTCACCAAGGCCCTGCGCACGCAGCGCCGACCGCCAGTCGCGGTTCGCGCTGCTCGGATCGAAGCGCGGAGCCGGTGTGGGGGGCGGCGCCACCTCGGGCGGTGCGGCGCGCTCCGAGGCGTCGCCTGCCGCTGGCGCGGCGTCGCGCGGCGTGGCTTGTGCCTCGTGGGCGGTCCCCGCCTCGGCGTCGTGCGCCGGCGCCGCCTTGGGCCGGCGCGGCGTGACGGGACGCGCCCCCGCGGTTCCGCCGGCGCCGATCAGGGCGAGCACATCATCGACCGGCAGCGTATCGAGCACGAGCTCGGACTCGCCGAGGTCGCGTCGCTGTTCGAGGTAGAGTCGGAGCCGTTCCTTAGCGTCCACCCAGCTGCGCCTCCGCCCGGTCGAGCACGATCTCGGCCACGTCGCGCTTCGGCAGGAGTGAGAGCGGCTCCACACGCCCGTTGCGGTCCACGATCGTGACGCGGTTCGTGGACGTGGCGAAGCCGGCGCCCGGCTCGGTGGCGTCGTTGATGACCACGATGTCGAGCCCCTTCTCTTCCAGCTTGCGCGTGCCCTCAGCGAGCGCGTTGCCCGTCTCGAGCGCGAAGCCCACGATCACGGCACCCGAGGGTCGCACATTGCGGGTCGCGAGCAGGATATCCTCGGTGGAGGCGAGCGTGAGCGACGCTGGCCGTTCGCGCTTCTTGAGCTTGCGGTCGGCGGGCTCGGCCACGGTGAAGTCGGCCGGCGCCGCGGCCATGATGAGCACGTCGGCGTCGGGCAGCGCGTGGCGCACGGCGTTGGCCATTTCGTGTGTGGTCTCCACCGGCACGACCTCCACGCCCACCGGCATCGGCACCTCGAGCGGGCCGGCAATGAGCGTGACGTGCGCGCCGCGTCGCCACGCGGCGGCCGCGAGTTCCACGCCCATGCGCCCCGATGAGCGATTGGACAGGAACCGCACCGGATCGACGGGCTCGCGCGTGGGGCCGGCCGTGATCACCACGCGTCGGTCCCGCAGACGCGAGCGTTCGCGCATGCCAAGCAGGCGCGCGACGTGCGCACGCAGGATCTCGGGCTCTGGCATGCGGCCGGGGCCGCTCCCCTCGCCCGCCGCGAGCGGACCGGTGTCCGGCTCCACGATGTGATAGCCGAGTTCGCGCACGCGCTGCACGTTGGCCTGGACCGCGGGGTGCGCCCACATGCGGTCGTTCATGGCGGGCGCGAGCAGCACCGGTGCCTCGGTGGCCAGCAGGCAGGCGCCGAGCAGGTCGTCGGCGTGGCCGCCGGCGGTGCGCGCCAGGAAGTCGGCGGTGGCCGGTGCCACGATCACCGCCTGGGCCGCGCGGGCGAGGCGGATGTGGTCGAGCGCGTGTCCGGCCTCCACCAGCGCGGTGTGCACGGGCCGCCCCGTGAGCGCCTCGAAGGTGACGGCTCCGACGAACTCGCTCGCCGATCGGGTGAGCACCACATCGACATCGGCGCCCGCCTGCGTGAGCAGGCGCGCGAGCCACGCGGACTTGTACGACGCGATGCCGCCGGTGACGCCGAGCAGGATGCGCTGATGGTCGAAGGGACGCACGAGGAGGGCGACGGAGGGGGCGGAAGGACTGCGCGCCGCGACCCGGCGGAGAGCCGGAACGCGGCGCGCGATGCGGCAGACGGAGGCCGGTCAGGCGCCGCCGCGCTTCCTCGGCATCACGCGGTACTCGATGTTCCCCGCCGACAGCTCCTCGAGCGCGCGCGTGGTGAGCTTCTTCTCTTTCGAGGTGCGCTCACGCGGGAACTCGTTGAGCACCCGCGCGAACTTCGCGGCGATGAGCACGCTGAGATACTTGTTGGCCGAGTTGCGGCTGATTTCGTCCGGAGTGAACACCTGCATGGCTATCCGCCTCGTTGAATACCGTTGATTTGCTGCTCGAGTTGCGCGATGAGCGCGCCCACCTGTTCTTCGAGGGTGTGCACCCGCTCGTGACGCACGCTCTCCGCGTCGATGATCGACGCGACCCGCCCAACTGCCTGCTCGAGATCGTCATTGACGACCACGTAGTGATACCGCCCCACCTCGGCGATCTCCGCCTTCGCATTGCGGAGCCGCAGCAGCAGCCGGTCCTCGTCCTCGCTGCCCCGCCCCGTGAGCCGCTTCAGCAGTGCCTCCCCGGACGGCGGCAGGATGAACACCAGCACCGTCTCCGGGAACGCGGCCGCGAACTGCCGAGCGCCCTGCACATCGATGTCCATGAGGCAGTGACGACCGGACGACAACACCCGTTCCACCTCACGGCGGAGCGTCCCGTAGTACTTCCCGTGCACCTCGGCCCACTCGGCGAAGGCGCCCGCATCCCGTTCGGCCTCGAACCGCTCCCGGCTCAGGAAGTGGTAATCCTCGCCGTCGACCTCGCCGGGGCGCTGCACCCGCGTCGTACACGAGACAGAATAACCTAGATCGGCCCGACGCTCCAGCAGCTTGTGGGCGATCGTGGTCTTGCCGGCCCCCGAGGGCGCGGACAGAATGACCGGAAAGGGTCTCATTCGAGGTTCTCGACCTGTTCGCGGATGCGCTCGAGCTCTTCCTTGATCGCGATGACGTCCTGCAGGATCATCGCGTCGGCAGCCTTGCTGCCGGTCGTGTTCGCTTCCCGGAGCATCTCCTGCAGCAGAAAGCCGAGGCGCTTGCCCACCGGCTCGCCACCTGGGGCCGCGAGCGTGGTGAGGAACGCCTCGATGTGGCTGCGGAACCGGTCCTGCTCCTCGGCGATGTCCATCCGGTCGGCGAGCAGGGCGATCTCCTGTGCGAGGCGCTGCTCGTCGATCGCGAGGCCGCCGGTGAGTTCGAGCACGGAGGCCCGGAGGCGATCGCGCTGTGCGGTGAGACGTTCCGGGGCGCGGTGCGCGATCCGCGCGAGTGCTTCCGTCACCGCCTGCACCCGCTGGCGCAGCACCTCGGCCAGCCGATGCCCTTCATCGGCGCGGGCGGCTTCGAGGCGGTCGAGGGCGGCCACCACGATGGCCACGAGTTCGGCCGCCGTGCCCTCGCTCTCCTCGTCGCGCGACGCCGCGATCACGTCCGGCATGCGGAGCACGGCCGCGAGGTCCACCGGTCCCTCGAGCACGTAGCGCTCGCGCAGGCGACGCAGCTGCGCGACCACCTCGGCGAAGCGCACCTCGTCGATTCCGGCCGATGCGCCCTCGCCGCGTTCCAGCCGGACCGAGAGCGTCACGTGACCGCGCGCCACGCGCGTGCGCAGCGCCTCGCGCACCTCCGTCTCCCACCGGCCAAACGCCGGCGGCAGCTTGATGCTCGGCGAGAAGAACCGGTGGTTCACCGTGCGCACTTCCACCGTCACGCGGGCCGAGCCCACGTCGCCCTCCGCGAGGCCGAAGCCCGTCATGCTACGCACCATGCGATCGCCTCCCGAGTTGCGTGTCGGCCCGATCGGCGCGAGACGGCGCCGGGCTCAATTGAACCACTCCCAGCGCACGCCGTAGATCTGGAACGGTGGCGGCATGGGCACCCCCGGCACCTGCGCGTACTGGGCGCCATACGCATTGCGGAACTGGTAGAAGATCGTCGCGCGCTGGATGCGGATCTCGAGCAGCGCGATGCCCAGGTTGTACGGCTCCGTCTGCCGGAAGAACTCGGGCGTGCTCGCCCGATCCGGGTCCACGAACGCGATGCCGCTGCGGTACTCGTGAATGAGGCGCGCATTGATGCCGAACTCGCCGCGCGGGAATCGGCTGCGCCACTCGCTCTGCAGAATGAACGACGCGCGCACATGCGTGGTGGGCCGGTATTCGCGCGACGCGTTCCAGCGCGTGCCGCGCAGCTCCACGCGGAAGTCCTTGTACAGCGGCGCGTGCGCGCCGAAGGTCACGCCGTTGGTGGTCGTGCCCAGCAGCTGCGGAACCGACTCGGCCACATACGGCGTGAGCAGGCGCGGCACGACCACCGACCGCTCGCCCGCCTCGAAGCCCTGTCGAATCACTCCCGCGCTCAGCCAGCGACCTCCGAGTCGCAGGGCACCCTCCACGCGCGACGTCTGTTCGGCCAGCCGCCCGGTGGCGTCGTCCGGCCTGAGGTCCGAGTGCGCGATGGTGGCAACCAGCCATGGTCGCAGCGCGAGGCGCACATTCGCATCGAGCCGAAGGCTCGAATCGAGTCCCAAGCGCTCGCCGTGCAGCGAGGCCGACATCCACCCGCGATCCGTGTGCAGCTGCACGCCGGGCAGCAGCTCCGATTGCCCGTTCAGCGTGCGTCGACGCGCGAACGCCGACACGCGGGACCGCTCCCAGCTCCAGGCTGCCTGCAGCAGCTGCTGGTTGCGGCTGCGCGTGGAGTCCGGCAGTGGCTCCGGTGCCTCTCCCTCTTCCGCGTCCGGATCGATCGGAGGCACCGGCGTGTCAGCGTCGTCCTCGCCAAGATCACGCGCGGTGCGAAGTGTGCCCAGCAACGCCTGCACGTGCAGCCCGCGGGTGGGGTTGCCGTAGCCGATGCGCAGGTAGGCGTCGCGGCGCGAGCCGGTGAAGGCCGGCACGCCGAAGCGCGCCGGATCGGCGGCGCTGGAATCGCGCGTGCGCCGCGTGTTCAGCAGGTAGCCGTCCACGCTGAAGAGGCCGCGTGCCCACCCCACGCGTGCCGTGAGCTGCTGCAGGTCACCGTCACCGGTCACGCCTCCCCGTGCGGGTGAGAAGCCTCCTCCGGTGTTGGTGCCGCGCTGCCGCGTGGTTTCGCCCTGCTGCAAGGTGAGCTGGAAGAGCGCACCGTTCATGAACCGCCGCCCAAACATGCCACGGAATCCGTTGGTGTTCAGGTCGCCGGTGTAGATGTCGGTCCGCGTGTACGGCGTGACGCTCTGCACCGTCCAGCTGCGCAGCCAGACGCGCACCTCGCCCGCTGCACGTTCCACCGACACCTCGTCGAGTGCGATGAGCGAGATCTCGGTGAGGTCGAGCACGCCGTCGTTGCGCGGGTCGGGGGCGTCGAGCTCGATCCCGTCCAGGAAGACGCGCACACGCCGGAAGTCCCCTTGGAAGGCCGCCGCGCTGATGCTCGGCAGCCAGGCCGTGCGAAAGGTGGTGAGCCCGGGCACCGCATCGAGCAGGTCGGCAAGGTTCATGGCACCGGTCGAGAGCATCTCGTCTCGCGACCAGCGCAGCGGCGTGAGGGCTTCCGTGCTTGGTGGCGTCACGTAGCGGCTGAGCGGCGCCTTCACGGTATCGGCCGCGCGTTCCGCCTGGCGACGGATGGCCTCGGCGCGCAGCGAGTCGGCGCGGAGGGAATCCGCGAGCAGCGAGGCGAGGCGCAGCGAGTCCGCCACGCGCGCGGTGCTGTCCACGCGCGCGGTGTCGCGGCGCGTGGTGGTGTCGACCTGCGACTCGGCCACCGACCACGGCAGCAGCGCGAGCGCCACCGACGCGACCAGCGCGACGGCGGCCCGCCTGCACGCCCGCGCCAGCAGCACGAGCCGACCGGCGCCGCGGCTCGTCAGCGGGCGCGCCCGCGCACGAACTCCACGAACGTCCCCACCGGGGTCCCCGTGGGGCCCTTTGGAAGCCACCCCAGATCCGTCTGGGAGTAGGCCGTGCCGGCGACGTCGAGGTGTACCCACGGATACCCGTCCACGAACTCCTGCAGGAACAGCGCCGCCGTGATGGAGCCAGCGGGCCGACCGCCCGTGTTGCGCAGGTCGGCGACATCCGACTTGATCTGCTCGCGGTACTCGTCCCATACCGGCAACGGCCAGCCGGGTTCCCCGCACCGCTCACCGGCACCGCGCACTTCGTCCACGAGCGCGGCGTCAGGGCCGAAGAGGCCGACGGCCTGATGGCCGAGCGCGAACACGATCGCCCCCGTGAGCGTGGCGGCGTCGAGCACGACGGCCGGATTGAACCGCTTCGCGTACACCAGGAGGTCGGCGAGCACGAGGCGTCCTTCGGCGTCCGTGTTGATCACTTCGATGGTCTTTCCGTTCGAGGCGCGCACCACGTCACCGGGCTTGACCGCCGTGCCTGACGGCATGTTGGTGGTCGCGCCGACGATACCGACCACGTTTACCGGCAATGCGAGTCGTGCGATCGTCTCCATGGCGCCCATCACGCCACCCGCCCCCGACATGTCGTACTTCATCCACTCCATGTCCGGCGCCGGCTTGATGGAGATGCCGCCGGTGTCGAAGCAGAGCCCCTTGCCCACCAGCACGATGGGGGCGGCCCCTTCGGCACCGCCCCGATACTCCACCGTGACCAGGCGCGGCTCCTCCGGCGTGCCCTGCGCCACGCAGAGGAACGACCCCATGCCTTCGCGCTGCATGTCGTCGCGGCCCATCACCGACACGTGGACCTTGCCATGTCGCTCGGCGATGCCGTGTGCGGTGTCCACGAACGTGTCGGGGGTGCAGACGTTGCCCGGCATCATGCCGAGGCGGCGCGCCACGGACTGGCCCGCGGCCAGCGCCTCACCGAAGGCGAAGGCGGCGCGGCTGGCGTCGTTGTCGGCGAGCAGAATCGTGGCCGCGGTCACCGGCGCACGCCGCTCGGCCTCAGGGGCCGGCGTGCGCAGATCGGTGTACGTCCATGCGCCGAGCGCGAGGCCGGCGATGAGTCCCTCGACCTGCTCGGCGGAGGCCTCGGTAGCGACCGCGTGGAGCGCGCCGCATCCGAGCTTCGCGGCCGCGCGGGCCGCGATCGCACCGGCCCGCCGCCAGGCCGCGCGCGACGAGGGCGCCTTGCCCAGTCCGACCAGCAACGCCCGCTCGATACCCCGCTCTGCTCCGGTGACCACAAACGTCTCGTCGCGTCCGCCGCGGAAGTCGCGGCGCGCGAGGGTGCGGCTCAGCGCGCCGTGCAGTGCCTCGTCCACCGGGCGGACCGCCTCGGGGAGCGCGACCGGAGTGCCGTTGCCGGCATGGCAGAAGATCACGAGGAGCGGCGTGTCCACCGCCGTCAACGCGGCGTGGCTGGCGTGCAACGAGAGCATTGGGCGCTATGGGCTGAGGGATCCGCGGAAGCTAGGACGACGCCTCGGGACGAGCAAGCAAGACGGGTGAGCGCCCGATGTGGGCGTGCGGAAACGACGACGCCCGGACCATTCGGGAATGATCCGGGCGGACTGGGGCGGAAGGACTCGAACCTTCAACCACTCGATTAACAGTCGAGCGCTCTGCCATTGAGCTACACCCCATTGGTCCGACGGGCGCGACGCGCTCGACGCAATCCCACGGCCGTTGGCAAGATAGCACCGCTGATCGAGGCGACCAAGTGGCTCGCGCGATTCGCGCGAACCTTTGCGTGTGCACAGGGGGTACTGCTCGGCATGCGATCACGCCTGTCCTGTCCCGCCGCCGTCGGCATGCTGGCCGTCGCCACGATGGCGGTCGCCACGCGCCTGCCGGCGCAGCGTGCCGACTCCACGTCGATCGCACCGCGCGTCGTGGAAGTGGGCGGTGGGCTCGGCATCACGGTGGCGCTCGGCTACGTGCGCAGCGGTGGCGGTCTCGCCGGCGACGGGGGGCTCGGCGGTCGGTCGTTGCTGGTGGGGCGCGGCCGCTGGTTCGCACGTCCCCTGCTGCTGCGCACGGAGCTCGGCTGGCAGGACCTGCGTCGGGAGGCCCCGGCCTGCGAGGTCGCATGCCCCGATCTCGAGACGCGTCGCCGCGTCCTCACCACGGGGCTCGCCCTCGAGTGGCACCACACGCGTATTCGTCCGCATGTCTATCCGATCGCGGGCGTGGGACTCGGCTATGCCGGATCCAACGGGCCAGACGGCAGCGGGTTCGGCGTGGCGAGCCAGCTCGGCGCTGGCGTGGCGTTCCCGTTCGGCGGCCTCGGTCCGGCCGTCACCATCGACGTTCGCGCGCAGCGGGTGCCGACGGGGTCGGGATTGCGGTGGCATGTGCCGTTCAGCGCCGGCGTGCGCTTCTGACCGCATGACGTGGGGCGCGGGCCGCTGGCTTCGCCGCTCGATGTTCGGTACCGTTGGAAGTCGGCCGAGCCGCATCGCGGGCGGCCCGCTCCTCACACCCTGCCCCGTCGCGCCATGGACACCGTCACGAAGCATGCGTGGGATACCACGCCCCTCGAGGAACTCTCGCCGCTCATCTCGCGCCGCCTGATCTCGTCCGAGCGCCAGATGCTCGCCCATGTGCTGCTCAAGAAGGGGGCGATCGTGCCGGCGCACGATCATCACAACGAGCAGTTCACGTACATCCTCTCTGGACGGCTGCGCTTCTGGATCGGTGAGCATGCCGACGCGCCCGGTGACACTTTCGTGGATGTCGGCGCGGGCGAGGTACTGGTGATTCCGGGGGGTGTGCGCCACCGCGCCGAGGCGCTCGAGGACACCCTCGACATGGATGTCTTCAATCCGCCGCGCGCCGATTGGCTCGACGGCAGCGACGCGTACCTCCGCGGGACGAAGTGACGTGGAGCTCGGACTGGGGGACAAGGTCGTCGTGGTGTGCGGCGCGAGTCGAGGCATCGGGTTCGCCGCGGCCGAGTTGTTTGCGGCCGAAGGCGCGGAGCTCGTGATCGTCTCGCGCAGCGCTTCGTCGGTGAACGCCGCGGCCGATGCCCTGCGCGCGCGCGGCGCGTCGGTGCATGGCATCGTGGCCGACCTCGCGGCCGCCGACGGCCCCGCGCACGTGGTGGACGGCGTGATGCGTCTGCACGGCCGCGCCGACGTGCTGGTGACCAATACCGGCGGTCCCGTGACCGGCAGCGCGCTCGGCCACGACTGGAGCGCCTGGCAGGCGGCGAGCGAACTCCTGCTGCGCAGCGCGGTGGAGCTTACGCGCGCGTTCGTGCCGGGCATGCAGGCGCGCCGCTGGGGGCGTGTGATCGGCATCACGTCGATCGCGGTGAAGAAGCCGGTGCCGTCGCTCGTGCTGTCGAACAGCCTGCGCGCCGCCGTCACCGGATACTTCCGCACGCTGGCCGATGAAGTCGCGCCCGACGGTGTGACCGTGAACACCGTGCTGCCCGGTTACACGGCCACGGAGCGCCTCGATGAACTCGCCACCGCGACGACGCAGCGCACGGGCGTCGCGCGTGAGGCCGTCTTCGATCGCTGGCGCGCCGAGACCCCGGTGGCGCGCCTCGGCACACCGCAGGAGGTCGCAGCCGCCATCGCGTTTCTCGCCTCGGCGCACGCCGGTTTCATCACCGGACAGGCGCTGTGCGTGGACGGCGGCGCGTCGCGCACGCTGCTCTGATCTGTCACTCACCCTACCGAGACACACATGGCCAACCTGACCCCCACCGACTGGATCTGGCGCGACGGCGAGTTCGTCCCGTGGGCTGACGCCACGCTGCACGTGCTCAGTCACTCCATGCAGTTCGGTTCCGCAGCGTTCGAGGGCATTCGCGCATACGCGACCCCGACGGGGCCGGCGATCTTCCGGCTGCGCGAGCACCTGCAGCGACTCGTCACGTCGGTGCGCATCTATCGCATGGAGCTCGACTACACCGTCGACCAGCTGGTCGATGCCACGGTCGAGACGGTCGCCCGCAACGGACTCGACTCGTGCTACATCCGCCCCATGGTCGTGCGTGGTTTCGGCGCGGCCGGCATGGTGCCGACGGGCAGCCCGGTGCACGTGTACATCCCGGTGTGGCCTTGGGGCACGTACCTCGGCCCGGATGCACTCGAGCGCGGCATCGCGGCGTGCATCTCGAGCTGGCATCGCGTGGCTCCGAACACGATTCCCGCCATGGCCAAGATCGCGGGCAACTACCTCAGCGGTCAGCTCATCAAGATGGAGGCGCTGGCCAACGGCTACGACGAGGCCATCGCGCTCAGTCCGGGGGGCACCGTGAGCGAGGGCTCCGGACAGAACGTGTTCGCCGTCGTCGACGGCATCCTGCACACCACGCCGCTCGACGGCACGATTCTGGGCGGGATCACCCGCGCCAGCATCATGCAGCTGGCAAAGGACGCCGGCTACGAAGTGCGCGAAGGCGCAATGGCGCGCGAGACGTTGTACGGCGCGCAGGAGCTCTTCATCTGCGGCACGGCGTCGGAAGTCACGCCGGTCACCAGCGTCGATCGCATTCGCGTGGGCACGGGCTCGGTCGGGCCGATCACGCGCGATCTGCAGGCGCGCTACATGGACATCGTGACCGGGCGCGCGCCGGACACGCACGGCTGGCTTACGCATGTGCGCCGTGCCTGAGTGTTCGGTCGCATGACGGCATGACCAACGCGCCCCCCGATGCTTGGCATCGGGGGGCGCGTTGGCGTCGTCGCCAGAAGATCGCGGGAGGCGCCGGGTGTCGCGGCGCGCGTCAGTTCGCGCGTACGTACGCGCGGGCGACCGTGCCAAGCGTGAACGCCGGTCCGCCCTGTGACCGGAGCGTGTCGCCGTCGAGCACGAAGACGCGTGTGCCCGATGCGGGCGGACAGGTGCCGCTCGGCTGCTGCGTGGCGCTCGTGACGGTGCTGATGCCCGCGCCGGAAACCACGAACGTGAACCACACCTGGCAACTGCGCGCCGCCCCCGTGGTAGTGCCCGGAGTGGCATACGCGCGCGCGAAGTCGCGCGCGAAGCCGGAGCCGGTGTAGATGAAGCGCACCTCCTCACTCGTGACTTCGATCGAATCGCGGCGGAAGGGCAGCGGCTGGCCATTCATGCGCACGAGCTGCCAGGTGCCTTCCCACGGTTCGTCGGGTGCCTGGGACTCGGAGCCACCGATGCAGGCGGCGAGTAGTGGCAGGCTGAGCAGCGCGAGCGCGAGCGTGCGACGGCCAGGCGTGCGGTGGGTCGCGCGGAGGCGGCGATCGGGCACGGGTGTGGTTCCTGAGGTGAGCTGGACGAGTACCCGAGGCGGGAATCGAACCCGCATATCCCTAAGGATGGGGGATTTTGAGTCCCCTGCGTCTACCAGTTCCGCCACCCGGGTGTGCCGACGATCCACATATCGCCGACTGACCTCATGCTAGCGAACGGACGCCGGGGACGCCAGCAGGCCGGCGATCACCGAGTCGACAGATGCCGGCAGCACGCCCACGTGCTTCCAGTGCAAGCGGCCGTCACGGTCGATGAGGTAGCTGGCAGGCACGCCAAGGGCCGGAAACCGGCGCTCGATGTCGCCGGCCGGATCGTGCGCCACCTCGAACGTCACGGCGTACTGGTCGATGGTACGCTGTACCGGCTCCACGCTCCCGACATCGACGCTGACCGCCACCACGCGCAGTCCCTGCGGGCCGTGCCGGGTGAGCAGCGTATCCATGAGCGCGAACTCCTCCTTGCAGGAGGCGCACCAGGTGGCCCAGACATTGAGCAGGATCACCGACTCGGATGGGCCGACGATCAGCGAGTCTGCGCCGAGCGTGGCGATGCGATACGCCGGTGCCGGTTCGCCAACCTTTGCGGGACCACCGGGGGCGGCGTTCGCAGTGGCATCATCCGACGTTCCGCATGCGCCGAACACGCTGGTCGTGAGACCGAGCAGCAGCCCTGCCGTGCGAAGGCGAACGCTCGACACGCGGCGCTGCTACGGCCGCTGCGGAGGACGGCCGTCGTGCGGCGGACCGCCCGAGCGCCCACCGCCGTCCGAACGACGGTTTCGGATCTCCTCCATGTTGCGGCGGATCTCGTCCTGCAGTGCGAGATACCGCGCCCGCTGTACGGGCGAGAGGAACTTGGCGAGCTCACGCTGCTCGGCTTCCATGAGGTCGATGCGCCGGCGCTCGACGGCCGGCATGCGATCGAGCAGCTCGGCCACACGCTCCTGCGACGCCGTGTCGCCCGCCATGAGCTGCATGCGCAGCGCGTTGCGCAGGCGATAGTCCTCGCTGCGCACCGACCGGCGCTGCTGATCGAACTGCCGAGTGACATCGGTGAGCTGCTTCAGCTGCTCATCGCTCAGCGAGAGCCGTTCCTTCATGATCTGCATGATGCGCTGCTGCAGCTGCTGCTCGATGGCGCGACCGCCGCGGCGCGTCTCGCTCGCGCCCGTGGGCGGCGGCCCGCCCTGCGCACCGGCGGTGAGGGCCGGCGCGGCGAGCGCCAGCACGCACACCGCGCATGCGAGGGCATGACGAACGGCGATCATCGTCGAACGCGAAGACGTCATCACGAGCCCTCCTGGAGGATCGAATCGTTGGAGAGCGGCGGCGTCGGGTCGATCACGTCGACACTCGGCGCACCATCCCACGCGTCCAGCTGATCGAGCAGGAGCGCCAGTTCCTCGTCGGTGTAGTCCGGCAGCTCCTGAACGGGCAGCACCGCCGGCGCCAGCGACACGACCGGTACGATCAGATCGTCGTCCGAGGCGTACGGCATCGGCGCCTCGGCCAGCACCATTGGCGCATCGGAGAGCACGGCCACACCCTGCGCGTCGCCTTCGGTGATCGCGCGCTGGCCGTCGCGAGCAATCGCTACCGAGAGTCCGCCGAGCGCCAGCAATGTCAGCGCCGCGGCGGCACGCATGCCGCCCCCGCTGAACCACGACCGCTGACCGGATGCGGACACCGTGCGTCGGCGTGGTGCCGTCGTCCGCATGGATGGCGCGGCCAGATCACCCGTGATCACCCGGAACGGCCGTGCGTCGTGTGCGGGTCGCGACTCCGGTGTCGCGCGAGGCGGAGCGGGCAGCGACGCGACAATCGCGGCGACATCGGGTTCGGCCACCACCGGGCGCGCCCGCTGCACCGCCATGAGCACATCCACGTCGGTGCGGCACGCGGCGCACGCCGACAGGTGCAACTCGACCTCGACCCGCTCACGCGCCGACAGCAGCTCGGCGACGTATTCGGGCAGCAGGTCCTGCACGTCGAAGTTCGTGCACTCAGTCATGTAGCCACTCCTTGACCGCGCGAAGCGCGTTGTGATAATGCACCCGAGCCGCCCCTTCGGTCGTCCCGAGGATCTCGGCGATGTCCTTGTACGCCCGCCCCTCCTGCACCCGCAGCGTGAAGACATCCCGCTGCATCGGCGACAGTCTCGCCATCGCGTCCCGCACCTGCGCCGCCGTTTCATCCGCCTCGAGGGCGTCCAGGGCGTGGAACCCCGTGGCCGCATCTTCCGGCATCACTTCGACGAGCTCCGGTTGTCGCCGCGCGGCCCGTCGTCGGTCGAGCACCAGCCGGCGTTCGATCGTGAAGAGCCACGTGCGGAGCGCGCTGTCGGCACGGAAGGTGTCGAGCGCCCCGAAGGCGCGCACGAATGTGTCCTGCACCACTTCGTTGACATCGTCGCGCACCCCGAGACTGAGGGCGAACCGCGCCAGCGCGGGAGCGTGTCGCTCCACGATCGCTGTCGCCGCCCGCTCGTCGCCGCCGCGCCAGCGCTCGATGAGCGCCTGGTCCACCGCCGCGTCGGCCGTCCGGTCCGCTTCGGTCATCTGCACACCGAAGTAGACGCGGAGGGCCGGAACGCGTTAATGCGGGACGACACGTCAGCTGGTGAAGGGGGCGGAACTCGCGGACGGACCGGTGCCCGGCTCGGTGGGCGGCGGCGCGTCGGGGGCCGTGCCAGCGGCCGCCGTGTCAACGGTGGGTGGCTCGCTGGGCGTGCCGCCCTGACGCTTGCGCCACTCGGCGGCGCCAGTCGCCGCCTGCTCGAGGCGGCGGGCCTCCTGTTCGTGGTCGCGGAGGGCGCGCGCGAGCCGATCGAGGCTTGTGGGGTCGAGGGGCTGCCCCTGTTCCCATGCCCGGAACACGGCATAGCCGAGCGCCTGCGCGGCCGAATCGGCGGTCTGACGCGCGCGGCGCGCATCGAGGCGCACCTTGCCTTCGTCGAAGGCCTCGTTCGCGACCTTCTCCACGCGATCGATGCCGTCCTTGAGCTTGTTCCAGAGTGCCATGCCGTGTCGCTCCTGTGAAGGGTGATACCGGAGCCTACGGATTGCGGCGCGTGTCGGTTGCGGACGCGACGACGGCCCCGGTTCACGAAGAACCGGGGCCGTCGGGAAGCTATCGCGCGACGCGGGCGCAGGTCAGGCCGATACGGGCTCGTCGGCGACGGGCTCGACTTCGATCTCGTACGCGAACGGGACGACGGAGACCTTGAGGCGCTTCTTGTCCTTGTGCTCGAACTGCACCACACCATCGACGAGCGAGTAGATGGTGTAGTCGGAGCCGAGGCCGACGTTGCGGCCCGGGTGCCACTTGGTGCCGCACTGCCGGATGATGATGTTGCCGGCGGTGACCATCTCGCCGCCGAACTTCTTCACGCCACGGTACTGCGGATTGGAATCCCGGCCGTTACGCGAGGAACCGACGCCTTTCTTATGTGCCATTGTATCTCTCCAAAGCCCAGCGAGGGACCGCGGGGCCGCGACGGTTAGCCGAGAACGATGTCCTTGATGCGGACTTCGGTGAACTTCTGCCGATGGCCCTGCTTGCGCGCGTAGTTCTTGCGGCGCCGGAACTTGAAGACGACGATCTTGTCGTCCTTGCCGTGCTTGACGATCTCCGCCGTCACGCGGGCGCCGGCGAGCGTGGGAACGCCCGTGCGCACCGAGGACCCGTCGGAGCCAAGCAGCACTTCATTGAACTCCACCGTCGCGCCGGCGTCGCCGAGCAACGTCGGAATGCGGAGGGTCTTGCCCGGCTCGGCGCGGAACTGCTTGCCCCCGGTACGGATGATCGCGTAGCTCATAGTGGTCACACAGTCATGAGGGACAGGCCCCCGTTTCGGGTCACCCACCGACCGGGGGAGACCATGCCAAGCCCAATAACGTAGCCCGCCGGATTGTGACTGTCAAGCTGAGGCAGACCAACAAGTTGCCCGCCTCCACGGCGGCCACCGCGGCGACGCACCCGGCCGGCTACGCCAGCGCGTACTGCTGCGTCACGTCCCGCTCCGCCCCCTTCACCACCAGCCGGTACTCGTCCGGCTTGAGCAGCGGGTCGTCCCGCATCTCCACCGAGAAGCCGGCCACCTTCTCCAGCCGCTTGAGCAGGTCACGCTCCTCCTCCAGCACGTGCAGCGCGATGTCCGGGTGCATGCGCAGCACCACCGCCTCGCGCCGCCCTTCCGCCCCCATCCGCTTGACCGCCCGCTCCAGTCGCCGGACGATCGTTTCCGGGGTAAACACTCGCCCCGTGCCGGCGCAGGTCGGGCACGACTCCGTCATGCTCTGCCAGTGGCTCTGCCGCACCCGCTGGCGCGTCATTTCGATCAGCCCCAGCTCGCTCACCGCGAACGCCTTGGTCCGCGCCCGGTCCCGCCCCAGGTGCGTGCGCAACTCCTGCAGCACCCGGTCCCGGTTCGCCTGCGTCTCCATGTCGATGAAGTCGCACACGATGATGCCGCCGATGTCCCGCAGCCGAAGCTGACGTGCGATCTCCCGCGCCGACTCGCTGTTGGTGCGGAAGATCGTCTTCTCCGGGTCCTTCTTGCCCGTGTAGCGCCCGGAGTTCACGTCGATCGAGACCAGCGCCTCGGTCTGCTCGATGATCAGATACCCACCGCTCGGCAGGTCGCAGCGCCGTTTGAAGAGGTCGCGGATCTCGGTCTCGATCTCGAACTTGTCGAACAGCGGCACCGTGCCCTCGTACAGCTTCACGCGTTCGACCAGATCGGGCGCGATGCCGGTGAGGTACTCGGCGATCTCGTTGTAGACCTGCCGCGAGTCGACGGTGAGCGCGTCCACCTTGCTCGAGAACACGTCGCGCACGAGCCCGCGCGTCACGTTCGTTTCCCGGTGGATCAGCGCCGGCGCGCGCAGGAACTGGTTCTTGCGCTTGATGCGCTTCCAGGCCGCGATCAGCGAGTTGAGCTCGCGCTCGAACACCTCGCGCGTGGCATCCTCGCTGACCGTGCGCACGATCACGCCGCCCGCGTCGGGCGGCAGGAGTTCGGTGAGCATCTGCCGCAGCCGCTGCCGTTCGCTGCGCTCGCCGATCTTGCGGCTCACGCCCACGCGGCTGGCGAAGGGCATGTACACGAGAAAGCGGCCGGCGAGCGAGACCTGCGCCGTGACGCGCGGTCCCTTCGTGCTGATCGGCTCCTTGGACACCTGCACCACGATGTCCTGGCCGCGCTTGAGCACGTCCTGGATGGGCGGCAGCTCCCGACGCTCGCGACGCCCGCCGCCGGGGGCATCGTCGTCCTCGTCGTCGTCATCGGGATCGGGTTCGGCATCGGGCACGACGATGTCGGACGCGTGGAGGAACGCGGCCTTTTCCGTCCCGATGTTCACGAAGGCGGCCTGAATACCCGGCAGCACCGCCTCCACCTTCCCGAGGTACACATCGCCGACCATGCGCCGGGCGTCCGGGCGGTCGACGAGCAGCTCAACGAGGAGGTCGTCCTCGAGGATGGCGACCCGGGTCTCCCGCGGGTTCGCGTTGACGAGAATCTCGCGTTTCATGAACGGTCCACGTCGGCCGGGGGCGCGGCGACTCCGCGCGCGCCCGGACTCGCCGCTGGGCAAGAGGAGAGCTGGGACCCGGGGGCGCAGAATGCGCCTCGCCCAGGGGAACCTCGGGTCTCTCCCGATCCGGCGCGCGATCGTTCACGCTGCCCACGACCGACCCCTCGAAAGCGAACGCGCCGGCGCACCCCATTCCCGAAGGAATGCGGCGCGGCGACGCGACGCGCGCGGTCCGGGAGCGCCGATGAGGCGCACACGACGGACGACGAGGGTCGGACACAGGCGTGGGAGCGTGCGATCGATTGGGGAGCACGGAACGCGCGGATGGGTGCTCGACGCGGTCTCCCCGGCGCGCTGGCCGCTGGACGACACCCGCCGAAACAACGAGGGCCCGCGAGTCGCGCGGGCCTTCGGGACCATGAATCGGCCCGACCAGTCAACAACGGACCGGACGGGCCAACCCTGTATAGTAGGAAACCCCGCGTCAGCCCGCCAGTTCCTTGAGCAGGTGACGGGCGATCACGATGCGCTGGATCTCGCTCGTGCCCTCGCCGATCTCGCCGATCTTGGCATCACGCATGTAGCGCTCGACCGGGTAATCCTTGGTGTAGCCGTAGCCGCCATGGATCTGCACGGCCTTGAGGGTGGCGCGCATGGCGAGCTCGGAGCAGAACAGCTTCGCCATCGCGGCCTCCTTGCCGAACGGCTTGCCGTTCTGCGACAGCCAGGCCGCGTGGTACACGAGATGGCGACCGGCCTCGATCTCGGTGGCCATGTCGGAGAGCTGGAACGCGACGCCCTGGAACGACGCGATCGTCTGCCCGAACTGCTTGCGCACGCTGGCGTACTTGAGCGCCTCGTCGAGGGCGCCCTGCGCAATGCCGATCGACAGCGCGGCGATGCCGATGCGGCCGGCATCGAGCGTCTTCATGAAGTTGACGAAGCCCAGCCCCTCGGTGCCGAGCAGGTTCTCGGCGGGGACCTCCACGTTCTCGAACAGCAGCTCGCGCGTGTCGGACGCGCGCCAGCCAAGCTTGTCTTCCTTCTTGCCGGCGCGGAAGCCGGTCAGGTTCGGCAACGTGTCGGAGTGCCCGACACCGATCGCCTTGCAGGCGTCGAGGTCGCACGTCTCCTTCGTGAGGATGAACGACGAGATGCCGCGCGTGCCGGCTTCCGGATCGGTCACCGCGGTGACCACGAACACCTCACCCACACCGGCGTGCGTGATGAAGCGCTTCGAGCCGTTGAGCAGGTAGTAGCCGTCCTTCTTCACCGCCGTGGTGCGCGTGCCGCCGGCATCGCTGCCCGCCGCCTCCTCGGTGAGACCGAAGCCACCGAGGACCTGCCCTGACGCGAGCAACGGCACGTACCGCTGCTGCTGCGCGGGCGTGCCGAAGTAGACGATCGGCGACGTGCCGAGGGTGGTGTGGGCCGAGATCGTGATGCTGTGCGAGGCGTCGATACGCGCCAGCTCCTCGATCGCGATCATGAAGGCGATCGTGTCGAACCCGGCACCGCCGAGTTCTTCCGACCAGGGCACGCCAAGCAAGCCGAGCTCGCCCATGCGCTTGACGTTTTCCCACGGGAACGACGACTCGGCGTCGTGGCGGGCGGCGACGGGCGCAACGTGCTCGAGAGCGAACGCGCGCACCATCTCGCGGACCGCGAGATGGGATTCGGAGAAGTAGAGGGAATCGTGCATGCGGCAGAAGCTAGCGGGCGGACACGGATGGCGCAGGGGCCGCCGAGTGCACGATCTGCCCGGCCACGATGGTGTGCCGAATGCCAGCATCGAGCCACTCCCGACTCGCGGGCGTGGCGAAGGGATCGCGATCGAGTACGGTGAGGTCGGCCCAGCGGCCGGCCACGATCACGCCGGTGGATCGCTCGTTGAACGTGGCCCACGCCGCCCAGACGGTGTACGCACGCACGGTCTCCTCGATGGTGAGCCGTTCGCCCGGCACGAACGGTGGGCCAGGCTTGGCTGCGGTATCCTGTCGGGTGACCGCCGCGTAGAAGCCGTACCATGGCGAGATGCCGGAGCCTGGGAAGTCGCTGCCGAAGGCGAGCGGCGCGCCGGCGCGCCGCAGCGTGCGCCACGCGTAGGCGCCCAGCACCCGCGTCGGTCCGAGCCGCTCTTCCGCCCACGGTGCGTCCTCGATGGCATGGGGCGGCTGCATGCTGGCGATCACCTGCAGTGGCGCGAACCGGCCGGCGTCCACCGGGGTGAGCACCTGCGCGTGCTCCACACGATGTCGGAGTGATCGTGTCGCGCTCGACCCGCGCATCACGGCCTCGAGGAAGTCGAGCACCTCGCGATTGCCCGCGTCGCCGATGGCGTGGATCGAGGCCTGGAATCCGGCCCGCATGAGCCCGGCCACGATGGCCGTGTCGAAGCCGTACCGGTCGCCGCTCACGCCGCGGTAGCCGGCGGAATCGGCATAGTCGGCCAGCAGGCGCGCGCCGCGCACGCCCAGCGAGCCGTCGTAGTACGCCTTGACGCTGCGCACGGTGAGCCGTCGGCCCGTGCTCGTGTCGGGGCCGCTCCCGATCCACGCGCGCGCCAGCGCGGTGTCGCGCGCCGAGAGCATCGCGTAGACGCGCACGGGCAGCCGATTCTGTGCGGCGAGCTGCAGATACGCCTCGAGGTGCAGCGCGTCCACACCGGCGTCGTGCACCATGGTGTAGCCGGCGCGCGCGAGCGAGTCGAGCGCCTGCCGGATGTTGCGCGCCGCGTCGTCCACCGTGAGCGGGGGCAGCGCGGCATCGAGCAGGGCCACGGCGCGATTCTTCACCAGTCCCGTGGGGACGCCGCTCGCCGACCGCTCGATCGTTTCCACTGCAAGGGCGGGCGTGCTGTCGGTGATCGGCACGATGCCGGCCAGTGCGAGCACGGTGTCGTTGGCCCAGCCGCCGAAGCCGTGCAGGCTGCGCAGGTACACGAGGTGATCGGGGAAGGCGCGCGTGAGCGCCCCGGCGGCAGGAGGCCGCCGCTCGAAGAGGGCGTCGTCCCACCCCTGCCCCACGATCCAGCTGCCGGCCGGCGCCGTGTCCGCCACGGCGCGCACGCGCGCGATCGCCTCGGCGGCCGTGCGCACGCCCACGAGATTCACCTTGGCAATGGCCGCGCCGAACTCGCCGACGTGTCCGTGCGCGTCGTGCAGGCCGGGAATCACCGCCGCACCGGCCAGGTCGATCACGCGCGTGTTCGCGCCGCGCCACGCCATGACGCCGTCGTCTCGCCCCACCCACATGATGCGGTCGCCGCGTATGGCGATCGCGGTGGCATCGGGACGCCACTCGCCGTCGCGCACGGGCGCGCGGCTGTGCGGCGTGCCGTCCGGGTCGGGGTCGGGCCATGACAGCGTGTAGACACGGCCGTTGTGCAGGATCAGGTCGGCGCTCTCGGGGTCGCGCGTGTTGCAGCCGCTCACGAGGAGCGCGCCGGAGAACGCGCAGCAAACGATGGCCAGCAACGTGCGCGAGCGCGGGCGAGGGTCACGCATGGTCGACGGGGAGTGGGACGCCATCACGCCGATCGGGAGGCGCGGCGGCTGCGGGTGGAGCGCGCGGGCGTGTCGGAGGTCGTGCCAAGACAGCGATCGCATGCGCCGCAGGCAGGACGCACGTCGGGATCCCCGAAGTATCGGAGCACGAAGGCTCGGCGGCAACCGCGCGTCTGTGCGTACTGCTGCATGGCGTCGAGGCGGTCCATGTCCACGGTGCGACGACGCGCGAGGGCGTCCCAGTCCACGGGCAGCCAGTGGTCCACCACGCACCGCCCATCGAGGCGGAAGCCACCGCTGTCGCGAACCACCTCCACGAACTGTTCGGCCTGGAGCCGGTCGAGCACGGGCCGCGTGCCCAGAGCACCACCGAACCCCGGCGGCAGTCCCTCGAGATCCACGCTCGCGCCGTCCTCGAAGCGTCGGCCCACCGCGCGCCACAGGGCGCGCAGCAGCTCACGGTCGAACTCGCGCTCCCCCGTGAGTTCGGCGGCGATGCGTGCGGGCGTGGCGAGCAGCCGCACGAACACGCGTCCCGGCGCCGGCGGCTCCACGAGGAGACAGCCGGCGCGACCGAGCACGCGCAATGCGGCGGCGACGTGACGCTCGTTCACCTGCTTGCGCAGGCGCTGGACAAGCGTGTCGAGGTCGATGGTGGCGAGCCCGTCGGCGTCGGCCACGTCACGCAGCGCACGCCATGTGCGCTCCACCGCCGTGCGATCGGGGTGTGCACCGTCGATGAAGTACTCGTGCGTGAAGCGGTCGGGGTACGCGTGCAGCAGCACGCACACCGAGGGGTTGCCGTCGCGCCCCGCGCGTCCTGCCTCCTGATAGTACGACTCGAGGGTGCCCGGCATGGCGTGGTGCACGACGAGGCGCACGTCGGGCTTGTCGATGCCCATGCCGAAGGCGCTCGTCGCCACGATCACGCGCGCGGCCTCGCCCATGAAGGCATCCTGTGCGCGTCGGCGGTGCGACTCGTCGAGTCCGGCGTGATAGGCGACTGCGCCGATGCGCGCGCGCGTGAGCACCTGCGTGACCCGCTCCACGGCCTTGCGCGTGGGCGCATACACGATGCCCGGGCCACTGTGCTCCCGAATGGCGGCGATGGCCGCCTTGTCCTTCTCGCCCTGGGACCGGGTGGACACGACGCTGTACGAGAGGTTGGTGCGATCGAACCCGCCCACCACCACCGCCGGATCGCGCAGGAGCAGTTGCCGCGCAATGTCCTCGCGCACACTCGGCGTGGCCGTGGCCGTCAGCGCGACCGTCTGCGGGTCGCCGAGCGCATGGCGAATGCGGCCGATGCGTCGGTAGCTGGGGCGGAAGTCATGTCCCCACTCGCTGATGCAGTGCGCCTCGTCCACGGCGAGCATGGACACGCCGATGTCGCGCAGCCGATCGAGCGTGCGGCCGGCGTCCATGCGTTCCGGCGCGAGATACAGGAGCGTGAGTTCGCCGCGCTGCGCGCGCGCGAGACGGTCGGCGGCAGCGCTCGCGCCAAGTGTGCTGTTGATGAACGCCGCCGGCAATCCGCGTCGCTCGAGCGCGTCGACCTGGTCCTTCATGAGCGAGATGAGCGGCGAGATCACGACGGTGAGCCCGCCGCGCACGAGCGCCGGCACCTGGAAGCACAGCGACTTGCCGCCGCCCGTGGGGAGCACGATGAGCGCGTCGCGCCCCGCGAGCACCGCTTCGATGGCCGGGATCTGTGGCTTGCGAAAGTCCGGATAACCGAAGCAGCGCGCGAGGGTCGCGCGGGCATCGGCGAGGGTGCCGAACGGGGGCGTGCGGGTCGGCGAGGACATGGACGGATGCTAACCGCGACGTGCCAGGCGGGCGACATCATTTTCCCGCGGGGGTGGCCCGAAATGCAGCAGGGGCGACCCGGGAATGCCGGGACGCCCCTGCCCTCACTGCAACGCCGATCGGATCAGGCGAGGTCGAAGCGATCGAGCTCCATGACCTTGGTCCACGCGGCCACGAAGTCGTGCACGAACTTGTCGGCATTGTCGGCCTGCGCATACACCTCGGAGATGGCCCGCAGCTCCGAGTTGGAGCCGAACACGAGGTCCACACGCGTGGCGGTGTACTTCACGTCACCGGTGGCGCGGTCGCGTCCCTCGAACAGGTCGGCGGCCTCGGACACCGGCTTCCACGCCGTGCCCATGTCGAGCAGGTTCACGAAGAAGTCGTGCGTGAGCGTCTCGGGACGATCGGTGAACACGCCATGCTTCGTGGCCCCATGGTTGGCCCCGAGCACGCGCAGGCCACCCACGAGCACCGTCATCTCGGGCGCGGTCAGCGTGAGCAGCTGCGCCTTGTCCACGAGCAAGTCCTCCGCCGACACGCTGAACTGCGTCTTCTGCCAGTTGCGGAAGCCGTCGGCCTGCGGCTCGAGCACGGCGTACGACGCCACGTCGGTCTGCTCCTGCGACGCATCCATGCGCCCGGGCGTGAAGGGCACCACGATGTCGCGGCCGGCCTTCTTCGCTGCCGCTTCGATTGCTGCGCCGCCGCCGAGCACGATCAGGTCGGCGATCGACACGCGCTTGCCATCCGACTGCGCCGCATTGAACTCGGCCTGGATCGTCTCGTAGATCTCGAGCGCCTTGGCGAGCTTCGCGGGCTGGTTGACTTCCCACTGGCGCGCCGGCGCGAGGCGAATGCGCGCACCGTTCGCGCCGCCGCGCTTGTCGCTGCCGCGGAACGAGGCCGCCGCCGACCAGGCCGTGAACACGAGCTGCGCAATCGAAAGGCCCGACGCCAGGATCTTGCCCTTGAGCGCACCGATGTCGTCCGCGTTCACGAGCGGGTGATCGCACGCGGGGATCGGATCCTGCCAGAGCAGCTCTTCCTGCGGCACGAGCGGGCCGAGGTAGCGCGCCTTGGGGCCCATGTCGCGATGCGTGAGCTTGAACCACGCGCGCGCGAACGCGTCGTGGAACTCCTGCGGATTCGCGTGGAAGCGCTTGGAGATCTCGAGGTACGTCGGGTCGGTCCGCATGGCGATGTCGGCGGTGGACATCGCCGGGCGCACGCGCTTGCCCGGCACATGGGCGTCGGGCACGATCGCCGACGCCTCCTTGTCGGTGGGTTCCCAGATCCATGCGCCCGCTGGGCTCTTTACGCACTCCCACTCGAAGCCGAAGAGCGTGTCGAAGTAGCCGTTGTCCCACTTGGTGGGATTGGGCGTCCACGCGCCCTCGAGTCCCGACGTCGTGGTGAACTCGCCCTTGCCCGTGCCGAGTGCGTTCTGCCAGCCGAGGCCCATGAGCTCGATGGGTGCGGCTTCCGGCTCCGGACCGACGAGCGCCGGGTCACCGGCGCCGTGCATCTTGCCGAAGGTGTGGCCACCGGCCGTGAGCGCGACGGTCTCCTCGTCGTTCATGGCCATGCGCGCGAACGTTTCGCGAATGTCGCGCGCCGAGCGCATGGGGTCGGGCTCGCCGTTCGGGCCCTCGGGGTTCACGTAGATGAGTCCCATCTGGACCGCGGCGAGCGGGTTCTCGAGTTCGCGGTCGCCCGAGTAGCGCTTGTCGCCGAGCCATTCCGCCTCGGCGCCCCAGTAGATGTCCTGCTCGGGCTCCCATACGTCCTCACGGCCGAAGCCGAAGCCGAAGGGCTTGAAGCCCATCGTCTCCATGCCGACGTCTGCCGCGAAGATGAAGAGGTCGGCCCACGAGAGGGCGTTGCCGTACTTCTGCTTGATGGGCCACAGGAGGCGGCGCGCCTTGTCGAGGTTGCCGTTGTCGGGCCACGAGTTGAGCGGCGCGAAGCGCTGCGTGCCGGTGGACGCGCCACCGCGGCCGTCGGCCGTGCGGTAGGTGCCGGCGCTGTGCCAGGCCATGCGCACGAACAGCGGGCCGTAGTGGCCGTAGTCGGCGGGCCACCAGTCCTGCGAATCCGTCTGGAGCGCGATCAGGTCCTGCTTGAGCGCGTCGAGGTCGAGCGACTTGAACGCCTCGGAGTACTTGAAGCCGCGACCGAGCGGGTTCGACAGCTCGGAGTGCTGGCGCAGGATGCCGAGGTTGAGCTGGTTGGGCCACCAGTCGCGATTGGACCGGCCGCCGGAGCGAACGGCCGACGGGGTGCCGGGGTTGCCGATGGCATCGCCGGCGCCGTGCATGACCGGACACTTGCCGCCGGTCGAGCCTCCATTGCCTTCCATGTCTCTCTCCAGTGTGCAGAGCCTGAGGCGCGCACGGACCGACATCGGGTCGTGCGCGTGGGTATCAAACTGCATATGTCGACAGGATAGGGACAGTCGCCATAGCCGGCAATGGGGCTCTTGCTATGGCAACCATAGGCGATCATGATGGTTTAAATGGACGCCACGCTGCTTCGCACGTTCCTCGAGACGGCCGATGCCGGGTCGCTCAGCCGAGCGGCCCGACAGCTCGACCTCTCCCAGCCGTCGCTCACGGCGCAGATCCAGCGCCTCGAGCGACAGCTCGGAGCCACGCTCTTCACGCGCCACGCGCGCGGCGTCACGCTCACCGATGCTGGGCAGGCGCTCTATCCGCGCGCTCGGCGGCTGCTCGACGACTTGCGTTCGGCCGAGCTGGCCGTGCGCCGCGAGCAGGCCGAGGGGGAGCGTACGCTTGCGGTGGGGGCGATTCCGACGGTGGCGCCGTACGTGCTGCCGGCCGCGCTGCTTCGACTGCGCGCGCGCCGCGCGACGGTGCGCGTGGCGCTGCACGAGGACTACAGCGCCGTGCTGGCGCAGAAGCTGCACGACGGCACGCTCGACGTGGTGATCGCCGCACTGCCGTACGCGTTCGAGCCGTTCGAGACGGAGTCGCTCGGCAACGATGCGCTGGTCGTGGCGGTGCCGGCCACGTACACGGCCGCGCGCGCGGGACGCATCACGCTGACGCAGTTGCGCGAGGCACCCGCGATCACCCTCGACCCTGCCCACTGCCTGGGCGAGCAGGTGGAGGGCTTCTGCGCGAGCCGCAACGTGTCGCCGAGCGTCGTGTGTCGCAGTGCGCAGCTGGCCACCGTGCTCGAACTGGTTGGTGCCGGCGTGGGCGTGTCGATCGTGCCGGCGATGGCGGCCGCGCGGCACAACACGCCGAACTGCGCGTACGTGCCGGTGGTGGAGCAGCCCCTGCAGCGGGAGATCGTGGCCGTGTGGCGGCGCGGCACGGAGCTATCGCCGACGGCGCGCGTGTTCGTGGAGTGTGTGCGGGAGGTGGTGCGCGGGTGGTAGGTGCTCGCGCTCGGACCGTCCTGGATTCGACGGGAGGGTGAAGCGCACGCATATCCGCAGCGGCGTGGTCGCCTTGCATCGCCAGGGGCATCCGCGCCCGTGGTCGTGCGCGACGAGCAGGTGTTCGTGCGGGCGATGTTCGGCCACTCGGTGCAGACGCCGCGCGCCGCCTCCGATTCCGTGTTCCTGAAATTGTTGCGCGATGCCGATGTATTCCTGCTGCAGATGCGGCTCGGCCGGCGGGTGTCGGTACAGGGGAGGCAACGCGACGAGTTGTTGGCCTCGGCTTCGGGCCGTCATCGCGCACATGGCCGACGGTGGCGCCGCTCGCGCCCCGCGTGGTGAACTCGTGTCGCCCTGCTGCACACTCGCCCGCGCGCTTGCCCGAGCCCAAGTCTCACCCCCTTTGCCGCATGGAGCGAGACAGCTGGTCGAGCGTGCGGGTTCGGTGGATCGTGTCCGGTGGCGGGAACTGCACGGTCACGGCCGAGAGCCGGAAGGGTGGGACGGCGGTGAAGACCATTCGGTGATCGAGTGGACATCCGCCTCGGGGGCCGCACGACTGCGTGTTGAGCTCCCGGGGCAGCGTCTCGAGGACGCCTGTGTCAGGCAGTGTCACACGGCAAGCCGCCAGTCGAAGACGGCGATTTCGGGCGGCGCCCCGAATCGCGCGGGAATGACCGACGTGCCGAGGCCGCGCGAGACGTAGAGTGCGGTAGGCGCGTCCCGATACCAGCCGGCGACGTAGCGACCACTGCCCGGCGGGCGCAGCGGGGCCCAGCGTCCCATCGCGACCTGGCCACCGTGCGTGTGGCCCGACAGCATCAACTGCGGGACGACGCGTTGCGTGACCGACTCGTCCGCCGAGGTGGTTCCCTCAGTCAATGCGGACGGTGAGGAGACGAGCGCATCGCGTTGCGTCGGGCAGTGCGCGAGCAGCAGGTGGTTGCGACTTGGCGCGACGTTCGCGACCGCGCGCGCGAGGTCAGGGCGACCACCGATCAGGTCGTCGAGACCGGTGATCAGCAGGTCGGCGCCTCCGTGTGCGACGCGTGTGGACGCGTTCTCGAGCAGCGACCAGCCGTGCGTCGCGTAGCGTCGACGCAGATCCTGACGGTCCAATCGCGCCCAGTGCTCCCAGTTGCCGAGGATCGCGAGGCGATGCGTCGTGTCCGGCAGCAGCGCGAGGAACGTCGAAAGCAGCGGCACGTAGTCGACGTGATCGACCGCGTCGCCCGTGAGCACGAGCAGATCGGGGCGCAGCGCGTGGACCGACGCCGCGATGCGCTCGGCGTGACGGCCGATCGCGCGCAGGTGGAGGTCGGACAGCTGCACGATGCGAAGCGTTGGTCCCTCACCGCTGCCGACTTCATGTTGCGTGACGGTCACCCGCTGCGGCTCGATCCCGATGGCATCGATGCCGGCGGCAACGGTCGCTGCCCCCAGGGTCGCGGCGAACCACTGGCGGCGGGTGATGCGACGAGACTCGACAGGATCCGTCACGGCTGCACTCCGCCACTACCGATCGACGGTGTGTGGCATGGCCAGCACGCCCTCGAGCACGCCGATGAGCCGCTCCCGCAGCGCCGACGCGCGCGCGGCGAGGTCCCGCTGTCGCCGCTGGTACTCGTCGCGACCCGACGCGGTCTCGATGTACACCGGTGTCACGCCGAACGCGCGCAGGTCGTAGGGGCCGGCCTGCATGTCGAGGTCGCGCAGCGCGAGGGCGAGTTCGAAGCACTCGACCAGCAGATCACTCCCCACCCACGGCATGCCGGTGTACGCCCAGCGATACAGGTCCATGTTGGCGTGAATGCATCCGGGTTGCTCGGCGTCGTAGCGCGTCTCGTACGCCAGCGGCAGCCGGTTGAGCGGCCTCGCGGACGGCGCGAAGAAGCGAAAGGCATCGAAGTGACTGCATGCCACCGGGCGGCTTTCCACGAAGGCATCGATCTCCGTTTGCGGCAGTCGCAGCGAGGCTACGCCAGCGTGCCGGACGTCGTGCCCGCCGTACACCATCGCCCACTCGTGCATGCCGAAGCAGCCGAAGTGCGCCGCGCGCTCGCGGGTGCGACACAACAGGCTGAGTGTTTCGGACAGGCGTTCACGCTTCGTGGCGGTGAGCCCGCTGGCGGAACGCGTGAGTACGCCATCGATCACGCCGTACACGGGCTCCCGAAAACGCGCGCGGGCCGCCGGGCTGTCCTCGATCGCCTCGTCGGGGGCGGGGTGCCACGTCTCCAAGCGGCCCGTCGAGTAGCTGTAGTACGTGAAGAGAAAGTCATGCACCGGGTGCGCCTCGCCGCGCGCGCGCCGTGCACGGTGCGACTGCGTGTAGGGCTTCACTCGCTCCCGATGCGCATGCGCGCGGGCCTGCCATTCGGCGGTCTCGAGCACCATGAGCGGCGTGGACGGGGACGCGTGCGGCATGCTCAAAGCTATCGGCATCGCTGCCAGCTCAGAACGGCGCGGGCCGTTCGACCACGATGCGGTCTCCCGTGACGGGATGCTCGAAGGCCAGCCGCTCGGCATGCAGCAGGAGGCGATCGTCATCGTCCGGCGGCGTGTGGCCGTACAGCCGGTCGCCCACGATCGGTGCGTTGAGTCCTGCCGGATGCGCCGCGTGCACGCGCAGTTGGTGCGAGCGCCCGGTGTGGGGCGTCAACAGCACCCGCGTCCGTCCAGGCATGCGCGCGAGGACGCGCCATTCCGTATGTGCCGGCTTTCCGTGCACCGGATCGTGGATGTTGCGCGGACGATCGTCGATGTCCGGGCGGAGCGGCAGCGTGATGTGCCCGTGTTCGCCCGCCACCTCGCCGTCGAGCCACGCCACGTAGTGCTTCTGCACCTCGCGCAAAGCGAAGCGTCGCTGCAGCGCTTTCGCGACCTCGAGGTCCTTGGCCGCCAACACCAGCCCCGAGGTGTCCATGTCGAGCCGGTGCACGACCAGCGGACCGGTGGCGTTCGGATAGCGCGCGCGCAGCCGTGACACCACGCAGTCCTGCAGCGAGGCACTGCGACCTGGGACGGTGAGCATGCCGCTCGGCTTGTGCACCACCAGCAGGTGCTCGTCCTCGAAGACGGTGCGTGGCTGGTCGGCGCCGATGGCCGCCGCGCCGAAAAGTGGTGGGGGATCGGCGGGCAGTCCCTCCAGCATATGCGTGAGAATGGGCAGGCACTTGCCGCGACAGGCGGCGTAGAAGACGCCCTCGCGCCGATCCCCAGCGGAGGATGGGGCCCCCCACCAGAACTCGGCGAGGGCGAGTGGCGTCAGGCCGAGGCGATAGGCGTGCGCGAGCAGCTTGGGCGCGGCGCAGTCGCCTGCACCGGCCGGCGGTTCGGCTGGCGCGAAGAGATCGCGCACCCCGCGCAGCACGCCGTGCGCGTTGGCAAGCCGGTAGCTGTCCTGGATCTGCGCCATGAGGGTGCGCGAGCGCGCCGTGCGCGACTCATCGAGTGCGCGCACGGCCGCCGTGAGTCGCGCAGTCTCGGTGCCGTGGGCGCCGCTGGACAGCCGGTTCACGAGTGCCGCACGTCGCGCGGCGAAGTCCAGCATCTCCGCTTCGCCCGGCCCCCACACCTGGTCACGTTGGGCACGGTCGAAGGTTGGTGGTGCCCAGCCATCCACGTCCCAGCGTCCGTTCATCATCCCCGAGAAGGCGCGCAAATAGCCCAACGAGCCGTCGGGCGCGGCGACCACGAGCACACCGAACATCTTGCCATTGCCGGGATCGTGCAGGCGCCACGACGTCGCGTATCGCGCCTGCAACTCGCCCATGAGCTCCGTGGCCGCGCGTCGCGCCAGCGGATGGACGGCCTTGCGATCGAACGGCGTGGGAATGCGCGACGGCCGTTCGCCGGACTCTGGCGCGGTGGCGAACGGAATCACGGGAAGTACGATGCGATGGAAACCATGAGACCGTGCGACGGCGGGCGGGCAGCGCGAGGTGCGTGCCCTACACCGCTCGCATGAAGTGCCCACGGGTGAAGTCCCGCCCGACGATCGCGCGCGGCGCGGTGGACGCCGCGCCGACGAGCGTACCGGCCTGCTGCGCGTCGAGCAGCGCCCGATAGGCACGCACGACCTCCGCCACCGGATCGCCTGCGACATTGAACACGAGCTGATAGCCGC
The DNA here is from genome assembly GCA_011390885.1 of Gemmatimonas sp. GTDB lineage: Bacteria > Gemmatimonadota > Gemmatimonadetes > Gemmatimonadales > Gemmatimonadaceae > JAABRT01. The sequence goes on along the minus strand of JAABRO010000059.1, from coordinate 90,712 downwards.
GCACGCCCGACTCCCACAACGCCGGAACGAACTCCGAGCCGTCCACCGGTCGCGAGTGCAGCAGGCGATTGCGACAGTCGCTGTCCGTGGCCACCGGGAACGTGTACCCGGCCGGGTCGGTGAGCATCACGTTGGTGTGCTTCTGCACGCACAGGTCGCGACAGGTGGTGGGCTCGCGATCGAACGCCGCACTCAGCACGCAGTGTTCGATCGTCATCCCTTCCGGACGCCCCCACACGAACACGTCGAAGCCGCCCCCGCCCCACGGCGCCACGAGCTGCGCGATCTCACCCGTGGTGAGCTCGACGCTCGCCGTGAGACGGCGCACGCCAAGCTCGAACAGGAACGCCGCGGTGTGCTGGTTGAAGGCGTTGAGCGCGTAGTCGCCCGTGACATCTCGGCCTGCGCTCGCCAGTTCGTGCGCGAGCCCGAGATGGCCGGTGTGCACCGGCAGGTCGAGCGCCAGCCACTTGTCGAGGCGCTTGCGATCATCGGGGCGCACGATGGTGGGCGTGCGCAGGCGAAGCGTCACACCACGCTCGGCCAGCTCGTCGCGCAGCACACGCACCCGCGACACCGGCGGTGCCGGATGCCGCAGGAACGGATCGAGGATCACCTCGGTGGCACCCGCCTCGGCCGCGGCGCGCGCGTCGACCACGTTCCATGTGCTCGCGATGAGCCGGAATGGAGGCGCATCCGACGGAACGGCCATTGCAGCATCGCGCTCCACCGCGCCCGATACGACGGCCACCGCCTCGGCAATCGCGCCATCGCGTTCCGCCGTTTCCGCCACGCCGTCCCACTGGCGCCGCTCGGTGAGCTCCGCCACCGCCTGCTGCCGAAGCCGATTGAGCTCGCTCACGGGGAGGAAGCACCCGTCGGCGAGCCCCTCCGCCTGCACGCCACCGAGCACGAACGCCGTCTCCCCGAGGCGCCCGAGTTGCTCGCGCAGCTGGGCGAGGTCGAGCGCACGCTTGCTGGCCACCGACAACGGCATCTCGCTGCGCACGGTCACGGTGTGGGTGCCGTCGGTGATCACGAGCTTGAGCGGCGCGCCCGGCTGGCCGAAGCAGCGCACGTCGAGGCGCACGAGGCCCGTGCGATCGGGCACGGTGATGTGTGCGTACGACTCGCGCGCCGAGGCGAGCAGCGTGGCGTCGCTGGTGCGCACCACGCGCCAACCGGCATCCACGCGCACGCGCGCCTGGAACGCCTGACGGTACACGCCGCCACGCACATTGAGGGTGCGCACACCCTGCACCGTACATCCGGTGGTGGCCGACGCGCCCTCCGCCGGCGGCTCGAAGCCGATGCCATCGCCATCGTGCAGCGGGGCGTTGACCTCCACGATCAGCTCCTGGCCTTCACGCCCCACCACCGCGCCCAACGTCACGCCGCGGTTGTCCGGTTGCGTGCGCGTGATGTAGTCGCGTCCTTCACGGCCGCCGTACATGCCTCCGGTGTTGCCGCGCGAAAAGATCTGCACGAGCGGCTGCACCTCGTCGGCCGGCGGCGGCGCGACGTCGCCCTTCGCGATGCGATCGAGCCACGTGCGGTAGCCGTGCGTGACGGTGGCCACGAACTCGGGCTTCTTCTTGCGCCCCTCGACCTTGAGGCACCCCACGCCCAGTTCCGCGATCTGCGCCAGGTGGTCGTGGGCCGCGAGGTCACGCGCGCTGATGAGGTAGCCGCGATCGAGTTCGACGTCGTGCACGACGTCGGTGAGCACGTAGTCCTTGCGGCACGACTGGGCGCACGAGCCGCGATTGGCGGAGCGCTCGGAGATCATGCCGGACATGTAGCACTGCCCGGAGTACGAAATGCACAGCGCCCCGTGCACGAACGTCTCGAGGCCGAGGGCGGGCACCGCCTCGCGGATGGCGCGGATGTCGGAGAGCGTGTTCTCGCGCGCCAGCACCACCCGCTCCACGCCGAGGCGCTGCATGACGCGCGCGCCGGACTCGTCGTGCACGGTCATCTGCGTGGAACCGTGCACCTCGAGCTGCGGATACACGCGCTGAATGAGGCGGACGGCGCCCAGATCCTGCACGATGGCGGCGTCGATGCCGGCATCCACGCACTCGCCCAGGTAGCGGAGCGCGTCCTCGAGTTCGTGCGGCTTGAGCAGCACGTTGAAGGTGAGGTACACGCGGGTGCCGCGCTGGTGGGCCACGGCGCAGGCCTTGGCGAGCTCCTCCAGGGAGAGCTGGGCGCCGTCGTCGCGCGCATTGAAGCGGGACGCGCCGAGGTACACGGCATCGGCGCCGTTGGCCACGGCGGCACGCACGGCGTCGAGGGAACCGGCGGGGGCGAGCAGTTCAGGAACGTGGGGCATCCCGAAATCTAGCGACCGCCTGGTCGGGTTCGGCCGGGGGCGGGCGGCGCGGGGCGTCCACGCAGTCACTACGACGCGTCAGGGATTCGCGGACAGCGGACAGGTCATCATCACGCCACCGTGACTCCACACACACTCTCCGAGGAGGGAGGCTTCGATGGCCGTCTCGAAAGGCACGATTCTCACGCAGGGGGCCATTGCCGGCCTCATCGGCTACGTCACGCTTGCGGCCCTCGTGTCGCTCATGGACCTGTCCAACGGCGTGCCAGCGCTGCGGACGGCCGCCGTGCTGGGGGCCACGATCTTCTACGGCATCTCGGACCCTGCGCAGATCGAGATCCTGCCCGACTACGTGCTCGCCTACAACGGTGCCCACCTCCTGGCGTTCCTGGCCCTCGGGGTGATCGGGGCCGCGCTCGCCGTGCTGGCAGACCGGGGTCGCCAACTGTGGTACCTCTCGGCGTTCTTCTACATCTTCGTGGCGTTCCACTCCATCGGCTTCGTGCAGGCCATGTCCGAGGAGATGCGCGCGGCGCTGCCGTCGACGACGATCTGGATTGGCGGCATCGTCGCAGCGCTCGCCATGGGCCTGTACCTCGTGCGCGCCCACCCGAAGATGCGGCGCGCCCAGTCGTGGAGCGACTGAGCCGCGCCGTCAGCGCTGCTGCATGCGCTCCACGTACCGGAGCACCACGGCGACCGCCAGCAGGCCGATGGCCACCCAGCGCTGCCAGTCGAGCCCGGTGCGCATGCCAGCGGCGAAGAAGACGAGCGCCATGATGGCCAGCCCGAGCTTGACGCGCGTCATCGTGGTCACGCGGAGCGTCCTCAAGGCTACGCCGCAGGCGCCGGCGGCAGGCCGGCGGCGGCGGCCACGTCGTCGGGCACGTCGAGCACGAGGCGCAGCACCGACGTGCTGAACACCTTGCCTTGCGCATCGGTCTTGAGCGAGAGCGTGCCGCCCCCGTCGAGCGCGCCATGCAGCAGGAAGTTGAGCGCGCCGAGGTTGGGGAGCTCGAAGCGCTGCACCGCCCCGGTGATCTGGCCGGCGTAGTGCTGCGCGACGACCTCCTGCGTGAGGTACTCGCGCAGCACGGGGTACCACTCCGGCTTGAGCGCAATGACGCCCACGTTGGCCGTGTCGCCCTTGTCGCCGCTGCGGGCGTGGGCAATGTCGAGCAGACGAACGTGCATGCGACTCACTCCAGGATGTCGACGTGCGTGGTCACGGCGCGCTTGTCGATCAGCGCGGGCCAGTAGGCCACGATCTCTTCCACCTTCGGCCGTCCGCCGGCAAAGCCGGTCACGCTCGGCGGTCCGTTGAGCACCAGCGGCGCGAGTTCGCGCGTGAAGCGCTCCACCGAGGCGCGATCCGGTCCGCGCACGCCGATGCGCAGCTGCACCTCGGGGGCGTGCTCGCCACTGCCCGCCATGGCGCCGTGCGTGGCCGACACGCCCACGTACTCGGTGAGGATCGTGTCGAAGCTGAGGCCGAGGTTGTGCAGGCGTTCACGCAGCACGCGATCCGCCAGCTGCGCCTTCTCGAGCGCATCGGGCCAGGCGTACACGAGCGTGCCCACCGCCTTCCAGCCGGCGCGATAGGCAATGGACACCTTGAGGAACGGCGTGGCCGGCCCGCCCGTGATTCCGTGCACGCGCACACGGTTCTCGCCATCGGCCGCCAGCTGGATCGACGTGAAGTCGGCCACGACGTCGGGCGTGATGTACGCGTGCGGATCGCCCATTTCGTACACCAGCTGCTCGGTCACGCTGGGCACGCTCACGCGTCCACCGGTGCCGGGGTGCTTGGTGATCACGAACGACCCGTCGGCCTTCGCTTCCGCGATCGGATAGCCCACGTTGGCGAGATCGGGAATGTCGCGCCACTCGTGCAGGCAGTTGCCGCCCGACGCCTGTGCCCCGCACTCGAGAATGTGACCGGCGACGATGCCGGCGGCCATCTTGTTCCAGTCGTCGGCAGCCCAGCCGAACTCGTGACGGAGCGGCGCCATGGTGAGGGCCGTGTCCGTGCTGCGCCCCGTGATCACCACGTTCGCGCCACGCGCGAGCGCTTCCACGATCGGCGTGCTGCCGATGTAGGCGTTGGCCGAGAGCACGCGGTCGCGAACGGTGCTGAGCGGCTCACCCGTTTCCATGTGCTTCAGCTCGTGCCCCTCGGCGAGCAGCGCATCGAGGCGCGGCAGCAAGTCGTCGCCGGTGACGACACCGATGCGGATCCTGTCGCGCACGCCGGCCTTGTCGGCGGCGGCCAGCACGGCGTGCGCGCAGGCCACCGGATTCACGCCACCGGCATTCGCGATCACCTTCACGCCGCGTTCGGCCACGGCGGGGAACACGCTCTCCATCGCCCCGATGAAGTCGCGCGCGTAGCCCATGTTGGGGTCGCGCTCCTTCTGCTTCTGCACGATGGACATCGTGACTTCGGCGAGGTAGTCGAGCATGAGGTAGTCCACCGGACCACCTTCCACCTGGCGGCGCGGCGCCTCGAGCCAGTCGCCCCAGAACCCCTGGCCACTGGCGACGCGGACGACTCGATCCTGCGATGGCGTATCAGACATGATGTGCAGACGGGGGAGTCATGCGCCCGTGGGCGGCATGGGGGGAAGCACGAAGGCGCCGAGGTGCGGGCCGGGATTGTGCATCGCGGCGCGCAGCGCGAGCGCGAGCAGGTCGCGCGTGTCCTCGGGGTACACGATGGCGTCGATGAAGCCGCGCGCGCCGGCGTAGCGCGCATCGAGCTGGTGCTCGTAGTCGGCACGCATCTCGTCGGCGGAGGCGAGCACCTCGGGCGACGGCTGCACACCGGCCTTCTTCGCCTTCTCGAACGTGGGGCCGTGCACGGCCTGCACGGCCGATTCGCCCTCCATGACCGCCATGCGACCGGTAGGCCACGAGAGGATGAAGTCGGGGTCGAATCCCTGCCCCGCCATGGCGTAGTAGCCGGCACCGCTGGCGTGGTTCACGGTGAGCACGAGCTTGGGCACGCGCGCGCAGGCCATCGCTTCGACGAAGCGCGCACCGGCGCGAATGATCCCCTCGTGCTCGGCATCGGGACCCACCATGAAGCCCGACACGTCCTGCACGAACACGATCGGCAGCCCCTGCCGGTCGCAGCGGTCGATGAAGTACGCGACCTTCTCGGCGCTCTCGGCGTAGATGATGCCGCCGAAGCGTGGACGCTCGCCGGGACGCCCCTTGATGAGGCCGCGCTGGTTGGCAATCACGCCCACCGCGATGCCCTCGATGCGGGCATCGCCGCAGATCATCTCTCGCGCGAGATTGGGCTGGAACTCGTCGAGCTTGCCGTCGTCGAGCACGGCCTTGAGCACATCGTGCATGTCGTACGACATGCGATGATCCGACGGCAGCACATCGTAGAGCGACGCGGGCGCGGCGGCCGGCTTCGCTTCCGGATCGCTCGCCGGGCGATGTGCGGGCGCGGGGAGACGGCTCACGAGCTCACGCAGCTTGGCGAGGCACTCGCGGTCGTTCTCGGCCGTGTAATGCGCGACGCCGCTCACCTCGGTGTGCGTGATCGCTCCGCCGAGCGTCTCACCGTCCACGCTCTGGCCGGTGGCGCCCTTCACGAGGTTGGGACCGCCGAGTCCCATGAACGACGTGCCCTTCACCATGAGGATCACGTCGCTGAGCGCCGGCAGGTAGGCGCCGCCGGCGACGCACTGGCCCATCACGGCGGCGAACTGCGGGATGCGCAGGTAGCGGCGCATCACCGAGTTGTAGTAGAAGATGCGCGCCGCACCGTACTGCCCCGGGAAGACACCACCCTGATAGGGGAGGTTCACGCCGGCCGAGTCCACGAGATAGAGGATCGGGATGCGGCAGCGCATCGCGATCTCCTGCGCGCGCAGGATCTTGGTGATCGTCTCGGGCCACCACGAGCCGGCCTTCACCGTCGCATCGTTGGCCACCACGACCACCTCGCGGCCATGCACCATGCCAAGCCCGGTGATGACACCGGCCCCGGGGGCCTGCCCGTCGTACTGGTCGTGCGCCACGAGCAGCCCGACCTCGAGGAACGGCGCGCCGTCGTCGAGCAGTCCGGTCACGCGCTCGCGCGCCGTGAGCTTGCCCTGGTCGTGCTGCTTCTTGATCTTGTCCGGCCCGCCACCCAGCCGCAGCCGGTTCTCGAGCTCGCGCACTTCGGCCGCGAGCTGTGCCAGCCGGCCGCTCACGCTTCGTCGGCCTTGTGCGCCGCAAACCACTCGCGGATGAAGTCCACGAGGTCCTGGGTGCTCGTGCCGGGGCCGAAGAGCCGCCCGATGCCGCGCGCCTCGAGCGCCGCCATGTCTTCCTTGGGAATGATCCCGCCGCCGGTGAGCAGGATGTCCTCCCGACCGGACTCCTTGAGCAGGTCGTGGACGCGCGGGAAGAGGGTCATGTGCGCGCCGGAGAGGATGGACAGGCCGACGACGTCGACATCCTCCTGGATGGCGGCGGTGGCGATCATTTCGGGCGTCTGATGCAGCCCGGTGTAGATGACTTCCATGCCGGCATCGCGCAGGGCCGCCGCGACGACCTTCGCGCCGCGGTCATGACCGTCGAGGCCCGGCTTGGCCACGAGAACTCGAATGGGACGGGACATGCGGGAAAGTTAGGGACGTGTCACAGGGAGCGGCAATCACGCGGCGAGGGCCGGTGTGCGCCGCGCTCAGTCCTTGCGGGCCACGAGCAGCATCTCACCGGCACGGCGGTGGAGCGCGCGCTCGCTCCACCCGTCGTACGCGGCCTCCACCACGAGCCCCACCTCGGCCATGCGCTCGGCCAGGTGGCTGGCCGAGTACAGCCGAATGCGGTGCTCGCGCTCGCCCTGCCCCTTCGGACCGCGCCACGTGGCACGCACGTGGAGGAAGCCGGAGAGCGGGTCGAAGGAGCGCTCCTGGCCGAACATCGTGCCGTCGGCGGTGGACCACCAGTCGCGCCCGAGGAACTTCGCCATCACGCCGTCGCGGCTGCCGCCGTGCCACACCAGCAGGCCGCCCGGCTTGAGCACCCTCGCGAACTCGGCGAGCACACGGCGGTCGTCGGTGGGCGTGTCGAAGAAGCCGAACGAGGTGAAGAGGTTCACGACCGCATCGAAGCGGCCCGTCCACTTGCCCGGCAGCTTGCGCATGTCACCCTGCGTGTAGCGCAGCGTGGGGCCGGTGCCGCGCTCGCGCGCGGCGGCGAGCAGCGTCTCGGAGTAGTCGAGGCCGTCCACGTTGAAGCCCGCCTCGGCCAGGAGGTGGGCATGCCGCCCTTGCCCGCAGGGGCAGTCGAGCACGCGCGCCCCGCTCGGCAGTTCTCCAAGCACGTCCACGAGCCGTGCCACTTCCTCGCGATCGCGCGTGAGGGTGAACAGCGGTTCGTACTCGTGCAGGTACCAGCTGTCGAAGTGCGTGGTCCACCACGGGGCGCTCGCGGCCTTCGACGCGGCCGCCTGCTTCACGCGCTTCGGCACGGGGCGCGCCGGTGTCAGAAGAACACCGGTTCGCGGTACGCGCCGAACACGTCCTCGAGCGCCGCGCGGATCTCGAAGAGCGTGCAGTACGCGCGCGCGCACTCGAGGATGTGCGGCACCACGTTGTCCTGCCCGCGCGCCGCGGCGCGCAGCGACTCGAGGCACGCATCCACGCGCGCCTGGTCACGCGTGGCGCGCAGCTCTGCCATGCGAGCGCGCTGCTCCTGCTCCGCCTCCGCGCCCACCTTGAGCAGCGGAATGGTGAGCTCGGGTTCGTCCGTGACGAACTCGTTCACGCCCACCACGAGCTTGCGACGCTGCTCGATCTCCCACTGCTGGCGCGCGGCGCTCTCGGCAATGCGCTTCTGGAACCAGCCGTCCTCGAGGCCGCGCACCACGCCGCCGATCTCGTCGATCTGCGCGAACATGCGCTCGGCCTCGGCCTCGAGCTGGTCGGTGAGCGCTTCCACGTAGTAGGAGCCGCCGAGCGGGTCGGCCACGCTGGGCACGCCGGTTTCGTACGCGAGGATCTGCTGCGAGCGCAGCGCCACCTGCACCGCCTCTTCGCTCGGCAATGCCAGCGTCTCGTCCATGCTGTTGGTGTGCAGCGACTGCGTGCCGCCCAGCACAGCGGCGAGCCCCTGGTAGGCCACGCGCACCACGTTGTTCATGGGCTGCTGCGCGGTGAGCGTCACGCCCGCCGTCTGCGAGTGGAAGCGCATCATCCACGAGCGCGGATTCTTCGCGCCGTACCGCTCCTTCATGTGACGTGCCCAGATGCGGCGCGCGGCGCGCAGCTTGGCGATCTCCTCGAAGAAGTCGTTGTGGATGTCCCAGAAGAACGACAGGCGCGGTGCGAAGTCGTCCACGTCGAGCCCGCGCTCGATGCCGCGCTCCACGTACGTGAACCCGTCGGCAAGCGTGAACGCCAGCTCCTGCGCGGCCGTGGACCCGGCCTCGCGAATGTGGTAGCCGGAGATGGAGATCGTGTTCCACGCCGGCGTGTTGGCGGAGCACCACTCGAACATGTCCACGATGAGGCGCAGCGCCGGCTCGATCGGGAAGCACCAGGCGTGCTGCGCCATGTACTCCTTCAGGATGTCGTTCTGCACCGTGCCGGCGATCTTCTCGTAGGGCACGCCCTGCTTCTCGGCGGCCGCCACGTAGAAGCAGAAGAGGATGATCGCCGGCCCGTTGATCGTCATGCTCGTGGTCACCTCGCCGAGCGGAATCCCCTCGAAGAGGGTTTCCATGTCGGCGAGCGACGAGATCGACACGCCGCACTTGCCGACCTCGCCCTCGGAGCGCGCGTGGTCGGCGTCGTACCCCATGAGCGTCGGGAAATCGAAGGCCACCGAGAGCCCCGTCTGTCCCTGGCCGAGCAGGAACTTGAACCGCTCGTTGGTCTCGCGCGCCGTGCCGAAACCGGCGAACTGGCGCATGGTCCACAGCTTGCCGCGATACCCCGTGGGGTGGATGCCGCGCGTGAACGGCCACGCGCCGGGCGTCTCGAACGCGGTGCCGGCGGAGTCCTCGAGGTCGAGCGCGGTGTAGAGCGGCGCGACTTCGTTGGCCGAGTTGGTGTAGGCCATGGGGCGTACGCGCGAGCCGTCGTACCGGCTGCGCCACGCGGTGACCTCGGCGCGCAGCTGGGCGAGCTCCTCCTGCTGCTGCCGGACGACGTCGGCCAGTTCGATCTCAGTGCTCATGCGGATGCTCCAGAAGTGATGCCAGACGCCGGCGGCGCGGCGTTCGCTGCTGCTGACGGTACGCCTGCCACGAGTGGACCGCTGCGCGCGAGCAGCGCGTCGGCCACATGGAACGGCGCGGTGGTGCCGGCCTCGAGGTCGGACAGGCGCGCTTCCAGCCACTCGACGGTGCCGAGGTCGTGCCAGAGGCGGTCGGCCACCTTGCGTTCGACGGCCTCCCGCACGCGCTCGCGCAGGCGCTGCCGGCGACGACCCTGCAGCTCTCCGCTGCGCTCAAGATAGCCGCCGTGCCGCTCGATGGCGTCGATGACCTCGGCGACCCCCTCACCCTGCGCCGCGATGGTGCGCAGCACGGCGGGCGTCCACTCGGCGGGCTCGGCCTCGCCCGCCGCCTTGCGGGCGGCACGGGCCGGGTTCATGGCGTCCCGCATGGCCTCGCGTTCGGCGCTCCCGAGGGCCTTGAGGTCCACCCCGTGGTGCGCCGGCACGTCCCGCATGGTGGCGCCGCTCCGCAGGCCGAGCATGAGCTCCAGGTCGTTGCGCAGCCGGTCCGCGCCGGGGCGGTCGGCCTTGTTCACCACGAAGAGGTCGGCGATCTCCATCACGCCCGCCTTGAGCGTCTGGATGGAATCGCCCGACTCGGGCACGAGCACGACCACGGTGGTGTCGGCGGTGCGGGCGACGTCGAGCTCGCTCTGGCCCACGCCCACCGTCTCGATGAGGATCGTGTCGAAGCCGAAGGCGTCGAGCACGTCGCACACGTCACGCGTGGCGCTGGCGAGCCCGCCGAGCGAACCGCGCGTGGCCATGGAGCGGATGAAGACGCCGGGATCGAGCGCCACCGACTCCATGCGGATGCGGTCGCCGAGCAGCGCGCCACCGGTGAACGGGCTGGTGGGGTCGACGGCCACGACGGCCACGGTCTGCCCCGTCTCGCGCCAGCTGCGCACCAGCTGCGTGGTGAGCGTGCTCTTGCCCGCGCCCGGCGGGCCGGTCACGCCGATGCGGCGCGCGCGACCGAGGCGCGGATGCAGTGCGCTGAGCAGCACGTCGAAGCCGGCGCGGTGGTTCTCCACGATGGACACGGCACGTGCCAGCGCGGCCTTCTTTCCCGCGTCGAACTCCGTCAGCAGGCGGTCGATCGCCGCGTGTCCCGTGGCGCTCATGCGTCGGCTCCTGCGCGCGTGGCCGGCTCGTCGTGCTCGTCGCGGATCTCTCCCACCAACTCCTCCAGCAGATCTTCAAGGGTGACCAGGCCGGCGACCGCACCGTCCGGCGCGCGCACGATGGCCAACTGACGCCGGGCACGCAACATGGCGTACAGCAGCTCTCCGGCCGGCTGCGTCGTGCTGGCCTCCACGATTGGACGCAGCGCGGGGCGCTTCTGCCCCGCCACCACGAAGACGTCGAAGGCGTGCAGCATGCCCACCGGGTGGTCGATGGACCCACGGTACACCGGCACGCGGCTGAACGCCGACTGGGCGATGCGGCGGGCCATCTCGTCGGCCGGCAGGGACTCGTCGAGTGCGAAGATGTCGGCGCGCGCGGTCATGACGTCGCCGGCGCTCTTGCCGCTCAGCTGCACCACCCCCGAGATGATCGCCAGCTCCTCGCTGGCATCCAGGCCGTCGAGCGACCCATCCTGCAGCAACTCCTCGATGCCCTCCGTGGCCCTCGCCGCATCGCTGGCGAGCACGGTGGTTCCCGGGGCGATCAGCTTCGCGACCAGTCGCGCGAGGCGGCGAGCCAGCAGCCGGAACGGTGCGAGCAACACGGCGAGCGTGCCGAGCAGCGGCACGAACGCGGGCACCAGCCGCGACGCCCAGCGCCTCGCGATGGCGCGCGGCAGCAGCTGCCCGAACGTCAGCACGAGCAGCGCCAGGAGCAGCGCGTCGAGCGCCAGCCGCTGTGGATTGCCCGCGTTCAGCAACGCCAGCGCGGCGCCTGCGAGGAAAACGGCCAGCGCGACACCCGTGCCCGCGCTCATGAGCAGTCGCTTGGGGCGCTCCACGAAGCGCTGCACCGGCTCGAGCCGGTCGTTCGCATCGTCGCGCTCGATCCATGAGCGCAGCCAGAGTCGGTTCACCGACCGCACCGCCGTGGCACCCGCGGTGAGCAGGGCCACCACGACCGTGGCGCTCGACATGATGAGGAGACGCGTCACGCGTCGTCCTCCGGTTCAGTCGTGACACGACGTTCCAGGAAGACGCGCGCCACCTTGCGGCGCACCACGCGCTCCACGATGACGCGAAACCCGGCGATCTCCAGCTGCTCGCCGGCGCGCGGTACGCGTCCGAGCAGCTCGAAGATGAGGCCGCCGATCGTGCTCACTTCATCGCTGCGGAAGTCGGCGTCGAGCGCGTCGGACAGGTCGTCGAGGGTCAGTCGGCCCGACACCCAGTACCGCACGCCATCCTCCTCCTCGATCAGTCGCTCCTCGTCATCATGTTCATCGCGAATCTCGCCGACGAGCTCCTCGAGGATGTCCTCGATGGTGACCATCCCCTCGGTCCCACCGTACTCGTCCACCACGATCGCGATGTGCGTCTGCGACGCCTTGAAGTCGCGCAGCTGGTCGGCGATGCGCTTGGTGGACGGGATGTACCGCGCCTCGCGAATCAGCGACGTCCAGTCGTCGGCCGGCTCCTCGTCGGCGATGACGGCCGCGAGCAAGTCCTTGGCGTAGAGCACGCCCACGATCTCGTCCACCGTGTCGACGTACACCGGCATGCGCGAGTGGTGCGCGCTGCGCACGCGGTCCACGACCTCGCTCCACGGCGCGTCACGGTCGAGCGCGACCATGTCCACGCGTGGCACCATCACCTCGCTCACCGTGGTCTCGCCGAAGTCGAAGACGCCAAGCAGGAGGTCTCGCGTCACGTGCGAGACCGAGCCCTCCGCTTCCACGACCTGACGGAACTGTTCCGCGGCGGCCTCGCGCGCGTCGACGGCGGTACCGGCTGGCGCGACCAGGCGGTCGAACTGCCGGTCAAGCAAGGCGCCGAGCGCCACGACCGGCGCGAGCAACGTCTCCACCGCCGCCGTGAACGGCGCCAGACGCGAGGAGGCTCGGTCGCCGAACAGATCGCCAAGGGCGCGCGCGACGCTCTCCGTGAGCAGGACGGTGCCCAGCGCGACGGCCACGAGCAGGAGTCCTTCCAGCGGCGTGGGGGCGTCGCCGCCGGTCAGGGCGACGGCGAGTGCGCCGCCGGTCGTGCCGTGCGCGGCCACGCGCAGGAACGCCAGGGCGCGATGCGCCCGCTCGCGTGCCGGCAACATGCGACCGGCCGCGTTCGGCGGCGTGCGTGTACTCGGAGGGTCGCTGTCGGGTGTCTCGACGGTGGGCACGCTGGCGAGCAGCGCACCGTCGGCCACGGTGGCGACGGCGGCCGTGAGGCCGCTTGCGGCCGCCACGAGAAGCGGGGTGAGACTCATGCGCTCGTGGACGACGTGGCCAGCCAGCGCCCGAGCAATCGCTCCTGGCGCTTCCACATCTCGGACGACTCCCGGGCGCCGTCCACGGGATGGTCCCACCCGCAGGCGTGCAGCGTCCCGTGCACGACGAGACGCGCGAGCTCTTCGCGCACGCCGACGCCCCACTCGCGCGCCTGCTGGCGCGCAACGTCCGGGCAGATGTAGATGTCCGCCACCAGCACCCCGGATCCGTCGTCGCCGAGCGCGAAGGTGATCACGTCGGTGGGGCCGCGGTGCGCAAGGTGCCGCAGGTTGAGGCGAGCCATGGCGCGCGACGAGAGCAGCGTGATGCTCAGCATCGCATTCGGCACGCGCTCGGCGCGCAGCACCGAGCGCGACAGCGCCTCGAGGCGCGACGCGGCGACGGGCGTGCGCACGCCGTCCAGCGTGACGGTCACGGCGAGGCGCTCGGCCGCGGGACGACGCGTCGCCGATGGGCGGGTCGCCGGGGCGGCGGAACGACGGGATGGGGTCATGACGCAGTCAGGACTGGAGTGTTTCCGGTCCGTCGTCCAGCATTGATGCCGTCGGGGCCCGGGTAGTCGATGCGGCTGTGTCGCATGGCCGAGAGCACGCGCACGAACTCGTCCTTCACGACCTCGAGCTGCTGGAGCGTGATGGGCGCGTCGCGCAGCTGCCCCTGCTCGATGCGGCTGCGCACGATCGTCTCGATCACCTCGCGAATGCGCGTCGGCGTCGGATCGGGGAGCACGCGCGTCGCGGCCTCGACACCGTCGGCGAGCATGCAGATGGCGGTCTCGATGCTCTGCGGTCGCGGCCCGGGATACGAGAACTCGCCGAGTCCGCTCACGCTGGCATCCCGTTCGCGCGCCTTCTCGAGGAAGTAGCTGATGGCTCCGGTTCCGTGGTGCTCGGTGATGAACGCGCGGATCGAGCGCGGCACCTTGTGCTGCGCCGCGAGCGCCAAGCCCTCGCGCACATGATTGCGGATGATGGCCGCGCTCGCCGCCGGCTTGAGCTGGTCGTGCGGGTTGCGGCCGCGCACCTGATTCTCCACGAAGTATCCGGGCTTCTCGAGCTTGCCGATATCGTGGTAGTAGGTGCCCACGCGGGCGAGCAGCGCGTTGCCTCCCACGGCCCGCGTGGCGGACTCGACGAGGTTGGCCATGGACAGCGTGTGGGCCCACGTCCCGGGAGCCTCCAGCGCGAGGCGACGCAGGAGCGGACGATTGAGGTCGGACCACTCGAGCAGCTTGAGGTACGTGTCCACACCGCAGATGTCCTCGGCGGCCGGATGCAGCGCCATGGCCAGCGCCACCGACACCACCGCGTTCATGGCGCCGAACAGGACGGCCTGCACCACCTCGTCCCCGCTCCAGCCGAAGGCCAGTCCAGCCACCAGCGCTGCCGCGACGTACGCGCCGGCCAGCGCCAGGATCGACGAGACGAACTGCGTGCGGCGCTCGAGGGCCCGCACGCTGAAGGCGGCCGCCGCGCCCCCCGTGAGCACGAAGAAGAGGGTCCCGCCACCGCGGAACGCGGGCTGCACCCCGACGAGCACCGCGAGCACGAGGGCGCACACGAGCGCGATGCGGGAGTCGAACAGGATGCTGATGAGCAGCGCGGCCGCGCCGACCGGAATCAACGACCCGGGCACGGTGCTGCCCCGGAGGGCCAGCGCCGCCCCGAGCAGCACGACGGCGATCGACGCACCAAGCACCAGCAGGGCGCGCGGCTGGGCATAGATCTCCGGCCGATAGAACGCCAGGGTGATCACGAAGATCGACAGCACGGCGAGGTCGAGGAGGAACGCGCCGACCAGTCGTCGCACGCCGGCGGCCCCGCCGACGCCGCTCGCTACGGCATCGCGCAGCGCCACGAGGCGCGCGTGATCCTCCTCGCGCACCACCTCGTGCTCGCCGATGATCTTCTCCCCGCTGCGCACATCGAAGCGCCACGGCTGCACGGCCGCCGCCGCCTCGTCGCGCCGTGCGGCACTGGTCGCGCTGTCGAAACGCAACGACGGGATGAACAGCCCCGAGAGGAGGTGCTGGTACGCGCCATCGGCGACCGGTGACGACACCTGCGGGTGCAGCGAGCGTGCCACGCGCAGCACATCACTCCACGATTGCACGGCATCGGTGGAAACCGTGCGCTCCTCGCCACGGCGCAGGATGCGCACGCTGCCGGGCGCCGCATCGAGCCCGCGGGACGCCGCGACGCCATCGGCCAGGGTGCGCTCGAAGGTACGCCGCACGGCGGTGAGCAGTGCGGCGCGTCGGCTCGGGAAGGCGAGCCACTCGGCTTCCTCCTCGGTGAGCGTCACGCCGGCGCGGCTCGCCTGCCGCTGCACGACGCGCAGTGCGGTGGCGCGGTCCGTCGGATCCTCCACGAGCCGCACGGAATCGAGCGCTTCGGCCAGCTGCGCGA
Organism: Gemmatimonas sp.; assembly: GCA_011390885.1. Taxonomy (GTDB): domain Bacteria; phylum Gemmatimonadota; class Gemmatimonadetes; order Gemmatimonadales; family Gemmatimonadaceae; genus JAABRT01. The sequence continues at coordinate 75,324 of JAABRO010000059.1, read as the reverse complement.
CGCGCGCGCGCACGCTGTCGAGCGCGGTGCTGTCGAACACGAAGAGCGGTTGGACCGCCTCGCGGATGCGCTCCCGCTCTCGGGCCACGTCGGCCGCGGGCCGCGGTACGCGGAAGGCGAAGGGCGCGATGATGGTCTCGTCGGCCACGCTGCCGATTTCGAACACCGGCGTGCGCAGCCCCTCCGCCGGCGGCAGCGCGAGCAGCGTCACGATGGCCAGCACCATGGCGAACACGGCGCCGGGGCCGTAGCGCGCCCACGCGGCGCGCCCGGAGGCGCGCCACGGAGAAACCGGCGTGTCGGGACGCACCGGTTCCGGAGGGTCAGCCGCCTGCGGCATCCTCGTTGTACGCCCGAATGATGTCGCGCACGAGGCGATGGCGCACGACGTCCGCGTCGGTGAAGTAGTGGAAGGCGATGCCCTCGATGCCGTGCAGGATGCGCTCGATCTGCATCAGGCCCGACTCCTCGCGCTTCGGCAGGTCGACCTGCGTCTTGTCGCCCGTGATGACGATCTTCGAGTTCACGCCGAGGCGCGTGAGGAACATCTTCATCTGCAGGTGCGTCGCGTTCTGCGCCTCGTCGAGGATCACGAACGCATCGCCGAGCGTGCGGCCACGCATGAAGGCGAGCGGCGCCACTTCGATGGTGCGCGAGTCGATGGCCTTCTGAATGCGCTCGTACGGCATGAAGTCGTCGAGCGCGTCGTAGAGCGGGCGCAGGTACGGGTCGACCTTGGCCTGCATGTCGCCCGGCAGGAAGCCAAGGCTCTCACCCGCCTCCACTGCGGGACGCGCCAGGATGATGCGACGCACGCGCTTGCGCATGAGCGCATCGACGGCCGCCGCGACGGCCAGGTACGTCTTGCCCGTGCCGGCCGGCCCGATGCCCACGACGATGTCGTGCTCGAGAATCTGTTGCAGGTACTCCGCCTGCCCCGGCGTCTTCGCCTTCACCACGCGACGCGCGCCCGGGAGGATGAGGGCGCCCGCCGCGCGCGCCGCGAGGTCGTCGGGCCGCTGCTCGAGGCTCAGCCGCAGCACATCGTCCGGGGTGAGCGCATGTCCCTCGCGGATCGTGGCCACCATGCCAAGGGCGATCGCCTCGCCGCGCATGGCCTGGTCGGCCTCGCCCGTCAGGGTGAGCGCCTCGCCGCGCAGCGCGACGCGCGTGCCGGTGATGCGTGCGAGTTCGACGAGGTTCGCGTCGTTGATGCCGGCGAGCAGCAGCTGGTCGACGCCCTCGATCGGCACACGCACGGTGGTCGGCACGGTGCTCACGCGTCACCGCCGGAGCGCGACGCCACGCGCAGTGACAGCTCACGCAGGTCGTCGGGCGGCACCGGTGACGGCGCGCCTTCGAACAGCGCGCGCGCGGCCGTGGTCTTGGGGAACGCGATCACGTCGCGCAGCGAACCGGCGCCGGCCAGCAGCATGGCGATGCGGTCGAGGCCGAACGCGATGCCGCCGTGCGGCGGGGCGCCGCTGCGCAGCGCCTCGAGCAGGAAACCGAAGCGCGCCTGCGCCGTGGCCTCGTCGATGCCGAGCAGGCCGAAGATGCGCGCCTGCAAGGCCGGGTCGCTGATGCGGATGCTGCCGCCGCCGAGCTCGAGGCCATTGTAGACCACGTCGTAGGCGAGCGCGCGCGCACGCTCCGGCGCCGTGTCGAGCAAGGCGAGGTCGTCCGGGTGCGGTGCCGTGAACGGGTGATGCACCGCCGCGAGCGCGCCCGTGTCGGGGTCGCGATCGAACATGGGAAAGTCGGTGACCACCACGAACTCGTGCCCATCGGCCGGCACGAGGTCGAGGCGCTGCGCCACGGCCTGGCGCACGCGATCGAGCGCGGGCGAGGCGATGCGATCGGGACCGGCCACGTACAGGCCGAGCTCGCCCACGGCGAGGCCGAGCGCCTCGGCCGCGCCGTCGGGGAGGAACTTCGCAACCTTGCCGTCGAGTCCCTCGGCGGTGCGCTTGAGCACGATGAGCCCGCTCGCGCCCGCCCCCTTGGCAAGCTGCTCGAGCTCGTCGGTCTGCTTGCGCGACATCACCGCGCCGCCGGGCACGCGCAGTCCGCGCACGCGCTCGCCGCGCTCGATCGCCGCCTTCACGAACGACAGTTCGCTCGCGCCGAACACGGCCGTGACATCGTGCAGCTCGAGGCCGTAGCGCAGGTCGGGGCGGTCGCAGCCGTAGCGCTCCATCGCCTCGGCGTACTGCATGCGCGGAAACTCCGCCGGCGCTTCGATGCCGCCCACCGACCAGAGATCGCGCACGAGCGACTCGGCGATCGCGAGGATGTCGTCGCGCGAGATGAACGACGCCTCGATGTCGATCTGCGTGAACTCCGGCTGCCGGTCGGCGCGCAGGTCCTCGTCGCGGAAGCAGCGCGCGATCTGGAAGTACCGATCGTAGCCGGCGCACATGAACAGCTGCTTGTAGATCTGCGGCGACTGCGGCAGCGCGTAGAACTCGCCCGGATGCACACGGCTGGGCACGAGGTAGTCGCGCGCGCCCTCGGGCGTGGGCTTCGTGAGGATCGGCGTCTCGAGTTCGAGAAAGCCGCGCGCGTCGAGGAATCGGCGAGTGGCCTGCATGAGGTGGTGGCGCAGCACGAGGTTGCGCTGCAGTTCGCCACGCCGCAGGTCGAGGTACCGGTGCCGCAGGCGCAGCTCCTCGGCCGGCAGCTTGTCGCCCTTGGCCGGGGCCACCGGGAACGCCGGTGTGTTGGCCGGACCGACCACGCGCAGCGAGGTGACCTGCACGTCGATCTCGCCGGTGGGCATGTCCGCGTTGCACTGCGCCTCGGCGCGCGCGACCACCGTGCCTTCGACGAGGATCACCGACTCGACACCGACGGCCGCCGCCGCAGCGAGCGTGGCGGCGTCGGACCAGTCGGGGCCGAAGGCGAGCTGCACCACGCCCGCGCGGTCGCGCAGGTCGAGGAACACCAGCCCCCCGAGATCGCGACTGCGATGCACCCAGCCGCCAAGCCGCACCGTCTCACCGACGTGTGTGAGGCGCAGGCTGCCGCAGGGGTGCGTGCGCAGGGACGTCGCGAGGGGCGAATGGGTGATGTCTGGGGCCGACAGGGTCACGCGGGGACTCCGGGCGCGATCGCGCCGCTGGGATTGGAATGCGGCGCACGGACAGAGGGCCGTGCGACGCCGAGCATGGATGCGGGCCGTGCACGGCTCCAGTCGCGCGCGACGGGCGAGGACGAATCGTGCAGGCCGTCGGTTGTCGCCTGCCGGGCACCCGGCAAAGCGCGGGCCGGATGCGTCATTCGGCGCCTGGGGCGACGGGCATGCCGACGACCGGCTGACTCGGCGCCACGATTCGAAGGCGTGCGGTGAAGTGTGCGACTGGCAACAGGGGCCCGGGAGACATACGCCAGTGAGAACCTAACGCCCTCCCCGAAGTGACGGAAGCGATTTGCTTGCCCGACCGAACGGGCTCGCTTATGGTCAACCGTATGCGCCGCAAGCTCTTGTGCGGGCTTGCGTCGGTCGGTGCGGTCTCGCTGATCGCTGCCGCCCTGCCTGCCCAACCCGTCCCGGCTCGGGACCTCTGGGATTTTCCGCTCGGCGCCGTCGGCGAGCCCGCAGCGCTCGCGACCGAGGCCGGCGTTGGCCTCTGGAATCCGGCCATGCTCGCACTCCCCGCCGACAGGCGCTGGCGCGCCGGTGTGGCCTCGCTGTCCACCGGCGCCGATCAGGGCGTCGAGGGGCAGCTGGTCGGCATGGCGTGGCGTCGCGCCAGTGGTCTGACGGTCGGCGCGTCCGTGGCGCGCGCAGCGGTGGGTGGCCTCGTGCGCACCGACACGGACCCGCAGAGCCTCGGATCGATCGCGTACGAAAGTCTCGTCGCCTCGGTCTCGGCCGCCCGCGAGGTCACACCATGGCTCACCGTGGGCGCCGCGGCGCGATGGCGCCACGGACGCGCTGAACTCGAGACGCGCAGCGCGCTGGCCGCCGACCTGGGGCTGCTCGCGCGCGCCGCCGGCTGGTATGACGCTCGCCTCGCGATCGGTACATTCCTCTGGCGACCGGGACGTGAAGCAGAGGATCGGCCGCTCGTGAGCATGGCCGCGGACGCGCGTGTGCTCGGCAACGCCTCAGATGCCGAGTTGCGGATCGGCGTGGCCGCGCAGGAAGTCACTCGGGGCCAACGAACGCGGGCAACTGGTGAGCTCGGACCGGTGCTGAGCGGGCGATTCGGTCCGGTGGAGGCGCGCGCCGCGCTGCCCACGATCCGCACCGGCGGCGAGCGTCTCACGCGCGTCCGATTCTCGCTGGGCCTGCACCTCTCACGCTTCGTGGTCGGCATCGGCCGCGAAGACGCGAATGTCGGACTCGGTCCGCTGTATCAGTTCACCTTCAGCTCCTTCGGCAAGTGATCGCCAGTCCTTCCGCGCCCACGGCTGATCGGGCCGTCACCGAGCGGCTCAACCTGCTGGATCTCGCCCCCGACGACGCGCTCGGCGTGCTCGCGGGCTTCATGGCCGAGTCCGGCGAAGCAGGCTACCGCGCGGCCCAGGTGTACGCGCGAGTCTGGGCGCGGCCCGTTGGTTCGTTCGACGAGATGACCGAACTGCCGAAGGCGCTGCGACTGCGGCTCGCGGAGCGCTTCGACCTGCCCCGCCTCACGCTGCAGACCCGGCAGGCCTCGACTGACGGCACGCAGAAGTTCCTCTTCTCGCTGCGCGACGGCCAGTCGATCGAGACCGTGGCGATTCCCGAGGGCAATCGGCTCACGTTGTGCATTTCGTCGCAGGCGGGGTGCGCCTTGCAGTGCGCGTTCTGCGCCACCGGCGCCATGGGGTTCCAGCGCAACCTCACGCCGTCGGAGATCGCCGGCCAGGTGCGCGAGTTGCGCCTGCTCGATCCGCCGCTGCTCGCCACCAACATCGTGTTCATGGGTATGGGCGAGCCGCTCATGAACTGGAAGGCGGTGGACGTCGTGCTCACCCTGCTCAACGATCCACGCGCGCTCGGCATCGGCGCGCGGCACATCACCGTGTCCACGGTGGGTGTGCTGCCGGGCATCGAGGCACTGGCCGCGCGACGCGAGCAGTTCCGCCTTGCGATCTCGATTCACGCGCCGAGCGATGCGCTCCGGCGCACGCTCATGCCAGTGAACGTGAAGTACCCGCTCGCCGACGTGATTCGTGCTGCGGCCGCCTTCGATCGGCGGGTGACCTTCGAGTACGTGATGCTCGAGGGGGTGAACGACCAGCCGGAGCATGCGGCGCAGCTGGCGCAGCTGGCGCGCGACTGCCGGGCCTTTGTGAACCTCATTCCGCTGCATCCCGGCGGTGCGCTCGGCTTCACCCCCACGCCGGGGGCGCGCATTGCCGCGTTCGCCCGCGCCATGCGGGATCGCGGCGTCGAGGTGGCAGTGCGCAAGAGTCGCGGCCTGGACATCGCCGCGGCGTGCGGCCAGCTACGGACGGAGCGACTGGGGCGGCGGTTGCCAGTCCGCCCCGAGGACCACGAGCACATCGACGTAGGGTAGCGGCGCCTCGGCCTCGGTCACCGAACCGCCGCCGAGCGCCAGCACGACACGCTCGCCGATGGCGCGCATCCCTGGCGACGTCTGTACCTGCGTGGTGGACGGCCGCCCAGGACCATTGCCGTAGTCGACGACGTCGTAGCCATGGTCCCGCAGTCGCTGCGTGGCACGACGCGCGAGGCCGCTGCGGTCGGTGCTGTTGAGTACGCGTACACGCACCCGGCTTCCCGCTGGCGCCAGCGCGGCGCTGTTGAATTCCGCGCGCGCTGCGACCGCAGTCTCCGACTCGGGCGTCTGCGGCGCACGCATCATCACCGCGACGCCGGCGCCCACCAGGAGGAGCGCCACCAAGCCCGCTGCGCCCGGCACGATGGCCCGCGGCATCATCGCACGAGGTCCCAGAGCGCGACCGTTTCGGGCGCGAAGCCCTTCCCCTCGCGCAGCGCCCACTCGAGTCGCAACCGGACCACCTGCCGGAAGACGGCGTCGAAACGATGCGGTACGAGGTTGGCGAGGAACGCCCGGTCGGCCTGCATGAACGGGCGCCCCGGTTCGAGAAAGTCCGCCATGTAGAGCGCACGGCCGGTGCGCTCCCATCCGGTCCACCCCGTGGTGTGCCAGCGGATCGCGTCGAGCACGTCGTCGCGCGTCTCGCCGTTGCGCGCGAGAAACCGCGCCGCCGCCGATCCGTGCAGCATGCCGAGCGGTCGCGACGGATCGTCGGCAAGGGAGCGCAGCGTGGCGTCATCGGCGTCGCGCAAGGCGTCATGCCAGCGTCCCGCGTCGTGCCATGCCTGTCGCTCCTCGGCCGACAGGCCGAGGGCATCACTCCAGGCGTCGAGCAGCGCGGTCACGCGCGCGATGTGGCCGCGCCGCTTCTCGCTGGCGACCGCCCAGCCGGGAAGCACCGGCGCGCTGCCCGGCGCGGAGGGCGGAAGTGCCGAGTCCGGGGGCATGGTGTCCGATGACGCCGCGTGCGTCACGCGTCCATCGCGTCCCGGAGCGAACGCGCCAGCGCGATGGCCTTGTCCACCGATTCGTCGGCGGCGCGCACGAGGGCGCTGCCGACGACCACACCGTCACCGAGGGCCGCGGCGGCGCGTGCCTGTTCCGGAGTCGAGATGCCAAACCCGATGCAGATGGGCAGGGTGGTCGCACTGCGGAGCCTCGCCACCGTCTCGGGCAGGTCGGCGGCGAGGCTGTCGCGTTCACCGGTCACGCCGAGACGCGAAATGAGGTAGACGAACCCGCCGCCGTGCCGACCGATCTCGGCCATGCGCTCGGTGGGTGTGGTCGGCGCGACGAGGCGCACGAAGTCGAGCCCGCTGGCTCCGAACCACGCCTCGCGCACCGGGTCCGAACCCACGGGCATGTCGGTGACGAGGATGCCCGATACGCCCGCTTCGCGCGCGCGCGTGAGGATCGCATCGCCGCCGGCCATGACCGGATTGAGGTACGAGAACAGCACGACGGGGATGTCGAGCGCAGCCTCGGTGATGAGCTCGAGCGTGCGCACGAGATTCACCCCCTGCGCGATTGCGACCTGCGAGCTGTGCTGGATGACGGGGCCGTCAGCGAGCGGATCCGAGAACGGTACGCCCACCTCGAGGATGTCGACACCGGCCTCCTGCAGGCCGCGCATGAGTGCCACGCTCCCGGCGGGATCGGGGTGCCCGGCAGTGATGTAGGCAACGAGGGCGCGCTTGCCGGAGTCGCGGAGCGCGGCGAAGCGCGCGTCGATCGCGGACGGCGCGGAGGTGATAGGAGTCACGTGGACGGGAAGCCCCGAGGGGCGGTGCTCAGGCGAAGTAATCGGAAACCCGAATGCCCCAGCGATCGGGGTTGTCGGTCCGGATGATGGTTCGGAGATAATGCCCCGCGTCGTCTCGTGCCAACAGGTCCACCAGGGGAGGATCCGCGAGCAGGTTGCCCTGCGCATCGGAGAGGATGCGCACGATCGGACGCGACAGCTCGGCTTCGTCGGGGTTCGGCGCGTGCACGAGGCCGAGTTCGAAGGTGTCGAGCACGACGACCGTTCCGATCGGGTAGATGCCGGTGAGGTTGATGAACGCCTTTACCACGACCGCGTCGAAGCCGAGGCGGGCGTTGTCGCGCATGCCGAGCAGCACGTCGGCGGGCGACCAGGGGTGGTCCTGGTAGACCCGCGTGGTCGTCGCCGCATCGAAGCCGTCCGCTACCGCGATGATGCGGCTGATCAGGCTCTGCCGGCGCGGCCGCACGACGGTCGGATAGCCGCTCAGGTCAGCGCGCATGTGGTGCTCATGCGCCCCGGTCATCGCGCGCCACGGCCGTCCGGAGCCGATCGGCAGGGCGAAGAGTGCCAGCACGCCCTGCCAGGTGTGCTGTTGCACCACGGATCGCTCCTCGGGCGAGAGGCTGCCGCGCTTGTTGAGAATCTCGGTCGGCACGCGCGACTTGCCGATGTCGTGCAGCAGCGCGGCGACGCCGAGCTCGAGCAGCTGCGGCTTGGTGAGGCCGAGGCGGCGACCGAGTGCCACGGAGAGGATGCACACGTTCACGCTGTGCACGAAGGTGTACTCGTCGAACTCGCGCAACGTGGTGAGCCCGATGAGCGACGCGGGGTCAGTCAGGATCGCGTCCACGACCGACTGCACCGCGCGCTTCACGCGCTTGAGGCTGGGACTGCGGCCGAGACGCGCCGCGGTCATCACCTCGCGCGTGACGTCGAGCGAGCGCACGTAGGTCTGACGGGCACGCTCCTTGGCGTCGAGCTCCTCGTCGGGGTCGAACTCGTCGAGCGGCGGCTCGAAGCCGAAGCTGGTGACGCCGGCAGCGAGGAGCCGCTGCTCCAGCTGGCCCAGTCGCTCCTCTTCGGGATACTCGAGCGGTGGCGCCTGCAGGAACGCCAGCAGCACCACCCACTCGCGCGACGCGGGTCGGCCCACGATGCGCAGCGTCCCCACACCAGCTTCGCGCAGCAGGCCGAGCACGTACACCACGGCCGCATAGTTGTCGAGGCCGAGCCGGATGCGCGTCTCGTTCACGAACACGAAGTCGCCCGAGCGACGGACCTCGCACTCGCCCTCCACCACGATGAACCGCGCGACCGCCCCGTCGAGCTCCTCGAGCGCCTTCTGCACGGCGACGTTCTCGATCGGGTAGAGACGCACGGCGCGCAGCGCGCCATGCAACGCCACGACGACGCCGCGCGCTCGCCGCTGGTCGTCCGCGTCGACGCGCGGTCCAGGCGCGCGATCAGCGGACGCGATCGCATCGGGACGCGCCGTCACGCCGCGCCCCCGCCCCGCAACGCGCGCGCGACTTCGTTGCGCACGACGGCGTCCTTCGTGTCCGCGCCGCGGCGCAAGGCCGCCAGTGCCGAGGGCGTGCCCACGAGCCCGAGCGCGCGCGCTGCGCAGGCCCGGATCTCGGTCGATTCACGCGGCCCGAGCAGTGATCGTGCATTCAGCAAGCCGTCCAGCACCGGGACGCCCTGGTCTCCACAGATGGCACCGAACGCGTCGAAGAGCGCGGTCTTCTCCGACCGATCCGCGGTGCGGATTTCCTTGCGTGCGAGCACCCGCGTCAGGCGCGGGAGCGCGCCCGCGTGCTTGTGCGTGGCCGTGCCGCGCAGCGCGGCAATGCGCACGTCCCGATCGGGATCCTCGAGCACCTGCTCGACGGCCTGCAAGGCACCGGCCGAGCCGATCGCGGCGAGGGCGTGCACGATCTCCTGACGCAGCGTCGCGGTCGGCTGGCGCAGCACCCGCGAGAGGGGCGGCACGGCGGCCGGCGTACGAAGCTGCGCGCTGAGTCGGATCGCGCCGAGCGTCACGGCCTCGTCGCTGCCTTCGAGCAGTCGCACCAGTTCGCCCGTGTGTTGCTCGGCCAGTCGCACCACCGCGCGCTCCACGGCACCACGCGCGGCGCCGTTCGGTGACTGCGACAGCCAGCCGAGCAGCGGCGCGAGCGCGGTGCCACGCAGCTCGCCGACGAGCGCCTCGAGGGAGTCCGCGCCCGGTGCGCGACTGCCTTCGTCGACGGCCTGCAGCAACTGGGCGACCACGGCGGGCTCCGACATGCGATCGGCCAGTGCGCCGAGGCGCGCCTGCAGGTCGGTGCCGAGGTCGGTGACGCGTGACGCCGCCGTGCGCGCCTCCCGCAGCGCGTACGCCGCGAGCTCATACGCCCCGCCGGAGAGCAGGTCGACCATCGTCTCCTCGATGCGCTCGAGCGCCTCGGCTCGAACGTCCGAATCCGGCTGCGTCTCGATGATGTCGAAGAGCGTCATCAGCACGGCGCGCCGCGGATCCGTCCCGAACTCCACGCGCAGCTCCTCCCTGAGGTAGCCGAGCTCTTGCGGCTCGAGGAAGAACAGCGTGCTGTCGAAGTCCTCCATCCGGACCACCGCCGGCGGTCCGTCGCCGAGCACGGGCGACTCCGCCTCGGGCATGCCGGCCCCCGGGCGCTGGCTGCCGTCCCCGCCGAGTTCCACGCTGCCGCCGGAGCCAGCCCCCGAGGTGAGCAACGAGGTTTCCACCGAGCCGCCCACGTCCACGAAGCGATAGCGCAGCGTGTCGAGATCAGCGACCCAGAGCAGCGTCACGAGGTCGTCGTCGTCCGGCGCGGCCTGCCGGGCGCGCTGCAGCAGCGCGAGCAGCGGCTCGATCGCATCGTCCTCGAAGCCGGGGAGCAGCGTGAGTTCCCGCACGCCGTCGCGATACAGGATCCAGGGGATGCCGTCGGTGGGCCGGTCGATCTCGCGATGCACCACACGCCCATCCTGCACGAACTCGCCCTCGCGCACGAGCACGCGCAGCGGGCTGGGGTCATCCGCCCAGCAGGCGGCGAAGGCCGCGCGCGCCGTGGCGATCGCGCGTTCACGGGTCGGGTTGTTCGGCAGGTACAGTTGCCACGCACGAAACGCCTTGGAGAGCGCGCGAAACGCCTCCTCGACGTGCGGTGGGGCAACCGAGGCCGAATCCCGAAGCCCGTGCGCCAACGTCACACCGTGGGCAGCAGGTGTTCCGCCATCGTTGTGACATCCTTGTCGCCACGGCCGCTGACGCACAACAGCACGGGTTCGTCGGACGCCCACCGTCCCTTCTCGCGCACGATCCAGGCGACCGCGTGCGCCGTCTCGAGCGCGGGGATGATCCCCTCGAGTCGGCTGAGCACGGACACGCCCTCGAGCGCTTCCTCGTCGGTCACCGACACGTACTCGGCGCGACCGCTGTCCTTGAGATACGCGTGCTCCGGACCAACCCCGGGATAGTCGAGCCCCGCGGAGATCGAGTGCGCGGGGTGGACCTGTCCGGACTCGTCCTGCAGCAGGTAGCTGAGCGCGCCGTGCAGCACGCCGGGGGTGCCGCGCGACAGGGACGCCGAGTGGCGGTCGGTGCCCAGCCCCTCACCGGCGGCTTCCACCCCCACGAGTTCCACCTCGGTGTCCTGCACGAAGTCGGCGAAGGCACCCATCGCGTTCGAGCCGCCACCCACGCAGGCCACGACCGTCTTCGGCAGTCGACCGGTGCGCTCGAGCATCTGCGCACGCGCCTCACGGCTGATCACGCGCTGGAAGTCGCGGACCATGCGCGGATACGGCGCCGGCCCGACGACCGAGCCGATGATGTAGTGGCTGTCGTTCACGTTGGTGACCCAGTCACGAATCGCCTCGCTGGTCGCATCCTTGAGCGTGCGCGTGCCCGCCGTCACCGGGACGACGGTCGCGCCCATGAGCTTCATGCGAAACACATTGAGCGCCTGCCGGCGCATGTCTTCCTCGCCCATGTATACGACGCACTCGAGGCCGAATCGGGCACAGATCGTGGCGGTGGCGACCCCGTGCTGCCCCGCCCCGGTCTCGGCGATGATGCGGCGCTTGCCCATGCGCCGCGCCAGCATGGCCTGCCCCACCGTATTGTTGATCTTGTGCGCGCCGGTGTGGTTGAGGTCTTCGCGCTTGAGCCACACGGGCGCGCCGATCAGCGCGGAAAACCGCGGTGCGGTGCTCAGGGCCGTGGGACGCCCTACGTACTCGCGCAGCATGAAGTCGAGTTCGGCCCGGAAGGTCGGGTCGGCCATGGCAGCATCGAACTCCGCGTCCAGCGCGTCGAGGGCCGGCACGAGCGTCTCCGGCACATAGCGCCCGCCGAAGCCGCCGAATCGATCGCCGGTCCGTTCCGCCAGCACTGCGTCTGAGGTCCCCATCAGTTCCATCCCCGAACAGCGTCCACGAATGCCTGCAGCCGCTCGGGATCCTTGATCCCCGGTGCAGATTCCACGCCGGAAGATACGTCGACGACATCCGGCCGAAGGAGGGCGATGGCCTGCGCCACGTTGGCCGGCGTGAGCCCGCCCGCAAGCACGAGCGGCACTGCCGGGTGCGCCGCGCGCCAGTCGGCCACGTCGCCCGCCAGTGCCGCCCAGTCGAGCGAGACGCCCGTGCCACCGAGCTGACCGGGCACCTTCGCGTCGAGGACCAGTGCATCGGCGTCTGCCGCCAGTTCCCACGCCAACGGCGGGAGGCGGTCGCCCGCCACTCGCAGGACCGGCCACACCCGCACCCCGGCGGCGCGCAGGTCGCGCACGGCGGCGGCGTCCGGATCGCCGTGCAACTGCGCGACATCGGCCTCGAGCGCGGCCGCTTCGTCGAGCAACTCCAGCGTGGTGATCACCCCGAAGACGGCCACGCGGGAGACACCGGGACGGCGAGGTCCGAGCGTGTCGCGCCAGCGCGCGGGCGTGAGCAGCCGCGGCCCGCCGGCGCGAATGCCCCCCACGAACGCCGCGCCCAGTCGCTCGGCGAGGGCCACGTCCTCGGCGCGCGTGAGTCCGCACACCTTGATGTGCGGACGCGCGGCGGGCACCACCGCCGGCTCGGGTGCGGGCCTCACCCGACGCGCGCGCCGTCGCGGCGCTCGAGCGCGGCGAACGCCGCGACCGCGCCGGCCGGGTCGCCGGAGGCGGAGATCGCCGAGCCGATGAGCAGCGCGTCGGCCCCCGCCCGCTGCGAGGCGCGCGCTTCGTCGAGCGTGGCCATGCCGCTCTCCGCGATCGCGATGCGATCGGCTGGAATGGACGGGATGAGCGCGGGCGCGGTGGTCGGGTCGATGTGCAGCGTTTCGAGGTTTCGATTGTTCACGCCGATCACCGTCGCACCGATGGACAGCGCCGTGGCGAGTTCGGCCGCGTCGCGGACCTCGACGAGCACCTCGAGGCTCGCGCGCCGCGCTTCGGCGTGCAGCACCGCCAGCGTGGCTGGCGACAGGGCGCGCGCGATGAGCAGCACGGCCGCCGCGCCGCGCACGCGCGCCTCCCAGATCTGGACCGGATGCACGATGAAATCCTTTCGCAGCACCGGAATGCGCACCGCCGCGGCCGCGGCGGCGAGATCGTCGAGCGTGCCGCCGAATCGCGTGGGCTCGGTGAGCACGGAGATCGCGGCGGCCCCGCCGGCCTCGTAGGCGCGCGCCTGGGTAGCCGCATCGAGGCCGGGCGCGATCGCGCCCTTCGAGGGGGAGGCCCGCTTCACCTCGGCGATCACGCGCACCCGGTCGCCGCGCAAGGCCTCGTGAAAGGCGGGCGGCGCGGGCATCGCCGCGGCCTGCTGCTCCAGCGCGGGCTGCGTCGCGGCGACGGCGTCCGCCCGCTCCGCGGCGCGGCGCACGAGTTCGCCCAGCGTGCCGCTGGGAGGCACCCAGGCATCGGCAGCAGTGCGCGGGAGATGATCGGACGGGTGAACGGCTTGCACTTCGGCCCCTGTTCGGTTAACGTGATTTCGGCACATTTTCGGGCTCCCGGCCCGAGCGCGCAGTTCCCCCACCAGTGGAGGTCGCCATGCCGCTCACCAAGCGCCAACGCGAGATCCTGAGTTTCCTCACCACGTACTCGGAAGATCACGGGTACGCGCCGAGTTTCGAGGAGATCGCCTCGCGGTTCAACTATAACTCGCTGGCGACGGTCCACGAGCACCTCACAAATCTCGAGCGCAAGGGGTACATCCGGCGCTCGTACAATGAGAGTCGTGCCATCGAGATCCTTCCCTCGGAGGTGTTTCAGCGGTCGGTGGAGCTGCCGCTGCTCGGCCTGGTGGCGGCCGGCTCGCCCATCGAGGCGCTGTCGCACAACGAGACGATTTCCGTTCCCGATACGTTCCTGCGCAAGAACGGCAGCCATTACGTGCTGCGGGTGCGCGGTGAGTCCATGATCGAGGACCACATCGAGGACGGCGACTACGTGGTGGTCAACGAACGTCAGTCGGCGGACAACGGCGAGATGGTGATCGCGTTGCTCGACGGCGCGGCGGCCACGGTCAAGCGCTACTATCGCGAACGGGACGGACGCATTCGGCTGCAGCCGGCCAACGAAGCCATGCAGCCGTTGTATGTGCACGAGGACGACGTGCGCATCCAGGGCATCGTGGTCGGGGTGCTGCGCCGCTACTGATGCGGTGCAGCCAGTGCCCCGGCCACCGCGTCAGGTCACCGGGGTGCGAAACGCGACGCGAAGCGCGTCGAGCGCTCGCGCACCGGCACCGGACTCGAGCGCCTCTCGCGCCAGCGCGAGCGCCGAGCGGTAGTCGTCGCGCACGCCGGCCACCAGGATCGCCGCGGCCGCGTTGAGCACCACGGCCGCTTTCGCCGCCGGCGTGCCGCCTCCCGTGAGGACTGCCTCGATCATCGCGGCGTTCTCGGCCGGCTCGCCGCCTTCGAGGTCGGCGGCCACGATGCCGTCATAACCGGCCCACGCCGGATCGATCTCCCACTCCGTCACGGAGCCGTCCCGCACTTCGAGCACCGTGGTGCGTCCAAGCGGCGACACTTCGTCCATGCCAGGCTCTCCGTGCACCACGAGCGCCCGCTCCGATCCGAGGAGCGCCAGCGCGCCGGCGATCAGCGGGAGCCGATTCCGGTCGGCAACGCCGACGACCTGGCGGCCCGCGTTCGCGGGGTTGGCCAGCGGGCCCACGATATTCATCACGGTCGGGATGGCCAACTCGCGCCGGATCGGGCCCACGTGCCGCATCGCGGGGTGCATGAGCGGCGCGAACATGAAGGTGATGCCCGCCGTCTCCAACGCGTGCGCCATCGTGGCGGGCGACGCCTCGATCGGCACGCCGAGCGCCTCGAGCACGTCGGCGCTCCCCGAGCGGGAGGTGAAAGAGCGATTGCCGTGCTTCGCGATGCGCACGCCCGCGCCGGCGGCGAGCAGGGCTGCCGCCGTGGAGATATTGAACGTGGTCATCGTGCCGCCACCGGTGCCGCACGTGTCCACCAGCGTGGCCGTGTCATTTGCCTCGATCGTCACCATGGCCCGACGCAGCGCGCGCGCGACACCGGCGACCTCGGTGGACGTCTCCCCCTTCACGCGCAGCGCCATGAGCAGGGCGGCCACCTGCGCGGGGGTCGCCTCGCCACGCATGATGACATCGAAGGCTCCCGTGATCGTCTCCGCGTCGAGCGACTCGCCCCCGGCCAGCCGCCGAATGGCGCCCCGCAGCGCGCCCCCCGCCTGATCAGCCGACATCGAGCGCGGTGACCAGTCGTTCGGGCAGTCGCGCGTGGGACGCGACGAGCGAGATCACCAAGGCCAGGAGCCGCACGCGTTCCACGTCCTCCTCCGTATACACACCGAGTTTCGCCCGATTGGTGAGGTTGAGCACCCCGACCAGCCGGTCGTGGTACACCAGCGGGAAGCTGATGAAACTGCCGGTGGTGAAGTATTGATCCCGGAGCAGCGGATGCCGGTCGGCCTGCGCGACGTCCTGCACCAGCAGCGGCTCGCGCGCGGCCGCCACCCGCCCTGACACACCCTCGCCGATCCGGATGCGCATGCCGATCCGCACTTCGGGCGACAGGCCACGACCCGCGGCGAGATACATGTGTTCCGGTTCCGGCGCCGTCAGCATGAGGGAGCAGCGCTGCGCCTGCATGTCATCACCCACGAGCGCCAGCAGGCCGTCGGCCAGGACGGTGGAGTCGCTGGTGGACGCATCGAGGGTGAGCACGCGATCGAGCAGGTACAGGGTGCGCGTGCGTTGCCGGAGCGCCTCGCTGCGCCGGTGCAACTCGAGGTGTGCCTGCTCGAGCTGACCGACCGCCGACATGAGCTGCTGCTCGCTCAGCTCCATCTTGCGCTGCGCGCGACGTACCTCCTCCTCGGCACGCGCGGACTCGGCCTGCAGCGCCACCGCTTCCGCGGCCGACAGCACGGGCACGCCCTGCGGCGTGGTGTTGCGGACCTCACGCAGCTCGGTCTCGAGGGAGCGCAGCTTGCGCACGTACTCGCCATGCACGCGCTGCGTGACGTCCTCGAGCGTGCGCACCGCTTCCTCGCGGGCCTCGCGCTCGGAGAGGCGCCCGAAGGCGAGGTCGAAGAGCGCGAGCGCCGGCGCCAGCCGTTCGCTGGTGCGCGTGCCGAAGATCTTGCGCGGCTCGTACAGCGCGATGACCGCGGCGAGGTACCCCTCCACCCGCAGTCCGCGCAGCGCGAGCACGCCTCCGTCGAGGGTGTGCGTGAAGCCGAAGAGCCGGACGTAGTCGGCGGAGCGATCCGACAGGTCGATGAACTGTCCCCCGGCGGCCACCTTCATGCGGACCGGCGCCGGCAGATGGTCGAAGGTGGTCTCGACGGTGGAGCGCTCGATGCGACCGGCCACCGGCGTGAGCCGCTCGCGCAGCATTTCGCGGCGCCCGTCGTAGCGAAGCAGCGCCATGGCAGCGCCGCGGTCCATCTCCCAGAGGCATTCGTTGAGCGCGACCAGGGCCCCGTCGAGATCCGACGTGGCACCGAGGGCGTGAGCGAGCGAGGCGAGCGAGCGTGGAGCCACGGAAGGATCGAAGGGGGAACGAGTCGCCGCGCAATGTGAGAAGGGCACAAGGCTCCTGTCAAACGACGGTCGCGCCCTGCGTCGGTCACGGGCGCGCACGCGGCGACCGGCTCGCTTGAAGGCGGCGGTCCGGACAGGTAGCTTTCGCGGCTCATGCAATCCGACGATCACGCCTCGTTCCTGTTGCTCACTCACTACGACGGTGGGGCGTTTTCGGGGTGGCAGCGGCAGCCCGCTGCTCGCACCGTACAGGGGGAGATGGAGCGGGCGCTGACGGCGATCTGCGGCGCGCCAGTTACGGCCGTGGGCTCCGGTCGCACGGACGCGGGGGTGCATGCGCGTGGACAGGCCGTCGGCGTGCGGGTGCCCGCGAAGTGGACCGCGGAGTCGCTGCGCCGCGCGACGAACTCCAAGCTGCCGCCGGACGTGTGGGTGGCCGAGGCGTTCGCGATGGCCCCTGCGTTCCACCCGCGCTTCAGTGCGGAG
The DNA here is from genome assembly GCA_011390885.1 of Gemmatimonas sp. GTDB lineage: Bacteria > Gemmatimonadota > Gemmatimonadetes > Gemmatimonadales > Gemmatimonadaceae > JAABRT01. The sequence goes on along the minus strand of JAABRO010000059.1, from coordinate 58,515 downwards.
CGCCGCCGGTACGCGTACTTCGTGGGCACCGACCGCGACGCCATGTCGCCCTTCCGGCGCCGGACCGAATGGCCCCTCGGCTGCGCCCTCGACCTCGACGCCATGCGGGCCGAGGCGGAGGCCCTGCCCGGCACCCACTGTTTCCGGGCCTTCGCGGTCGCGGGCACCGCGCCGGACACCGACGATCATCGCTGCGACGTGGTGCACGCCGGCTGGCGGGAACGCCCGGGCGGGCTCGTGTTCGACATCGAGGCCAATCGGTTCCTCCACCACATGGTGCGGTTCCTCGTGGGGACCATGGTGGAGGTGGGCCGCGGTCGACGACCGCCCGGCAGCATCGCGTCGCTGCTGACGGCCCCCGACAATCAGGCGACCTCGGCCCCGGCGCCTCCGCAGGGATTGTTCCTCGAGCAGGTCCGGTATCCCTCGACCCTTTATCTTTCCCCGACGTGAAGCTCTTTCTCGCTACCGACGCCCTCGACGACGTCCAGTGGGCCGCCGCGCGCGGCTGGTGTGACGGCGTCGTCCTGCCGGACGCCGCGCTGCACACGGCCAGCTCGCCCGAGGCCGCGGTGGCGTGGCTGTCGGCGTTCGCCCGCGCGGTGCCCTTCCCCGTGCTCGTGGACGCAGCCGAGACGCTCGCCGCCTCGGCGGGATCGGATGAGCATCTGCGCGACCTCGGACGGGCCGCCGACAACGTCGTGCTGCAGTTGCCGTTCAACGACGACAACGCGGTGCGGATGCGCGCCCTGGCCGCGGCCGGCCTTCGCGTGGCCGCCACGTTCGTCGGCTCCGCCGCGCAGGCGCTCTTCGCGGCGAAGGCGGGCGCCACCTACGTGCTGCTCGACGTGGACCGGCTCGACGCGATGAGCGGAGCCGGTGCCGAAGTGGTGGCCGGTGCACGCGCGCTGCTCGACGCCGCGGAGCTCGAGGCCGAGCTGGTCGCGCTGTTCCCGGCGGGCTCGGCGTCCATGGCCGCCTGCGGCGCGGCGGGTGCCGACGCCGCCGTCGTGGGCGCGGGCACGCTGCGCGCGATGCTGGCGTATCCGTTCACCGACCAGGCGCTGGCGGACACGCAGCGTCGCCCCGCGGGCGGGCAGCGCCTGCGCGCCGGCGAGCCGTGATCGTGGCGCGACTCGGGGCGATGGCGGCGGCCGTGGTGATCGCCGCCGGCTGTGTCGGCGCGAGTCCGTCCGACTCGCTCGGGCAGCCGCCGGCGGGTTCCGCCGCTGGCGCCGGCACGGTCAGCGAGTCGCGTGCCGGCGTCGCGATGCCGGTGGGCGAGGTGCCGGCGCAGGAGATTGCCCAGTCGCGACGCACGGCGATCACCACCGCCGTCGAGCGCGTCGCACCGGCCGTCGTGAGCGTGCAGACGGAAACGGTGGAGCGCGTGCCCGCCGACTATTTCGAGATGATGTTCGGTGGACGCAGCGGACAGCGCGCCCGGGCCGGCATCGGGTCGGGATTCATCGTGCGGCAGGACGGCGTCATCGTGACGAATGCGCACGTCGTCTCGGGCGCCTCGCGCATCACCGTGGCGCTGCGCGACGGCACGACGTACGACGCCACGCTCGTCGGTGAGGACGAACAGAACGACCTCGCCGTGCTCCGCATCGACGCGCGCGACCTGCCGGTGGCGCGCGTCGGCACGTCGTCCGACCTGCTCGTGGGCGAGTGGAGCATCGCGATCGGCAATCCCTTCGGCTTTGTGCTCGGCAACACCGAGCCGAGCGTGTCGGTGGGCGTGATCAGCGCCGTGGGGCGGAACATCACGGCGCGCAGCGAAGGCGCCGGTATGTACCTCGACATGATCCAGACCGACGCCGCGATCAATCCCGGCAACTCGGGCGGTCCGCTGGTGAACGCGACGGGCGACGTGATCGGCGTGAACAGCTCCATCTATTCGCCCTCCGGCGGCTCGGTCGGGCTCGGGTTCGCGATCCCGATCGACCGCACCATGCGCATCGTCGATGACCTGCTCACGCATGGGCGCGTGCGCCAGCCGTGGGTGGGACTGCAGCTGCGCCTGCCCGAGCTCAGCAGCGCGCGCGATGCGGTGCGCGCCGTGCCGCTGGTGGGACGCGTCGTGCCAGGCTCGCCGGCGGAGAAGGCCGGCGTGCGCGACGGCGACGTGCTCGTGCGCGCCGGCACCAAGACCATTCGCAATCCCTTCGACTGGGAGGCGCGGCTGCTCGAACTCCGGGTGGGCGAGACGCTGCCGCTCGTGGTGCGCCGTGGCCAGCGTGAACTCACCGTGCAGCTCACCATCGCCGACGTGCCCGAAGTCAGCGCGCCGCGCGTGACCGTGCTGCGCGAGCTCGAACTCGTCTCGCTCACCGATGCGATCCGGCAGGAACGCCGCATCCGCTCGCGCGCGGGTGCGCTCGTGGTGAACGTGTCCGAACGGCTGCAGTCCGAACTCGGCCTGCAGAACGGCGACGTCATCCTGCAGATCGGCAACACGCCCATCACCAGTGCCGACCTCGCGGCGCGCGCCATCGAGGCCTACGGCGCACGCGGTGTCGTGCAGCTCTGGTTCGAGCGCGGCGGCCAAGGCCCTTACTCGATCAACTTCCGTGTCCGCTGACTCCGTGCTCCCTTCCGTGTATTCGTCGCCGCTCGCCGAGCGCTACGCCTCCCGCGCCATGCTCGAACTCTGGGGCGGCGATGCCCGCTACGGGCTGTGGCGCAAGCTGTGGCTCGTGCTCGCCGAGGCCGAGCGCGACCTCGGCATCGACATCCCGGATGCGGCGATCGCCGAGATGCGCGCGCATCAGCACGACATCGACTTCACGGCGGTCGCTGCGTACGAGCGGCGCTTCCGACATGACGTCATGGCGCACGTGCACGCGTTCGGGGACGTCGCGCCGGCGGCGCGCCCGTTCATCCACCTCGGTGCCACGAGCTGCTACGTCACCGACAACGCGGAGCTCGTGCTCATGCGCCGCGGCCTCGAGCTGCTGCGCGACAAGTGCGTGGACGCGCTGCGCTCGCTGGCCGAGTTCGCGCGCGAGTGGCGCACCCTGCCCTGCCTCGGCTACACGCACCTGCAGCCGGCGCAGCTGACCACCGTGGGCAAGCGCGCCACGCTCTGGATGCAGGACCTGCTGCTCGACATCGCCGATCTCGAGCACCGCATTGCCACACTGCCGTTCCGCGGCGTGAAGGGCACGACCGGCACGCAGGCGTCGTTCCTGTCGTTGTTCGACGGCGACCACGGCAAGGTGCGCGAGCTCGACCGCCGCGTCTCGGCGGCCATGGGCTTCGCCGCGTCGATTCCCGTGAGCGGACAGACCTACAGCCGCAAGATCGACGCGCAGGTGCTTGGCGTCGTGGCCGGCGTGGCGGCGAGCGCCTCGAAGCTGTCGGGCGACATTCGCATGCTGCAGGCATTCGGTGAGATCGAGGAGCCGTTCGAGAAGGACCAGATCGGTTCCTCCGCCATGGCGTACAAGCGCAACCCGATGCGCTCCGAGCGCATTGCGGCGCTCGCGCGCTTCGTGCTCTCCCTCGAGCCGAACGCGAACCAGACGCACGCCGTGCAGTACTTCGAGCGCACGCTCGACGATTCGGCCAACCGTCGCCTCGCGATTCCCGAGTCGTTCCTCGCCACCGATGCGATCCTGGTGCTCGTGCGCAACATCGTGTCCGGGCTCGAGGTGCATCCGGCGCGCATTCGCCGACGCGTGGACGATGAGCTTCCGTTCATGGCGACCGAGGAGCTGATCGTGCGCGCCGTGCGGGCCGGTGGCGACCGGCAGCAGGCGCACGAGGTGATCCGGCAGCACAGCATTGCCGCGGCCCGCGCCGTGAAGGATGGAGCAGCGCGCAACGACATGCTCGATCGTCTCGCCGCCGATCCGGCCTTCGGTGTGCCCATGTCCGACCTCGAGGCGCTCGCCGATCCGGCGCGCTTTACCGGGCGCGCCCCGCAGCAGGTGACCGAGTTCCTCGAGGAAGAAGTGGCGCCCGTGCTCGCGCGCTACACCGGTGCCGCCGCAACCGACGAGGTCCGCGTATGACGAGCGGCACGGCCCTGCGCAGCACCGACCTGCCCCTTCCGCTCATCCGCCGTGGCAAGGTGCGCGATGTGTACGCCGTGGGCGACGATCGCGTGCTGTTGGTGGCCACCGATCGGGTGAGCGCATTCGACGTCGTCATGGACGAACCGATTCCCTTCAAGGGCGCCGTGCTCACGCAGATCACCGCCTGGTGGTTGCGCCAGCTGGGGGAGCATTTCGGCGACGCGTTGCCGCATCACCTCCTCTCCGCCGATGTGGACACGATCGTGCGCGAGGTGCCGGCGCTCACCGCTCATCGCGACGCCCTCATTGGCCGCGCCATGCTGTGCGTGCTCACGGAGGTCGTTCCCATCGAGTGCGTGGTGCGTGGCTATCTCGCCGGCTCGGCATGGAAGGAGTACGCAGCCAGCGGCACGCTGGCGGGCGAAGCGCTCGCCGCCGGGCTTCGGGAAAGCGACCGCTTCGATCCGCCGGTGTTCAGCCCGGCAACCAAGGCGGAGACCGGGCACGACGAGAACATCACCGTGGCCGAGGTCATTGCCCGGGTCGGTGCCGAGCGCGCCGCACTGCTCGAGCGCATGGCGCGCACGGTGTACGAGTTCGGCCGCGACGTGGCGGCCCCTCGGGGCATCATCGTGGCCGACACCAAGTTCGAGTTCGGCGTGCGCGATGGGCGCGTGATCCTGATCGACGAAGTGCTCACCCCCGACTCCTCGCGCTTCTGGCCGGCGGATCGCTACGAACCCGGGCGCAGCCAGCCCAGCTTCGACAAGCAGCCGCTGCGAGACTGGCTCGACGTCGAACGGCGCGCGGGTCGCTGGAACGGCGAGTCGCCCGGCCCCACGCTGCCCGAGGCGGTCGTGCACGCCACGAGCCTCCGCTACCTCGAGGCCTTCGAGCGGCTCACCGGGGCCTCGCTCGCTGCCGTGCTCGCCGGCACGCCCTCCGCGCCGCGACTGGAGAGCGCCACGTGAACTTCGCGCGCGAGGGCTATCCCCTGATCGTCGGCGCCTCCGCCATTGCGGTGGTGGCCTTCGCGCTCGCGCTGCGCGTCCGCTCCTGGCCGCTCTGGCTGGTGGCCTTCCTCTTCCTCGTGACGGCCGTCGTCCTCGCGTGGTTCTTCCGCGGGTCGGTGGCATGACGGCCGACGCAGGGGCCGGCTCGATGCCGGGCGGCGGACCGCGCCCGCGCCGGCGCGCGGTGGTGGTGCTGCCGAACGGCCTCACGCTCGCCAACCTGTTCTTCGGCATCTTCGCGATCGTCTCCGCCTCGCGCGGCGACTTCGACGCGGCCGCCCGGTTCATCGTCTTCGGCGCGGTGGCCGACACGCTCGACGGACGGATTGCGCGCGCCACGAAGAGCGGCAGCAAGTTCGGCTCCGAGCTCGACAGCCTCGTCGATGCGATCAGCTTCGGGCTCGCCCCGTCGCTGATCATGTACTTCGCCGTGCTGAACAACACGGGCTGGGACTGGATCTTCTGCTTCCTGTTCACGGCTGCCGCGGTCATCCGGCTGGCGCGCTTCAACGTGGAGCAGGCGGGCCGCGCGAAGACGCACTTCACCGGCCTGCCGAGCCCGGCCGCCGGCATGACGCTCGCCACCTACTGGTGGTTCAGCCAGACGTCGCTCTACACCGACACCATGATCGGCGGCCTCCCGTGGCATCAGATGCTGCGCTGGGTCATGCTCGGGCTCGGCATGCTCATGATCAGCAACGTGCAGTACGCCGCCGTGCCGACGGTCGGGCTGCGCAGCTGGCGCGGGGTGCTCGGCCTGCTGCTCGTGGTCGGCACGCTCGTGGGCGTGATCTTCCTGCCCAAGCAGTTCTTCTTCCCGGCGCTCATGGGCTACGTGCTGTACGGCATCGGGCGCACCGTGCTGCTCGGGCTGATGGACCGCCTGCCGATCGTCCCCGATGACGATGACGATGGATCGGCGCTCGTCGCCGATGGCGTCGCCGTCGATGCTGATCGTTCCGCCCGCCGCCGACGTCGTCGGCAGCGTGACTCCCGTTCCACCCCTGGTCGCGATGCCGACCACAACGACTCCCCGACATGACCCGATTCCGAGTGGCCATCCACATCGTGCCGCGCCGTGGCATCCTCGATCCTCAGGGCAAGGCTGTTGCCGACGCGCTCCACACGCTGGGGTTCGCGTCGGTCGGTGACGTGCGTGTCGGACGGCACCTGGTGCTCGACACCGATGCCGAGAGTGCGGAGGCCGCGCGCGACGCCGTGCGTCGCATGTGCGAGCAGCTGCTGGCCAACCCGGTCACCGAAGACTTCCACATCGCCACCGTGGAGCCCGCGTGAGAGTCGGCATCATCCGGTTCCCCGGCTCGAACTGCGACGAGGACGCCTACCACGCCGTCGTCGATCACCTTGGGGCCGAGGCAGTCTTCTGCTGGCACAAGGATCACGACCTGCAGGGCGCCGACCTGGTGATCCTGCCCGGCGGCTTCAGCTACGGCGACTACCTGCGCCCTGGTGCGATCGCGCGCTTCAGCCCGATCATGCAGGAGGTCGTCGCCCACGCGCAGCGTGGCGGGCCCGTGCTCGCGATCTGCAACGGCTTCCAGATCGCGTGCGAAGCCGGCCTGCTGCCGGGCGCCCTGCTTCGCAACGCGCATCTGCGTTTCATTTGCGAGCAGGTGCACCTGCGCGTCGAGTCCATCGCCACGCGCTTCACGTCGCGCTACCACATCGGTCAGGTGGTGCGCATTCCCGTGGCCCACGGTGATGGCCGATACACCGCCGACGCCGACACGCTGGAGCGACTGGAGGGTGAAGGACAGGTGGTGTTCCGCTACGTCGATGCGGGCGGTCACGTCACCGAGGCGGCCAACCCCAACGCCTCGCAGCGCAACATCGCCGGCATCGTCAACGCCGCCGGCAATGTGCTGGGCATGATGCCGCACCCGGAACGGGCTGTCGATGTGCGCATCGGCAGCGCCGACGGCCTCCCGCTGCTGCACTCGCTCGCGGACAGCCTGCTCGCGGAGGTGGGCGCATGAGCCAGTCGCACGTCGCCCCGCGTGCCGGTGATCCGGAGATCACGCCGGCACTCATCAAGGAACACGGCATCACACCGGCCGAGTACGAGCGCGTGGTCGCGATGCTCGGTCGCACGCCGACATTCACCGAGGTCGGCATCGTGAGTGCGCTCTGGAGCGAGCACTGCTCCTACAAGCACTCGCGCCCGCTGCTCCGCACGCTGCCCACCGAGGCGCCGTGGGTGCTGCAGGGCCCCGGCGAGAACGCCGGCGTCATCGCCGTGAAGGACGGCATCGCGGTGGCGTTCAAGGTGGAGTCGCACAACCATCCGAGTGCGGTCGAACCGTACCAGGGCGCAGCCACCGGCGTGGGCGGCATCCTGCGCGACGTCTTCACCATGGGCGCGCGCCCGATCGCCCTGCTCAACTCGCTGCGCTTCGGCCCGCTCTCGTCACCGCGCGTGCGCTACCTGTTCTCCGGTGTCGTCAAGGGCATCGGCGACTACGGCAACTGCGTCGGCGTGCCCACGGTGGGCGGCGAGGTCGTGTTCGACCCGTCGTACGAGGGCAATCCGCTCGTCAACGCGATGTGCGTGGGCGTGCTGCGGGAGGAGGAGCTCATTCGCGCCGTGGCCGAAGGGGTCGGCAATCCGATCATCGCGGTGGGTGCGCGCACGGGACGTGACGGCATTCACGGGGCCTCGTTCGCGAGCGAGGACTTGAGCGAGGAGAACGAGGCCAAGCGGCCGCGCGTGCAGGTGGGCGATCCGTTCACCGAGAAGCTCCTGCTGGAAGCGTCGCTCGAGCTCATTCGCAGCGGCCACATCGTGGCCATCCAGGACATGGGCGCCGCCGGCCTCACGTCGAGCTCCGCGGAGATGGCCGCGCGTGGCGACGTGGGCGTCACGATCGACACCACCAAGGTGCCGGTCCGTGAGGAGGGCATGACGCCGTACGAGATCCTGCTGTCGGAGTCGCAGGAGCGCATGCTCGTGGTCGCGCACAAGGGACGCGAGGAGCAGGTGCGCGAGATCCTCGCGCGCTGGGACCTCGAGGCCGCGGTGATCGGCGAGGTCATCGCGGAGCCGGTCTATCGCGTCACCGAGGGCGATCGTGTCGTGGCCGAGTTCCCCGGCACGCGCCTCGTCACCGACTGCCCGGTCTACACTATCGAGGCGAAGGAGTCCACCGCGCTCGCCGAGGCCCGTGCCCGCGATCCGCACGCCGTGGCACCGCACGAGGAGGAGGCCGATCCGATCTGGACGCTCGAGCGGCTGCTCTCGTCGCCCACGATCGCCAGCAAGGCGTGGGTCTGGCGGCAGTACGATTCGATGGTCCGCACGAGCACGATCGTGGGTCCCGGCAGCGACGCGGCCGTCATTCGGCTTCGCGGCACCGATGCCGGCGTGGCGCTCTCCATCGACGGCAACGGTCGCTATGTCGCGCTCGATCCGCGCGTCGGCGGCCGCATCGCCGTGTGCGAGGCGGCCCGCAACGTGGCCTGCAGCGGTGCGCGTCCCCGCGCGATCACGAACAACCTCAACTTCGGCAATCCGACCCGCCCTGAGGTGTACTACCAGCTCGCGAATGCCGTGGCCGGCATGGGCGAGGCGTGCCGGACGCTCGAGACACCAGTGACGGGCGGCAACGTCTCGCTCTACAACGAAAACCCGCAGGGCGCCATTCATCCCACGCCCACGATCGGCATGGTCGGTGTGCTCGACTCGCTCGACCACGTCACGCCGTCGGCGTTCCAGGTGGAGGGCGATGCGATCGTACTGCTCGGCGACAATACGGCCGAACTCGGGGCCAGCGAGTACCTGCTCCGCCTGCACGGGCTCGCGATCGGCGCACCGCCGGCCTGCGATCCGGCCGCGGAGCGTCGCCTCATCGATGCGCTGCTCGAGGCGATCGGCCACGGCCTCGTGCGCAGCGCGCACGACTGCAGTGACGGCGGTCTTGCTGTCGCGCTCGCCGAGTCCGCGATGATGCATCGCGATCGCACCATGGGCTTCCAGGTCGACCTTACCGACTGGGCCGACCTCCCGCTGCGCGCACTGCTGTTCGGCGAGGCGCAGGGGCGCGTCGTGATCAGCACGCCGACACCGGACGCGCTGCTCGAGGTGGCCGCACGCATCGGCGTTCCCGCGCGCGTGATCGGTCGCGTCACCAGCGCGGCGGAGGGCGTCGAGTTCGTGATCGGCGCCGTCTCGGCCCGGTCGGCCATCGAGCCGCTGGCCAAGGCATTCCACGACACCATTCCGGGCATCATGGATGGCGGCGCACCGGCGGAACACGCCGTGGCGACGTCGCATGCACCCACCACCGACTGACGGACTTCGATTCCCATGTGCGGCATCTTCGGCGTGTACGGTCATCCGAACGCAGCGGCCCTGACCCAGCTCGGACTCTATTCCCTGCAGCACCGTGGCCAGGAGTCGGCCGGCATCGTCGCGGTGGACGACACCGGCGTGGCGCACCTGCGCCGCACGATGGGACTCGTGTCGGAAGGCTTCGGCGACGATGCGATGCGGGCGCTCACCGGCCCGATTGCCATCGGCCACACGCGGTACTCCACGGCCGGTGCTTCGGCCATCGAGAACGCGCAGCCGATCCTCGCGCGCGTCCGGCGTGGACACATCGCGCTGGCGCACAACGGCAACCTCACCAACGCGGTCGAGCTCCGGCGTGACCTCGAGGAAACCGGCGCGATTTTCACCTCCTCGATGGACTCGGAGGCGATCGTGCACCGCATCGCCCGCGCGACGGGTGCGTCGCCCGAGGAGCGGCTCGCCAACGCGCTCGCCGGCGTCGAAGGCGCGTACTGCCTGGTCGTCGTGATCGACGAGACCTTCCTGATCGCGCGTGACCCGCATGGCTGGCGCCCGCTCGCCCTCGGCCGGCTCGGCGAGGGCTGGGTGGCCACGTCGGAGACGTGCGGGCTCGACATCGTCGGAGCGACGTTCGTCCGTGACGTGGCGCCCGGCGAGATCGTGGCCATCGACCGGCAGGGGATGCGCTCGCTGCAGGCCATTGCGCCCGCGCCGCTCAACCGCTGTGTGTTCGAGCATGTGTACTTCGCGCGCCCCGACAGCAAGGTATTCGGCTCGTCCGTCGACCGGGCGCGACGCGCCCTGGGTCGGCAGCTCGCGCGCGAGTGCCCGGCCCCCGGTGCCGACCTCGTGTTCGCCGTGCCGGACTCCTCCAACTCCGCGGCGCTCGGCTACGCCGAGGAATCGGGACTGCCCTTCGAGTTCGCGCTCATCCGCAACCACTACGTGGGGCGCACGTTCATTCAGCCCACGCAGGCTGGTCGCGACGCCAAGGTGAAGGTGAAGTACAACCCGGTGCGCGAAGTCATCGAGGGCAAGTCGGTGGTGATGATCGATGATTCCATCGTGCGCGGCACCACGACACGCGGCCTCGTGTCGCTGGTGCGCGCCGCCGGTGCGCGCGAGGTGCACATGCGCGTCTCGAGTGCGCCGATCATCAGTCCCTGCTACTACGGCATCGACACGCCGCGTCGCGAGGAGCTGATCGCCGCCAGCCTCGGCCCCGAGGAACTCGCCCGGCATCTCGGCGTGGACACGCTCGGGTACCTCTCGCTCGACGGCATGCTGGGCGCGGTGCCGGAAGGGCCGGCGGGCTACTGCCACGCCTGCTTCTCCGGCTCCTATCCCACGGCGCTGCCGAGTGAGCCGGAGCTGCTGCGCGCCGGTGCCGGCCGCTGAGTCGTCGTTTCGCCGTCCCGCCGTTCGGCGGACCTTGCACTGAACTTCTGGAGCCTGCGTGACACGATCGGTCTACTTCTTCGGCAACGGCGCGGCGGATGGCACGCGCGAGATGAAGGCGATACTCGGCGGCAAGGGCGCGAATCTCGCCGAGATGGTGAACCTCGGTGTGCCGGTGCCCCCCGGGTTCACCATCGCCTGCTCGCAGTGCCTCGAGTACCTCGCGCATGGCGGCGTGTCCGATGCGCTGCGTGCCGAGGTCGATGACGCGCTCACGCGCCTCGAGGAGGCGGCCGGCAAGCGCTTCGGCGATCCGGCCATGCCGCTGCTCGTGAGCGTGCGCTCCGGCGCACCGGTGAGCATGCCCGGCATGATGGAAACGATCCTCAACCTCGGCCTCAACCGGGAGACCACCGAGGGACTCGCGCGCGCGAGTGCCAACCCGCGCTTCGCGTGGGACTCGTACCGCCGCTTCATCCAGATGTACGGGGACGTGGTGCTGCACGTGCCGTTCGACCAGTTCGAGCATCTGCTCGCGGCGAAGCGCCTCACCACGCACGCGGCGAACGACGCGGAACTGAGCGCCGAGGCGCTGCAGGAGCTGACGGTCGAGTACCTCGACCTCGTGGAGCACACGACGGGGCGTCCGTTCCCCACCGATCCGCGTGCGCAGCTGTGGGGCGCGATCGAGGCGGTGTGGAGCTCGTGGACGCTCAAGAAGGCGGTGGACTACCGGCGGGTGAACGAGATCCCGGAGTCGCTCGGCACCGCGGTGAACGTGCAGTCGATGGTGTTCGGCAACATGGGTGACGACTCGGGCACCGGCGTGGCCTTCACGCGCGATCCGAGCACGGGCGAACACCGCTTCTACGGCGAGTTCCTCGTGAACGCGCAGGGTGAGGACGTCGTGGCCGGTATTCGCACGCCGCTGCCCATCGACGAGATGGCGAACCGGCTGCCCGGCGCGTACACCGACCTGATGCAGACGCAGGAACGGCTGGAGCGGCATTACCGCGACATGCAGGACATCGAGTTCACGGTCGAGAAGGGCAAGCTCTATCTGCTGCAGACGCGCACGGGCAAGCGCACCACGCCCGCCGCGTTGCGCATCGCGACCGACATGGTGCGCGAAGGGCTCATCGATGCGCAGGCGGCCGTGCGCCGGCTGCATCCGCGCCAGCTCGATCAGCTGCTGCATCGCGTGATCGATCCGGCGGTACGGGCCGAGCCGATCGCGACGGGTCTGCCCGCGAGTCCCGGCGCGGCCAGCGGCGTGGCCGTCTTCGATCCCGACGAGGCAAGCGCACGCGGTGCCCGGGGCGACGCGGTGATCCTCGTGCGCGAGGAGACGACACCCGAGGATTTCCACGGCATGGTGGCTGCGCGCGCCATCCTCACCACCCGCGGCGGCATGACGAGCCACGCGGCCGTCGTGGCACGCGGCATGGGCAAGTGCGCCATCGTGGGTGCCACCGACGTGCAGATCCCGCGCGGTGAGCGTCACTTCACGGCGGGCAACATCACCGTCAACGAGGGCGACTGGATCACCCTCGATGGCGAGACCGGTCGGGTCTTCCAGGGCGACCTGCCCACGCTGCCCAGCGAAGTCATGCGTGTGGTCTCGGGGGTGCAGCGCGAGACCGACGCGCCGGTGTACGCGGCGTTCTCGCGGCTCATGGGCTGGGCGGACGAGGTGCGCCGTCTCAAGGTACGCGCCAATGCCGACACACCGCGCGATGCGCGCCTGGCGCGCGCGTTCGGCGCCCAGGGCATCGGCCTGTGCCGCACGGAGCACATGTTCTTCGAAGGCGACCGCATCTCGACCATGCGCGAGATGATCGTGGCGCGCGACGAAGGCGGACGGCGTCGCGCGCTCGAGAAGCTGCTGCCCATGCAGCGCGCCGACTTCGAGGGCATCTTCGAGGCGATGAACGGCTTCCCGGTCACCATTCGGCTGCTCGACCCGCCGCTGCACGAGTTCCTGCCGCACGGTGGCGAGGAGTCCAAGAAGCTGGCCAGCACGCTCGGCCTGAGCCGACCGGCGCTCGCGGCGATCGTCGAGGCGCTCCGCGAGAGCAATCCCATGCTCGGTCATCGCGGCTGCCGGCTGGGCATCACGTACCCCGAGATCACCGAGATGCAGGCGCGCGCGATCTTCGAGGCCGCCGTGCGTGCGAAGCGACGCGGCATCGAGGTGCTGCCGGAAATCATGGTGCCGCTGGTGGCCACCGCGCGCGAACTGGAGAACCAGCGCGCCGTGATCGAGCGCGCGGCGGACCAGGTCATGGGCGCCATGGACGAGCACGTGCCGTACCTGGTAGGCACGATGATCGAGCTGCCACGCGCCGCGTTGACCGCCGACGAGATCGCGCGCTCGGCCGACTTCTTCTCGTTCGGCACCAACGACCTCACGCAGACCACGTTCGGGCTCAGTCGCGACGACAGCGGGCGATTCCTGCCGTACTATCTCGAGCGCGGCATCCTCGAGGACGATCCGTTCCAGGTACTCGATGCGAACGGCGTGGGCAAGCTGGTGCGCATCGCGATCGCCGACGGCCGCTCCACTCGCCCCGCACTCAAGGTGGGCATCTGCGGGGAGCATGGCGGAGAACCGCGCTCGGTGCGGTTCTGTCACGATGCGGGGCTCGACTACGTGTCGTGCTCCCCATACCGCGTGCCGGTGGCGCGACTTGCCGCCGCCCACGCCGCGCTCGACTCGGCGCCCTGAACCGCTGCGCGACGCACGGAAACACGAACGGCCCGATCGAAATCGATCGGGCCGTTCGCGCAAGTGGAGGTGAGGGGAATCGAACCCCTGTCCGAACCTGGATTCACCACAGTGTCTACGTGCGTATCCCGGCGATTGAGGTCTCCGTGCGCTGGCCACCGGGCGGCCCACTCACGGACAAGTCACCTGTTGTTTCGGAACGTGGCGGGCGACGCGCCGCGCTCCTAGCCCAGATTTTCGATACTCCGTAAAGCGCCCCGGGCGGGCTCTCTATGGAGCACTGCCAGCGGTAACCCGAAGGTTACGCGGCGAGCGCCAGGTTGTTGTTGGCGTTTGATGTTTTCCCGAGTGTTTTACCAGGAGCCCGAGGACCTGGGCACGCAACCACAGCTTCACCAAACCCGTCGAAGCCAGGACACCCCCGAAGAGTCCAGCACCCATCCAGTCCGACGACAGCCCACGGTGCACAAACCGCACCGCGCCAGACGCTTACGCCGCCAGACCTCCAGCCACTTCTTCTCCAATCTCGCCGCTCACGCAGCCACCGGGCAATACCCCGGGCTCGTCGACGGGTTCCGACAGGTCGCCATGACGACCTGCCTCCCGATCGCGCAGGTAGTCAGTGAAGATCCCCTCGACCTCGTCGAAGGTGTTCACCTGGTGCAGCCGCTTCCGGAGGTCGGCAGAGTGCGGCAGCCCCTTCACGTACCAGCCGAGGTGCTTCCGGAACTCCACCGCGGCCCCCTCGGGATCGACCTCGTAGCTCTGCACCATGCGCGCGTGGTCGAGCGCGATCGCAAACCGTTCCTCCACGCCGGGCGTGGCCGGCATCGGCTGGCCGTCGAGCAGCGCCCGTGCCTGCCGAAAGATCCACGGCTGTCCGAACGACCCGCGGCCCACCATGATGCCGTCCGCGCCGGTGTGCTCTGCCATGCGCAGCACGTCGTTCGGGGTCTTGATGTCGCCGTTGCCCAGCACCGGGATGTCGAGCGCCTCGGTGACGGCGGCGATCTCGTCCCAGTTGGCCGAGCCCGTGTACATCTGCGTGCGAGTGCGCGCGTGCAGCGCGAGCACCCGAGCGCCCGCGTCCTGACACGTGAGGCCGATCTTCACCGGGTCGCGCATCTCCTCGTTCCAGCCGCTCCGCACCTTCACGGTGACGGGCAGGTGCGTGGCCTTCGCTACCGCGCGGATCACGTCGGTGACCAGCGAGAGGTCGCGCAGGCACCCGGAGCCGCCATTGCGGCGCACGACCTTCTTGACCGGGCACCCGAAGTTGATGTCCACGAAATCGGGCTGGAACACGTCGGTCACGAACGCCGCCGCGTCGGCCATCGCCTCGGGCACCGCGCCGAAGATCTGCACGCCGATCGTGCGCTCGTCGGGGCCGAACCGCAGCTTGCTGATCGTGGCCGGGTTCTCGCGGCGGATCCCCTCCGCCGACAGGAACTCCGTGACGACCACGTCCGCGCCGTGCGAGCGGCACAGTCGACGGAACGGCGATTCCGACACGCCGGCCATCGGCGCGAGGAACAGCGGACGCCCGTGCGGGACGGGATACGGGAAGTGCTTGACTGAGCTCACTTTACAAAGATAGCCGCGCCCGGAGGCCTCGGCAACGCGGCGGTTTGACTTGTGGCGTTTGCGGGTTAGCATTGTGGGCTATGGAACTCCGCGAATTCTTCTCCGAAGACGCCGTCAAGCTCGAGCTCGAAGGCACCACGAAGGATGAGGTCCTCAAGGAACTCATCTCCCTCCTCGCGCTCGATGAAAAGGCCGAGGGGATGCTCTTCAAGATGCTCAAGCGCCGAGAGAACCTCGGCTCCACCGGCATCGGTCGCGGCATCGCGATCCCGCACTGCCGCTCCCTCGTCGTCAACCGCCTGCGTGTCGCCTTCGGGCGCAAGAAGTCGGGGCTCGACTTCAAGGCCATCGACGACAAGCCGGTGCAGTTCTTCTTCCTCATCGTGGCGCCGCCGCTCGAGGTGAGCAACCAGTACCTCCCGGTGCTCGGCAAGATCGCGCAGTTCAGCAAGGAGCCGGATGTGCCGGAGCGGCTGCTCACGCTGCCCACCCCCGCCGACTTCATGGCGCTGCTCGAAGAAAAGAAGATCTGACCGTGCCTCAGTTGAACCCGACGGCGCACCTCGCGGTGCGCCGTTCGTCGTTCAGTCCCCTCGCTCCGACACCACCAGCGCAGGCGCGTCCACCTGCACGCGCACGATGTCCGCGCGCAATCGTACGATCACCCGCCACGTCTGCAGGAACGCGGCGGCCGCGAGGCCGGCGGTCAGCCCCCACCAGAGCCCGCGCTCGCGCAGCGGCGTGAAGAAGCCGAGCGTGGCCCCGAGCGGCACGCCCACGCCCCAGAACGCCACCATGTGCAGGATCGCCGGCACACGCGTGTCGCCCGTGCCGCGCAGCACGCCGCTCGTCACCGCCTGCGTGCCGTCGAACACCTGGAACACCCCGGCGATCGGAATGAGCGACACCGCCACCGCCAGCGTCGCGGCCTCGCGCGTGTAGCGGGTGGCGAGGAACTCGGGCACCGCCATGAACACCGCCGCGCTGCAGCTCATGAAGAGCACGGCACACACGATCGCCGCCGCCGCGTCGCGCCGAGCCGCCGGCATGTCGCCGCGACCGATCGCGCGGCCGACCACCGCCGCCGCGGCACCCGAGAAGCCGAGCGGCACCATGAAGGTGAGCGCAGCCATGTTCAGCGCGATCTCATGGCCGGCCAGCGACGCCGTGCCCATCCAGCCCATGAAGATGGTGGTGATGCCGAAAGCGAAGGCTTCGAAGAACCACTGCGTGCCGATGGGTGCCCCGATGCCGATCATGCGCCGGATCGGTGCCCAGTGCAGCGACTCCGGATGCCACGGGCGCAGCGCATCCCGCAGCAGCGGCCAGGCAAACCAGAGCAGCAGACCAGCCATCGTCCAGTTGGAGATCGCGGTCGCCCACCCCGCTCCCACCACGCCAAGTGCGGGAAAGCCGAAGTTCCCGTAGATGAGCGCGTAGTTGGCGAGCGCGTTCACCGCGTTCGCGGCCAGCACCGCCAGCACGATCGGGCGCACCGGTCCCATCGCCTGCAGGGCCTGACGCCACACGTTGAACAGCAGGAACGGCATCGCACCGAGCAGCCGGCGCCTGGTATAGTCCGCCGTCGGGCCGATCACGTCGTCGGGCTGGTTGAGCGCGCTCAACACCCACTCGCCCGGCAGCAGCGCGAGCATGATCACGATCGCAGAAGCTACGGCCAGGAGCATGCCACGCTGAATCCCGCGTGCGATGCCGGCGGTGTCCCCCGCCCCGACCGCCTGCGCGACCACGGGATCGATGGCGTAGAGCAGCCCGATGCCGAAGATCGAGATGTTGAAGAAGTAGAAGTTGCCCAGCGCCACACTGGCGATCGCATAGCCGCCGAGGCGTCCGACCATGAGCGCGTCCACAACACCCATGGCCTGGATGCCCACACTCACGAGCACGATGGGCGCGGCAAGGCGCGCCATGTCGCGGAGGTCTGGGCCGAGGGCGTGAAGGCGACTGATCATGAGGACTCGCCGCGAAAACTAGCGAGTGGTGGCCGGACGAGGACGCCTCGGCCGACCAGTCGTGACCGTGTCGTGTCGTCGCGCGGTTCAGCGCGATGTCGTGGTCTTCGCCTTCGCGTCGCGCACCAGTTCACGCACCTCGCGCAGGAGGCGCGGCGCGTCGTAGGGAATGCCGTCCTTGATCGTCCACGCGACGCCGGCGTTCGTGCCAGCGGCGGCGCCGTCGAGCGGCGGATAGAAGACCTTGAGGTCGGCGAGCGGATTGCCCTTCACCACGGCAATGTCGGCGATGTGCCCGACGCGCAGGCGTCCCAGTTCGCTCTCCTTGCCCAGAATGCGCGCGTTGTTCTGCGTCGCATGCTGCAGCACCTTGAGCGGCGCGAAGCCCGCCTCCTGGTGCAGCTCCAGCTCGCGAATGAGTCCGAAGCCGTACACCTGATAGATGAAGCCGGCGTCCTCGCCCGCGCCGATCACGCCGCCCATGCGCTCGAAGTCGCGCAGCGCCTTGAACCAGATCTGGTAGTTCTGCTTCCAGTACGTCTCGTCGAGCGAGCTCCAGTTGGCGAAGTAGGAGCCGTGGCTCGCCGGATCGGGACGGAAGAACTTCTCGAGCGTGGGGTGGAGGTACTCCTTGAACCACGGCTGCGACTCGGCGCGCTGCAGGTCACGGCTCGCTTCGTAGATGTCCAGGGTGGGATTCCACGCCACGCCCGCCTCGGCGAGCGCCTGCAGCACCTCCTGCAGCTTGTCCGGGTCGGCCTCGCGCCAGAGGCGACCGGCGAGGCGGAAGCGCATGCCTTCGTCGCTGTAGTTGAACTCGGGCGGGAAGTCCTGCACGCCGCCGGGAATCGCCGCGTCGGGCACGCCATACCAGTGCTCGATGCTCGTGAGACCGCCGGCCGCCGCGTCGCTGGCGTTGGCTTCGTCCACCGCCATGTGGTGCGCCGTGCGCAGCCCGATCTTGCGCGCCTCGTCGAGCAGCGGGGCGTACAGCTCGCGGTCCATGCCGAAGAGCTTCGTGCCGTCGGCTCCCATGGCCTTGAGGTCGCGCACGCGCTGGCGCGTCGCCTCCTCGGTCACCGGCACGGGCATGTAGTTGTACCGTGCGTAGACGAACAGCCGAGGCGCGGCGATCTCGCCGCGCGCACTCTGCTCACGCAGGCGCAGCGTCTGCTCGGTATTGCTGCTCACATCCCGCACCGTGGTGATGCCCATGCCGAGCCACAGCTTGAACTGGTAGTCGAGCGGCTGCGCCACGCCGCCGCGCTCATCCTGCACGTGTCCATGCAGGTTGATCAGCCCCGGCATGACGTAGTGCCCGGTGGCGTCGATCTCCGCGTCGCCCTTCGCCGGACGCCGCGCGCTCCCGTCGCGCACCGCCACCGGATCGAGGTTGGCGATCTGCACGATGCGATTGCCCTCGATGACGATGTCCTTGGGCCCTTCGGCCGGCGTGCCGTTGCCCTCGATGAGCATGGCGTTGCGGATCACGAGCCGCTTGGGGCGGACCCCGTGCTGGGGCGCAGCGTCCTGCGCCGAAAGGACGGGTGCCGCGCCAAGGACGGCACCGAGCAAGGTGAGTGCGAAGCGACGGAGCATGCGACCTGGTACGTCGGAGGAAGAGGGCGGCAGGACGAGCCTGCGATCAACTCAAGCTGGGACGTGATGCGCTGAGCGTCAACGCACCTGTCCGGCGATCACGACGGCGCGCGTGCGCCGCACGTTGCGAATGTGCTCGAGCGGCGAGGCCTCGAGCACCACGAAGTCGGCCCACTTGCCCGGCTCGAGCGTGCCGAGCTGCTCCTGCACCCCCATGCACTGCGCCGCCACGCGTGTCGCCGAGGCCAGCGCCTGCTCCGGGGTGAGCCCGGCGTCGACCATGAGCTCCAGCTCCATGAGTTCGAAATAGCCCTGGAATCGCCCCGTCGGTCCCGTATCGGTGCCCATCGCAATCGGCACGCCTGCCTCGTGCAGGGCCTTCAGGTTGGCCATCGCCACCGGCATCTGCGCGCGATACCGCTGGGCGCTCGCACTCGCGCGCGTCTCCCGCTGGCGCGCCGGATCGCGGAGCCGTTCGATCCAGTCGGCGTCGGCGTGCGCGAGAAAGAGCGGATCGGAAAAGAAGTCGGGTGTCTCACCGTACACGTACGTCGAGACTTCGCGCATGAGCGTGGGCGAGTAGCAGCGGCCGGACCGGGCCAGTGCCACGGCGAAGGCGTCGTCCACCGGTTGGTCGCGCACGCTGTGCCCCATGAAGTCGGCGCCGGCGGCCAGCAAATCGCGCGCGTCCTCGAGGTAGTAGAAGTGCACCGCCACGCGCAGGCCGCGCGCATGCGCCTCGTCGATGACCGCCCGATACACCGCGGGCGTCATCTTGGTGGTGGTGCCGAGGTTGTCGTCCACCCGGATCTTGATGACATCGACGCCCCGGGCGTGAGCGGCGGTCACCTGCGCGCGCGCCTCCGCCGGTGTCGTGGGCGCGAGCACGGGGCCCGATGCCCACACGCGCGTCCGCCGCAGTGCCGGCGAGGTGCGCTCCGCGCGCACCGACAGCACGGCCTCGGGCTCGTCCCCCAGCGACCAGACCGTGGTCACGCCGTACGCGGCATAGCGCTCGAGGTCCGACACGCGGTTCACGTGCCCGTGCGCGTTGATCAGGCCGGGGATGACGTACGCCGGCCCGTCGAACCGCACGACCTCTGCGTCGTCCGGAATCGGGGTCGTGGCGCGCGGTCCGGCGGCGGCGATCCGGCCGTCCCGGACCACGATCACGGCGTCCGACACCGGCGGCCGCCCCGTGCCGTTGATCAGCGTCAGGTCGGTGAAGGCGCGCACGGAACTTGGCTGGGCGTGCGCCGCGGCACCCGTCGCGAGGACCAGCAGGGCGGTGAGTGCACGAATCTTCATGGCAGGGCCTCCTTCAGGGAATCTGGGGACCGGGCGTTGGCGATGTCCATGGAACCTTCCGGAACGGCCGTCCCTTTAGCTCGTGGTGCCCGGGTTCGAACCCCGCGGCATCCTCGGTTTCGCGGGGCCAGTCGGCCCTCCACCGGTCCCACGTCCAACTCCGGAACTTCGCATGCTGCATCGCCGCCTGATCGTCACGCTGGCCCTGACTTCGCTCGCCGCCTGCGGAGGCGCGCCGGCCGATGACGCCGCCACCACCGCGGATTCCACGTCCATGGCCGCCGAGGCACCTGCGGCGCCCGTCGCGCAGGACATCGTGGAGACGGCCATCGCCGCCGGCACCTTCAACACCCTCGCGCAGGCTCTGACGGCTGCCGGTCTGGTCGAGACGCTCAAGGGCCCCGGCCCGTTCACCGTGCTCGCCCCCACCGACGAGGCGTTCGCCAAGATCCCCGAAGCCGACCTGCAGGCGCTGCTCGCCGACAAGGACGCCCTCACGAAGGTGCTCACGTACCACGTGATCGCCGGCAACGTGCCGTCGACCGACGTCGTGAACCTCACCGAGGCCACGACCGTTGAAGGGCGCAAGATCACCATCGCCGTCGTCGACGGGAAGGTCGTGATCAACGGCAACAGCACCGTGGTGACGCCCGATGTGGCCGCCAGCAACGGCGTGATCCACGTGATCGACGCGGTCCTCATGCCGCCGCAGATGTAATCAGCGGTTCGCAACCGCTCGAAAAAGCGCCCGGCGTTTCCACACGGAAACGCCGGGCGCTTTCTGCATTCACCGCCTGCGCATGCGAGTGTGCGGGCGCGTGCGCATCACTCCCACTCGATGGTCGCCGGTGGCTTGGAGCTCACGTCGTACACCACGCGGTTCACGCCGTCCACCTCGTTGATGATGCGATTCGAGATGCGGCCCAGCACGTCGTGCGGGAACTGGTACCAGTCGGCGGTCATGCCATCGGTGCTGGTCACCGCGCGCAGCGCGATCACATGCTCGTACGTGCGACCGTCACCCATGACGCCAACCGAGCGCACGGGCAGGAACACGGCAAACGCCTGCCAGATGTCGTTGTAGAGGCCGGCGGCGCGGATCTCCTCGAGGTAGATCGCGTCGGCGCGGCGCAGCATGTCCACCACCGGCTCGCTCACGGCACCGAGCACGCGGATCGCGAGCCCCGGGCCGGGGAACGGATGGCGCCCCACCATTTCCTCGGGCAGTCCCAACTCGCGCCCCACGTTGCGGACTTCGTCCTTGAAGAGTTCGCGAAGCGGCTCGATGAGCGTGAACTTCATGCCCGGCTTGAGGCCACCCACGTTGTGGTGTGTCTTGATGGTCGCAGACGGGCCGCCGGTCGCGCTCACACTCTCGATGACATCCGGGTACAGTGTGCCCTGCACCAGGAAGTCGGCATCCTTGCCGGCCTCGGCCGTCGCATCCTCGAACACGTCGATGAACGTGTGACCGATGATCGTGCGCTTGCGCTCGGGGTCGTCCACGCCGGCGAGCGCCGAGAGGAAGCGCTCCTCGGCGCGCACCGTCACCAGCTTGATGCCCATGTGCGCGCCGAACATGCGCTCCACCTGTTCGCGCTCGTTCAGGCGCAGCAGCCCCGTGTCCACGAACACGCACGTGAGCTGGTCGCCGATCGCCCTGTGCACGAGCACGGCTGCGACCGAGGAATCGACGCCGCCCGAGAGACCGCAGATGACACGCTTGTCACCCACCAGCGCGCGAATGCGCGCCACTTCGAGGTCGATGAAATGCCCCGGGGTCCAGTCCGGCGAGCAGTGGCAGACGTCGAAGAGGAAGTTCTCGATCATCTGCGCGCCGCGCGCCGTGTGCGCCACCTCGGCGTGGAACTGCGCGCAATGGATCGGGCGCGACTCGTGCCGCATGCCGGCCAGCGTGCCGCCGCTGCGCGCCGTGGCGATGAATCCGGCGGGCACCTCGTCCACGTGATCGCCGTGGCTCATCCACACCGTGCTCTTCTCGCCGGGCGTGAACCCACCGAACAGACCGGCGGTGTCGAGCACCTCGATCTCGGCACGCCCGTACTCGCGCCGGCCGGCAGCCACCACGGGCGCCCCCGACAGCTTCGCGATCAGCTGCATGCCGTAGCACACGCCCAGCACCGGCGCCACATCGAGCAGCGCCGGATCGACGGTCGGCGCGCCGGCATCGTTGACCGAGTTGGGCCCACCCGACAGGATGATGCCATCGGGTTTCCACTCGCGGATCCAGTCGAGCGAGCGTGTGGCCACGGGATGGATCTCGGAGTAGACGCGCGCCTCGCGCACGCGCCGCGCAATGAGCTGCGTGAACTGCGACCCGCAGTCGAGGATCAGGATGCGGCTGGCCATCAGTGCTTCCACTCCGGACCGGTCAGCTTGATGAACTCCACGGCCTTCGTGGAGAGATCGAGGATCGCGCCGCTCGGTTCACCGTACACCCAACCGCAGCTCTCGCCGGGGTTCACGATGAGCGTCTCGCCGCGCGTCTTCATTTCGGCGATGTGCGTGAACCCGTGCACCACGACCTGGTGCTGCCCGAGCGAGCGCTCGTGCACGTCGTTGATGTCGTGAACCACGAGGATCTGCTGGCCGCCGAGCGAGAAGCTGTGGGGCGACTCGTAGAGCTCCGCACCGATCGACGCCTGGGCGGCACCGATGAGTCCCTCGTGGTCGCCGTCGTTGCGACCGAAGACGCCGAGCAGCGGCACCTGCAGGTCGGCGAGCGCCCGGAGCGTGAAGGGGGAGCAGTAGTCGCCAGCGTGGATGATGACCGCCACCCCCTCCTCGATCATGCGCTCGACGAGCGCACGCACGGCGGGGACACGGTCATGACTGTCGGACAGCAGGCCGATCTTCACTCAGGCACTCCTCCACTGGAGGTGCGCCCGTTCGAGCCGCACCAGGTCTTCGAGTCGTTCGCGCTCCGTCGCCACGGCGAATCGGTCGCCATCGACCACCACCTCGGCTGGGCGCGGACGCGAGTTGTAGTTGGACGCCATGACGAATCCGTAGGCGCCCGCGGTGAACACGGCCAGCAGGTCGCCGGGACCGACGTCGGGCAGGTCGCGGCCGAGCGCCAGGAAGTCGCCCGACTCGCACACGGGGCCCACGACGTCGGCCACGATCGCGCCGTGCGGCGCGCTCACGGGCTCGATGCGATGGTAGGCCTGATAGTGGGACGGACGCACGAGATCGTTCATGCCGGCGTCGGTGATCACGTAGTCTTTGCCGCCGCTGCGCTTGCGATAGAGCACGCGCGCCAGCAGCACGCCCGACTCGGCCACGAGAAACCGGCCGGGCTCGAACACGATCGAGAGGCCGAGGCCACGCACGGCATCGGCCACGCCCTTCGCGAAGCGCTCCACGTCGGCGGGCGCCTCGTTCTCGTACGTCACGGCGAGTCCGCCGCCCAGGTCGAGGAAGCGCAGCGAATCCACGCCCGCCGCGCGCAGCGCACCGATGAGCGGCTTGATGCGCGACAGTGCCGCCGCGTAGGGCTCCCACACCGAGATCTGCGAACCGATGTGCATGTCGAGGCCGACGAGTTCCACGTTCGGCAGCGTGTGCGCGATGAGCGCCACGTGCTCGGCGTCGTCGTACGGGATGCCGAACTTGTGCCCCTTCTCGCCCGTGCGGATGTACTCGTGCGGGCTCTCGACGGTGACTTCGGGGTTGATGCGCAGGGCAACCGGCGCAACGACCCCGCGCTCGCCCGCCACGCGATCGAGCAGGCGCAACTCGCCTTCACTCTCCACGTTCACGAACAGCACCTGCACGTCGAGCGCCTGCGAGAGCTCCTCGGCCGTCTTGCCCACGCCGCTGAAGACGATGTCGGCACCGCCGAAGCCGGCCTCGCGCGCGCGAAACAGCTCGCCCGCGGACACGATGTCCACCCCGGCGCCGCACTCCTGCAGCGTGCGCAGCACGGCGAGGTTGCTGTTCGCCTTCACGCTGAAGTGCAGGCGATGCGGCACGTCGGGCATCGCATCGGCAAGCGCCGACTCCAGCCGGCGGTACTGCTCGCGCACGCGCCCCAGGCTGTACACGTACGCCGGCGTGCCCACCGAGTCGGCGATGTGTGACAGCGAGACGCCGTCGGCGTGCAGCACGCCGTCGACGCGAGCAAAACCCGGCGTCAGTACGCCTTGGCCCATACGACCTCGCAGGTGGCGGGACGGCCGGTCACCATGCACGTCGTCGGTGCCTCGGGCGTGCGGAACTCGGCATCGGGGATCACGCGGATCGTGGCCTTGGTTTCGGCCTTGACCTGGGCCTCGACCGCCGGATCGCCGCACCAGCCGGCGTACACGAAGCCGCCGTCGCCTTCCATGACTTCCTTGAAGCGGTCGTACGAGATGCGCTCGCGAATGGAGTTCGCTTCCATGCGCGCGCGCGCGGTCTGCAGCATCTCGGTCTGGATCGCTTCGAGGCGGGCCGGCAGCTCGGTGGCGAGGGCGTCGAGCGACACGGGGGTCTTCTCTCGCGTGTCGCGACGGACCAGCATGCACTGATTGGACGCGAGGTCGCGCGGGCCGATCTCGAGGCGCAGCGGAATGCCGCGCAGCTCCCAGTGGTAGTACTTGGCGCCGGGCTTGATGCCCACCCGGTCGTCCACGTGCATGCGAATGCGCTCGTGCTCGAGCCGCTTGAAGCTGCCGAGGTCATCGGCAATCGCGCGCGCCTTCTCCACCGTGGCGGTCCGCTCCTCGTCGGTCTTCCAGATGGGCACGATCACGACCTGGATGGGCGCGAGCCGTGGCGGCAGGCGCAGGCCGTTGTCGTCACCGTGCGTCATGACCATGCCGCCCACCATGCGCGTGGACACGCCCCAGCTGGTGTTCCACGCGTAGGCCTGCTCGCCCGCCTCGTTCTGGAACGTGAGGTCGAACGCCTTCGCGAAGTTCTGCCCCAGGTTGTGCGACGTGCCCGCCTGCAGCGCCTTGTTGTCCTGCATCATCGCCTCGCAGGCGTACGTGCGCAGCGCTCCCGCGAACTTCTCCGCGTCCGTCTTCTGGCCGGTGATCACGGGCATGGCGATGTACTCCTCCATGAACGTGCGGTACACGCCGAGCATGCGGCGCGCCTCCTCCTCGGCCTCGTCGTGCGTGGCGTGGGCCGTGTGCCCCTCCTGCCAGAGGAACTCCATCGTGCGCAGGAACAGGCGCGTGCGCATTTCCCAGCGCACCACGTTGGCCCACTGGTTGTACAGAAGGGGCAGGTCGCGGTAGCTCTGCACCCACTTGGCGAACATCGAGTAGATGATCGTCTCCGACGTGGGGCGCACCACGAGCCGCTCCTCGAGCTGCTTGCCGCCGCCGTGCGTGACCACGGCGCACTCGGGCGCGAAGCCCTCGACGTGCTCGGCCTCCTTGCTCAGGAAGCTCTCCGGGATGAACAGCGGGAAGTACGCGTTCACGTGCCCCGTGGCCTTGAACATGTCGTCGAGCGCGCGCTGCATGCGCTCCCACACGCCGTAGCCGAGCGGCCGGATGACCATGCAGCCACGCACCGGCGAGTAGTCGGCCAGCTCGGCGCGCAGCACGAGCTCGTTGTACCACGCGCTGAAATCGTCGGCGCGCGAAGTCAGCTTCTTGTCGTCGGACATGACGGTCGGGAACGATGGGAAGCGCAGGCCGCGATCAGCGGCTGAGCGCGGTCAGCAGGGACTCGAGCGTGTGCACGGGAATGCCCGACGCACGCCAGTCGACGGTGTCGAAGACGAGACGATCGCCGGCACTGCCGGCAAGGGACAGCGGCACGAGTTCGGCGGCGGTCGCATCGCGGAACACGAGGGCCGCACGCGCGCCGGCCTTCTGTGCATCCTTGAGCTGCGCTCCGCTCTTGCGCCCGTGCAGCTTCTCGGCGCTGAGCGCGTACTCGACGGAGAGTTCGGCGGCGCGCAGTGCCGTGGCGACGGACAGGAGGTGCGCCACGGGGGTGGATTCCGCCGGCACCAGCCAGAGGTCGGCCACCGGCGTGCCGATGTCGGCGAGCTTGCCGCGTGCCTTGAGCAGTTCGCCCAGCACGACGTCGCCCATGCCGAAGCCGAGCGACGGCAGGTCCACGCCGCCGAGCGCCTGCAGCAGGTTGTCGTAGCGCCCGCCGCCGCAGATCGCGCGGAACTCGCCCTGCGCATCGAACAGCTCGAAGACGATGCCGGTGTAGTACGCCAGCCCGCGCACGATGGTTAGATCGAGCCGCAGGTACTCGCCCACGCCGAGGGCGTCGAGGTGCGCCGCGTACTCCGCGAAGCGATCGAGCAGCATGGCCACATCGGGCGACGCTCCGAAGCGCGCGCGGAGCGCGTCCACCGAGTCGTACCCGCCGAAGGCGAGCACCTCGTCGCGCGCCGTCTCCGACAGCCCGGCCGCGGTGAGCTTCTCCGCGGATACCTCGCGCGGCTGCCGCTCGAGCTTGTCGAGCACCGCGTACACGGCAGGCCACGTCTCGGCGTCAATGCCAAGGTCGGCGAGCAGCGCGTTGAGCAGCCGGCGGTCGGAGACGCGGGCGTAGAAGTCGCTGCGGTCGAGGCCGAATGCGCGGCATATCTCGATCGCCACCGACAGCAGTTCGGCATCGGCCAGCACGTCGTGCTCACCGACGATGTCCACGTTGAGCTGGAAGTGCTCGCGCAGCCGCCCCTTCTGCTGACGTTCGTAGCGGAAGAGCTGCGGGGCGGCGAACCAGCGCACCGGCTTGCGCAGCGCCTGCGCGCGCGCGGCGACCATGCGCGCGAACGTGGGCGTCATCTCGGGGCGCATGGCGACCGCCCGGCCGCCCTTGTCCTCGAAGGAGTAGAGCTGGCCCACGATCTCGTCGCCGCTCTTCTGGGTGTACAGCTCCAACGGCTCCAGCGGCGGTCCGTCGTATTCCGTGAACGCGTACCGGCGCACGACCCGCCGCCAGGTCTCGACGATGTGCGCCCGAACGGCGAACTCGGCCGGATAGAAATCGCGGAACCCGGGCAGGGCTTTGGGAGACATCCCTTCAACCTATTGAGCCAGCGGATCCACCGGCAAGCGCTGCATGACGTCACCCACCGTGTGGAACGAGCCGGTGGCCAGCACGGTCGCGCCTTCCCGCAGCGCCGAGGCGATCGCACGGTCGAAATCGGGTTCCAGCACGACCGGCTTCCCGGTGGCGCGTGCGACGGTGGCCGCCTCCTCGGGGTTCCAGCGCCGGCTCGCCGGCGCGGTCGGAGCCGCCGAGATCACGAAGCCGTCCACCGACGGCGCGAGCGCCTGCAGCATGCCGCGCCAGTCCTTGTCCTGCAGCACCGTGACCAAGGCCCAAAGCGGGCGCGGCACGTCGGCGTGCGCAAGAGTGCGACCGATCGTGCGCGCGCCATCCGGATTGTGCGCCACGTCGAAGATCCACCGCCCGACGCGTTGGAAGCGACCGGCCAGCCGCAGCGTGGGCAGCACCGATCCGGCGTGCGCCATCGCGTCCGACCACGGCGGACCAGCGGCGGCCAGCATGGCGAGCGCCGTCGCCGCGTTGTCGGCCTGGTAGGCCCCCACCAGCGCGGTGTGCAGCGCCTGCGGCCCCGCCCCCTCGCGATGCAGGGTGAATCGCGTCCCGTCGCCCGCAACGGACACGTCGGTGACCCGCCAGTCATGTCCAGCCCGGAGGACCGGCGCGCTGCCGGCCTCGTGGGCGCAGCGGAGCAGCACCTCCTGCACCACGGGATCGGCGTCGCCGATGACGGCGCCGACGCCTGTCTTGAACACCCCGCCCTTCTCAGCCGCGATCTCCGGCAGCGAACCGCCCAGGAACTCCTGATGATCGAGTCCGATCGACGTGACGCCGGCACAGAGCGGACGCACCACGTTCGTCGCGTCGAGACGACCGCCCAGTCCGACCTCGATCACGGCCACGTCCACCCCGGCGCGCGCGAACCAGTCGAACGCCATCGACGTGGTCACCTCGAAGAAGGTGGCGCCGAGCTCCTCCACGAGCGGTGCCTGCGCGTCGAGCCACGAGACGATCTCGGCGGGCGGCATCGGTTCGCCGTTCACCACGATCCGCTCCCGGAAATCGACCAGGTGGGGCGAGGTGTAGCGACCCACCCGGTATCCGGCCGCACGCAGCAAGGCGTCGAGCGTGGCGACGGTGCTTCCCTTGCCATTGGTGCCGGCGACATGGAAGACCGGATAGGCACGGTGCGGGTCGCCGAGTCGCGCGAGGAACGCACCAACCCGCTCGAGCCCGAGACGCCACACGCCCGTGGTGCGTGCGAACAGCGCGCCCAACGCGCGCCGGTAGTCCTCGGCCGCGACGGGAGTCACCGGAGCGCCCGAAGGCGATGGATGACCGGAGAAGGCGCTCAGGCTTCGGTGTAGCCCGCGCTCGCGGGGCGGCCGGTCATATGTCGCATCAGGCGTGAGAGCATGGACCGCAGCTCCTTGCGGTGCACCACGCGGTCGACCATGCCCTTGTCCAGCAGGAACTCGGCCGTCTGGAAGCCCTCCGGCAGATCCTGACCGAGCGTCTGCTTGATCACGCGAGGACCGGCGAAGCCGATCACGGCGCCAGGCTCCGCGAGAATCGCGTCACCAAGCATGGCGTAGCTGGCGCTCACGCCACCCGTGGTGGGATTGGTGAGCACGCTGATGTACGGAATGCGACGCTCGGCGAGCTGCGAGAGGACGGCGGCCGCCTTGGCCATCTGCATGAGTGACAGCACGCCTTCCTGCATGCGCGCGCCACCGGATGCCGAGATGATCACGAGCGGGTGCTTGCGCTCGAGGCAGCGCTGTCCGAGCCGCGCGATCTTCTCGCCCACGACGCTGCCCATGGAGCCGCCCATGAAGGCGAAATCCATGATGCCGAGCCCGACGGGCAAGCTCTCGAGCGTGCCGGACACGGTGAGGATGGCGTCGCTGTCGCCGGCATTGGCGAGCGCCCGCTTGAGGCGGCCGGGATAGTCGGGAAACCCGAGCGGGTCGGTGGACCGCAACTCGACGCCCACCTCGAGCACCGATCCCTCGTCGAGGAGCATGCCGGCGTAGTCGTGCGCCCGCATGCGACGGTGATAGTCGCACTCGGGGCACACGTTGAAGTTCCGCAGGAACTTGTCGCGGATGTCCGTGTGACCGCAGGCCTCGCACTTCTCCCACGTGTCGCGCGGAATCTCGAGGCGCTGACGCGGCGGCTGAGGCGGCTTCTTCTCTTTCCGGAACCATGCCATAGGCGGATAAGATCGACAGATCGCCCGCCGATGGCTAGTGCCGCACGCATCCGCCGACTGCTTCGTGGTCGATCAGAGCCCGAGGCCGTCCGCCTTGCCGCGCCCCTCCGAGGAGATCCGCAGCAGCACCGCCACCGACAGCCAGCTCGCGAGCAGGAACGAACCGCCGTAGCTGAAGAAGGGGAGCGGGATGCCCGTGATCGGCATCAGGTTGAGCGTCATGCCCACGTTCACCACCACGTGCACGAACCAGCCGGTGGCCAGCCCGAAGGCGACCAGACTGCTGAACGGCTCGCTGCCGCGCTGCGCCACGCGCGTGCTGCGCAGGAACAGCGCCAGGAAGAGCCCGAGCGCCACGCCCACACCAAGGAACCCCAGCTCCTCCCCAACAACCGAGAAGATGAAGTCGGTGTGGTGGGCCGGCAGGAATCCGAGGCGCTTCTGGCTACCGAGCGTGAACCCCTTGCCCGTCAGCCCTCCTGAGCCGATCGCCGTGATCGACTGCAGCACCTGGTAGCCGGCCCGCTGGGGATCGTACTGTGGATCGAGGAAGACCAGCAGGCGGCGCTGCTGGAACGGCTGCAGCTTGTCCCAGACGAGCGGGGCCACGACGCCGATCGCCACGTTCGCGATCACGAGCAGCACGCCTTCCACCAGCTGCGGCCGGTACCAGAACACGAGGGCGAGCAGGATCAGGAACCACGCGCCCCACACGCCAGTGCTGAAGGCGAACACCAGGCTGACCCCCGGACTGGCCAGCATGATCAGCAGCGGCCACGGCACGCCCGCCCAGAAGAGCATGCCGAACGCGATGCCGATGAACACGATGCCGGTGCCGAGATCCGGCTGCGCCATGATGAGCAGCCACGGCACGCCGACGACCACGAGGGGCTTCCACAGATCGAGCAGCGAGCGCGGCGTCGAACGCATGCCGGCAAGCACCTTGGCCAGCATGAGCACGAGCGTGAGCTTGGCGAGCTCCGAGGGCTGACCCAGCCGCACGCCCCCGATGGTGAGCCACCCCTTCATGCTCTCCGCGGTGCCGGCGCCCGAGCCGAAGGCGAGCGTCACCAGCAGCAGCGCGATGCTGCCGGCGTACGCCGGCCACGCTGCCCACTCGATGAGCCGTACCGATGACCGCGTGACCACCCAGGCACCCATGAGCGCCACCATGAGCCACGCCAGCTGCCGCTGCCACGCCGACTGCACGTAGGACACCGGCACGTCGGTCTGGCCGGCCGAATACACCATGGCGACGCCCAGCGCCGTGAGCAGGAGCGCCGTGAGCAGCAGCGGGTAGTCGAAGCCGGTGGGCCGGGCGAAGCGCGGAGTGGACATCGAGGGAACGGGGACTCGCGGGCGCGGACTACTGCGCGTTGGTGGACGCCGACGGATTCACCAGCGGCTTCTTGAGGTACTGCTCCATGACGGCCGTGGCGATGCGCGCGGCCGAGTAGCCGTGCAGACCGAACTCGATGAACACGGCGACGACGATCTCCGGCTGCGCGTGCGGCGCGAACCCCACGAACCATGCGTGGTCCACACCGGACGAGTTCTGCGCCGTCCCCGTCTTCCCAGCCACCGTGAGTCCCTGCACCGCTGCACTGCCAGCCGTGCCGCGACCTGACACCACGTCCGCCATTGCGTCACGCAGCGCCTGCAACTGATCGGGGCGAATGTTGAACAGCTGCTCGCGGTCGACGGGCTGTTCGATGAGGTGCGGCTGCGCGGCGCTGCCATCGGTGGCGAGAGCCGTGTAGAACTTCGCCATGTTGATCACCGTCTGCGCATTCTCCCCCTGCCCGATGCTCAGGTTGAGGATCGCCGAGCGATTCCAGCCGCGTGGCCCGTACTTCTCGTTGTAGTAGCGGGTGAAATCCTCGGCCGGGAACTCGGGCGTGGTCTCCTGCGGCCAGTCGATGCCGGTCCGCTTGCCGAAGCCCATGCGCAGTCCGCCGGCCACGAGGTTCGACAGGCCGATCTTGAGGCCGAGCTGGTAGAAGTACACATCGCACGACGTGGCGATGGCCTGCGCCATGGTCACGTTGCCGTGCCCTCCGTCACGCTTCCAGCACCGGAAGTAGCGGTTGCCGAACTGGTAGCCGCCGGTGCACGGCGTTTCCATGTGCGTGTCGATCTCCGCAATCCCCTGCTCCATCGCGATGATCGACGTGGCCAGCTTCCACGTGGACGCCGGCTCGTACCGCCCCTGCACTGCCTTGTTGTACATCGGCTTGCGCGGGTCCTCGTTGAGCTGCGCGAAGTACGACGGCGGCACCGTGCCCGTGAAGCGATTGATGTCGAACGTGGGTGCGCTGTACAGCGCGAGCACGCCCCCGGTCTTCGGGTCGATCGCCACGACGGCGCCGAGCAGCGAGTCCTTGTAACGCTCATGGATGAAGCGCTGCAGGTCGAGGTCGAGCGTGCTCGTGATGGCCGGCGGCGCCTCGGGCGGAATGTCCGGGCGCACGCCCTGCTCTCGCACGACACGACCGCGCGCGTCGACCTCCACGAAGCGCCGCCCTTCACGGCCGTGGATCTCGGCCTCGTACTGCCGCTCGAGCCCCGTCTTGCCGATCAGTTGCCCGGCCTTGTACCCCTCGAAGCGCGGCAGGGCGAGCTCGAGTTCGCTGATCTCGCCGATGTACCCGACCACCGCGGCGACCGCTTCGCCGTCGGGATAGTAGCGCTTGGGGCTGCTCTGGATGATGAGCTCCGGAAACTGCACGCGATGCTCCTCGAGCGCCGAGACCACCTCGAAGGGCGCATCGTTGAAGATCACGGCCGGCTGATTCCGCGCCCGCTCGTAGCGGCGCATCACCAGGTTGCGATGGCTCGCATCGATGGGCACGATCTTGCCGAGCGCGTCGAGCGCCGAGGCGAGCGAATCGCTGCTCGGACTGAGCAGCGACACGGTGTAGCCCGGCAGGTTCTCGGCGATGATCTCGCCCTTGCGATCGTAGATGATGCCGCGCGGCGCGACCAGCGGTACCTCGCGCATGCGGAGACCGTCGGCCTGCAGCGCGTACTGCGAACTGCGCAGCACCTGCACGCGAAAGAAGGCGAGGCCAAGCGACGCCATGACGAGCGCCAGCACCATGCGCACCGTGCGGGCGCGGCGCGCGACTTCATTGGGATGGAAACTCATGCGGTCCCCCGGCGCGAGCGGTTCGCCCGGGGCACGTCAGCGGAAACGCCGCGCCATCGGCGCCGCGAACCACGGACGTGCCACGAGCAGGAGCAGGATGGCGACCACGGCGGTGAGTGCACCGGCCAGCGGCGACCAGAGGAGCAGTTGCAGCAGGCCGCGTGAATCGGGCACGCCATTGGCCACCAGCAACGAGAGAAGATCGAAACTCCACTTGCCGGCGAAGATGAACAGCGCCGTGAGCGTGATGTTGTCCGCGAAGAACGCCGACTTCAGCCACGATGCGGTGTACGCGACGGCGGTGTACGCGAGCGCCGCGGTTCCGAACGCATCGAGCGACAGCGAGTCGATCGCGAGGCCGCAGAGAAAGCCGATGACGGCCGCAGCGCCGGGACGCACGCGCACCGCGCTGAAGAGCACGGCGATCGAGAGGAAGTCCACCGGCACCGGGCCGCCGATGAGCGGCCGCAGCGAGAAGTGCGCGATCACGAGCAGCAGGAAGCCGACACCGGCGCGCAGCGACGAGGCGTTCACCGCGCCCCCCCGGGCGGCGGACGGCGCACGGAATCCATGCGCGCCGGCGGTGTGCTCGGTGGCACGACGGGTGTGGTCGCCGGCGCGCGCACCGTGGGGGCCGGCCCGAGCCCGGCCAGTGCGGAGTCCGCCCGGGCGCTGTCCGCCGCCGCGTCGAGCACGGCGCGACGCGCCCGCAACTCGGCCATGGCGGCCTGCCGCGCCGCGGAATCACTCGCGGCCACGATGGCCCGGATCGCCGAATCGGCCGCGGACACGTCGGTCCACACGTTGCCGACACCCGCCGCGACCGCCGACGGGAGCAGCACCAGCACCGACGAAAGCGACGACGGCAGCACACTTGGCTTGAGCAGGTACGTGCGCGCCCAGCGCTCCGTGGTGGGCAACTCGCCGATCACCGTGCCGATCGACACACCGCGCGGGTAGGTGGCGCCGAGCCCGGAGCTCACGATCAGCGTGCCGGAGTCGAGCGACGCGCGGAACGGCACGCCACGCAGTTCGAGCAGATAACGCTCCGCTCCCGGCACGAGGTGCGGCTGCACGATGCCGAAGGCCGATTCGTCGGCGCTCACGGCGCTCACCCGGAAATCCGGATGCGCCCACGTGATGGCGATGCTCGTGGACGGATCGACCGACTCCACCATCCCGACCAGCCCGTCGGCAGTGACCACCGGCGCGAATGCCGCCACGCCGGCCCGTGCCCCCGCGGTGATCGTCAGCGTGTAGTCATCCACGATGCCGCTTGGACGAAACGCTTCCGCGACCACGAAGCCCGAGCGGAGCCGTCCGGCGAGGCCGAGCATGCGGCGCAGTGCTTCGTTCTCCTGTTCGAGCCCCGGCGCGGCCATTGCCTGCGCCGTCAGCTCGGCCGTCGCGCGCATGGCGTCGTCACGCACGAGGATTGCCGCGCGCATGGATTCCATGCGCTGCTGCACGGCCAGCAGCGGTGCCAGCACGGTGCGTCGCACCGAGGTGGCAACCGGCTCGCGCAGACGATCGGGCAACGCGAGGGCGACCACCGCGAGCAGGACGCACGCGAGGAGCAATCCCGTGTCGAGCCGACTGCTGCTGCGTACGGTCCGCGACGGCACGGTCAGTGATCAGGTCGTGAGAACCGACCAGTACTTCTCTTCGTCATCGAGAATCTTGCCCGTGCCGCGCACGACGCACGTGAGCGGATCCTCGTCCACGTGGATCGGCAGCCCCGTCTCCTGGCTCAACAGCACGTCGAGTCCGCGAATCAGTGCACCGCCTCCGGTCATCACGATGCCGCGATCGACGATGTCCGACGCGAGTTCCGGCGGCGTGATCTCGAGCGCGCGCCGCACGGCGTCGACGATCTGCTGGATCGGCTCCTGCAGCGCCTCGCGGATCTCGCTCGAATGCACGCGTACCGTCTTCGGAATGCCTGAGACGAGGTCGCGTCCCTTCACTTCCATTTCGCGCTCGTCGCCGACCGGATACGCGCTGCCGATCTGGATCTTCACCTGCTCGGCCGTGGGCTCACCGATGAGGAGGTTGTAGTTGCGACGCATGAACTGCACGATGCTCGTGTCGAGTTCATCACCACCCGTGCGAATGGAGGTGTCGCTCACGATGCCGCTGAGCGCGATGACCGCGATCTCGGTGGTGCCGCCGCCGATGTCGATGACCATGTTGCCGGTGGGCGAATCGACGGGTAGCCCGACGCCGATCGCGGCCGCCATGGGCTCGGTGACCATGAACACTTCCTTCGCGCCGGCGCCGAGCGCGGAGTCGCGCACCGCGCGCTTCTCGACCTCGGTGATTCCCGACGGCACGCACACGACGACGCGCGGCTTCACCTTGAAGACGTGCTTGTCGATGACGAGCGTGAGGAAATACCGCAGCATCTTCTCGGTCACGTCGAAGTCGGCGATCACGCCGTCCTTCATGGGACGCACCGCCATGATGCCATCGGGGGTGCGACCGAGCATGCGCTTGGCCTCGAGTCCGACGCCCTTGATCTTCTTGGTCTCGCGGTCGAGCGCGACCACCGAGGGCTCGTTGAGCACGATGCCCTCGCCCTTGACGTAGATCAGCGTGTTCGCCGTGCCGAGGTCGACGGCAATGGCGTTGGCGGGGAACAGCGACGCCTTCTTGAAGGGCCAGAACATCCGGATACCGAGAGTGCGCGGTGCGCGTGAGGCGCGGAGATGGCCGCGCCATGAAATGCGACCGGGCGACCCGATGGTACCGCCGTCCCCCCGCGGAACGGGGGGACAGCCACCAACGAATCGCCCGCGCGCAGACGCGACGACGGAAGCGACGATGAGTTAAGCTATCGGTTGACCCGACAGCGAGCAAGCCGTTGTGGGAGCGTGATCTAGGACACGTCCACCGATCACGCCAGGAAGAGCTCGGCTTCCTGATACGGCAGCCCGAACGAGTCCGCGACCGCCTTGTAGGTGGCCACGCCGTCGGTCATGTTGAGCCCCTTGCGCAGCGACGCATTGTCCCGGAGCGCCGCCTTCCACCCCTTGTTCGCCAGTTGCAGCGCGTACGGGAGCGTGGCATTGGTGAGCGCCAGCGTCGAGGTGCGCGGCACGGCGCCCGGCATGTTGGCCACACCGTAGTGAATCACCCCGTCCACCACGTAGGTCGGGTCCTCGTGCGTGGTCGGCTTGATCGTCTCCACGCAGCCTCCCTGGTCGACGGCCACGTCCACGATCACGGCGCCCTTGCGCATGCGCGCCAGGTCCTCACGGCGGATCAGTCGCGGCGCCTTGGCGCCTGGAATGAGCACGCCGCCGATGACGAGGTCGGCCGTGCTGATCTGCTCCAGGATGTTGTGCCGATTGGAGTGGATGAGCTGCACGTTCGCCGGCATGACATCACTCAGGTAGCGCAGGCGCTCGAGCGAGAGGTCGAGGATGACCGTCTTCGCCCCGAGGCCGGCCGCCATCTTGGCCGCGTTGGTGCCCACGACGCCGCCGCCGAGGATCACCACCTTGGCCGGCGCCACGCCCGGCACGCCGCCCAGCAGCACGCCGCGGCCGCCGTACAGCTTTTCGAGGTACTTGGCCCCCTGCTGCACGGCCATGCGCCCCGCCACCTCGGACATCGGCGTGAGCAGCGGCAGCTCGCGCGACGGCAGTTCCACCGTCTCGTACGCGATGCAGGTGGCGCCGCTCTGCAGGTGCGCCCGGGTGAGCTGCTCGTCGGCCGCGAAGTGCAGGTAGGTGAACAGCGTCAGGTCCTTGCGCAGGTACTGCCACTCGGACTTGATCGGCTCCTTCACCTTGAGCAGCAGCTCGGCGTTGCCCCACGCCGAGGCGGCGTCGTAGACGATGGTCGCGCCGACGGCCTCGTAGTCTGCGTCTTCGAAGCCGCTGCCGATGCCGGCGCCGGTCTCGATGTACACCTGGTGACCGGCGGCCACCAGCGCCTCGGCGCCAGCCGGCACCAAGGCGATTCGGTTCTCGTTGGTCTTGATCTCGCGCGGAACGCCGATACGCATGGCTGAACAGGTCTCAGGAGAGGGAGTGTCGCGTCAGCGCACGGACCGGGGGCCGTGGCTGACGAGGGTCATGCGCGACGGATCGAAGAACTCGCTGGCGAGCGCCGCGACCGTGGCCGCGTCGATCCCCGCCACATCCTCCAGCATCTCGTCGATCGTGCGCACGGGTTCATGATACAGCGCGGAGGTGGCGGCGCGATACATCCGGGCGCTCACACTCTCGAGCGACATCACCAGCTGGCCCGCCAGCTGCAGCTTGCCGGCCTCGATCTCCGCCTCGGGGAGCCCGGTGGCCGCCACCTGCCCCAGCACCTCCCGCACGGCGTCCAGCGCCTGCTGGGCCGTCTCCGGCGCCGTCGCGAGGTACACGCCGTGGCTCCCGGCGTCGGCGTACGGGGAGTGGAAATGGTAGACGCTGTAGGCATAGCCCAGCTCCTCGCGCACGCGCTGGAAGAGCCGGCTGCTCATGCCACCGCCGAGGAGCGTCCCCAGCAGCCCAAAGGCATGCCGTCGCGGATCGCCCACGGCCGTCGCCTCGGAGCCGAGCACCAGATGCACCTGCGTGATGTCCTTGCGGGGGTGGTGCACGCGCCCACCGTGCGTGGGCACAGCCGGCGCGACCACCGGGTCGGGGACGCGCGAACCGGGGCGGTCGAGCCAGCCGTGTCGCGCGAGCACGTCGAGCAGCTGCTCGTGCGTCACATTCCCGGCGGCGGCCACCACGAGGCGTCCCGGCTGATACTGACCCGCCTGCAACGCCCGCAGGTGATCGGTGGTGAGTGACGAGACCGACTCGCGCGTGCCAAGAATGCGCCAGGCGTGCGGATGGTCGCCCCAGAGCGCCTCGTTGTGCAGGTCGAACACCACGTCGTCCGGGGTGTCGTCCACCATGGCGATCTCTTCGAGAATCACCTGCCGCTCGAGCGCGAGGTCGGCGTCCGCGAGGCGCGGATTGAAGACGAGGTCGCCGATCACCTCCACGGCGGCGCCGAGGTGGCGGTCGAGCACGCGCGCCTGGTAGCTCGTGAACTCGCGCTCCGTGTACGCGTCGAGCGAGCCGCCGAGCGACTCGAGGGAGAACGCCAGGTCGCGCGCCGACCGCGTGGCCGTGCCTTTGAACACCATGTGCTCGAGCAGGTGCGCGAGCCCCATCTGGGCGCGCGTCTCGTGCAGCGTGCCGAAGCGCACCCAGACGCCGAACGCGACCGTGCGACGCCCGGGGATGTGCTCGGACAGCACGGTCAGCCCGTTCGCGCAGTCGGTACGATGCACACCGGCCGGTGTCTGGTCAGACACCGGCCGGTTCACTGCATCGAGCACTGCGGAGGCGAGTACGCCGCGCGGGCTCAGCGCCGCTCCCGGCCGCGCGAGCCACCGCCGCGCGGTCCGCGGTCGCGGTCCCCTTCACCACGCGGCGGACGCGACTCCGACGGGTCGGGCTCCGGCATGCCCTCGGGGCGCGGCTCCAGCGCCTTCATGGACAGCCGCAGACGCCCCCGCTCGTCGCGATCGATGAGCTTCACGCGCACCGTGTCGCCCTTCTTCACGACGTCCTCGGTGTTCGCGACGCGCTCATGCTTGAGCTCGGAGATGTGCAGCAGCGCCTCGGTGCCGGGCATGATCTCCACGAACGCGCCGAAGGCGGTCGTGCTCTTGACCACACCTTCGTACACGTCGCCGACGACCGGCTCGGCGGTGAGCGACGCGATCATCTGGCGCGCCCGCTCCATCGACTCGCCGCCAACGGCGGCGATGGTGACCGTGCCATCGTCCTCGACGCTGAGCGTGGCGCCCGTCTCGTCCTGGATGCCACGGATGGTCTTGCCCTTCGGGCCGATGAGGTCGCCGATCTTGTCGACCGGGATCTTCATCGTGACGATGCGCGGCGCGTAGGCCGACAGCTCGGCACGCGGCGCGTCGAGCGCCTTGTCCATCTCGTCGAGGATGTGCAGGCGACCGCGACGGGCCTGCTCCAGTGCCTCTTCCATGATCTTGAGGTCGAGCCCCTCGATCTTGATGTCCATCTGGATGGACGTGATGCCCTCGCGCGTGCCGGCCACCTTGAAGTCCATGTCGCCGAGGTGATCCTCGGTGCCCAGGATGTCGGTGAGGATCGCGTAACGCGTGCCGTCCGAGATGAGGCCCATGGCCACACCCGCGACGGCCGCCTTGAGCGGCACGCCGGCGTCGAACATGGCGAGCGAGCCACCGCACACGGACGCCATCGACGAGGACCCGTTGGACTCGAGCACGTCGGAGACGATGCGGAGCGTGTACGGGAACTCCTCGAACGGCGGCAGCACGGCCTGCAGCGCGCGCTCGGCCAGGTTGCCATGGCCGATCTCGCGACGGCTCGTACCGCGCATGGGACGCACTTCGCCGGTGGAGAACGGCGGGAAGTTGTAGTGCAGCATGAAGGTCTTCAGCTGCTCCTTCGCCTCGTTCACCGAGTCGAGGCGCTGCGCATCGGCGGCGGTGCCGAGCGTGGCCACCACGAGCGCCTGCGTCTGGCCGCGCGTGAAGAGCGCGGAGCCGTGCGTGCGCGGCAGGAGCCCGGTGTCGACGCTGATGTCGCGCACTTCATCGACGGCACGGCCGTCGACGCGCTTCTTCGTGTCGAGCACCTGGTTGCGCAGCGCGTAGTACTCCACGTCGCCGAGCAGCGTGTGGATGTCCTTCGCGTTGTCGGGGAACTCGGCCAGCAGGCCTTCCGCGAGCTCCTTCTTCTTGCGCTCGACCGCCTCGATGCGCGTGTGCTTGTCCTTCTGGTTCAGCGCCTCGGTGATGTGCCCGTTGGCGAGCTCCGGCACGCGCACCTTCACGCCCTCGGGCGGCTCGGCCTTCTTCCACGTCATCGTGGGCTGCTGCGTGCTCGCAAGCAGCTCCTGCTGCATGTCGATGAGCTCGCGGATGCCCGTGTGGGAGATCTGCAGCGCCTCGAGCACGTCGGCTTCCGACACCTCGAGCGCGCCGCCCTCGACCATCACGATGGAATCCTTCGAGCCGGCGACCACGAGCTCCATGTCGGAGAACTCGCGCTGCTGGAACGTGGGGTTGAGCACCCAGTGGCCCTGCACGCGCCCGATGCGCACGCCGCCGATCGGCTCCTTGAAGGGCACGCGCGACGCGTTGAGCGCGAACGAGGTGGCGAGCAGCGCCAGCACGTCGGCGTCGTTCTCCTGGTCGGCGGAGATGACGTACACGAACACCTGCACCTCGTTCTTGAAGCCTTCCGGGAAGAGCGGCCGGATGGAGCGGTCGATGATGCGGCACGAGAGGATCTCGTGATCATGCGGGCGACCTTCCCGCTTGATGAAGCCACCCGGGAACTTGCCGGCGGCGTAGGTGCGCTCCTTGTACTCGACCGTGAGCGGAAAGAACGGCAGGGGGGATTCGTTGTCACTGACGGTGACCGCGGCGAGGACGACGGTGTCGCCGTACTGCACCAAGGCGGATCCCGCCGCCTGCTTCGCCATCCGGCCCGTCTCGATGACGAGCTTGCGGCCGGCAAAGGTCCGCTCGATTCTCTGCATCATTGCGTGGTTGCTTTGTGGTTGCCTGGCTGCCAATAACGAAATCGCGCGGGTGGCAGCACGCCCCCGCGCGATCGGTCCTGCATCAGCCTTCAGTAGCGGAGGCCGAGTTCCTGCACCAGCGCGCGGTAGCCTTCGAGGTTCGTGCGCTTGAGGTAGTCGAGCAGACGACGACGCTTGCCGACCATCTTCAGCAGGCCGCGGCGGCTGTGATGGTCCTTGTGGTGCGACCGGAAGTGATTCGTGAGGTAGTTGATGCGGTCCGTGAGGACGGCGACCTGCACGCGGGCCGAGCCGGTGTCCTGCTCGTGGGTGCGGTACTTCTCGATCGTGGGTGCCTTGTCGAACGCCATCGTCGTAATATTCTCCGCGCTAGCTGGATCAGCACCCGTGCGGGGCCATTCCGGAAGCGGTACCTGGGCTGCGGCGTGTCGGCCGCATGAGGAACGGATCACCGACCGAGGCCGAGGTGCGGCCCCGAGGGCACCGCACCGGACACTGGGTCCGGGTCCGCAAGTGATGTAAGCTGTTAACGTTAACCGTCCCCGTGGTCCGTGTAAAGGACCGGGATGCCTCCCTCGCTCCAGCCCCCGCTCATCCCACCGTGCCCGAGCGCTTTCTCGGCCTGACCCTGGGCGACCGCTACACGCTCACCCGCCTGCTCGGCGTGGGTGCCTACGCGTGGGTCTACGAGGCACGCGACAACGAGCTCGAGATCCCGGTGGCGGTCAAGGTGCTCCGACCCGAGCACACCGGGAACGAGGTCACCGAGGCCCGATTCCGGCGCGAGGCCACCACGGCTGCCCGGCTGCGTCACGCCAACATCGTCACCATCCGGGACATCGGGCGCAGCGGCGGCGTGACCTGGGTCGTGATGGACCTCATCCCCGGCTCGCTCTCCCGGCGCCTGCAGGTGCTCCCTACCCTCCCCGAGGGCGACGTCGTCCGCCTCGGACTCGATGTCGCGGCCGCGCTGGCCACGGCCCACGCGGCGGGCGTCATTCATCGCGACATCAAGCCGGACAACATTCTGATCGGCGCCGCCGGCGAAGGCATCGTCTGCGACTTCGGCCTCGCCCGCGCCCTCGAGAGCGGTGCCGACCTCAGCGCGACCAACCAGGTCGTGGGCACCCCGCACTACTTCAGCCCCGAACAGGCACGCGGGGAGCCGCTCGACGGCCGCAGCGACCTCTACGCCCTCGGCATCACGCTCTATCGCGCGGCCACCGGTGAACTCCCATTCGCGGGCTCCGACTGGTACGCCGTGGCACGTCGTCATGTGGAGGAGCCGGCCCCGGACCCTCGCCTGCTCGTGCCCGGCCTCTCGGCCGGCTTCGCCGAGATCATCCTGCGCCTGCTTGCCAAGAAGCCGGACGCCCGCTTTCGCTCCGCCGAGGAACTGTACGACCGGCTGAGCCAGTTGCCGTCGGCCCCCGCCACTGGAGCGCGCCTCGCGCTGGGCGGTGGTGGCACCACCGCCGTGCACCCGGTGTTCGGCGCAGCACCGCGCTGGTGGCAGTCGCGCCTGATGCTGGCGGCGGCCGCGGCGGCGGTGATCGCCGCCGTGCTCTGGCTCGGCCGAGGCCAACCCACCCCCGGCACCGTCTGGGCACGGGTGAGTGGCACCACCGCGCCCCCGCCCGCCCCGCTTGGCTCGCTGCTCGAACCGCTCCCGAGCGATTCGGGCGCAGGGCGCGAGGTGCCGTTGGACACGCCGGTCGTGGGCGACCCGAAGCCCTCGCCCGCGCCGGCGATCCGCACCGGCGCGCTTCTCCTCGCTGCGCCGCCAGGAACGGAAGCCGTGCTCGACGGTCGTCGCCTCGGCGGGCTGCCCTGGCAGGACCTCAAGGCTCGGCCCGGTCGCTTCATCGTCGAGGCGTGGCTCGTGGATGGCGCGGGCATCGTGGACTGTCCCTACAGCCGCCGGACCGACACACTGCAACTGCGACCGGGTGCGCGCCTCGCGCACCATCTTGACCTCGGCCGCTGCACATGGCTCGCGGTGGACATCACCCCGCCGGACGCGCAGCTGTCGTTCACCGATTCCCTCGGCGCAACGACCGCCTACGGAGCGGTGAAGCGCAGTGAGCCGATCCGGCTCCGGGCGGGCGTCTGGCGCGTGCGCGCCCAGGCGCCGCGCTGCGCAGCCTTCGACGCTGTGGACACACTGCAGGCCGGCGCGGACACGATGAAGATCGCGATGATCTGCTGACGACGCGACGGCCTCGCCGGCGCAGCCTTGGTGATGAGGGTGCGCCGTGCTCGTTCAGAGCAGCAGCAGCAGGAGTGCCGCGGCACCCACGAGCCCTGCGCCTGCAACTGCGCCACGCCAGAACAGCGAGGCCTGCCACCAGCGCGGGGTGGGCGCCACCAGCAGCAGCACCTGCCCCTGCGCCAGCCGCGTCGTCTGGCCGGTCACCAGGACCACGGCCTCCTCGCCGGACAGTTCGATCACGCGGAGCCTCGCGACCAGGGCGTCCCCCTGCGCCGGGTCCACGGCAATGCCCGACAGGCCAAGGCGCACCCATCCGGCCTCGGCCGGCGTGAACGCGGCGGTGCTGTCGGTGAGGGGTCGCAACTGGAAACGAAACGCGTTGCGCGGGAAGCGCTCGGCAACGAGCGACTCGGGCCGCGCTTCGATCGGGGGGCGAACGGCCGCGCACCCCGACAGGAGCGCGAGCGCCAGCACCGCCGGCGCTCCGCGACGCGCGAATCCGCGCACGGCTGCGATGCCGCGGCGCCAACTCACATGACGAGTCGCTTGATGTCGTTGAAGGTGACGAGCACGATCAGCAGCAGCACCGTGAGCACGCCAACCCGCGCCAGCCACTCGCGTGTGCGCAGGCTCAGCGCCCGTCCCTTGATCCCTTCGGCGATCGTCACCAGCATCTGCCCGCCATCGAGCACGGGAATGGGGATCAGGTTCACGATGGCGATGTTGAGGCTGAGGAACGCGATGAGCGACCACAGCATCTCTGCCCCACCCTTGGCGGCCGCCACGGACGTGCGCGCGATCTCGATCGGACCACCGAGGTTGCTCATCTCGACTTCGCGGGAGACGAGCCCCTTGAGCACGTCGCCGACACGCGTGGCCATGTCCCAGGTCGTGGTCACGCCCGCGACCAGCGCTTCACCCGCACCGACGGGTTCGTTGACCACCTCGTTGCGCACGGCGACACCGATGCGCCCGACCTTGCGGGGAGCGCCCGTGGTCGGGTTCACGCCATCGGCGAGCGTGGGCGAGAGCGTGAGCGTGCGTCGCCCCTCGCCGCGCCCGACCTCCAGCGTGAGCGACCCCTCCGTGACGGCCGAGACGCGGTCGAGCACCTCCGCCCACGTCTTGATCGCCGTACCGTTCACCGCCGTGATCGTATCGCCGGCAAGCACACCCGCGGCGGCCGCCGGCGCATTTACGATCACCGAATCGACCACCGGTGGCACGAAAGAGCGACCGTAGGTGGCGTACACGCCGCTCGACACCACGATCGCGAGCAGGATGTTGGCGATCACGCCGGCCGACAGGATGAACAACCGGGCCCAGATCGGCTGCGACTCGAGCCACCGCTCGCGCGGCACCGGCTTCGGGCCGAATGGCACCATGGACTGATCGTCCCAGAGCGCCCCCGCCGCGGCCTTGTCCTCGGCCAGCCGCTCCTCGCGCACGCCGACCTCGAGGTCGAGGTGTCCGCCCCCCTCGATGCCCGCCATGGACTCGTCCTCGCGCGACGCCATGCGCACGAAGCCGCCGAGCGGAAACACGGAGAGGCGATAATCGGTCTCGCCGCGCCGGAATCCGACCAGGCGACGTCCCCACCCGAGCGAGAAGATCGGCGCGTAGACGCCAACGGACTTGGCGGCAAGGAAGTGGCCGAGCTCGTGGATGAACACCACGATCCCGAACACGAAGAGCGGAGCGGCGATGGAACCCAGAGTTGCTAGC
The DNA here is from genome assembly GCA_011390885.1 of Gemmatimonas sp. Lineage (GTDB taxonomy): Bacteria > Gemmatimonadota > Gemmatimonadetes > Gemmatimonadales > Gemmatimonadaceae > JAABRT01. The sequence goes on along the minus strand of JAABRO010000059.1, from coordinate 14,734 downwards.
ACGAGAGCCGTGAGTGGACGTGACGACGCGCCTCGGCGTCGGCCTCGAGGAGTTCCTCGAGGGTCGAGCCGGGGCGGACCGCGAGATCGTCGAGCGCACCCGCGATGCGCTGCGCGATCTGCCCGAACGAAAGGCGCCCCGCGAGGAACGCCGCAACGGCTTCCTCGTTGGCCGCATTGAAGACCGCCGGCGCCGCGCCACCGGCCCGCCCCGCCGCGATGCCGAGCCCCAGCGCGGGGAAGGCCTCGTGGCGAACCGGCTCGAACAGCAGTGATCCGGCGGTCAGGGGATCGAACCGTGGTACGCCGGAGTCGGGCAGGCGTTCCGGGTGCGTGAGGGCGTACAGGATGGGCAGCTCCATGCTCGGCACGCCGAGCTGCGCCAGCACACTGCCGTCGGTGAACTCGACGAACGAGTGCACGATGCTCTGTGGATGCACAACCACGTCGATGCGGTCGTATGGGACGCCGAACAGGTAGTGCGCCTCGATCACCTCGAGCGCCTTGTTCGCCAACGTGGCGCTGTCCACGGTGATCTTGCTGCCCATGCTCCACGTGGGGTGATTGAGGGCATCGGCGATCGTGGCGCTCGGGATGCGCTCCGACGTCCAAGTGCGGAACGGGCCACCGGACGCGGTGATCACGAGCCGACGGATGTCGGCAGTCGTGCGGCCGGCGAGGCACTGCAGGATGGCCGAGTGTTCGCTGTCCACGGGCACCAGCGTACCGTTGCCGGCGCTCGCCGCCGCCATGACCACCGGTCCGGCCACCACGAGCGTCTCCTTGTTGGCGAGCGCCACGCGCTTGCCGGCGGCCAGCGCGGCGAGCGTGGCCTGCAGCCCCGCAGCGCCCACGACCGCATTCAGCACGATGTCGGCATCGGGACGCGTCGCCGCCTCGATCAGGCACTCCGGTCCGCTACGCCACCCGCTGCCGAGCGGCGGCGTGCCGCTCACCACGCCCACGAACGCCGGCGACCACTCCGCGACCTGAGCCGCGAGTTCGGACACGCGACCGTTCGCCGTGAGCGCCACCGGCCGGAAGCGATCTCGATGGCGATCGAGCACACGCAGCGTGCTCGTGCCAATGGAGCCGGTGGAACCGAGCAGGGCGACACCAAGGGGTGCAGTCATGCGGACTCAGCGTGGAACGGGAATGACGAGCCACCGCAGCAGCACGAACGCCACCGGGAAGGTGAACAACAGCGAATCGAGCCGATCGAGCACGCCGCCATGCCCCGGGATCAGGTGTGACGAATCCTTCACGTTGCCCTCGCGCTTGAGCTGCGACTCGACGAGGTCGCCGAGCTGCCCGACCACGCTGATCGCGACGGCCACGCCCACGAGCGCCATCGGGCGAAGGGCGAGCTGCGCGATCGGGATGAGGGCGTAGCGCTGGAACAGCCAGGCCACGAGTACCGCGACGAGCACGCCGCCGACCGCACCGGACACGGTCTTGCCGGGGCTGATGCTCGGCATGAGCTTGCGACCGCCCACCGCGCGGCCCACGAAGAACGCGCCGATGTCGGTGGCCCACGTGAGCAGCAGCGGAAACGCCACCACGACCGCACCGGCCGCCTGTCCCACCACGTAGTCGAAGTTGCGGAGCGCGTACGCAAAGCTCAGCAAGCCACCCGTGTACGCCACGCCGAAGAGCGTGATGGCCGACGCGCCCAGCGGCCGTTCGGACGGGGATCGCAGGAACAGCGACACGACCACCGTGAGCAGCAGCACCAGCACCGGCGCCGAGAACGGCACGCGCACGAGCCCGAGCTGCTGCGCATGCACCACGAGCGGCAGCACGGCGGCGGCCACGATGCCGACTGGTGCCACCGGCGTGTAGCCGGCGGCGTGCGCAATGCGGTACAACTCCCACGCCGCGAGCGCCGAGAGCACGCCGATGAGCGTGGCGAGCGCCGCATCACCGACCCAGATGATGAAGATGGCGATCGGCGCACCGATGAGCGCGACGATCACACGCCGCGCGAGCTCACTCATGCGCGAACGGGGACGAGCCGGTTCATTTGTCCACCTTGCCGAAGCGCCGATCGCGCCGCTGGAAATCGAGGATCGCCTCGTACAGCGCCGCGCGGTCGAAGTCGGGCCACAGCACGCTGGAGATGTAGAGCTCCGCGTAGGCGACCTGCCACAGCATGAAGTTCGAGAGCCGGCGCTCGCCCGACGTGCGAATGAGCAGGTCCGGATCGGGGCAGTCGTCGGTGTACAGCCGCGCGCGAATGACGTCCTCGTTCACGTCCTGCGGTTGCAGCACGCCGGCCTGCACGTCGGTGGCGATGCGCTGCATGGCGCGCACGAGTTCCGCACGACCGCCGTACGAGATGAAGAGGTTGAGCCCGAGCCGCGTGCAGTGCGCGGTCTCGGCGACGGCGCGCTGCACGGCGCGGCTGGCGGCGGCGTCGAGGCGCGAGAGGTCGCCGTGCACGCGCACGCGCACGCCCTGCGCGCGCAGCTCGTCGACCTCGCTGCTCACGTACTCCTCGAGCAGCGACATGAGCGCCGCGATCTCCGTGGCGGGACGCTGCCAGTTCTCCTGCGAGAAGGCGAACAGCGACAGCCACTCCACGCCCGCCGCAATCGAGGCTTCGACGACGGAGCGAACGGCCTTCATGCCGGCGCGATGGCCGAACGGGCGCGGCATGTGCCGCTCGCGCGCCCAGCGGCCGTTGCCGTCCATGATGATGGCGATGTGCCGTGGCACCGGCGCGCCCGCGAGCCGCTGCAGCAGCGGATCAGTGGTGGCTCCGGGCGCACGGCCGGACACCCCGACGGCATCGGGGCGACCGGCTTCAGGGGACGACGGGGGAACGACGGCGGGGGTTGGCACCATCAGCGAGCAGTCGGTCTGGCGCGCGGCGCTCAGACCTCCATGACCTCGGCTTCCTTGCTCTTGAGCGCCGCATCGAGCTTCGCGATGAACTCATCGTGAATCTTCTGCAGCTCCTTGTCGCCGTGCTTCTTGTCGTCTTCCGAGATCCCGTCGAGCTTCTTGATCTTGTCACGCGCATCCGTGCGCGCGTGACGGATCGCAATGCGACCGTCTTCGGCCAGCTTGTGCAGGACCTTCACCAGCTCCTTGCGGCGCTGCTCCGTCATCTGCGGCAGCGGCACGCGGATGGTGCCGCCCTGGTTGGACGGCTCGAGCCCGAGGTCGGACTCGCGGATCGCCTTCTCGATGGCCTTGGCCTGGCCCTTGTCGAAGGGCATGACCATGAGGATGCGCGGCTCCGGCGCCGACACGCTGGCCACCTGGTTGAGCGTCATCACGCTGCCGTACACTTCGACACGGATGGTGTCGAGCATGTTCGGCGAGGCCTTGCCGGACCGGATGCCGGAGAAGTCACGCTTGCTCGCGTCCGCGGCCTTTTCCATGCCGCTGCGGCAGTCCTTGAGGATCTGGGCGATCGTGCTCATGAGACGAGGGTCCCCACGCGCTCCCCGCGGACGACGGCCGCGACGGCGCCAGGCTGGTTGATGTTCAGGACGATCAGTGGCAGCGAGTTCTCCTTGCACAGCGTGATGGCCGTCTGGTCCATCACGCGCAACTCGCCGAGCATGACGTCACGATAACTGATGGTTTCGTACCGATGGGCGTCAGGGTCCGTCTTCGGATCCGCGCTGTACACCCCATCCACGCTGGTGGCCTTGATGATGATGTCGGCCTTCATCTGGATGGCGCGCAGCACCGCGGCCGTATCCGTGGAAAAGTACGGGTTGCCCGTGCCGGCGGCAAAGATCACGATGCGCCCCTTCTCGAAGTGGCGCATGGCCCGCCGCCGAATGTACGGCTCCGCGAGTTCCTCCATGCGGATGGCCGTCATCACGCGCGTGTCCAGGCCGCGCTTCTCCAGCACGTCCTGCAGCGCCAGCGCATTGATGACCGTGCCCAGCATGCCCATGTAGTCGGCGGAGACGCGGTCCATGCCGAGCGGGGCAAGCTGCGAGCCGCGCACGATGTTGCCGCCGCCGATCACGAGGCCGAGCTGCACGCCCATGGACACCACTTCGGCGATCTGCTCGGCAAAGAACGCGAGTCGGCTGAAGTCGAAGCCGAGCCCGCGATCGCCGGCAAGCGCCTCCCCCGAGAGCTTGAGCAGCACGCGGGGGTAACGCACCGATCCGGAGGCCACGACGGCCTCCGGATCGGCAGGGCGTTGGTCAGCGCTCACGGCTCAGTCGATGCCGAGCTGGAAGCGCACGAAGCTCGCGACCGCGAGGTCGCCGCCGGCGGCCTTGCCGTGCTCCTTGAGCACGTCGGCGATCGTCTTCGCGCCGTCGCGCACCCAGGCCTGCGGGAGCAGCGTGACGTCCTTGAGGAACGCCTCCACCTTGCCCGTGGCGATCTTCTCGATCATGGCTTCGGGCTTGCCCGTCTGGCGGGCCTGCTCCTCGGCGATGCGGCGCTCACTGTCGAGCTTGTCGGCGGGCACGCCGGTGCGATCGACGGCGAGCGGCGCGGCCGCGGCCACGTGCTCGGCGACGAACTTGGCCACTTCGGCCGTGGCGGCGTTGCCGGCCACGTCGGCGGAGCCGGCGGTGATCGCCACGAGCGCGGCGAGCTTGCCGTTGTGGTGCTTGTACACGCCGACCTGTCCGTTGGCACCCGCATCGACGCGCGCGACGCGGCGCACCTGCACCGCCTCACCCGTCTTGCCCGAGGCCAGCTTCACGAACTCGTCGACCGACTGGCCGTTCATCGTGGAGGCGAGGAAGGCGTCCTTGTCGGCGGCGCCGGAGGTGAACATCTGCTCGACGAGCGTGTTGAGCACCGCGCCGAAGTCCTCGTTGCGCGCCACGAAGTCGGTCTCGCAGTTGAGCTCGACGAGCACGCCCACGCCACCGCGCACCTCGGCGCCGATGAGCCCTTCGCTCGTGCTGCGATCGGCGCGCTTTTCGGCCTTCGCGATGCCGCGCTTGCGGAGCGACTCGACGGCGGCGTCGATGTCACCGCCGTTCTCCTCGAGCGCCTTCTTGCAATCCATCATGCCCGCCCCCGTGCGCTGGCGGAGCTCCTGCACGTCCTTGGCCGTGATCGTCTTGGTCATATGCTGAACCCTGTCTCCTGGGCGATTCGTGTCGTGAGGTCGGGAACTGCCCGCCCGATCGCGACGAGCGCGAGAGGCGGATGCGAAACGCGGGGAACGGGCGTCCGGGACGGCTGCCGCGCCCCCGTCTTGTGCAAACGCCGCCGGCGAGAGGCCGGCGGCGTCGCACCACGATTGCGGAAGGTGGTGCCGGCGCCACGGGCGCCGGCCCTTCCGTGATCGGGATTACTCGTCGCCGGCGTCGGCCGAGCCTTCGTCCGCGGGCTCGTCGGCACCACCCTCGACGGCTCCTTCGGCACCGGTGCGCAGGCGAGCGATCGCCTCAGGCTTCGCGCGACGGCGGCGCGGACGGCGGCGCTTGCGCCGATCGTCGTCACCCGCAGCGGCCGGCTCGGCGCCACGATCGGTGCTGTACACGTAGCTCTCCGCTTCCTCGTCGGACGGACGGGCCGGCGCCTCGCGGCGCGCCTCGTCGATCGTGTCGGCGATGGCCTGCGTGATGAGCTCCACCGAACGGATCGCGTCGTCGTTGCCCGCGATGGGCACCGTGATGAGGTCCGGGTCGGCGTTGGTGTCGCAGATGGAGACGATCGGGATGCCGAGCTTGTTGGCCTCGGTGACCGCGATGCGCTCCTTCTTGGAGTCGACGATGAACAGCAGGCCCGGCGTGCGCGACATGGTCTTGATGCCCTCCAGGTACTTTGAGAGCTTCTCGCGCTGACGGGTCATCATCAGCTGTTCCTTCTTCGTGTAGTTCGAGAGCGTGCCATCTTCACTGCCGGCCTCGAGGTCCTTGAGCTTGCGGACCTGCTTCTTGACCGTCTGGAAGTTGGTCAGCATGCCGCCGAGCCAGCGCTCGGTGACGAACATCGCGCCGCAGCGCTCGGCCTCGTCACGCACGATGGCGGCGAGCTGGCGCTTGGTGCAGACGAAGAGCACGGACTCGCCGCGCAGGACGACCTCGCGGACGAGCTTCTGGGCCAGTTCGATCTGGCGCAGCGTCTTCTGCAGGTCGATGATGTGGATGCCGTTCCGCTCCGCGAAGATGAAGCGGCGCATCTTGGGGTTCCAGCGGCGGGTCTGGTGTCCGAAGTGGACGCCCGCGGCCAGCAACTGCTCGAGTGACGGATTCGCCATGGTGCGATTCGTGTGGTTTGACGTCCGCCGTCGTCACCGTTCGGAGCGACCGATCGCCCTTCGGGCATCGGCACCCGCCCCGAACTCGGACGGCGTGAGTGATAAAGGGTGTGCGTCGAGCGCGGGACTCAGCGCTTGGAGAACTGGAACTTCTTGCGGGCGCCGGGCTGGCCCGGCTTCTTGCGCTCCACCGAGCGGGCGTCGCGCGTGAGCAGGCCGAGCGGACGCAGCTTGCCCTTGTTGGCCTCGTCGACCTTGACCAGCGCGCGGGCCGCGGCGAGGCGCACGGCGCCCGCCTGTCCCGACACGCCACCACCGCTCACCAGCGCGCGCACGTCGTACGCGCCCAGGGTCTCGGTGGCCGCGAACGGCTGCTGGATGGAGGAGACGAGCGTGGGGCGCGGGAAGAACTCACCGAGCGCGCGCCCGTTGATCTCCCACTTGCCGGAGCCCGGCGTGAGGTAGATGCGGCAGACGGCCTCCTTGCGGCGGCCGATGGCATGCGTGGTCGACATTACTTGGCCTCGTGCATGGAGAAGGTCAGCGGCGTGGGCTGCTGCGCCGCATGCGGGTGCTCCGTGGTGGCATAGACGCGCAGCTTGCGGCGCACCGTGCCACGGGAGAGGGCGTTCTTGGGCAGCATGCCGAAGACCGCCTTCTCGATCACGCGCTCCGGGTGCTTCTCGAGCATGCTCGCGAACGGGATGTGCCGCTCGTGGCCCATGTAGCCGGTGTGCTTGAAGTAGGTCTTCTGCGTGGCCTTGTTGCCGGTCACGCGCACCTTCGCGGCGTTGATCACGATGACGAAGTCACCCGTGTCCATGTGGGGCGTGAACATGGGCTTGTGCTTGCCGCGAAGAATCTTCGCGACTTCGGACGCCAGGCGGCCGAGGACCATGCCGTCCGCGTCCACCACGTACCAGCGGTGATCGAAATCCTTCGGCGTAGCGCTGTAAGTCTTCATGCGAGCGTCAACGGGGGGCCGACGAGCGGCCCCAGTGGGTGGAACCCCCCATGGGTTCCGAGGGCAGGCGAGGCAATCGGCAGCGCCGGCTTCGCCTTGGAACAGCCGCCGCGCCTGGCGCTGCGCCCGGTGACCCGGGCCGGCGCCTCACGCGACGGTGAAGTCTGGTTGAATACGCGGACCCGATCGCCAGCTGGCGGGCAGCCCCGGAACAAGACAGACCTGTAGAATATCCAAGCACTTACGGACTGTCAACGGACCGTTCGTCACCCGGATCGGGATTCCGCACCAGCCGCCCCGCTTGCTCGGACTCGCGGAGCGCACCATTCTCCCCGGACGGCTCGACGAGGCCGTCGATCCCCCTCACTTGGAGGCCCGCATGGGCATCATGTCGGAGTTCAAGGAGTTCGCGGTCAAGGGCAACGTGATGGATCTCGCCGTCGGTGTCGTCATCGGCGCCGCCTTCAACAAGATCGTCTCCTCGCTCGTCGACGACCTGATCATGCCGCTCGTGGGGCTGCTCATGGGCGGCCGCGACTTCTCCGGGCTCTTCGTGGCGCTCGATGGCGGCACCTACGCCACGATCGAGGCCGCCAAGGAGGCCGGCGTCGGCACCATCAACTACGGTCACGTCATCCAGAACGTGGTCGACTTCCTCATCGTCGCCTTCACCCTGTTCGTGGTCGTGAAAGGCATGAACAAGATGCGCCGCGAGAAGCCCGCCGCCTGACCCGCCGCTTGCCGCCGCTTGCCGCCGCTTGCCGCCGCCGCGGCAGACGCCCGCACTCAGAGCGCCGCCAGCTCCACCAGCACCGCGCCCTTCTCCACGGCCGTCCCTGCCACCGCATGGACGGCCGTGACGCGTGCCGGCCCGGCCGCGCGCAGCTCGTTCTCCATCTTCATGGCCTCGACGACGACCAGCGCCTGGCCGGCCGTCACCTCGGCCCCCACTTCGGCGAGCACCCGGACCACGAGCCCCGGCATCGGCGCCTTCAGGGGCGCCGGCCCGGACGCCGACTCCGACGCCGCCGCCACATCACGGATGGCCCGCGTGCGCTCGTCGAGCGCCTCGGCGGCGAACGGCCAGCCGTCCACGTCGACCGCGTACTGCCCCCGCGCGCCGTCACGACGGGCCACCACCCGGTGCACCGCGTCGCCCAGCCGCAGCAGGCGCACCGGCGTCCCCTCCACCGTCTCGAGGCTCGCCGGCATGCGCACGCCGTCCACGACCACGTCGCTGCCGTCGATCTCGACGGTGAGGCGGCGACCCGCCAGGTCCACGATGTACTTCATGTCATCTCCGGAAGCAGCAGGCAGACGGTCTCCACGTGGGCCGTCTGCGGGAACAGGTCGAAGCAGGTGACCGACGCCACGCGCCAGCCCTCGAGACGCCGCACGTCCCGGGCCAGCGTGGCCGGATCGCAGCTCACATACACGAGCCGGCCGGGCGAGTCGGTGTGCCGGCGCGCGGCCGACAGCGCGTCGCAGACGGCCGCATCGCAGCCGGCGCGCGGCGGATTGAGCACGACGACATCCGCGGGCAGCGCCTCGCCGATCCGCGACTCCACCGTCCCGGCCAGCACGCGCGAACTCGGCCCGATCCGCGACGCCGCGTAGCGGCACGCCCGATCATCGCGCTCGATGGCCGTGACCGCCACGCCCTGCGCATCGAGCGCCCGCGTGAGGCGGCCCGCGCCGGCGTATGCGTCGAGCACCGTGCGAGGGCGCGCCTCGAGCACCTGGTCGAGCACGAACGAATGCAGGCGATCAGCCAGCTCCTCGTTGACCTGCACGAAACTCGCGGCGACCGCGAGCGCGCCCGGTGCCTCGTCGGCCGACACCGCCTCCGCGGCGGCCGGCACGCGCCGCGCGGACGACGTGCCCGCGGGCTCGTGCTCCCACACCAGGCGCGCCGTTCCGCCGAATGGCGTCCACCACACGCCGCGGCACCCTGGCACCGCGTCGGCGATTGCGCGGATCGACGAGGCACTCCACTGGTCGCCACCGTCCACCACGAGCGACACCGCGCCGTCGTCGAGGCGCTTGAGCGACACGCGCAGATCACGCGCGGCGTCCGACTGCGGGCGGCCGCGGCGGCCTCGCGTGCGGACGGCCACGCCCTGCGCCACGGCGCGAGGCTCCGGCAGCCGAGCGAGGCGCGTGCGCAGCCCGGCCCACGCCAGCTGCAGGTCCGGGTGCGCGAGCAGACAGCGCTCCACCGGCACGATGCGGTCGGGATCGCTCGCCGCGTGAAATCCGCCCGTGCGCGACGCACCGCCACCGCGCACCGTAAAGCTGATCGTGCGGCGATAGCCGAACACGCGCGCATCGCCCACGACCGTCGGTGCATCGACCGAGACGCCGGCGATCCGCTGGAAGGCGTCCACCACGATCTGCGCCTTGGCGCGTCTCTGCGCGTCGATGCGCAGGTGCTGCCACTGACAGCCACCGCAGTCATCGTGCGCGAAGTGCACGCACGGCGGGTCCACGCGCTCCGTCGAAGAAACGAGCAGCTCACGCACGGTCCCACGCGCGAAGCGGCCGCGCGACGCCAGCGAGGCGCGCACGACATCGCCCACGGCGGTGCGCGGCACGAACACCGCCAGCCCGTCGTACCGCCCGACGCCATCACCACCGGCCGCCAGGGCGGTGATGGGCAGCTCAGCGATCGTCGTCATTGCGCGCGTATCGACACAGGGCTTACTGCCCCAGCGACTCGCGGCGCGCCTGCCAGCGCCACCCTTCTCGCACGCCCGATTCCGCGCCTGCGCTGTGCACCGGCGCGGCCAGCTGCCCACGATCGTGCTGCGCCGCGAGCGCCGCAACGACCGCCGCACGACGGATCGTGTCGTCATCCGGTTGCGCGCTCGTGAGCTCCGCCAGGTGCGCCTCGAGCCACTGAATGCTGATGTCACCGGCCTGCACATCGGGGTGCTCCAGCAGGCGCAGGTGGAAGCTGCGTGATGTCTCGACCCCTTCGACCACGAGTTCGCGCAGGGCGCGCTGCATGCGGGCGATGGCGAGCGGACGCGATGGCGCGTGCACGATGAGCTTGGCGAGCATCGGGTCGTAGTGCAGCCCGATCTCGCTGCCGTCTTCGATGCCGCCGTCCCAGCGCACGCCGGGACCACTCGGCAGGTGCAAGTGCGTGATCCTCCCCGTGCTCGGCAGGAAACCGTTGGCCGGGTCCTCGCTCGTGATGCGACATTCGATCGCCCAGCCGCGCGGCACGAACGACTTCTGCTCGAAGGGCAGCCGCTCGCCGGCCGCGATGCGCAGCTGCCACTGCACGAGGTCGAGCCCCATGACCAGCTCGGTGACGGGGTGCTCCACCTGAATGCGCGTGTTCATCTCGAGGAAGTAGAACGACCCGTCGCGATCGAGCAGGAACTCGCAGGTGCCGGCGTTCACGTAGCCGGCCGCGCGCGCGGCGGCGACGGCGGTCTCTCCCATGCGCGCGCGAAGCGCCGGCGACACGGCGGGACTCGGCGCCTCCTCGACCATCTTCTGGTGCCTTCGCTGCAGTGAGCATTCGCGCTCGCCGAGGTGCAGCACCGTGCCATGCATGTCGGCCAGCACCTGCACTTCCACATGTCGCGGACCGTCGAGGTACTTCTCCACGTACACCGCGTCATCCCCGAAGGCATTCTTCGCTTCGCGCTGTGCAGCCCCCAGCGCGGCGGCGAGCTCGTGCGGCTCGCGCACCACGCGCATGCCCTTGCCTCCACCACCCGCCGCCGCCTTGAGCAGCACCGGATAGCCGAACGACTCGGCGATGGCCATGGCCTCGTCCGCGTCGCGCAGCGCTTCCGTGGTGCCGGGCACGACGGGCACACCCGCGGCGATCGCCAGCTGGCGCGCATCGGTCTTGCTGCCCATGGCCTCGATCGCCTCGGCCGGTGGTCCGACGAACACGAGCCCCGCCTCGCGCACCGCGCGCGCGAACCAGGCGCGCTCGGAGAGGAAGCCGTACCCCGGATGAATGGCCTCAGCGCCGGTGCGCCGCGCCACCTCGATGAGTCGGTCACCGAGCAGGTAGCTCTGGTTCGACGGCGGCGGACCGATGCACACGGCCTCATCGGCTTCGCGCACGTGCGGCGCGCGCGCGTCGGCCTCGGAATACACGGCGACAGCCTTCACGCCGAGTTCCTGACACGCGCGGATCACGCGCAGCGCGATCTCCCCTCGATTGGCGACGAGCACCTTGTGAAACATGCGCGCCTCAGAGGGGAAGGTTGCCGTGCTTGCGCGGCGGATTGCGATCCCGCTTGCCGCGCAGCGTGGAGAGCGCGTCGATGAGGCGCGGGCGCGTGTCGCGCGGATCGATGATGTCGTCCACGTAGCCGCGCGCAGCGGCGGTGTACGGATTGGCGAACCGCTCGGTATAGTCGGCCACGCGCGCGTCGAGCGCGGCGGCCGGGTCCGGCGCGGCCGCGATCTCGCGCTTGTAGAGGATCTCCACGGCGCCCTTGGGGCCCATGACCGCGATCTCCGCGGTGGGCCATGCGAGGTTCACGTCGCCGCGGATGTGCTTGGAGCTCATCACGTCGTACGCGCCGCCATAGGCCTTGCGCGTGATCACGGTGAGCTTGGGCACGGTGGCTTCGCAGTACGCATAGAGCAGCTTGGCGCCATGCTTGATGATGCCGCCGTGCTCCTGCGTAACGCCCGGCAGGAAGCCCGGCACGTCCTCGAAGGTGATGATCGGAATGTTGAAGCAGTCGCAGAAGCGCACGAAGCGCGCCGCCTTGAGTGACGCATCGATGTCGAGCACGCCGGCGAGCACGGCCGGCTGGTTGGCCACGATGCCGACGCTGTGCCCGCCCAGGTGCGCGAAGCCGCACAGCACGTTGGCGGCGTAGTCGGGCTGCACCTCGTAGAACTCGCCGTCGTCCACGATGCGCCTGAGCACTTCGTGCATGTCGTACGGCTGGTTCGGGTGGTCGGGCACGAGATCGAGCAGCGCCTCGTCGCGCCGGCCGGCCGGGTCGCTGCCGGCGCCGCGCGGCGGATCGTCCACGTTGTTGGACGGCACGAAGCGGAAGAGCTGCCGGATGGCGTGCAGCGTCTCGAGCTCGGAGTCGTGCGCGAAGTGCGCCACGCCGCTCGTGCCGGCGTGCGTGTCGGCGCCACCGAGCTGCTCCATGGTGACGTCTTCGTGCGTGACTGTCTTCACCACGTTCGGCCCGGTCACGAACATGTAGCTCGACTTCCGGACCATGTAGATGAAGTCCGTGATGGCGGGCGAGTACACGGCGCCGCCGGCGCACGGGCCGAGGATGGCCGAGATCTGGGGAATGACCCCCGAGGCCATCGTGTTGCGCAGGAAGATGTCGGCGTAGCCGCCGAGCGAGACGACGCCCTCCTGGATGCGCGCACCGCCCGAGTCGTTGAGGCCGATCATCGGGGCGCCGTTGCGCAGCGCAAGGTCCATGACCTTGCAGATCTTGGCCGCGTGCGCCTCGGAGAGCGAGCCGCCGAAGACGGTGAAGTCCTGGGAGAAGACGTACACCAGACGCCCGTCGATGCGGCCATAGCCGGTGACGACGCCATCGCCATAGATGGGCGCTTCGCCCTCGCCGAGTGACCGGGAGGTGACGAAGCGGTCGAGCTCGACGAACGAGCCCTCGTCGAGCAGCACGTCGAGGCGCTCGCGCGCCGACAGCTTTCCCTTGGCATGCTGGGCGGCCAACCGATCGGCGCCGCCCCCCTGCTCCGCGGCGACGCGCGCACGCGCCAGCCGATCGAGTTTCTCGCGCATGGACATGGGGGAGGAAGCTACAGCCGGTGCTCCCATCTGCACACCCGCCCCGGACAGCGATGCTGGCCGGGGCGGATGCGGCGCGTGGTGCGCCGGAACGAGTCCGCCGAATCAGTTCGGCTTGTACACGACCGGGAGCACGACCTTCGACTTCACCGCCGAGCCGCCCGCCTTGCCAGGCTGGAAGCTGAGACGCGCCGCCACCTTCTTCGCAGCCTCACCGAGCTGCGAGTGCGTGGCGTCGAGTACCTCGACCGAACCGGCTTCCACCTTGCCGCTCGCGTCCACGACGAACTGCACCTCGACCATGCCGCCGACACCGCGACGCTTGAGCTCCTCGGGGTAGCTCTCGCTGATGAGGCGACCCGCCTCGGCGGTGGACTTGAGCTTCGGCGGGGACTCGAGCTCGGCGAGGGCGTAGACCTTGTCCTGCGCCTCGGCGACGGACGCGCCGGGGCCGAAGGCGAGGAGGGCGGCGAGCGCCGCCACCGGGAGGGCGGACTGACGAACGATCCGGTTCAGCATCGAGAACGGCTCCTGAGTCGAGTGAGTTGGCCAGCAAGGGGCAGGTCGCGTGGCGGCCGAGGCACGGCGCCGCACGAGTGTGCGCGATGTTCAGGTCTCACTGTCGGCCGTTCGTGTCGGCACTTTAGCGTTCATCACGGCGGACGTGATGAACGTCACAGTCCCGGCAATCGGGGCAGCTCCACGACTGGCCCTCGAGGCACGCCAAGCGAAACGCCCCCGGACCGCACGAGGCGATCCGGGGGCGATTCATCCCGCCGAGCGGGCGAGAACTCAGAGGCCGAGTTCGTCGTCCGAGCTGTGCACGACCGGCGGCTCTTCCGGACGCGGCGGCTGCTCTTCCGGAATGCTCACGACCGTGAGCACGATGCGGCGGTGGATGGGATCCACCTCGAGCACCCGCGTGACGAGCTTCATGCCCTCGAAGGCGAAGTCGGCCGGGTTGGTGACCGTACCATCGGGGTTGAGCTGCGACACAGGCACGAAGCCCTCGATGTCGTTGCCGAGGTCGACGACGACGCCCTTGTCCATGAGGCGAACGACGGCGCCCTCGATGTCCATGCCCACCGGGTAGCTCTCGCCGATCCGGAGCCACGGATCCTCTTCGGCCTGCTTGAGGCCGAGGGAGATGCGCTTGTTCTCGCTGTCGATGTTGAGGATCACCACGTCGACCGCGTCGCCCTTCTTGACCACTTCCGACGGGTGCTGGACGCGCTTGGTCCAGGACATGTCGGAGATGTGGATGAGGCCGTCGATGCCGGGCTCGATTTCCACGAACGCGCCGAACGACGTGAGGTTGCGGACCTTGCCGTTGATGCGCGTGCCCACCGGGTACTTGAGGGGCAGCACGACCCACGGATCCTGCTCGGTCTGCTTCATGCCGAGCGAGATCTTCTCCTCGCTCTCGTCGACCTTGAGCACCACCGCCTCGATCGACTCGCCGATGGAGACGATCTTGGACGGATGCCGGACGTTGCGCGTCCAGCTCATCTCGCTGATGTGCACGAGGCCTTCGATGCCGGGCTCGAGCTCGATGAAGGCGCCGTAGTTCGTGATGGACACGACCTTGCCGTTGACGCGCGTACCGACCGGGTACTTGGCGGCCACGTCCTTCCACGGATACGCCTGCAGCTGCTTGAGGCCGAGCGAGATGCGCTCGCGCTCCCAGTCGATGTCGAGGACCTTGATCTCGAGCTCGAGGCCGATCTGGACCATTTCGCTCGGGTGCGAGATGCGACCCCACGACATGTCGGTGATGTGCAGCACGCCGTCCACGCCGCCGAGGT